>NZ_JBATQW010000062.1:0-1735 GCF_049292215.1 Geothrix sp. | reverse complement strand
GCGCAGGTCCAGGCAGGCCTGCAGGGCCGCGGCGTCCTGCCGCAGCGAGGCCCGCTGGCGCTGGCGCTCCTGGGCCCCGGCCAGGGCCTCCTGGTAGGCCTTCAGCTGCGCGGGGCTGAGGGCCTGGCCACCATTGGCGAACTCGGGCATCTGGGGCAGGCGGAAGTCGCTGGCGTCGTCCACGCGCAGGATAGCCTCCACCAGCTTCTCGGTGGGTCCCGCGCCAAGGGCCACGGTCAGGGCCCCGGTGCGCGGGGCGGCCTTGGCCACGAAGGGATTGGGCCAGGTGCCCTGCTGGGCGTTGGCGAGACGGCGGCGGATGGCCTGGATCTCGAAGGCGGCGTCCGCGCCGATGCGGGGGGCCACCCAGAAGGAGAGCTCCGTGTCGGGCGCCATGGCCGAAAGGGCCACCCGCGCCCACTCCTGACGCTCGCCCAGGGTCGGCTCGGCCCCCGGGAACAGCAGGGCGCGCAGCGGCGCCTCGCGGTCGCTGATCCAAGTGCCCTCGGCCTTCTGGATGAGGTGGAAGACGCCGCCGGAGCCGCGCAGCTGCTGGACTTCCGTGGTGATGCCGGAACCCGCCCACTTCACGACGCGGCTGCGGGCCCCCGAGCTCAGGAGGTTCAGCTTGAGCAGCGCCATCACCAGCTGGGTGCGGGTCGGCAGGTCGCCGGGAATGAAGACCAGCGTCCCCTGCAGGTTTCGGCCGCCCTCGCGCTCCGTACCGTAGTGCAGCACCCAAGCCTCGCGGTTCGCGAGGGGCTCGAGCGCCGGGGAGGCCTGCTTCAGCCAGGGATCCAGGTGACGCACCGCGAAGCCCAGGCGGCTGCCCTGGGCCAGGGCGGGCACCAGGCCCGTGGACGCGCCGTTGGCCGCCGCGCCCGAGCCGCCTGCCAGGCCCACCAGCTTCTCCAGGCCGGGCCGCAACTGCTTCAGGTGGATGAGCACGCCGGGCTGGGCGGCCTGCTCCATGCCCTTGGGCAGCGCCACGCTACCCGCCTGCGTGAACAGGGCCGGGCTGGGGATCCACTGGAAGCGCCAGGCGCCCTTATCCAGGTGCAGGCCCAGACCATGGGTCCAGGGGCGTTCCACGCGGTCCGGGGAGCCCAGGTAGGCGTAGGGATCCTTGCCCGATTGCCGGTACCCGCGCTGGTAAAGGAACTGCGCGGCCTCGGCGCCGCCGGTCTTCAAGGCTGCTGCATCCCACTGGTCCACAGGCCAAGCCGTCAGCGCCCATAGGGCCGCCCGGCGATCCTGGGCGTTCCGGAGCCGGTAACGAGCCTCGGCTAGCTGATCCCCCCAGATGGCCTGATCCCATTTCTTCCCTGTCCACTGCTGGTTGCCGGCCGCATCGTAGCGGGAGACGCTCCATCCACGGACCCGCTCCGCGGCCCAGGCCGGAATCGCAGAGGGCCCCTGGGCCGTAGCGGGCAGCGCCGTCAGACCCAGCGCAAGCACGCACGATCCCTGCGCGATGTGTCGCATTCCCATTCCCCTGCCCCGCACTGGAACCTCCGGTGTCGAGCGATGCTACCAAGCCGCGCCCCGGCCGCAAGGGACCTGGGCGTGATTTTTTACAGTCCGGTTCCCTGGCAGACTGGTTCCATGTCGGATCGCCGCGTGCTCGTGAACCTCCGGGGTCTGCTGACCCCCGATCCCGCCCGGGCCTGGGCGGTGGACCGCATCCCGGACGCGGCCCTGGCCATGGAGGGCGGCAGGGTGGCCTGGCTGGGCC
>NZ_JBATQW010000061.1:0-53651 GCF_049292215.1 Geothrix sp. | reverse complement strand
GCGCCATTCTTGCCGTTGCAACCGACCAGCACGAGCATGATCGCTGCGGTGGCGATGAGCCCGCAGAGTTGTTTCAGAGGACGGTGCTTCATGGTCTTGTCTCCCTTGAGGTTTGGGGGGTGGAGCGTGATGGGAAAGGTCAGATCAACTGCAGGTCACTTTGTTCGGGATAGGGCACCTCCTGTCGGAGCAGAGTCCCTCAGGGGGCCGTGGTGGGCAGGATTCGGATGCCGGCAGCGGAGGAGATGGTCGTGCTGTGGCACATGGTGTCATTCAGGCAGCCCGGGGCGGTGCCGGCAGGCGGCGTGGTCAGCGGGTGGACGGTCGAGTTGGCCCCGGCCGCGTGGCACTTGAAGCACTCAGGGACATTGGCCTGGTCCGTGAAGATGTGGTTGGTCAACGTCATGGTGGTACCAGTCCAGGGCTTGTCGGGGTGCGGGGCCTTGGTGTGGCAGGCCTTGCAGGAGTTGGCGATCCCGCCCGCGTAGGTGGCGCCATGGCACTTGGCGCAGTGGCTGAAGCCCACCATGGCGATGGGATTGGCACTCGGCGCCTGCTTGGCGGCCAGGCCATGCTGGGCCGGGGCAGCCCAGCCAGTGGGGTGATTGACGCCGCCGGTGTGGCAGGTGAAGCAGCTGACCTTGGAGATGCCACCGGCAAGGGCGGGATCCGTGGTGGAGCCGTGGCAGGTCTGGCACTGCTCAGGCGTCCCGATGTAAGAGGCGTAATGGACCTGGACCCAGTTGGCCGGGTGCTGGCCCTTCACCTCTTCGAACGGAACGGCCTTCTGGGCCTTCCCGGCGCAGCCCCAGGCCAACAGGGCCAGGGCCATCGCAAAACAACTGCCCGCCATCCATTTAACGTTGCGCATCGTATTCCCCTTCGAGACTCAGCGGATGACTACCGATGACAAGCGCGGCACTTGTCGTTGTTGGCGCGGCCGTGGCACGTGTAGCAGCTCGACGGATCCATCTTCCCTTCCAGCTTGTGGAGGGTCAGGTAGTCGCCCCGGTGCGGCGCCAGCCGGTCCGGGCTGTCGCTCAGCTTGATCGCCGGCTTCATCGGCACCTTGCCACCGTGGCAGTCCGAGCAGAAGGACTGGGCGTGGCAGGAGGCGCAGGTGTTGGCATCCTGCGTCGCCTGATACTTGTGGCTCTTCACGAACGTCTGGGTGTGATCGAAGGCCGCGTAGGGCTTGAGGGCGCCCTTCGACACGTCCGTCGTGTGGCACTCGGAGCACATGGGCCGGCCGGCACCCACGCCTTCCGGATGGGTCGCCGCGAAGCTGGTCTCAGGCGAGATCAGGCTGCAGGCCATGAGCAGGCCCAGGCCGAACAGGATCCCGAAAAACTGGAGGACGGACTTGCGGGCCATTACTGACCTCCCTTCTTACCAAAGCCGAACCGATACTCGGCACGCAGCAGACCCCGGGTCTCATCCTTCGCCACCGGCGTGCTGCCGCGGCTGATGTCCCCCGACAGCTTCAGATTCTCGGTCGCCTTGAAGCCCACCGAAGCCACCACCTCGTAGAGGCTGGTGAGCCCGTTCAGGTAGGGGTTGCCTTCCTTGTACTGCTGGAAGATGCCATCGAGGCTCAGCGAGAGCCGCTTCCGCTCGATCATGGTGAAGGCCCGGAGCTCCGTGTGCGACAGGCTGCGGCCCGGCGCCGTGGGATCCACCTGGATGGTCTTGCTGGCGCTCACGGAACGCATGCCCAAACCGGCCATGTAGTGCTTCTCGGTGGAGGCGTAACGGACCTCGCCGCCGACCCGAGTCACATCCCCGAAGGACTCCCGGTTCATGTGCCGGAAATCGGCGACCAGCTGCAGGTTGCCGCTGGCGCTCACCGTCAGGCTGCCGCCGTAGCCCTTGTACTTGTCCTTCTCGTCCTGCCGGAACAGAGAGGGCAGGTTCGTGCCCGCGAAGTAGGCGTAGAAGTTCCGCTCCGCGACATTGGCCGTGACGGTCACCTTCGAACCGAACTTCACGATGGCCGTGTAGTCGTGCTCGGCGATGTTCGAAGGCTTTGCGGTCCCCGCGGGCAGCGCCGCGTGGTCGGCCAGATCGAAGATCGTCCGGCCGCGCAGCTGGAACGCCGGGGCCGGCGCGATCAGGAGGTCCACACCCATCTGCTTCCGGCTGTAGTCCACCGTCGAGGGGATCGGCAGGTCCTTGGCGGCCTTCGTCCCGTCCTGCAGGTATGACACGCCGATCTCGCCCACCTTCGGGATGCGCCAGCCCAGCCGCGTCCCGTAGATCACGTCCCGCTGGAAGTCGTAGTCCTTCTGCGAGGTGAGGTCCACCGTCTTGTAGAGGACGGGCTTGCCCCCGAAGGCCGAGAAGGTGAAGCCGCCCCGCAGGTCCGTCCGTAGGCTGACACCATCCACCTGCTCGAAGCCGGTGCCCTGGCTCACCGTGAAGCGGCCAGCCTTCACTTCAGCGTTCGCCTGGTTGAACCGATACTGCAGGTAGCCGAAGTTCAAGTAGCCCGAGGTCTTTGACCCATCCAGGTTGCTCGAGTCCGACAGGTCGGTGCGGCCCCAGCCGAAGAGGTGCAGGGACAGGTTGTCGGAGCCCAGCTTGTTGGCGTCGATGCCCAGGTACTGGGTTGCCGGAGTGTAGGTGGCCTTGTCGAAACCCACCGTCTCCGACTTCCACATCTGCGCCATGGTCGTGCCATACAGGCTGACCTCCTGGCCCCAGGCCGTCGCTGTCATCAGGGTGGCTAGCAGGGCCACAAGGTTTTGTCGTTTCATGGTTCGCCTCATCTCGCAGTGCACTGTGCGTTTGGCCGTTTCAGAAGACGAGTGGTACGTGGATCGAACTTTGTAGATGGCAGTGGCCCAGGTAGATGGTCAGGTCAGGCTCGACAGTAGGCCTCTATTTAGCCGACCTCAAGAGTGAGAATGCTTCCCTGGGTATGCCTGAATGGTTCTACAGAGGGGTTTCATCACGCATTCGTGACAATTTAAAAAAATTTATAAATTCATCTATTTCAATATTTTAGTATATGAAATATTGGTGAAAAATATGCATTGTCATTGATTTGAAGCTTAATAACTCACCCCATGGGGGACAAAGTTGTGACCTTGGGCACTGAGAAAGGTTCCCGGGTGCCAGCGGGTTTATTTGCACCCCCCGGCAGGCGCTGTGACCCCGCGCACACTGAGGGGCCCCGGGTGCCTCCGTGTGACCCCTGACACGGGCCAGGCCCCACATACTTCCCCGCTGGCATGACGGTGGAGGTTGACATGGCACAGGGCACCCTGGCGCTGGGCGTGGAGGCGGTGGGTTGCGCGGCCTTCGACGCGGGCATCAAGGGCGCGTTCGGCTATCCGGGCACGCCCTCCACCGAAGGTTTCGAGTTCGTCGAGGCGATGATCCACGAGGCCCCCGAGGGACGGGTGGCGCAGTGGGCCGCCAATGAGAAGGTGGCCTACGACCTGGCCCTGGGCGTCAGCTATGCCGGGCACCGCACCCTGGTGACCATGAAGCACGTGGGCCTGAACGTGGCCATGGACGCCTACGCCAACTCCGCCCTCACGGGCGTGCGGGGCGGCCTGGTCCTCCTGGTAGCGGACGATCCGGGCATGCACAGCAGCCAGAACGAGCAGGACAGCCGCCGCCTCGCCAAGTTCGCCTGGCTGCCGGTCCTCGAACCGAGCACCGTCCAGGAGTGCTACGACTTCACCTGGCGTGCCTTCGAGCTGTCCGAGTCCCTCCAGGTCCCCGTGATGGTGCGTCTGGTGACCCGCCTGGCCCACTGCCGGGCCCACCTGGTCCGGCGCGAGGTGCTCGCCCCCACCGGCCTGGGGGTGGCCCCCAAGGAGACCATCCAGGACTGGGTGCTCATTCCTTCCAACGCCCGCCGCCGTTACGTGGACCTGCTGGCCAAGCAGCCCCGCATGGTGGCCGAGCTGTCCTCCATGAACCGCATCATCTCCGGGACCAGCCGGCGCGGCGTGGCCGTGGCCGGGATGGGCCGGGCCTACTTCGAGCAGCTGGCCCTCGAGCATCCCGAGTTGCTGGAGCTGCCCCGCCTGGAGGTCTGTGCCTATCCCATGGATCCCGGCCTTGAGCCCGTCTTCCTCAGCCTGGTGGACGAGGTCTTCGTGTTTGAAGAGGACTACCCAGTGCTGGAGGAGCGCCTGACCTTCCAGCGGGCCGGTACGATCCACGGCCGCATGGACGGGGCCCTGCCCCGCACCGGGGAGCTGACCCCGCGGCTGCTCAAGGAGGCGCTCGGCCTGAGCACGGCGGACGGCAAGGCCGCCAGCACCCTGGACCTGCCGATCCGGGCCCCCCGCTTCTGCGACGGCTGCGGCCACGTGGACGCCTACGAAGCCATGCAGGAGGCCTTGCAGAACATCGGCAAGGCCGATGCCCGCGTCTTCGGCGACATCGGCTGCTACACCCTGGCCGCCCAGGAACCCATGAGCGCCATCCACGCCGTGGTCGAGATGGGCGCCAGCATCAGCATGGCCGTCGGCGCCGCCATGGCTGGCCAGACCCCCTCCATCGCCGTCATCGGCGATTCGACCTTCGGCCACAGCGGCCTTCCCGCCCTGCTGACCGCTGCCGATTCCGGCGTGAACGTCACCGTCATGATCCTGGACAACCGGGTGGTGGGCATGACGGGCCAGCAGCCCAGCCAGGCCCTCGACCAGGTGGAGCGCATGGTGCTCGGCATGGGCATCCCCGCGTCCCAGGTCCAGGTCCTCACGCCGCTGCCCAAGCAGCACGAGGCCAACGTGAAGGCCATGGAGTCCGCCCTCCGGCACCCGGGGCCCTCGGTGGTTGTCTTCCGCCGGGAATGCATCCAGTCGCTCCGCCGGGGCGTGCTGAAGGAATACGACCGCGACGAAAAGGCCCGCCAGGAGCAGGGCTGCTGCAGCACAGAGGTTCTCCCATGAGCGAACATCGCATCCACGGCATTGTCTTGTGCGGCGTCGGCGGCCAGGGGGTCCTCTCCCTCGCCCAGATCGTCCTGGAGGCGCTGCGCCGCAGCGGGCTCCAGGCGCTGCAATCCGAGATCCACGGCATGAGCCAGCGGGGCGGCAGCGTCCACGCCCAGGTCTGCTTCTCGGAGGTCCCCCTCAGTTCGCCCATCATCGACGAGGGCTGCGCGGACCTCCTCGTCGCCCTCGAACCGCTGGAGGCCCTGCGCTACGTGGCCATGCTGCGCATGAACGGCCACCTGGTGGTGTCCGAGGAACCCCAGGTGAACATGGAGGGCTACCCGCCCCTGGAAGACATCTACGCGGCCCTGAAGGCCGTGCGTGGCTGCCATCTGGTGGACACCGAGGACCTGGCCCGCAAGCTCAAGCACAAGCAGGCTGGCGGCATGGCCCTCCTGGGCATGGCCTCCAAGTTCCTGCCCGTCACCGACGAGGTCTGGTTCGAGGTCATCCGCCAGCGCTTCGAAGCCAAGGGCGCCAGCGTCACCGAGAAGAACATCGAAGCCTTCCACGCGGGCCGCGGCCTCGTTCAGGAAACCGTAGGAGTCTGACATGCACCCGACCACCGGATTCCTCCACGAGGGGCGGGCCTACGGCCTGCTCGCCGCTGCCGGCCTGCGCGTGCCGCGGCACGGGTTCCTGGAAGCCGGGTCCCCGCCCTTCGAAGCCGGGGAGCCCATCGTGCTCAAGGGCATCGCGGACCACCTGTGGCACAAGTCGGATCGCGGGGCCGTGCACTTCGGCGTGTTCGACGCCGAGGCCCTGAAGGCCGAAGCTGCAGGCATGCGGCAGCGCGTCCCGGAGCACCCCTGGATCGGCGGCCTCGTGTGCGAGAAGGTCGCCTTCAAGAAGCTGTCGGGCCTGCCCACCGAAGCCCTCGTGTCCCTCAAGCGCGATCCCGATGCGGGCTGGCTCGTGGTCTTCGGCATCGGCGGACTGCAGGCGGACGCCTGGGCCGCGATGGCTCCGCCCCTGATCTGGGCCATCGCGCTGACCACCCCTGAACAGGCGCTTACCGACCTGCGCGGCCATTGGCTGGGTCGCACCTGGCTGGGCCGGCAGCGCGGCACGGAAGCCCTCACCGATGAAGGCAGGCTCCTGGCCTTCCTCCAGGGCCTCTGGCGTGCGGTGGAAGGCCTGCAGCGCGAAGGCGTCACCCTGCTCGAGCTCAATCCCATCGTGCTGGACAGCGAGGGCCTGCCCACGGCCCTGGATGGCGTGGGCACATTGGAGGACGCCACACCCGCGACCATCGCGACCCCGGATCCCGCTTGGTACCAGGCGCTGGTAAATCCCCGCAGCCTGGTGATCGCGGGCGTCTCCAGCCGCGAAGGCACCGTGGGCCGCATCATTCTCGAAAACGTCAGGAAATCCGCCCTGCCGGAAAGCTCGCTGCGCCTCATCAAGCCGGGCGCGACAGAGTTTCTGGGGCTGCCCTGCCTCGCCTCGGTGGCCGAGCTCGCGACGGCCCCGACGGATCAGCTGATCCTCTCCCTGCCTGCGCCCCAGACGCTGGACGTGGTGGAGCAGCTCTGCCGTCAGGGCGGCGGCGCCACGGTGGTGTATCTCGTCGCCGGTGGCCTGGGGGACGGCGCCGATACCGAAGGCCTCGGCAAGCGCCTCGTCGCCTGCCTGGACGAGCACCGACGCGCAGGGAAGTGGACCCCCGCCCTCGTGGGCCCCAACGGCCTGGGACTCTTCAGCCCCGACCAAGCCTTGAACACGCTCTTCATCCCCACCGTGAAGCTGCCCCTCGCCGCCAAGCCCGGCCACGTAGCCCTGGTGAGCCAGAGCGGCGCCTTCCTCATCACGCGCCTCAGCCGCCGCGCCGAGCTGGGCCTGCGGGCCGCCGTGGCCATCGGCAACCAGATGGACCTGCGCTGCTCGGACTTCTTCCAGGGCTTCGCTGCCGACCCGGCCGTGAAGGTCGTGGGCGCCTACCTGGAGGGCTTTGCCCCCGGCGACCTGCAGACCACGGCCAGGGCCGCCAAGGCGCTGCGCGCCTCCGGCCGTCGCGTCCTGCTCTACAAGGGGGGCCGGAGCCAGGAGGGGATGGCCGCCGCCAGCAGCCACACCGGTGCCCTCGCCGGTGACCACGCCCTGCAGGCCGCGGTGCTGCGCAGTGCGGGCGTCATGCTCGCGGAGCGCATGGAGGCCTTCGATGCGGCCCTGGCCTGGCTCGGCACCTACCCGGTGGGTCGGCCCACGGCCGTCGCCATCATGACCAACGCCGGATTCGAGTCCGTGGCCTCGGCCGACCTGCTCACGGGCCCCTTCCGCGGCTCCAGGCTGACCGAAGCCGAGACCCACGCCCTGGCCACCACCATCGAGGCCGAGGGCCTCACGGGCCTCGTCAGCCCGAGACTCCCCCTGGACCTCACGCCCATGGCCAACGAGTCCGCCTACCTCGCCACGGCGAAGCTGCTGCTGGCCACCGAGGCCGAGGCCGTGGTGGTGGGCCTGGTGCCCCTCACGGTCCGACTGAACACGACCGCGCCAGAGGCCATCCGGGCCTTCGCCAGTTCCCTGGCCGACCTCGCCAAGGCCTCCGGGAAGTGGGTGGGCGTCGCCGTGGAGGGTGGTCCTCTCTTCGACCTCTACCGTCAGGGCCTGCGGAGCGTCGGCCTGCCGGTCTTCCTCACCATGGAGGAAGCCCTGGAAGGCCTGCGCCTCATCGCCTCCGAGGTGTGACCCGGCGCATGGCCAGGGGCAGGGAAAGAAGCCACACTCTATTTCGGAGTCTGGATACCGAAATGACTAAGTGGCTGCCCCCCCTGCGCTCCATTCTGCCCGCCGAACACGGCAGCTGGTTCATGCTCGGGTTTCCGCTGGGGCTGGGCCTCCTGCTGCGCCCCAGCCTCGCTGGGCTCTGCCTTGGGTGCGCGGCACTTTCCTTCTTCCTGGGCCGGCCCCCCCTGCGCCGCGTGCTCCAGGGCCAGAAGGATCCGGTCCAGCTGCATGGGCTCCTCCTGCTCGGCGTCCTGACCATCGCCTTCGGCCTCCTGACCCTGACGATTTCTGATGCACGGTTCCTCATTCCCCTGGCCTGTGTCAGCCCGCTCGTGTTCCTCGCGTTGCGGGCGGATCTGGCGCGAACGACGCGGACCCTGGCCGTGGAGATGGCGGCCCAGGGCGCCTTCGCCGGGCTGGCGGCCGCCATGCTCGTGGCCGCCGGGGACTCCCAGGCAGAGGCCCTCCGCGCCTGGTGGTTCGTGACCCTCGTCGGCAGCGCGAACCTCGCCCATGTGCGCCGGTGGCTGGGCCGGGCCCACGGCCTCGCGGATTCGGACCTGCGCCGGCGGATGATCCTCGTCCACATCCTCCACACCCTGCTGGTCGGCTCCTCGGCCCTCCTGCTGGCGACCCGGGGGCTGGCGGGAGCCCTGTGGACCGCGTGGACGGCCCTGCTCTACCTGAGGGCCCTGGTGCCCGTCCGGGTGATCCCCGCCCGCACCCTCGGCTGGCGGGAAGGTGGCCTGAGCATCATCGGGCTCGCCCTCCTCTGGCGTGCGCTGCTCTGACCTGGAGCCCGGACATCGGTCACAAAGGGCTGGACTCCTGAATCGAGGAACCGGATGCTCGATTCAGAACAAGGATTCCTGAATGCTCTTCTCCACCGCCACCGGCTATGCCCTCCGCGCCCTTGCGGCCCTTCCCGAAGACGGGTCCTTCAGCCTGGCGAAGGACCTCTCCTCCAAGCTGGAGCTGCCCGGCCCCTACCTCGCGAAGATCCTGCAGGGCCTCGTACAGGCCGACATCCTGGAGTCCGTGCGCGGCCCGAAGGGGGGCTTCCGCTTCACCCGCCCCTCGCACCGCATCACGGTCGGAGAGGTGGTGACGGCCCTGGAAGGTCCGGATGCCCTGGAAGGCTGCATCATGGGCTTCCCCAGCTGCGGTGGCGACCACCCCTGCCCGCTGCATGACGCCTGGGCCGCCGTGAAGACCCAGGTGACCTCCTCCATGACCGAGGCCACCATCCGGGACCTCCAGCTCTTGGACATCCGCCACCAGAAGGAAGCGGAAGGGCGAGCTCCGAAGCACGGCTGAGTTCGAGGTCCCTTTGGGAATCGAACGGAAAAGCGCCGCCGCCCCGGTGGGCTCCCTATCATCGAAGGCATGGCGATGAGCTGCGATCACCCCGACCTGCTGCCCCTGGAGGAGGCCCTCCGGCGCCTCTGGGAGGCCCTACCCACACCGCATCTGCCGGAGCTGCGCGCCGAGCGGGACGATCCCGCCACGGACCGGGCCAGCATGGATGGGATCGCCCTGAAAGCCTCGGAGGGCCGCGCGCCCCGCCGCGTCCTGGGCACCCTGTTCGCCGGCAGCGATCCGGCGGCCTTCTCCCTCACGTCAGGAACGGCGGTCCGCATCATGACCGGCGCCGCCCTGCCCCTGGGAGCCGATGCCATCGTGCCGGTCGAGCAGCTCGAGAGCGCGGATGGCATGGCCCTTCCAACCATCGACCCGGCAGCCGGAGACCATGTCCGCCCCCGCGGTGAGCAGGCCCGCGGTGGCGACCTGCTGCTGGCCGCAGACACGCCCCTGAATGCGGCCCGCGTGGCGCTCCAGGCCCAGGAGGGTCGGCCCCTGCCCGCCCGCACCCGGCTGCGGGTGGGCGTGGCCTCCACCGGCGACGAGCTGGTGCCGACACCAGCCCCACATCAGATCCGGGACTCGAACGGCCCCATGCTCGCGGCCCTGGCCCACATCCTTGGCGCCGAGGTGGAGCTCCGCTCCGCCCTGCCCGATGACCCCGCCGCCCTGGCGGCGGCCCTGCAGCATCCTGGCGACATCCGCATCCTGCTCACCTCCGGAGGGGTGAGCATGGGGGACCACGACCACCTGCCCGCGGTGCTCAGGGACCTGGGTGCCACGATCCTCTTCCACCGCATCCGCCTCAAACCCGGCAAGCCCATGCTCGCCGCCCTGCTGGGCGACCTGCTGGTGCTGGGGCTGCCCGGCAATCCCGTGTCGGCCTACCTCAACGCCCTGCTCTTCCTGCCCCAGGCCATGGCGCGGCTTGAAGGGCGGTCCGCCCCGGACCCCTGGCGTCGGGCCCGCCTGACGGCCCCCGTGAAGCACAAGGGCGACCGCCCGCTGCTGCACCCCTGCCGTCTGGTGGAGGGACGCCTCGAGCCCCTGCCCGGCAAGGGCTCCGCAGACCTGATCACCCTGGCCAAGGCCGATGGCTTCGCCTGGATCGAGCAGGGTGGACTGGAGGCCGGCGCCAAAACGAGGTGGCTGCCCGTGGTGTAGTCCTGATCAGCCCTTGGCGTAGCGCTGCAGCTTGCCCAGGTCGAGGATGCGCACCACCGGGAAGGTGCTCTGGATGAGGCCAAGGTCCGTCAGCAGGCGCAGGGCCCGGCTGAAGGCTTCGCGGCTGGCACCGATGCACTGGGCCAGGTCCTCCTGGGTCTCCTGGAATTCCACCAGGGACCGCCCGGGGTTCGCTTCGTGGGCTTCCAGCAGCAGCTGCGCGACGCGCTCCGGCACACTGTGCAGGCTGAGGGTCTCGACCAGGGTCACCAGATGCCGCACCTTCGCCGTGAAGTGGTGGATGATCATCTCGGCCACTTCGGGGTAGCGGTGCACGAGCTGGCGCAGCGGCGCCGCGGGGATGAGCCAGCACTCGGTCTCGCCGTGGGACTCGGCGCTGGAGGGCGTGGGTCCGCCATCGAACACCGGGACTTCCCCCACGCAATCGCCGACTTTTAGGAACTGGAGCACCTGAACCCGCCCCCGACCATCGGTGCGGAAGACCTTCAGCCCGCCCTTGACCACGACGTAGATCCCCGAGACCAGATCGCCCTGGGTGTAGACCCGGGCGCCGTCCGGGAAGCGACGGAGCTCGGCGATGCTGGCCATCTCTTCGGCTGCGTTCATCGGCAGGCCGGCCAGGAACTCGATCCTTCTCAGGTTGAGGACTGCTTGAGGCATGGGGCTCCACCGGGTGAGTCGTCAGTTATCGCATAATTCCCGTCCGATTGTGACGAAGGTCACGCCCCCGGGAACCAACCGACCAGTACTTTACCGCGGGGTTGGAATTTCGTCCGGGGAAAATCATAAAGGACAAGGTCCCGGCGGCTTCTGCCTAATGATCCTGGATCGGCCACAAGTCAGGCCACCGTGAGGGTGGATGAATCACTCTCCTCGGCGTTGAGTAGCCCACCCCGATGGGTCGCGGGGCTTCGCCCAGTTCAGTGTCCAGCTTGCAAGCCTCGGGTCGGGCCCTACTTCACCCGCTCCATGAAGGTGCGATCCACCGTGTTCACGCGGATCTTTTGACCGGCTTCCATGTAGGGGGGCACCCCCACGCTGATGCCGTTGTTCAGCTTGGCGGGCTTGTAGGAGCCCGTGGCATTGGCGTTCTTCATGACTGGGTCGGTCTCCACGATCTCCAGGACCACGCTGGGGGGCAGGGTGGCACCCATGGGCTGGCCCTCGTAGAACTCGATCTCGACCTGCATGTTGGGTTCGAGGAAGACCATGTCGTCGCCCAGGATGTCCTTGCCGACCTCGAGCTGCTCGTAGGTCTCGTTGTTCATGAAGATGAGGTTGTCGCCGTCCTCGTAGAGGAACTCCAGCATGTGCTGTTCGAGGCTGGCCTTGTCCACCTTGTCGGAGCTGCCGAAACGGTTCTCCCGATTGATGCCGTCCTTCAGGCGTTTCATCTTCACCTGGACCCGGGCCGGCAGGTTGCCGGGGGTCTGGTGCTCGACGCTGATGACGCGGCAGAGTTCGTTCTCAAAGTTGACGATCATCCCGGCGCGAACCTGGGTGGCGAGGATCAGAGGCATGGGAGGCTCCCGAAGGGATGGAGGACTGACGGGGAAGAGACGACGCGCGGGAAGAAGAAAAGGCCCCGATCACGATCAGGGCCTTGGTTTGGAGTGGTGGGCGTACCAGGATTCGAACCTGGGACTTCTACCGTGTGAAGGTAGCACTCTACCGCTGAGTTATACGCCCGCGGCCGATCAGAATACCCCAGGATGGGGGCCTTTCCAAGCCAGAATCACCATCCTTACAGGACCTGCTGGAGCGCCTGGGCGAGGCGTGGCGCCTCTGAGGCACGCATCCCGCAGAGACCCACCCGCAGCCCCTCGGGCAGGGGAACCGTGAAGACGCCCCGGGCTTTCAACTGGGTGCAGGCAGACTCGGGGTCGGGCACGGGCACGCAGACGAAGAAGCCCCCCTGCCAGTGGACCGGCGGCATGGCCGCCTCGACGAGGGCCGCATCCAGGGCCGAGGCCCGGGCCGATAGGACTTCCGACCAGTGGCGGTGCTCTGCGGCCAGACGTTCCTGCGCCTTGCCGTCCTTCGCCAAGCGCAGGAGCAGGGACTGGGGGGCCTTGGCACAGTTGGACCAGGTGCCCCGGCAGGACTGGGTCAGGGCCGCCTGCAGGGCCGGGTCTGAGTTCCAGGGGAAGCCCAGCGCCCCGCAGCGCGCGCCGTAGAGCGTCATCGACTTGGACAGGGACATGGAGGCCCCGACCAGGATGCGGCCTTCGGCACCCAGCGCCGCATAGTCGGCCAGCGCGGCGGCGACAGAGGCCGGTTCACAGGTGTAGTCGAGGTAGGCGAAGTCCAGGAGCAGGGTGATCGGCCCCAGGGCGGAGGCCTCGCGCAGGAGGCCCGCGAGCACCTGGCGATCCGCGGCACTCAGGCTGCGCCCGGTGGGATTGTGGCAGGGGTCATTGAGGAGGACCAGCACCCGCCCCTGTGCCTTCAGCACAGCCTGAAGGGCCCCACCCCAGGCTGCCGCGTCCAGGGGCTGGCCCGCCTCGGGCCAGGGGGCCGTGGCCAGGCTCAGGCCGTTCTCGGTGGCCATGGTGGCGTAGGGCCCCCAGTACGGGGCCGTGGTCAGCACCTTCTGGCCGGCCTCCAGGAAGTTGCGCATGGAGAGGGCGATCGCGCCGCTGCCACCGGGCGTGGAACAAGCCGCACCGGCCGAGCCGAGCGAGGGCCAGTGCCGCTGGACCAAGGCTTTCAGAAAGGCCGGGTCACCTGCGATCGGAGCGTAGGGTGCCACCTCCAGCGCCGTCAGGTCCCGCCAGAGCTCCATCACGGAATCCAGCACGACGAGCTGGCCCGAGTCATCCAGCAGGGCGCCAACGGTGGCGTTCAGCACCGGCTCGCCGGCAGCCTTCCGGCCCAGAGCCTCGGCATTCAGGGCGAAGATCGGATCATCTGCCGGAAATGCGCGCCGAGAGGGGATGAGCTGGTCAGTCATCACCCCAGGGTACCCTGAAGCCATGCGTCCGATCGCGTCCGACTCCAGATTGGCCAAGCCCATGCTGCTTCTGGGGGGACTCCTGGCCCTGGCCCCCTTCACGCCCGCAGCCGCATCCTTGGTGGGCGGAACCCTGCTGGCGCTCACCGTGGGCAACCCCCTGCAGGACCTGACCCGCAGCTGGACCCATCGGCTCCTGCCCCTCGCGGTGGTGGGACTGGGCGCGGACATGAACCTGCGCGCGGTCGCGCGAGCCGGACTCCATGGCCTCGGCTACACCGCCATCAGCCTGGCCCTGGTGCTGGCCCTGGGCTGGGGACTGGCGCGGCTGATGAAAGTCGAGCGTGATGCGGGGATCCTGATTTCCGTCGGCACCGCCATCTGCGGCGGCAGCGCCATCGCCGCCGTGGCCCCAGTACTCCGCGCCAAGGAACATGAGATCTCCCTCGCCCTGGCCACGGTGTTCCTGCTGAACGCGGCCGCGCTGGTCCTCTTCCCACCCCTGGGCCATGCTGCGGGCCTGGGCCAGGAGGCCTTCGGCCTCTGGTCGGCGCTGGCCATCCATGACACGAGCTCGGTGGTGGGGGCCGGCCTTGCCTACGGTCCCCGCGCCCTGGAAGTGGCCACCACCGTGAAGCTGGCCCGCGCCCTCTGGATTGTGCCATTGACCCTGGCCATTGGCTGGCTGGTGGCGCGCCGGGGCGAGACGACACCCGAGGCGCCGCCGATGAAGAAGCCCTGGTTCATCGCAGGCTTCCTGCTTGTGGCGGCCCTGGTCACCTTCGTCCCCATGCTGCAATTGGCTGGACATGTCGTCGCCAGCGCGGCCCGGCGGGTGCTGGTGCTGACCCTCTTTCTCATCGGGGCCGGGCTGAGCCGCGAGGCGCTGCAGAGGGTGGGGCTCCGCCCGTTCCTGCAAGGCCTGGCCCTCTGGGTGATCGTCGCGGCACTGGGCCTTGCCGCGGTGAAGCTGGGCCTGCTCACCGTGGGGTAGACTCTCGGGCTGGAGAGCGCCCATGATCCGTCCCTTCCAAGGCATGGTCCCGAGCATCGGCAACCGGGTCTTCATTCCCGACAGCGCCCTGGTGCTGGGCGACGTGAGCATCGGCGACGACGCCAGCATCTGGTTCAACTGCGCCGTCCGCGGCGACGTGAACTGGATCCGCATCGGCGCCCGCACCAACATCCAGGACGCCTGCTGTCTGCACGTGACCAACCAGAAGTGGCCCCTGCTCATCGAGGACGAGGTGAGCATCGCCCACAACGTGATGCTGCACGGCTGCACCATCCGCCGGAACGCGCTAATCGGCATGAGCACCACCATCATGGATGGGGCCGAGATCGGCGAGGGCTGCCTCGTGGCTGCGGGGAGCCTCGTGCGCGAAGGCTTCCAGGCCCCGCCCCACAGCCTGGTAGCCGGCTGGCCCGCCGTGGTGAAGGGCCCCCTCAGCGAGGACCAGCGCCAGTTGGTGGGCAGCGTCTGGGCCCGCTACGTGCGCTACAAGGAAGCCTACTTCGCGGACGGCTGGCCCCTCGCCGAAGCGCCGAAGGTGGAAGCCCCGCAACCAGGCTTCGCCGAGGGGCATCCCTTCCCCTGAGGGCGCTCGGCAGCAACTGAACGCGCCCTATTTGGGCTCGGCAGGCGGCGCGGCAGGTGTCTCCGCAGCCGGTTGGACCACCTCCCAGCCATCCTCGGTGCGGCCGTGGACCTTCTCCTGGGTGTGGGTGATGACCTCGGCCTCGATCAGGTGTTCCTGGCCGCCGCGCCGGGTGGTCCCCCGGAACTTGATGGACCAGGTGGTGACGCCGCCCACCTCTTCCATGTCCGGATAGACCGTGACGGTGCCAAGGAGACCTTCCTTCCCCCGCTTGAAGGCCGGCGCCGAGGGCGTGTAGGGGTTCTTGAAGGCCAGGATGCCGGGATCCCGCGACAGGGCCTGGATCACCGCATCCTGGGAGGGGACCTGGCCCGGGGCCTTGGCGTGCAGCTCCGTCACGATGACCTCCGCCTGCCGGCGGGCCGACTCGACCATGGTCTGCACGGCCACTTCCCTGGCCCGGTCCCGCTGGCCCAGGAAGGCCGGAATGGCGATGGCGCTGACGATGCCGACGAGGGGCAGCATCAGCAGTGGAAGCACCAGCCCGATGATGCCCGTGACCAGCCCCGTGACCGGCACGGGCAGGTAGGTCTGCGGCTCCGCCTTGGCGAGGCGCTTGGCCTTGGCCTGCTGCACCAGCGCGACGATGCCCAGCACGATGGCGACGGGAAAGCCGACGCAGGTCAGGGCGAAGACGATGGCCAGGATGCCGCAGAGCTTGGCGGCCTTGGCGCCTGGGGCGGGCGTCAGGAAAGCATCGGACATGTGGATCTCCAGTGGCTGCCTCCAGCATTCCATGAAGAAGACCTCAGAGCATCCCCTTCCCCCTCCACGAGAAGGACGGGTAGACTCTCCGGATCATGTCCCCCCTGCTGATCCTCCGCGTCCACGCCGATCTGCGCCTTGGGCTGGGCCATGTGGCTCGGGCGCTGGCCCTGCAGGAGGCCTGGCGCGGTCTCGGTGGCCAGGTCTGTATTGCCATCACGGGCGACGAACGGGCCCGCCGCGTGGGCGGCGGCACCCACCCCTTCCTGGACCAGCCCCTCGCCTGCGAGGCGAGCTACCTCGGCGAGGCGCTCCACGCGCCCCTGCCCGAAGTGCTCAAGGCCCGCGCCGCCGTGGTTCTCGTCGATCAGTGGGACACCACGCCAGCCTTCCTCCAGGCCCTGCGGCCCCTGCGGGTGGCCGTCATGGAGGACGACACCGATGCCCACGAGTCGGCCGACCTCCTCTTTCAGCCCTTCCTCGAGGGCGTGCGCTGGCCGGACCATCCCGTGAAGGTGGTGGATGGCCGCAAGATCCGTCCTTTCGAGACGCGCTCCGCGGGCTGTCGCGTGCTGCGCGGATCCCACTTCATCGTGGTGGACAGGGCGGCCCTGGCCCTGCGGCCGAAACGAATGCCGCTGCAGCCCCTGGCCGTCCACAAGCTGCTGGTCACCTTTGGCGGCAGCGACGGCCCCAACCTGGCCCAGAAGGCCTACGACACCCTGGCCCAGCTCGCCGCCGAGGACCGCTGGCGTGGCGCCTGCACAGTGCTCGCCCCCAACGGCATCCAGGGGGAGCCCTTCCCAGGCTGCACCGTGGTCCGGGGCCTGCCGGGCCTCACCCAGCTCATTCCGGGCTTTGACGCCATCTGGTGCTCCGCCGGCGTCACCCTGGCGGAATCGCTCTGCATGGGCATTCCGGCCGCCGTCTGGGGCCAGAACGAACGCCAGCACGGCATCCTGTCCGATCTGGCCATGGCCAATGGCTGCTTCGACCTGGGCGTGGGCCCCGAGGCGGACCTGGCCATCGTGCGTGAGGCCCTGGCCCAGTGGCTGGGCCCCGAGGGCCAGGACAACCGCCAGGAGCAGGTTCGGGACGGCATGGCCCTGGTGGACGGCATGGCCGCCTCCCGCATCGCCCAGGAGCTGTGGCAGCTCGCGGGAAGCTCTGCCTAGAAATCCCGGCTTGACCCTCCGGGCTGTCAACGATAAGCTTTCCCTTCTGTGAATTCTCCGCCCATGGGGTGGTGTGTTTGCGGATCGATCGTGATTCCGGAGCAGGCCATGAGCACGTACTTCCCGAAAGCCAATGATCTCAAGCGTCAGTGGTTCCTGGTGGACGCCACCGGGATCGCCGTGGGTCGTCTGAGCACCGCCGTGGCGGATGTCCTGTCCGGCAAGAACAAGCCGACCTGGACTCCCTTCCTCGACACCGGCGACCATGTGATCGTCATCAATGCCGAGAAGGCCGTCCTGACCGGCAAGAAGGGCGTTCAGAAGATCTACCGCCGCACCACCACCCAGCCCGGCTCCATGAAGGAAGTCCGCGCCGAGGTGCTGAAGGCGACCTTCCCCGAGCGCATCATCGAGAGCGCCGTCAAGGGCATGCTGCCCAAGGGCCCCCTCGGCCGGGCGATGTATCGCAAGCTCAAGGTCTACGCAGGCCCCGAGCACGATCAGTCCGCCCAGCAGCCCCAGCTCATGACCATCCAGAAGTAGAGGCGAGGACCCCATGGCCATTTCCCAGAACTACGGAACCGGTCGCCGCAAGAGCGCGGCCGCCCGCGCCTTCCTGCGCCCCGGCACCGGCAAGATCACCGTCAACGGCCGCACCCTGGAGAACTATTTCCCCAATGCCGTGCTCCGCATGATGGTCCACCAGCCCCTGGTGCTGGCTGACCTCGACGGCAAGTTCGACATGATCATCAGCGTGTGCGGCGGTGGCCCTGCCGGCCAGGCTTCGGCCATCCGCATGGGCATCTCCCGCGCCCTGCTCGGCTACAACGACCAGCTCAAGTCCCTCCTGCGCGGCGCCGGCCTCCTGACCCGCGACCCCCGCATGAAGGAGCGCAAGAAGCCCGGTCGCAAGGCCGCCCGTCGCCGCTTCCAGTTCAGCAAGCGCTAGTCCGTCTCTGGAAGGGGGATCCTCGGATCCCCCTTCTGTTTTTCCGGCCCGCGAAAGCGGGCGATTCGGGCCGAGGGAACCAACCCAACGCCTTTCATCCCACCCGCGGCGCCTTCGCCGCTTGACCAGGGAGGCCAGCATGGCTGCCATCCAGATGAAGGAACTCCTCGAGGCCGGTGCCCATTTCGGACACCAGACAAAGCGCTGGAACCCCAAGATGAAGAAGTACATCTTCGGGGCCCGCAACAGCATCTACATCATCGACCTCCAGAAGACCCTGCGCCTCTGGAACACCGCGGCGAACTTCCTCACCAAGTCCGCCTCCGAGGGGAAGAACTTCCTCTTCGTGGCCACCAAGCCCCAGGCGCAGGAGCTCATCGCTGAGCAGGCCGCCCGCTGCGGCGCCTTCTACGTGAACAACCGCTGGCTGGGTGGCATGCTCACCAACTTCGCCACCATCAAGAAGAGCCTGGAGAAGTTCCGTGAGATCGAGGCCACCCTGGCCGATCCCGCCCGCACGGCCCTGCTCTCCAAGAAGGAGCTGCTCACCCTGAACCGCACCCGCCTGAAGCTGGAAGCCTCCTTCCACGGCATCCGCGACATGCGCTCGCTGCCCGACGTCATCTTCGTCATCGATCCGCACCGCGAGGACATCGCCGTCACCGAGGCCAAGAAGATCGGCATCAAGGTCGTGGGCATCGTGGACACCAACTGCGATCCCGACATGGTGGACTACGTGATCCCCGCCAATGACGATGCGATCCGCTCCATCCTGCTCTTTTCCGAGCGCGTGGCCGACTCCATCCTCGAGGGCCGGCATTCCTTCAAGGACAAGAGCGACAGCGACGAGATGAAGAAGATGATGGCCGAAAAAATGGAAGTCGAGGGCTAGACCCAACCCACCCATTCCTCAGCCATCGGTGGTCCACCCGCTGATGGCTGAAGCTTTGAATCCCCAACGATCAGGAGATGACATGGCATTCACCGCCCTAGATGTGAAGGCACTGCGCGAGAAGACCGGCCTCGGCATGATGGACTGCAAGAAGGCTCTGGAAGAGAGCAACGGCGATATGGAGCAGGCCAACGAGTGGCTGCGCAAGAAGGGCCTGGCCGCTTCCGCCAAGAAGGCCGACCGCATCGCCGCCGAAGGCATCGTGGAGGCCTACATCCACCCCGGCGGCCGCGTGGGCGTGCTGGTGGAAGTGAACTCCGAGACCGACTTCGTGGCCCGCAACGAGGCCTTCCAGCGCCTCGTGAAGGAGATTGCGATGCACATCGCTGCCGCCGACCCCGCGCCCCGCTTCGTCACCAAGGAGGAGGTCACCGCCGAATTCCTGGAAACCGAGAAGCGCATCGCCACCGAGCAGGCCCTGGCCACCGGCAAGCCCGCCAACATCATCGAGCGCATCGTCGAGGGCAAGATGAACAGCATCTTCAAGGAGGTCTGCCTCCTGGAGCAGCCGTTCATCATGAACCCCGACCTCACCATCCAGCAATACCTGTCCCAGCGCACCGCGGAGATCGGCGAGAAGCTCAGCATCCGCCGCTTCACCAAGTACGTCATGGGCGAGGGCCTGGAGAAGCGCAGCGAGAACTTCGCCGCCGAAGTCGCTGCCGCCAAGTAAGGTTTCCATCAACCGGAAAAGGGGCGGCATTCGTGCCGCCCTTTTTTTGGGCTAGGCTTTATCCAACCTCCGGGGTCCCCATGAAGTTCAAGCGCATCCTCCTCAAGCTCTCCGGCGAGGCCCTCATGGGCGAGCAGAAGGGCGGCATCGACCCCGCCGTGGTGTCCATGATCGCGGACCAGGTGAAGACCATCCGCGAGATGGGCGTGGAGGTGGCCCTGGTCATCGGCGGCGGCAACATCTTCCGCGGCGTGGCGGGCGCCACCAAGGGCATGGACCGCACCACCGCCGACCACATGGGCATGCTGGCCACCATGATCAACGCCCTGGCCCTGCAGGACGCCCTGGAGCACAAGGGCGTGCACACCCGCACCCTGTCGGGCCTGGAGATGCCCAAGGTCACCGAAACCTACATCCGCCGCCGCGCCACCCGCCACCTGGAGAAGGGCCGCGTGGTCATCTTCGGCGCCGGCACCGGCAACCCCTACTTCAGCACCGACACCGCCGCCGCGCTGCGCGGCAACGAGATCAACGCCCAAGTGGTCATGAAGGCCACCAACGTGGATGGCATCTACACCGCCGATCCCAAGAAGGACCCCACCGCCACCCGCTTCGACCACATCAGCTTCCAGGACGTGCTCGAGAAGGGGCTCAAGGTCATGGACGCTCCCGCCATCGCCCTGTGCATGGACAACAAGCTGCCCATCCTCGTCTTCGACATGAACAAGCCCGGCAATCTGGTGGCAGCGGTTAATGGCGAGCCAGTGGGAACGCTCGTCAACTGACAGTCGCCCCCAGCTAAGCCAAGACCTTCCCCACCGCGGCCAGCAGCTCATCCGCGCTGAAGGGCTTCCGCAGGAAGGGGGCCTTGGGATCCGGGGCGGCTTCGTTGAAAGCGTACCCGCTCCAGCGGATGACGGGACCAGAGAACCCCAGAGCCCGCATGTTCAGCAGGGCCTCTTCGCCCCCCAGCCTCGGCATGGTCAGATCCAGCAGCACGAGGCGCAGCTCATGCTGATGGGCCCGGACGTGCTCGACGGCCTCCACGCCGTCTTCCGCGACGAGGACTTCGAACCCGGAGCGCGCCATGACCCGCCGGGCGAAGTCGCGGATGCCCGGTTCGTCGTCGGCCACCAGCACGAGACCCGCTCCAGCCAGCTTCACGCGTGCCGCGATGGGTTCAGCGGCTTCGACCGGTTGGACCGTCCCAGTCTGGGCGGGGAGGTAGACCCGGAAGAGGGTGCCGGCCCCAGGTCGGCTCTGGATGTCCACGCCGCCGCCGTGTCCCCGCACGATGCCCTGCATGGCCGCGAGGCCGAGCCCGCGGCCCGTGAACTTGGTGGTGAAGAAGGGGTCGAAGATCCTGGCCTGGGTCTCCCCCTCCATCCCTGAACCCGTGTCCACCACCTCTAGGAAGACGAAAGGCCCGGGATTCAGGGCCTCGGCCACGCGCAGGCCGGGTATGTCGGACTCGCCGAGCTGCCGCACCCCGGAGCGCAGGGTCACGGTGCCCTCCTTCTCGCCGATGGCCTCCGCCGCGTTGGTGACCAGGTTCATGACCACCTGCTGCAGCTGGGCGGCATCCGCCGACACCAGGGGCAACGCCTCCGCCAGTTCGTATTTCAGGGTGATCGCTTTCGGGATGGACACGCTGAGCAGCTGGGCGATGTCCTGGACGAGTCGATTCAGGTCCAGCAGCTGGAACTGGACGGTCCCCCGCCCGGAGTAGGCCAGCATCTGCCGCACCAGGTCGGAAGCGCGCCGGCAGGTCTCCTCGATGTTCCAGAGGCAGGCCTGGGCCAGCTCCGGCTCGTTCACCGCCTCGCGCACCATGCCCGCGTTGCCCTGGATGACCGTCAGCAGGTTGTTGAAGTCGTGGGCCACCCCACCAGCCAGCAGGCCGAGGCTTTCCAGGCGCTGCGCCTCCAGCAGCTTGCGTTCGACCTTGAGCCGGGCCTCGTTGGCCTTCACCCGCTCCGTGACGTCGAAGGCCGTGCCCAGGCCATACATCCGGTCCCCGAGGGTCACGGTTCCAGCGGCGAAATCGATCCAGCGGGTCTCGCCCTGCTTCGTCCGTAGCCGGAACTCGTAGCGGAGGGGCACGGAATCACCCCGGAGCCGGGCCTTTGCACGCGCGGCCACCAGTTCCTGGTCCAGGGGATGGATCAGCTTGGAAAAGGGCAGACCCACGATCTCCCCCAGGGAGAAGCCCGTGATCCGGGCACCGGCCTCATTCATGTACTCGATGCGGTCAGAGTAGATGAAGATCGCACAGGAGGCGGTCTCCGCCACGGACCGGAAGCGGGCTTCGCTCTCCTGGAGCTGATGGGTCAGCCCTTCCAGCTTCGAGCGGCCATAGGCCAGGAACAGGGTCAGCCCGAAGGCTAGGAGGCTCGCCGTGGCTCCCCCGATGGCCACCATGATGGAACGGTCGCTACGGAAGCTGGACACCGCGGGAATGAACCCGACCACCAGGGTCCACTGCCGGCCCCCGACTGACAGGGGCACTGACCTAGAGCCCGGGCGCTGCACGATGCTGTCGCCGCCACTGGAGACACAGAGATCCCGGTCGTAGAGCAGGCCACCCTTCCGGCAGGAGGGATCGTCATAGATCTCCACGTCCAGGTCCGGGATCGGACTGGAGCCGTACATGGGACTGAACATGTCACCACTGTCGGCCAGGCAGACCACCAGCCCCTGGAAGCCGACGCGACGGGCCTCGGTGCCCATCGGCACGCTGAAATCCCTGAACACCGGGAGCAGGAGCGCCAGGAACCCCCTTGGCTCCCCGGGCAGGTCCAACCGCCCGGTGACGGCCAGCTCACCGGAATCGCGGGCCCGGCTGGCTGCCTCCTGGAAGCCGGGAAGCCGCAGCAGACCGGCACCATCGGCGCCCGAGGTGGTCCCCAGGCCCGGCGGCTCCAGAAGGGTCGCGGCGCCCCGCCGGCCTTCCAGGACGTCTCGCGGGAAATAGCCCATGAGCCGTGTCCCCGGAGACAGCCGCCGGGGTTCCAAACTCGTCACGAAAGCTCGCCAGTCCGAGGCACTGAGTTGGGGCCGGCCCACCACTAGACCCCGGGAGGCATGCAGCAGCTTGGTCTGTTCCTCGATGCGATGGTCCACGGCTTCCATGGTCTGGGCCAGGGCGGATTCCAACCGGCCAGCCTGAAATCCGGCCTCCTGCAGCCTCAGGGCGCGCCAGGCCCACGTCGTCCCCCCAAGCCCCAGCAACAGCACAAGCCAAGGCGTCACATGGCCCAGGATCTGCAAATACCGGCCCCGGTGGGCCCGGGGGGACGGCGCATAGGACGGAGACATGAGGGCCAGCTTACCTGGGGCCAGGCAAATCCGTCAGACTGAAGCATGGACGCATTCAAAGGACTGCCGGAGGCCAGGGTTATCTCGGATCCGAGTGATCTGGCGCCCTTCCTCCAGGACGAGTCTCACCTGCGCGGGATCCTGCCTCTGGCGGTGGTGAAGCCCCATGGCCCTGCGGCCCTCCGCGAACTGGTCCGCCGGGCCAAGGCCGAAGGCTTCGGGCTCGTTCCCAGGGGCGCCGGAACCGGCAAGGCCGGCGGCTGCCTTCCCACCGAACGGACCGTGGTGGTGGACTTCTCCGAGTGGCCCGGCGAGATCCAGGTGTCGCCCCAGGACCTCTGCCTCCGTGCCCCGGCCAGCGCGCCCCTCCGCGACGTGAAGGCAGCGGCCGAGGCCCGGGGTCTCTTCTACCCGCCGGATCCGAACTCCTGGGAGAGCTGCGCCCTTGGCGGCACCCTGGCCACCAACGCCGGCGGGCCCAATGCCTGCAAATATGGGATGACCCGCCACTGGGTGCTCGCCGTGGATGCCCTGCTCGAGGACGGCGAGCTCCACACGTTTGGCATCAGCAGCGTGAAGGCCAACGCCGGTCCCAGCCTCGGCCAGCTGCTCATCGGCAGCGAGGGCCTCTTCGGCTTCATCACGGGCGCCACCCTGCGGCTCACGCCCCTGCCCCGGGAATACACGACCCTGCTGCTTCCGGTGAAGCGCTGGGAGGACCTGCTGGAGTTGCCGGGGCGCCTCTGCGGCGCGGGCTACCTGCCCAGCGCCTTCGAGTTCTTCGACCCCGCCGTGCTGGCGGAGCTCCGCGCCCATGGCCCCGAGGAGGCCCGGCGCCTGCCTGGCGAGGCCCTGGCCATCCTGGAGTTCGATGACCGCGGCAGCACCTCGGACGCCTTCCTGGAGGGCCTGCTGGACCTGCTGGGTCCGGTGGCCGACCAGCTGGAGGTTGCCTCGGACGCGCGCCAGCGCCAGGGCATCTGGGCGGTGCGCCGCATGACCAGCGTCTTCCTGAAGGAACGCCACCCGAGAAAGGTCAGCGAGGACATCGTGGTGCCCCGCAGCCGTCTGCGGGAGTTCTTTGCGGGCGTGGGACGCCTCGACATTCCCGCGGTCACTTACGGCCACCTGGGCGATGGCAACCTGCACGTGAACCTGCTCGCAGCCGGGGAGACCGACCCCGCCCTGCTGGACCGCCAGCTCATGGACCTCTTCAGCCTCGCCATTAGCCTGGGCGGCACCCTCAGCGGGGAGCACGGCATCGGCCTGGCCAAACGCGACGCCTTCCTCGCCCTGAGCGACCCGGGCCACATCCGAACGCTGCGGGCCCTCAAGCAGGCTCTGGATCCGCAGGGGATCTTCAACCCCGGGAAGATGGTCTAGGCTGAGTTGCCGCCATCCATGGCCAAGCAGGTCTTCCACCGGGCGAAGCGCTCGGGATCACTCAGCACGTGCGGATGCAGACCCCACCGGCCATCGGCGAAGATGCCCGCGGTCTTGCCGCCGCCGTGGCGGGCATCGGCCAGGTGCAGCGCAGCCGAAAGGGGGAATCCTTCTCCATCCGGGGGCGGGGCATGGTGTTCGCGCACGGGCCGGCAGAAGGCGGGTGGCAGGCCCCATAGGTTGAGCAGGTGGGCGCCGACCTGGGCATGGTCCACGCCGTACGTGTCGTGCTCAAGCACGGCCAGCGGCGTCCTGCTGGTCTGGGCCTGCTCCAGGATGGCGCGGTAGCGGCCCGCCGGGTCCGTGGCCAGCACCACCAGCCCGATGTCGTGGAGCAACCCGGCGGAGAAGGCGAGGTCGGCGAGCTGCGTCTCGCCCTCCAGGATCACCAGCTTTCGGACCCCGGTGGCCACCTCGAAGGAGTGGAACCACAGCTTCTCCAGATCTAGGCCCTGGGGGCGTGGGGACTCCATGCTGGAGATGAGCCCCCGGAACAGCACCAGGGATCTCAGCGAGTCCACGCCCAGCATGGCCACCGCCCGACCCAGCTCCGCCACTGGGCGGTCCGAGGCGCAGTGGACCGAGTTGGCCAGCTTCAGCACCTGGCTCGCCACGCCAAGATCCTTGCGGATGAGGCGGGCCACCTCGTTCATGCCAGCATCCTCACGCTGCAGGAGTGCCACCAGCTCGGAATAGAGGCTCGGCAGACTCGGGATGCGCCCCAGGCCGCCCACGAAGGCGCGGACTGCCCGGACACTGGTCTCGTCGTCCTCGATGTCCAGACTCTCCACCACGCCGATGAGGAAATCCGGCTCCAGCGGCTTGATGAAGAGCCGGTGCAGGTCCCCCTCCGCCTTCTCCAGCCACTCGGCTAGGGGGTGCTCGGCCAGGGCGATGCGCACCGCCCCGGGCTGCGCCTCGCGAACGCGGTGGAGCAGGTCGGCGCCTTCCATATCCGGCAGCCCCATATCCGAAATGACGATGTCCACCGGATCACGGGCCAGCACCTGGACGGCCTCGGCGCCGGTCTGGGCCAGGAGAACCTCCCAGGTCCGATGGCGCTTCCAGAAGGCGCGCCGGAGCGCCTGGAGCAGGTCTCCATCACCATCCACCAGCAGGATCCGCATCCTAGATTCCTCTCAGGCCCCCTTCATCGGCTGGGCAGGGCCAAAGGTGGAATCCCGTGCGGGATCCCCCGGATCAGCGGGTTTCCAGGCAGAATCAACCTCTGCCCCGGGAGTCGCCATGCCCCCCACTCGTCCCCTCCTCCTCGGCCACCGGGGCCTGTCCTCGAAGCACCTTGAGAACAGCCTGGAGGCCTTCCGCGCGGCCCTGGCCGCGGGGATGGACGGCTTCGAGCTGGACGTGCAGCCCAGCCGCGACGGTGTCAGCCTGGTGCTCCACGACGAAGACCTCTCCCGCACCACCAAGGGCTCGGGCCAGCTCCGGCAGATGAAGGTGGCCGAGCTGCCCCTCCTGAAGAACGGCGAGCCCGTGCCCCGCCTGGCGGATGCCCTGGAGCTGCCCGCCAAGCTCATCAACGTCGAGCTCAAGGGTGAGCCCGGCTGGCAGCAGGCCCTGGCCACGGTGGAGGCCGCCGAGGCCCTGGACCGCGTGCTGTTCAGCAGCTTCGAGCACAGCGAGGTGCTGCAGCTGTGGGCCGCCTGCGAGACCGCCCGCTGCGGCTTCCTCTGGGAGACCGACGAGGCCCTGGACCTCACCGCGGAGGAGCTGGCCGACCTGCCCGCGGCCCTGTGGTTCCACCCGCCTCTGAAGGCCGTGAAGGCCCGGCCCGAGCTGTGGGCGCCCTATGCCGACCGCCTGGCCCTGTGGGGGATGAAGACGCCGGCTGAAGCCAAGGACCTGCCATTCAGCCCGGCGGTGCTCATCGCGGACGGGCTCTGACGCCGGCCGGCCCCGCGATGAACCTGCTGCAGCGTCCCCTCGCCACCCTGCTGCTGCTCGGCCTCATCACGGCCGGCGTGGTCCTCCTCCAGGCGCCACCGGAGCCGGTCCCAGCCAGCGCGCCCGCGGACCGGTTCTCCGCGGAGCGGGCCATGCTCCAGGTGCGCGAGCTCGCCCGGGCCCCACACCCGCTTGGCACGCCGGAGCATGACCGCGTCCGGGACCACCTGGTCGGGGCTTTCCGCCAGCTCGGGTTCGTCACCACCGTCCAGAAGCGGGTCGCCCGGCGCCTGGAGAGAGGTCAGGACCTGGTCATGGCGACCGTCGAGAACATCGTCGCCGAGAAGCCCGGCAGCGCCTCCACCGGCACGCTGCTGCTGGTCGCACACTACGACTCGCACGGCACCGGTCCTGGCGCGGGCGACGATGCCGCCGGGGTGGCCGCCCTGCTGGAAACGGCCAGGGCCCTGACGCCGGGCCGGAACACGCTCCGCATCCTCATCACCGACGGCGAGGAGGTGGGCCTCCTCGGCGCCCAGGCCCATGTGGATGCCATCGGGGAGAAGGTCCCCACCCTCGCGCTCAACTTCGAGGCGCGGGGCGGCGGTGGCCCGGTCTTCATGTTCGAGACCAGCGAGGGCAACCTGCCCCTGCTGCGCGCGTTCGCGGTGGCCGCCCCCAGGCCCCACGCCTCCTCGCTGATGTACGCCCTCTACAGGCTGCTGCCCAACGACACGGACCTGACCGTGCTCAAGCAGGCGGGGATGGCCGGGCTCAACTTCGCCTTCGTGGGCCGCTGGCAGCACTACCATACGGCGCTCGACACGCCGGATGGTCTGGACCGGGGCAGCCTCCAGCAGCACGGGGACATGGCCCTCGCCCTGGGCCGCCACTTCCTCGCCGCCGATCTCGGGGCCCTCACCCGGCCCGGCCAGGGCGAGGCCATCTACTTCGACCTGCTGGGCCGGGTCCTCCTGCTGTATCCCGCCACCCTGGCCTGGCCCCTGACCGGGCTGGCCCTGGGCGCCTTCGCCGCCCTGCTCTGGCGCCTCCGCCGCGAGCCTGGGATGTCGAAGGGCTTCCTGGTCGGCATGGGCCTCGCGCTTGGCAGCCTGGCCCTGGGCGCCCTCGTCGGTCAGGCCCTGGGCCTCGTGGTGACACCCTTCCGCGAAGGGATTCCCAACCGGGATCCCTACGGCGTGCGCTGGTTCGAGGCGGCCCTGCTGGCCACCGCGCTGGCCGCCCTGGCGGCCGTGTGGGGGTGGGCGCTCCGCCGCTTCGAGGGGCGGGGGCTCGCCCTGGGGGCCCTGCTCTGGTGGCTGCTGGCCCTCGTGATCGCCACCGCCTTCCTGCCTGGCGCCACCTACCTCCTGCTCTGGCCCCTGCTCTTCGCCATGCTGGGGCTCTGGTGGGAGCAGCCCTGGGTCGCCGCCCTGCCGTTGCTGCTGCTCTTCCCCCCGGTCTGGCACAACCTCGCCCTCCTGCTGGGCTTCAGCCTGCCGATCTTCCTGGGCCTGCTGGTGGCCTTCGGGCTGCTGCCACTGCTCCCGCTCCTTCGGCGGCTGTTCCAGACGCGTCTCTGGACGCTTCCCCTCGCTGGCCTTGGCGCCGCACTGCTCTGCTTCGCGGTCGGAGCCACCAGGACGGGCCCGCGCCTCAGCACCCTGGCCTACCTGGAGGACGCAGATTCGGGGAAGGCGCAGTGGGTGAGCTTCCACGCGCCGGATGCCTGGACCCGGCTGGTGATGGCCGTGCCCACCCGGGAGATCCGCTTCGGGGGCAGACACGCCTTTGCCAGCCCCGCACCCAGCCCCCGCCTCGCAGGGCCGCAGGCAATCCTGGTGGGACCTCAGCTGACCCTCTGTCCACCTGAGCGGGCCCTGGCCGTGGTCCTCACGGCAGATGGGCCCTTCACGGGGCTGAGCCTGGACGGGAAACCACTCCCGGCTTTCCGGCGGCTCCAGTGGTTTGCCCCGCCCGCGAGCCTCACCTTCGGGCTGGCACCCCAGGCGGGCTCTCGCCTGACCGTGGAGGTCATCCTGCCCGGCCTGCCACCCGGGACGCCGAGCCGTCCCGCAGGTCTGATCCCGGCCCCCGTGGATCCCTACACGGATACGAGGGTGATTCGCCGGGTCCTGGTCTTCTAAGGGCTGTTCGGGATCCGTGCCGCGTGTGCTCGGCCCCCACGACGGCGGATCAACCACTGCGCCAGTGGGCACCAGGTAGCCACGGCCTGGGTTGAGGCCTCTCAGGGCACCGCGGGCGTTGGCCAGAGGGTGCGCTCCTCGCCCTTCTGCGTCGCATTCGTCGCGCGCCTCAGCTCAAGCGGCGTCTGAGCGCCGCCTGATCCGGGGCCAGCGGCTCGCTGAGCAGCGGCAGCTCCAGCAGATCGCGGAGCGACTTCGGCAGGGGGAGCTCGCGGCCCAGGGCCGGGACCAGGGCCTCCATGAACTTCGCGGGATGGGCCGTGGCGAGGAAGATGCCCTGCTCGCCCTCGCGCAGGTTCGACTGAAGCACGTGATAAGCCACTGCGCCATGCGGGTCGGCCAGATAGCCCGTGCGATCCAGGTCGATGACGATCCGTTCCGTTTCCGCATCGGTGCAGCTGCCCCAGCGCAGGGCGGCGGCCATGGCCAGGTGGTCACCGCCGAACAGCGCGAAGATGCGCTCCCAGTTGCTGGGTGAGCCCACATCCATGGCGTTGGACAGCGTGGCCACCGAAGCCTTGGCCTGGTACACGCCCGTGTCGAGGTAGTCCGGCACCACCCGGTTGGCATTGGTGGCGGCCACGAAGGTGGCAATCGGCGCGCCCATCCGCTGCGCCCAGAGGCCCGCCGTGAGGTTGCCGAAGTTGCCGCTGGGCACGGAGACCACCAGGGGGGCGTCGCCTTCCACCTGCGCCGCGGCCTCGAAGTAGTAGAGCGTCTGCGCCAGGAGCCGCGCGATGTTGATGCTGTTGGCGGAGGTCAGGCCCAGGCGCGCCACCAGCTCCGCATCCTCGAAGGCGCCCTTCACCAGCCGCTGGCAGTCATCGAAAGCGCCGTCCACGGCCAGTGCCAGCACGTTGCCGCCGCAGGTGGCGAACTGGCGTTCCTGCAGGGGCGACACGCGGCCCGCCGGATAGAGCACCACCACCTGCGCGCCGGGCAGGCCATGGAAGGCCTGGGCCACAGCGGCGCCGGTGTCGCCGGAGGTGGCGGTCAGCACCGTGCGGCGGTGGCCCTCCCTGCCCAGGGCCAGCACGCGGGCCAGGAAGCGCGCGCCGAAGTCCTTGAAGGCGAGGGTCGGTCCGTGGAAGAGCTCCAGGGCCGAGCTGCGCCCGTCCACCTTTACCAGCGGCGCGGGAAAAGTGAAGGCGGAGCGCGCCAGCTGCTCGACCACGGCCCGGGGGAGCTCGTCGCCCAGCAGGCGGTGGAGGATCTCCGTGGCCCGGGCGGGGAAGTCCAGCTTGAGCAACTCGGGTACGTCGGCAAAGCGCGGCAGGGCAACCGGAACAAAGAGGCCACCATCGGGGGCGAGACCCACCTGCGCCGCCTCGACGAAGGTCGCGGCAAGGTTGGGCGTGCGGGTGCTGACCAGTCTCATGGGTGGGCCTCGCGCGACGGATGATGCGAACCAGGGGTGATGACGCGGGCGCCGTCGGGATCCAGGGCGCAGACCCAGCTCCGACTCTCCAGCCCGGCCCCGGTGAAGGCCCCGCGGATGGCGTCGGCGATGGCCACGGCCTGTGCCTCGTCCTCGGCCACGGCGAACACCGAGGGGCCCGAACCCGACAGGCTGCAGCCCAGGGCGCCGAGCTGCTTCGCCGCGGCCTGGGCCGCATGGAAGCCGGGCACCAGGGGCGCGCGGTGGATCTCCACGATGGGATCCCGCAGGCAGCGGGCGAGCAGCGCCCGGTCCCCACTATGGAGGGCCTGCACCAGGCTGGCCAGGTTGCCGGCGAAGTCCACCGTGGCGTTCCAGTCCGGGCGCTCCGGCAGCGCGCCTCGGCTCTTCGCCGTGGACAGCTGAAAGGCCGGATGCACCACCACCAGCAGCAGGTCCGCAGGCCAGGGCAGCCGGCGGGTGGCGGGCGCGCCGTCCCGCCCGGGCACCATCAGCTGCAGACCGCCCAGCAGCGAAGGCGCCACGTTGTCGAGGTGCCGGCCGCCGCTGGTGAGCCCCTCGGCCCGGCCCGCCAGGTCCAGCAGGTCGGAGCCGTTCAGGGGCTCGCCGCAGAGGGCCTGCAGGGCCACCAGGGTGGCCACGATGGAGCTGGCGCTGGAGCCCAGGCCACTGGCCACGGGCAGGCGCTTCTCCAGAGTGATAGCGAAGGGACCCACCTCCTCGCCCCCGGCCCGGACCGCCTCCACGAAGAGGTCGCGAACCCGCAGCGCGAGGTTGGGTCGGGTGTCGTCCGCCAGGGCCCCGGCGAAGGGACCCGTGACGCAGAAGGAAGACTCCTGCGCGTGATCCACCTGCACCAGGTCTCCGAGCAGGCTGCCGTCCAGAGGTGCCAGGGCGGCGCCCAGCAGGTCGAAGCCCGCAGCCAGGTTGCCGATGCTCGCCGGAGCGTAGGCCACTAAGCCCGTGGCGGGCAGGTCTGAGAGACCCGCCATCACAGCCTCCGGGCCGGGCGAGCGCCGGGGGGCACCAGCCGCAGGATGTCCGCCAGCACCCCGGCGGCCGTGACCTCGGCACCGGCGCCGTAGCCGCGGATGACCATGGGATGGGGCTGGTAGCGCTCCGTGAGCAGGGCCAGGGCGTTCTCGCCACCCTTGATGGCGATGAAGGGATGGTCCGAATCCACGGGCAGCAGGCCCACTCGGCAGCCGCCCTCGGAGAGCGAGCCCACATAACGCAGGGTCTTCCCCGCGCCCTGCAGCGCGGCCAGCCGCTCGCGGAAGGGCGCATCCAGCTGGGGCAGCCGCGCCATGAAGGAGGGGATGTCGCCCGTGGCGTCGAAGTCCGCAGGCAGCAGGCCCTCCACCACCACGTCGTCCAGTTCCAGCTCCAGGCCCAGCTCGCGGGCCAGAATGAGTAGCTTGCGGGCCACGTCCATGCCGCTGAGGTCATCGCGGGGATCGGGCTCCGTGAAGCCGCTCTCCTTGGCGCGGCCCACGGCCTCGGAGAGGGCCACGCCCTCGCCCAGCAGGCCCAGGATGTACGACATGGAGCCCGAGAGGATGCCCTCGGCCCGCAGCACGCGGTCCCCGGTCATGACCAGATTCTTCACCGTGTCGATGATGGGCAGTCCCGCGCCCACGTTGGCCTCGTAGAGGAAGCGCAGGCCCCGCTTCGAGGAGCGCGCCCGCAGCTCGCGGTAGAAGCCCTGGCTGCTGCTGTTGGCCTTCTTGTTGGCCGTCACCACATGGAAGCCCGCGTCGAAGATGTCGGGGTAGCGGGCGGCCAGCTCGCCGCTGGTGCTGCAGTCCACCAGCACGGACAGGGCGGGCGGTCCCGTGCGCACCGATTCCAGCAGCAGGTCCAGGTCCATGGGGTCGCCCTGGGCCAGCTCCTCCCGCCAGCGGGCCAGATCGAGGCCCTTCAGATCGGTCTTCATGCGCCGGCTGGTGGCCACGGTGGTGACCCGGAGGTCCAGGCCCAGACCCAGCAGCTGATCATGCTGGCGCTGGATCTGCCCCAGCAGGCTGCCGCCCACGTTGCCCGCGCCCAGCAGGTGCACGTCCACCACCACCTGGGTCTGGAAGAAGCGCCGGTGAATGTGGGCCATGGCGCGGGCGCCATCGGCCTCCTCCACCACGGCCGAGATGATGCGCTCGCTGGCGCCCTGGGCGATGGCCACCACGTTGCAGCCCACCTCCGCCAGGGCGTCGAAGAAGGTGCCCGCCACACCGGGGCGGGTGCGCATGCCATCGCCCACGATGCTGAGCACGGCGAGCCCCGTGCGCAGCAGCACCGGATCGATGAAGCCCGCCGACAGCTCCGCCGGGAAGGCCTCCTGGATGGCCGCCACGGCGCCCGGGCCATCGGCCCGGCGCACGGCGAAGCAGATGGAGAGCTCGGAGGAGCTCTGCGTGATGAGCACCACAGAGATGCCCCGGCGGGCCAGGGCGCCGAACACGCGGCCCGCGATGCCGGGCACGCCGGGCATGCCGGGGCCTGTGAGGTTCACCACCGTGAGGTCCCGCAGGAAGGAGAGGCCGCGGACGCCGCTGGGTGGCGGCGGCACCTCCTCGCGGATCACGGTGCCGGGGTGGAGGGGATCGAAGCTGCTGCACACGCGCACGGGGATGCCCCGCTCCCGCACGGGGGGGATGGTCTTCGGGTGGAGGACCTTGGCCCCGAAGAAGGACAGCTCCATGGCTTCCTCGAAGCTGGCCTCGGGCAGCGGGAAGGCCTCGGGCACCAGCGAGGGATCGGCACTGTAGAGGCCAGCCACGTCCGTCCAGATCTCCAGGAGGTCCGCCTTCAGGGCCGCGGCGGCCAGGGCCGCGCTGTGGTCCGAGCCGCCCCGTCCCAGGGACAGGATGCGGCCCTGGGCATCGCCGCCGAAGAAGCCCGGCAGCACCCAGAGTCCGCCCGGCGCCGCGATGACGGCGGCGAAGGCCGTCTCGATGTCCGCCATGCGGGGCCGGGCCTGCAGGGGATCGCCCTCGACCTTGATGTGCTCCACGGGATCGAGGTACCGGGGCGACAGGCCGCGTGCCTTCAGCAGGGCCGTCAGGATCAGGGAGGAGGCCCGCTCGCCGAGGCTGGAGACCTGGGCCAGCACCGAGGGTGGCCCCTCCTCCAGGAGGGCCATGCCGTGCAGGAGGCGGCGGCCCACGGCCTCGAGGCCCTCCAGCTCACCTCGCAGCAGGCCGGCCTCGGCGCCCAGGTCCACCGCCAGGTCCGCCACCACCAGGGCATGCCGGTCCCGGAACGCCTCGAGCAGGCGGTCGGCCTCCTCACGGTTGGGGACGCGGCCCCCGTGCAGCAGCAGGTTCGTGATGCCCGCCATGGCGGAGGCCACGACGCAGACCCGGTGCGTGGCGCAGGCGGAGGCCGCGAGGTCCGCCACGGTGCGGAACCGGTCTGCATCGGCCAGGCTGGTGCCGCCGAACTTCATGACGCGGATGGAGCTGGGCTGCATGGGCACTCCGGGGAAACGAAAAAGCCCCGCGTGGGGTTCGCGGGGCTGAGATCTGAAGGGTGGGATCAGGTCAGGTGCCCCGCACGGCAGTGTGCGTGGTGGTCATGCCAATGGTGTTGCCCATGCGGAAGCTGCCCTCGCCAGCGGGGCTGGCGGACCGGGACGGCATGGGGTTCAACGAAAACGGCATGTCCGCAATCATCCGGGAAGCCGCTGAAAAGTCAACCCGGATCCGCGGAGGCCTTCGCCTTCACGCGGCTTCCCAGGACCAGGCTGCCCCCGATCCACAGGCCCGAACAGCCCACCGCGGCAAGGCCCACGGGAATGGCCAGGGCCGCCAGGACCGTGGGTGCCCACACGCCGATCAGGTCCCCACCCCGGTAGACGAAGGTGTCGATGAAGGGCTTCGATTTGTACCGCTCCTCGGGCCCCAGGGGGATGTAGAGGAGCTCCCGGGCCGGGCGGTCCACCGCATAGTGCAGGCCGCGACGCAGCACCTGGAAGAGGGCCATGACGCCGAACGTGGGCCAGAGCCAGAGGGCGCCGAAGCCCGTCAAGGTGAGCACCGGAAGGATGGTCAGCACGAAGGGGATGCCCAGGGCGGTGATGAGGCGGCCCGTGAGGAAGACCTGCGTGGCCAGGGTGAGCACGTTCACCCAGAGATCAATGCGGGCAAAGGCGGCCGTGCGGGCGGCGGTGCCGCTGAAGGCCCGCTCCACGATGCTGCCCTGCTGCAGGTAGAGGAAGGTGCTGGTGATGGTGAAGAGCAAGATGTAGGCGCAGATGAGCTGCAGGTACCGGGACGTCGCGATGAGGCGCAGGCCTTCAAGCGGCCCCGGTCCCGGCTCCCGAACGCCATGGGCCACATCACCCAACTGGAAGAGGGTGGCGAGGCGCTTCACGCACTGCACCGCCAGTTCCAGAGTGATCATCGACAGCAGCAGCAGAGAGAGAGGATTCACCTTCACCTGCAGGCCGCCGAGGTGGAAGCCCTTCGCCAGGACACCTGTGAGCGCCGCCCCGGCAATGGCGCCGAGGGTGCCGCCGGTGGCGATGAAGCCGAACAGGCGCTTGCCCTGGCCTTCGGACCACACGTCCGACATCAGGCCCCAGAACACGGACACCACGAAGAGGTTGAAGACGCTGAGCCAGATGTAGAAGGCATAACCCAGGGCCGGGCTGCGGTGGGGCAGGAAGCGGAAGGCCAGGAAGAAGGCCAGCATGGTGAGGGCGAAGAAGCGGTAGACCCAGGGGATGAAGCGTCGCCGCGGCAGCTTCGACACCAGGGCGGCGAAGGCCGGATTGGCCAGCGCCATGGCGATCAGGGTGCCCGTCATGAGCCAGGGCAGCTTGTCTGCGCCCCGGGCGATGCCGATGGCCTCGCGGACGGGCCGCACCAGGTAGTAACCGAAGAAGATCAGGAAGAAGTAGGCCGTGGACCAGAGCAGGGCCGGGGCTTCGCCTTCGTCCAGCAGGACCAGGCGGCGGAGGAGGCGGGCGGGCGTCATGGGGATCCAAAAAGGCTGTTGCGGCAGGGACTGGAAGGAGTATATATCGATTCACGAGGTATCAACCCCAACCCACCGTCGGAGGTCCCATGACCGTCTCCCGCCGCGAGTTCATCCAGTGGTCCGCCGCTGCCACCACCCTTGCGGCAACAGGACTCGAGTTGTCCGCCGCCCCGGCCGTGAAGCCCAAGCGCATCCTCATCCTCGGAGGCACCGGCTTCCTGGGGCCCGCCACCATCGAGATCGCCCAGGCCCGCGGCCACCAGGTGACCATGTTCAACCGCGGCAAGACGCGCCCCGACCTCTTCCCCGGCGTGGCCCGGCTGCACGGCGACCGCGACCCCAAGAAGGGCGATGGCCTGAAGGAGCTGGAGACGGGCACCTGGGACGCCGTCATCGACAATAGCGGCTACTACCCGCGCATGGTGGGGGCCTCCGCCGCGCTGCTGGCGCCCCGGGCCAAGCAGTACCTCTACATCTCCAGCATCAGCGCCTACAAGGAGCCGAACCCCGAGAACGGCACTGAGGACGCGCCCCTGGCCTCCATGCCCGATCCCACCCTCGAGACCATGGGCAAGAGCTACGAGTACTACGGCGCCCTGAAGGCCCTCTGCGAGCAGGCTGCGGCGAAGGCCATGCCGGGCCGAACCGCCATCATCCGCCCCGGCTACATCGTGGGCCCCGACGATCCCACGGGCCGCTTCACCTACTGGCCCGTGCGCTTCGACAAGGGCGGCGAGATCGCCGTGCCGGGCGCGCCCACGGATCCCGTGCAGATCATCGACGTGCGGGACCTGGCCGCCTGGCTGGTGCACCTCGTGGAACAGGGCACCACCGGCGCCTTCAACGCCTGCGGCCCCGAGAAGAAGCTGCCCTGGGGCGACCTCATCGCCGCCTGCCAGAAGGCCGGCAACCCAAGCGCAAAGCCCGTCTGGATCCCCGCCGAGTTCGTCGTCAAGCAGGAGGGGGTGGACTTCCCCATCTGGGCTCCCTACGTGGGCGAGACCAAGGGCTTCTCCACTTGGCGCAACGACCGCGCCGTGAAGGCCGGCCTGACCTTCCGCCCCGCCTCCGAGACCGTGAAGGACACCCTGGCCTGGTACAAGACCCAGGAGAAGGTGGAGAAGGGCCGCAACAAGCTGGCCGGCCCCGCTGCCGACGCCGAGGCAAAGTTCATCGCGGCCTGGCGGGAGTCTGCCAAACCCAAGGGCTGAGGCAGTGGCTTGCAGGAGAAGGGCCCAGCAGCTGCTGGGCCCTTCCCGTCCATGAGCTTGCGATTCAGTTCTGGATGTAGGACACCAGCTGCTCGATGGTGAACTTCTGGTGGGAGATCATCTCCTTCACCAGGTCGCCGATGGAGATGATGCCCAGCACTTCCCGGTTGGCTCCGATCACCGGCAGGTGCCGCACGTGCTTGTCCGTCATGAGCGCCATGCACTCCTCGACGGTCTGGGCCAGCGTCACGCAGCTGAGTCTGTCGCTCATGATCTCCCGCACCGGGGTGTCCTTGGAGGCCTTGCCCTTCAGGACGACCTTGCGAGCGTAGTCCCTCTCCGAGAAGATCCCCACCAGCCGACCCTGGTCCAGCACCAGGAGGGCGCCGATATCGAACTGCGCGAGCAGGTTCAGCGCGGTGAACACGGTGTCTTCGGGCCCCACGGTCACGGTGGGCGGCTTTGCCTCGATCAGCTGCTTCAGTGGCCTCATCGTTGACTCCGCAGCCCGGCCATCCGCCGGGGTGAAAGGGTTGGTGGAGATGACTATACGGCGAACCTGGACAGACCGGGACACCCGATTTCAGGACCGCGGGCATCCAAACTTTGATCAATGCCGCAACACCCTCCTGGCATAGTCTATTTGCGATGCGACAGTCATCTTTTACAACGGTTCACCGAAGCCTCGCCAGCCTGACCAACCTCCCCGAGGAATGTCCATGTCCCTGAAGAAGAAGATGAAGGACCACGCCACCAAGCACGCCGAGGCCACCGAGCCCCACCCCGCCGCGGCGGCGAAACAGGCCGCCCAGGGCAAGCTGCAGGCCCGGGAGCGCATCACGGCCATCCTGGACCAGGACTCCTTCCACGAATACGACCTCTTCGTGGAACACAAGTGCTACGACTTCGGCATGGAGAAGAAGCAGCTGCCGGGCGATGGCGTCATCACCGGAACCGGGACCATCCTGGGCCACCCCGTGGCCATCTTCGCCCAAGACTTCACCGTGGCTGGCGGCTCCCTGGGCCTGGCCCACGCCCGCAAGATCACCAAGATCATGGACCACGCCATCAAGCTGGGCATCCCCCTCATCGGCATCAATGACTCGGGCGGCGCCCGCATCCAGGAGGGCGTGAACTCTCTGGCGGGCTACGGCGAGATCTTCTACCGCAACACCCTGGCTTCGGGCGTCATTCCCCAGCTGTCCATCATCCTGGGCCCCTGCGCGGGCGGCGCGGTGTACTCACCGGCCCTCACGGACTTCGTGTTCGTCGTGGACAAGATCTCCAAGATGTTCATCACGGGGCCCGAGGTCATCAAGACCGTGCTGGGCGAAGAGATCTCCATGGAAGACCTGGGTGGCGCCCGGGTCCAGGCCGAGATGACCGGCAATGCCCACTTCTATGCCGAGAGCGAGGCTGAGTGCTTCGAACAGGTTAAGCGTCTGGTGACCTACATCCCCTGGAACAACCGGAAGAAGGCCGACACCTTCAGCGTCATCCCCTCCCGCAGCGAGGTGGACCTGGAGCACATCATCCCGGCGGAATCCAACAAGCCCTATGACGTGCGGGACGTGATCCGGGCCGTGTGCGATGGCTCCGACTTCATGGAGGTCCAGGCCCTCTGGGCGGCCAACATCGTGGTGGGATTCGCCCGCATGGACGGTCGCACCGTGGGCATGGTCGCCAACCAGCCCGCCGTGCTGGCGGGCGTGCTGGACGTGGACAGCTCCGACAAGGCCGCCCGCTTCATCCGCTTCTGCGATGCCTTCAACATCCCGCTGGTGACCTTCGTGGACCTGCCGGGCTACCTGCCGGGCATCGACCAGGAGCACGCAGGCGTCATCCGCCACGGCGCCAAGCTGCTTTACGCCTACAGCGAGGCCACCGTCCCCAAGATCACCGTGATCCTACGCAAGGCCTACGGCGGCGGCTACATCGCCATGTGCTCGCGGCACCTGGGTGCGGACTTCGTGTTCGCCTGGCCCTGCGCCGAGATCGCCGTCATGGGCCCCGAGGGCGCCGCCAACATCATCTTCAAGGGTGAGATCGCCGCCGCCGCCGATCCCGAGGCCTTCCGCCGGGAGAAGGTCAAGGAATACACGGAGAAGTTTGCCAGCCCCTACGTGGCCGCCGCCAACGGCCACGTGGACGCGGTCATCGCCCCCCACCAGACCCGGGACTTCTTGCTGCACGCCCTGGAGATCAGCGCAGAAAAGCAGGAGCTCCGGCCGGACCGGAAGCACGGCGTGCCGCCCTTCTGAGGCCCGCCCCGCCCTCCCCTGCACCCCTTTCCCGAGATGCCATGACCCCCGCCCAGAAGACCGCCCGCCAGACGATCCGCCTGAACGACACGGCGTACGAGACCACCCTCACGAAGAAGTACGCCCAGCGGAGGCCCTACCAGCCCAAGGATCCCAGCCGTCTCACGGCCATCATTCCGGGCCTCATCCTCGAGCCCATCGCCCAGCCCGGCGAGCAGGTCCGCCGAGGCCATGATCTCCTGATCCTGGAGGCCATGAAGATGCAGAACCACATCACGGCCCACGACGACGTCACGGTGAAGGCCGTCCATGTGACCCCCGGCGAGACGGTCACCAAGGGCCAGCTGCTGATGGAGTTCGAGCCGGGTCCTGACGCTTTGTAAATCCCAGGCCCCACTTGGTCTTTTCAAGCCACTGGGCCGGAGGCTCAGCGCTACCCTGGGCCCTACACCTGTTTCGGAGGACCACATGGCCGTCAATCTCAAGGGTCGCAGCTTTCTCACGCTCATGGACTTCTCTCCGGAGGAGGTGCGCTACCTCCTGGACCTGTCCCGGGATCTGAAGGCCAAGAAGCGCATGGGCGTCTTCAACTACCTCCTGAAGGGCAAGAACATCGTGCTGCTCTTCGAGAAGACCAGCACTCGCACCCGCTGCGCCTTCGAAGTGGGCGCGCTTGAAGAAGGCGCACATGTCACCTTCCTGGATTCCGCCAGCTCCCAGGTCGGCAAAAAGGAATCCATCGAGGACAGCGCCAAGGTGCTGGGCCGTTTCTATGACGGCATCGAATACCGCGGCTACAAGCAGGAAGTGGTCGAAGCCCTGGCCAAGCACAGCGGCGTGCCCGTGTGGAATGGCCTCACCGACACCGACCATCCCACCCAGATCTTGGCGGACTTCCTCACCATCGAGGAGCACGTGGCCAAGCCCCTGCACAAGGTGAAGCTGGTGTTCTGCGGCGACATCCGGAACAACATGAGCTACGCCCTGATGTACGGCGCCGCCAAGACCGGCATGCACATGGTCGCCCTGGGGCCCAAGGAGCTGGCGCCCGATCCAGCCGTGCTCGCCGCCGCCCGCGAGGCCGCCAAGCTCACCGGCGCCACCATCGAGGTCACCGACAACGTGGATGAGGCCGTGAAGGGCGCCGACGTCATCTACACGGATGTCTGGGCCAGCATGGGCGAGGAGGACCAGATCCCTGCCCGCGTGAAGCTGCTCACCCCCTTCAAGGTCACCATGGAGATGATCGCGAAGACCGGCAACGCCGACGTGAAGTTCCTCCACTGCCTGCCTGCCTTCCACGACTTCGAGACCAAGCTGGCCAAGGAGATGAAGGCCCAGGGCCACGACATCCGCGAGGTCACCGACGAGGTCTTCCGCAGCCGCCACAGCGTGGTCTTCGACGAAGCCGAGAACCGCATGCACACGATCAAGGCGGTGATGGTGGCGACCATCGGATAGCTGCGGAAACCACCGATTCTCCTAAGTCCACAAGGTACAGGTCAGGGACCATGACCTGAACGATTGGTTTCCCAGCTTGTGGCCTCAGGGAGGTTTTAACCACCGATGAACACCGATAAAGGAATGAGCAGGGCATGACTGCCGAGCCCGGGCAGATAAGCGCCTTCCGGCACGAATGCCCTTCAGTCCTTATCAGCTTTTGATCGGTGTCCATCGGTGGCTAAAATTCTCTTCCTCTTCACACCTGCCATTAGGCGGCAGCCCCTGAGTCACTGCAGCTGCCCTTCCATGAGGGCCCCATCGGTGGGGCTTGATGGAGATCCTTTTCATTACTGCTATTGTTGGGACCACCAACCCCACACGGAGATCCCATGCGCTCAGCCCGGCTGTTCCTCGTCCCCGCCTTCGCGGCCCTTTCCCTCATGGCCCAGGACCATTCCCTCTCCGGCACCTGGAGTCAGGTGCGGGCCGATGACATCGCGGCGGCCATCAACAGCACCGTGGCGGACATGAACTTCATCAAGCGCCCCATCGCCCGGGGCCGCCTCGCCAAGCTGAACCCCGCCTACAAGAAGGTCGTCATCTCCATCTCCAGCCAGGAAGTGCTCATCAAGCTGGATGAGCGCGATGCCATCCACATGCCCCCCGACGGCAAATCCGCCCCCTGGACCCGCGAGGACGGCGACAAGTTCCAGGTGGCCGCCCAGGTCTCGAAGGACCAGCTCATCCAGACCTTCAAGAACGACGAGGGCGAGCGCACCAACCTCTTCAAGCTGAGTGCCGACGGCAAGTCCCTCACCATGACCGCCACCGTGAAGAGTCCCCAACTGCCCAAGCCCCTCACGTACTCGATCACCTTCGGAAGGTAGGCCACCTACGGGCCAACCCCCGCTTCGCCATGCCCGTCCAGGCCTTCTTCCCGACTCACCCGCCGGCCATGCCGGCCCATGTGAGCCTTGTCTGCCCACAGTGCACCCACCTGGCCAGCTTCGAGGCTCCCTACTGGCTCATTCCCCAGGGTGAGCCGGCGCCAGGATCCGGCCCGGTGGTCCAATGGAAGGAGCGGCTCGTCCAGGCGAGGTTCCCCGGGCAGGTGCCCTGGGATGATCCATGCAACGCGGCCTGCCAGCCCTCTGCCCGGTCGAAAACCCTGGGCGTGGCAGTGTGCTCGGCCTGCGGGCTGGTCCGCAGGCACCTACTGGACTGGCCCAACGACGCCTTCTTCAAGTGCGACATCCAGGGCAGGACGCTGTGGGCCTGGAACCGGAGCCACCTCCAGTCAATCCGCGACTCCCTCCAGGGCATCCGCGACTCGCGCGAACAGGCCGAAAACAGACATGCGAAGATTCCCCGCCACTTCCAGATCTCGAAGCATCGTGATCAGGTCCTGGAGGCTGCCGCCAGGCTCCTGGAGTCCATCCGTGTCTGACCCACTTACCTCCGGAAATGCCATGCCCAGCATCGTCTCCCCCAGCCAGGTCGCGGCTTCGCTCACGGAGCTCTGGTCGCCGCGGGTGGTGGGCGAGGTGGATGAGGCCTACATCAAGGTGGCCAAGGTTCAGGGCTCGCTGGTGTGGCACAGCCATGAGGCGGAGGACGAGCTGTTCCTCGTGCTCAAGGGCCACCTGCGCATCGAGCTGGAGGACGGGTCCGTGGAGCTGGACGAGGGCGAGCTGTTCGTGGTGCCGAAGGGCGTGCGCCATAACCCGGTGGCCGAGCAGGAATGCCATCTTCTGCTCATCGAACGCAAGTCCACCCAGCACACCGGCACGGAAGTCACGGAGCGAACCCGCTCCGTCGCCGAGCAGCTCCGGCCCCTCTGAGGCGTGCCGGGCGTGAGAGCTACTTCGTCAGCGTGATGGTATCCAGTTCCCGGCCCTCGGCATCCAGCTGGCGCAGCGTCAAGCTCTTCGCCGTCACATCCAGCACCGTGAAGGAGTGCTTGTCGGATATGAAGGCGCGGGTCCAGGGCTGCCAGCTGGCCTTGGCGTCGGTCTGCCAGGGGTCGTAGAGCTCGGCGCCGCCGGCGCCGGTGACGATGTGGATGGGCCCCTTGGCCCGGGTAATCGTCTTGCCATCGAAGGCTTCGTCCATCGTGAACTCGCCCGTCACCGGCTTCCCGCGCGAACCGACCTGGGTGGGCCGGAAGCGCAGCGGCGCCGTGCGCTGGTAGTTGTGGACATGTCCCGCCAGCACCAGATGGACGCCGTACTGCTCGAGGAGCGGGCTGATGGGGCGCATCCACTGGTCGTCGAAGTGGCTCCGCGCGCTCTGGAACAGCGGATGGTGAAGGGCCACGATTCGCCATGCGGCCCCTTGCGCCGCCTCGAGGTCGGCCTCCAGCCAGGCCCTCAGACCGGGGCTGCCCCAGTCCGTGTAGCCATTGGAATCCAGGACCGTCCAGTGGATCCCTCCGTAGTCGAAGCTGAAGCTGGCCATGCGGGGAAAGGCGGGGCCCGAGGCCGCCACCATGGCATCGTGGACCCCGGACTTCACCGGGGCAGCACTCTTCTCACCGGTCCGCAGGGCCGGCCCGTTCAGGGGCTGCGACCAGTATGCGAAGTAGGCGGAGGCATCTGGATATCCCGCGAAGGACACGTCATGGTTGCCCACCACGCCCAGGAAGGGCACCCGCCGCATCAGGGGCACCGCTTCGCTGTTGTAGACGGGGAAGAAGTGGGCGCGGTACTCGGAGGCGCGGCCCCGGCCATAGACCAGATCGCCCGTGATGAAGACCGCATCCGGCTGGACGGCCAGCACTGCCTTGGCGATGGCGGCCTGCCCCTTGGAAGCATCGGCCGCATCGCCGAACACAACCATGCGATGGGCGCCCGGCCTGCGGGGCTGGGCCTCCGCCTCGAAGACGACCTCGCCCTTGCGCTTCACGCGGTAGGGGACGGTCGCGCCGGGCGCCAGGTTCCGCAGCGTGGCCCGATATATCCGGTGGGGGGCCAGGGGCGGCGCATCGAGGCGGTGGTAGGTAGGTGCGCCCTGGACCTTCCAGGAGGCTCCGGCCTTCACCTCCACGGACCAGGCAGCCTCTTCGTCCCCCGTGTGCCAGAGCAGGTCCAGCCGCTCCCGGACCGCCGCCGTCGGCGCATCGCCCAGCTGCAGGTAGGGCTTCACCAGAAACGCGTCCTGGGCAGGCAGGAGGGCGCAGAGGAGGCAGAGCAGGAGGCTTCGCATCCCGCATTATCCAGCAACGCAAAGGGCGCCGGTGGCGCCCTTTGCTGGAATGGATCAGAAGAAGGCTAGTGCGCCCCCACCTTGGACAGCAGACGTGACCCGGTGGCGTAGCAGGTCTTATGGGTGATGTGATGTTCGAACTCGTGGCGGAACTTCTGCAGGGCCGAGTCCACGGGGCCGCAGGCCGCGTCGCCCAGGGGGCACAGCGTCCGCATGCCGATGCGGGGTGTGAGGCTGGCGATGAGGTCCAGGTCCTCCATGCGGCCCTGCCCGTGCTCGATGCGGTGGAGGATCATCTCCAGCCAGTTGCAGCCTTCGCGGCAGGGGGTGCACTGGCCGCAGCTCTCATGCGCGTAGAAGCGGATGAGCCGCAGCGTGGCCTGGACGATGCACGTGTCCTCGTCCATGACGATGAGGCCGCCAGAACCACCCATGGAGCCCCGGGCCCTCAGGTTGTCGAAGTCCATGGGAACGTCGAAGTCCTTCTCATCCAGCATGGGACAGCTGGCGCCGCCGGGGATGATGGCCTTGATCTTGCGGCCCGTGCTGGAGCCGCCGCAGAGTTCCTCAACCAGGAAGTTCATGGGCGTGCCCATGGGCAGCTCATAGATGCCCGGGCGCTTCACGTGGCCGCTGACGCCGAAGATGCGGGTGCCGGTGTTCTTCGGGGAGCCAATCTTGGCATACTCGGCGCCGCCCATGCGGAGGATGGGCGGTACTGCCGCGAGCGTTTCCACGTTGTTCACGGTGGTGGGCTGGCCGAAGGCGCCCTTGGCCGCCGGGAAGGGCGGTTTCACGCGGGGCTCGCCGCGGCGGCCTTCCAGCGAATTTAGCAGGGCCGTTTCCTCGCCGCAGATGTAGGCTCCGGCGCCGCGATACACGAGGATGTCGTAGTCCCAGCCTGTGCCCAGGATGTTCTTGCCCAGGTAGCCGGCCTCGCGGGCCTCCTGGAGGGCGGCCTCGAGCTTCTCGATGAGCCATAGAAACTCACCGCGGATGTAGACGTAGCCCATGGCACACTGCATCGCCCAGCCGCCGATGATCATGCCCTCGATGAGCTGGTGGGGGTTGTACTCGAGGATGACGCGGTCCTTGAAGGTGCCAGGCTCGCCCTCGTCGCCGTTGCACACGAGGTAGCGGGTGAACTTGCGGTCAGCCGTGTCCTTGGGCATGAAGGACCACTTGAGGCCCGCAGGGAAGCCCGCGCCGCCTCGCCCGCGGAGGCCGGAGGTCTTGACCTCTTCGGTGACGGCCACAGGTTCCATCTTCAGCGCAGCCTTCATGGCCATGTAGCCTTCGTGCTGCTGCTCGTAGACCTTAAGGTGCCAGTTGTTCAGGTCGCCTGCGCCCCGGAGCATCAGGTTCGGGAACTTCTCCGAACCGAAGCCCGGGAAGGTGTATGTGTGGTGATCAGGCTTGGTGCGGATGGCGGCCATGGTCGTTCCTCCGCTACTGAGCCCAGGGGCGATAGTCGCCCCGCTTGCAGGCTTCCATCACTTCGATCAGCTTCTGCTCGTCCACCAACTCGTCGTAGACGTCCTGATTCACCTGGATGCAGGGTGCCACGCCACAGCCGGCCAAGCACTCCACTTCCTCCACGCTCCACATGCCGTCGGGGCTGGGGCCCTGGCCGGGCTTCGCGCCGGTCTTCTCGCAGACCTTCTCCAGCAGTTGGGCGGCGCCGCGCAGGGCGCAGCTGATGTTGGTGCAGACCGAGAAGTGATATTTCCCGACGGGCGCCTTCTGATACATGGTGTAGAAGGTGGCGACACCGAAGACGTGGCCTTCGGGAATGCCTATGGCCTTGGCCACGGCCTTCATGGCCGACAGGCTCACGAACCCGAACTCACGCTGGGCGATGTACAGGGCCGGCAGGGTGGCCGCGAGCTTGTCGGGGTATTGCGCCATGATGGCGTGGATCTCGGCGATGGCTTCGGGGCTGAACTCCCTGCGCTCGGATTCGGGCAGGCGCTGGCCCGGGGCCAAGGGTTCGTTCGAGGTTTCGGGAGGCTGGGGATGGTTCATGGGCGCGCTCGCATGAGGGGCCAGTTTAGCCCGAAACAGAGAGGGGGCGCCCAGTCAAACCGGGTGCCCCCCATCACGACCAGATCTGGTCCAGTGGCCTCAAAGGGCGCAGTGGCTCCCGTCGCAGAACGGGGCGGTCTTCGTGTGCTTGCACTGGCAGAGGGCCTTCCTGCCTGCCTCCGTGACTTCCACCTTCAGGGGGCGCAGGTCGCAGACCTTGTGGGCGCCGTCGCAGAAGGGCTGCTTGGCGCTCAGGCCGCAGGTGCACCAGAAGTAGGTGCCGGGCTCCAGGTCCAGCACCGCCGGGACCTTGGCCGCCACTTTCGGGAATCCTTCGCTCATGATCGACTCCTCGGGGCCGCTACCGAATCAATCCAGCAGAAGTGGCAATTCCGTTACGGCCCCTGATGCCGCATTCGCCACCTGGATAAAAGCTGGGAACAGGTCTGAAGGCCTTACTTCTTGGGTTCTTCGACCTTGCCCGCTTCGACGTTCAGGCTGATGGCCACCTCATCGCCCAGGGCCCCGGGGTAGGTCTTGATCCCGAAGTCGTTCCGGTTGATGGTCACGGCGCCGTCGATGAACCCGGCCACCACGGCCCCCGGCTTCATGCCAGGTCCGGTGCCCGCATTGGTGATGGGGATGGTGATGCGCTTGGTCACGCCGTGAAGGGTGAAGTCGCCCGTCACTTCCAGCTTGCCCTTCGCGACTTCCTTCACCGAAGTGCTCTTGAAGGTGATGGTGGGGTATTTCTCCACATCAAAGAAATCAGCAGACTTCAGGTGCTTGTCCCTGGATTCGTTGTCTGTATTGATGCTGGCCGCATCGATGGTGACCTCCACGCTGGATTTGCTGATGTCGGCCGTGTCCACCTTGATGGTGCCGCCGAACTTCGCGAAGCGGCCGCTGGTCTTGGCCAGGAGGTGGCGGATCTTGAAGCTGATCTCGCTGTGGACGGGGTCGATCTTGTAGGTGTCCTGGGCCAGGGCGGGCAGGGCCGCCAGGGCGAGAACCGCAAGAACGGTACGAAAGGGATGGCGCATTGGACCTCCAAGGAATAGGTGTTTCACCATGTAATTCAGTCTAGGCCTTGATTCGAGAGTTGCAACTTCTTTTTTTGGAAATCTGTCATCCTTTTCCCCACGGAGCTGTTCATGCACATCCGCGAGGAACTCCAGATCACCAAGCCCATCGAGCCGGGCCATGAGGTGGCCCTGGCCCTGCTCCTCACCCGGGAGTACGTGGCCCGCCTCTTCGATGCATGCCTCTACGAACCCGAGGGCCTCTCTGACCAGCAGTTCAACGTGCTGAGGATCCTCAAGGGCGGCCCCAAGGATGGCTACCTGGTGAAGGACCTGCGCTGCCGCATGATCTACCGCTTCGCCGACGTGCCCCGCCTGGTGAACCGCCTGGAGGCCCGGGGCCTGGTCAAGCGCTGCGAGAACCCCGCCGACCGCCGCGGGAGCCGCGTGCAGATCACGCCCAAGGGCCTGGCCCTGGAGGCCAAGATGTTCGCCCGACACAACGCCCTCTGCCAGCAGGTGGACCGCTGCCTCGGGGCCGAGGAACGGGACGCACTGCTGGGCATCCTGGAGCGGCTTCGGAATGACCATCGGTCGCAGCTGGCGGAACTGCAGACGAGCGAATGACGGAGCGCGAGCTTAGCGGTCGAGCTCGCCTGCGATCACATTCATCGCGCCGAGGACAGCGACCGCATCGGCGATCAGCCCGCCCTTCACCTGGTCCTCGAAGCTGCTGAAGATGGGGAGGCAGGGGGGACGGACGCGGATGCGGTAGGGGTTCTTGCCGCCGTCGCTCACGATGTAGAAGCCCAGCTCGCCGTTGGCGGCTTCGGTGGCGCTGTAGACCTCGCCCACGGGCATCTCCATGCCGTGCATGATGAGCTTGAAGTGGTGGATGAGGCTCTCCATGCGGGTGTAGACCTTCTCCTTGGAGGGCAGGGCGATCTTGGGGTCGTCCACCATGACGGGCCCTGGCTCCAGGCGGTCCAGCACCTGGCGGATGATGCGCAGGCTCTGCCGCATCTCCTCGGTGCGCACCAGGTAGCGGTCGAACACGTCGCCGGTGGTGCCGATGGGGATGTCGAAGTCGTAGGTCTCGTAGCCCAGGTAGGGCTGGGCCTTGCGAAGGTCCTGGGGCACCCCCGCAGCGCGCAGGCAGGGGCCGGTGTAGCCCCAGTTCACCGCGTCCTCCGGGCTGATGGCGCCGATGCCCTTGGTGCGGTCATGCCAGATGGGGTTGTGGGTGAGCAGGTTCTCCATCTCGTCGAGGCTCGCCTCGCACTCCACCAGGAAGCGCTCAGTGAGGGGCACGAAGCCCTCGGGGATGTCCCGGAAGAGGCCGCCGATGCGAGTGAAGCTGGTGTGGAGGCGCTGGCCGGCGGCCATCTCGAACAGGTCGTAGATGGTCTCGCGCTGGCGGAAGAGGTAGAGGAAGGCCGTGAATGCGCCGATGTCGACGGCGTTCACGCCCACGCACACCAGGTGATCGGCGATGCGGGCCAGCTCGGAGACCAGCACCCGGATCTGCTGGGCGCGCTTGGGGATCTGGATGTCCAGCAGCTTCTCCACCGCCGTGGTGTAGCCCACGTTGTTCATGATGGAGCTGCAGTAGTTCAGCCGGTCCGTCAGGGGGATGAACTGCTGGTAGCTGAGGCTCTCGCCCAGCTTCTCCACCCCACGGTGGAGGTAGCCCATCTCGGGGGTGGCCTTGGTGATGGTCTCGCCCTCAAGTTCCAGCACGATGCGGAGCGTGCCGTGGGTGGTGGGGTGCGACGGCCCCATGTTGACGATCATCTTGTCGCCGTCGAGCTGCTGCCGGGTCATGGCGATGGATTCCATGGTCTAGCTCCGTTCGCCGTTGTTGTAGGGCGCGGTGCAGCCTTCCATGCAGAAGACATCGCCGCCATCCAGGGGGAAGTCCTTGCGCAGGGCGTGGCCCTGGAAGTCGTCCCAGGTGAGCAGGCGCCGCAGGTCCGGGTGGCCGTCGAAGCGGATGCCGAAGAGGTCGAAGACTTCTCGCTCGAACCAGTTGGCGGTCTTGAACAGGCCGGCCAGGCTTGCGACGGACTCGCCGTCCGCTACGGGCACCTTCACCCGCAGGCGCTCCTGGCTGGCCAGGTTGAGCCAGTGGTAGACCACGTCGAACCTCTGCTCACGCTCGGGCCAGTCCACGGCGGTGATGTCCACGAGGAACTGGAAGCCTTCGCGGTGGAGCAGCTCCACCACGGCCAGCAGGTTCTCCTTGGTGATGACGACGGTTTGGTCGCCCCGGAAGTCGTGCCGGTCGGTGATGGTCCCTGGAAGCTGTGCGTCGATGTGCTCGATGATCATGATCTGCCCCGCCTAGAAGATCGTTCCCACGCCGCGCTCGCCGGCGTCCATCAGCATTTCGCGGATGGTCTGCTGGCTGGTGAGGCCCTTCGTCGCCTGCAGCGCGTCCTGCCGCTCCAGGCTCTCGTAGAACCGCGCGATGTGATCCTTGCGCATGGAGAGCGATTCCTTCTCGATCTGCTCCTGCAGCTTCATGACGCCGTAGATGATGCTCTCGGGGCGGGGCGGGCAGCCCGGCACGTAGACATCCACGGGGATGATGCGGTCCACACCCTGCAGGGTCGCGTAGGTGCGGTACATCCCGCCCGAGCTGGCGCAGACGCCCACCGAGATCACCCACTTGGGCTCGGCCATCTGTGCGTAAATGGTGCGGAGCACCGGGGCCATCTTGTTGGTGATGGTGCCCAGGATCAGCATCATGTCGCTCTGCCGGGGGCTGAAGCGCATGGCCTCGGCACCGAAGCGGCTGAGGTCGTACTTCGACGACATCATGCTCATGAACTCGATGGCGCAACAGGCCACGCCGAAGGGCATGGGCCACAGGCTGTTCTTGCGGCCCCAGTTGACGACCGCGTCGAGGCGAGTGGTCAGCACGGCATCGTTGATGTCCAGCTCGGCCATGTCAGCGCTCCCACTCGAAGGCGCCCTTGCCCCAGGCGTAGACGAAACCCACCAGCAGGGTGGCCATGAAGCTCAGCATGGCGCCGAAGGTCCAGAGCGCCGTCTTGAAGTTCACGGCCCAGGGCAGCAGGAAGGCGGCTTCCACATCGAAGAGGATGAAGAGCATGGCGGTCAGGTAGAACTTCACGGAATACTTGTGCCGGGCGCCGGTCTGGATGGGCGGCACGCCGCACTCGTAGACCCGCAGCTTGGCCTCCTGGGGATTGTTCGGCTTAAGCAGCGGCAGCACCCAGCCGGACAGCACGAGGATGGCGGCGGCCGTGACAGCGGCGACCAGCAACAGGATCAGGACCGGCAAGAAGGGCGATGCGGGATGGGCCATGGCGCTCTCGGGCGGAGGATTCCGCGAGGATCCAGCTTAGCGCCCTTTGAAGCGGCGAGAGCCCTGTCAAGATCACAAGCGACCTGGACCCCGGGGTTCGGGATAGAATCGGCCTTCCACCCTCCTGAGGGGAAACCCATGAGCGACCTCAAGCTGCGCGTCAAAGAGATGATCATCGAGCGCCTGAAGCTCGAGGGGATGACGCCCGACCAGATCGAGGATGGGGCCCCCCTCTTCGGCGATGGCCTGGGTCTGGATTCCATCGACGCCCTGGAGCTGGTGCTGGGCATCGAGCAGGTCTTTGGCGTGAAGATCGAGGACGAGGCCGCGGGACTCAAGGCCTTCAAGTCCGTGCAGGCCCTCACGGAGTTCATCGCCGAGCACGCCAAGGCCTAGCCATGACCGACATTCCGGCCCACCTGCCGCACCGCTACCCCTTCCTGCTGGTGGACCGGGTGCTTGAGCGCGAGCCGGGGGTGCGGGTGGTGGCCGAGAAGCTCGTCACGATCGGCGAGCCCTACCTTCAGGGCCACTTCGAGGGGCGCCCCCTGGTGCCCGGCGTGCTCCTGCTGGAGATGCTGGCCCAGGCCGGGGGCTTTCTGGAGGCCGAGCCCCTGAACGGCGCCGCCATCTTCCTGGCCGGCGTCCAGGACGCCCGCTTCAAGGGCCCCGCCCTGCCCGGCGACCGCCTGCGGCTGGAGGTCCGGTCTGAGGGTGCCTTCGCCGGGATGATGAAGGTCCGGGGCACCGTGAGCTGCGAGGGCCGGGACCTCTGCACCGCCGCCCTGCTGGTCAAGCGCCTATGAACAGGGTCGTGGTGACTGGCCTCGGCATCGTGTCCTCCCTGGCCCTGGACCGGGAAGGCACCTGGTCCGCCATGCTCGCCGGAAAGGATGGCCTGGGCCCCCTCACCCGCCTCTCTCTGCCGCTCGAACCGGCCCAGCTGGCCGGACAGGTGGCCATGGACCCGGGCCGCCACCAGACCCTCTGCGAGCGCATGGCCCTCCGCGCCCTGGACGAGGCCCTGGATGGCCTGGCGCACCAGGGGGACCCCGCCCGCATCGGCGTCTTCCAGGGGGCGGGCACCAGCGGCCTGCCCGTGGCGGAGGCCTTCCTCGAGGAACGGCTGGCCGGGCATCGGGGCCGGGCCTCGGAGCCCGCCTACCAGAGCCCCAGCACCGTCACGGATGCCCTGGCCCGCCGGATGGGCGCCCAGGGACCCCGGAGCACAGTCATGAACGCCTGCTCTTCCAGCCTGCTGGCCATCGGGCAAGCCTGGGAGCGACTGGCGGCGGGCGAGCTCGACCTAGCCGTGGCCGGAGGCGCCGAAAACCTCTGCCGCACCACCTACGCCGGCTTCTCCTGCCTCAAGGCCGTGGACGCGAGGAAGTGCCGACCCTTCAGCCGCGACCGTGCCGGTCTCAACCTGGGCGAGGGCGCCGTGCAGCTGGTACTGGAGACCCTGGACGAAGCCCAGGCCCGAGGCGCCGTGATCTACGCCGAGGTGCTGGGCTACGGCGCCAGCATGGACGCCCACCACCCCACCGCCCCCCATCCCGAAGGCGAAGGTGCCGCCCGGGCTATGGCCATGGCCCTGCGCACCGGTGGCCTGGACACCTCCGGCGTCGACCTGGTCTCCGCCCACGGCACCGCCACCCCCGCCAATGACGGCGCCGAGTGCCTGGCCATACGCCGCGCCCTTGGAATGGCCGCCGAGGCAGTCTCGGTCACCAGCACCAAGAGCCAGTTCGGCCACACCCTCGGGGCCGCCGGGGCCTTCGGCGCCGCCGCCGCCATCCTGGCCCTGCGTGACCAGGTGGTGAGCCCCACGCTCCGCCTGGAGGAGCCCGATCCCCAGTGCGATCTGGACTGCACGCCGAAGCAGGCGAAGCAGCGGCGGCTCCGTGCGGCGCTGGTCAATGCCTTCGCGTTTGGCGGCAACAACGTGTCGCTATTGCTCCAGCGATGGGAGGGCCGGTGAGCGGCGCCGATCTCGTCATCACTGGCCTGGGCGTCGTGCTGCCCTGCGGGGACGGCATCGAGTTGGCCCGCGCCAACCTGGCTTCCGGAACCCCCTGCTTCGCGAACCTTCCCGATGCCCTCGGCCAGGGCCGCGGGGCCGCCTGCACGGCCTTCAACCCGGTGGGCACCATCCCGCCCATGCAACTGCGCCGCCTGGACCGGCCCTCCCGCTTCGCCTGGGTGGCGGCCCACCAGGCTTTCGCCGATGCAGGCCTCGATCCGAAGACCATGGGCGAGCGCATCGCCGTGACCGTGGGTTCGCTCACGGGCGGCAGCGAGGCCAGTGAGGCCTTCATGCGGCCCTACCTCCTGCGGGGGCCAGAAGGCGCCTCGCCGCTGGTCTTCCCCAACTGCGTGGCCAATGCCGCCAGCGGGCACCTGGCCCTGGCCTACGGCCTCAAGGGCCCCAGCGCCACCATCGTGGACCGGGAGAACGCCACCTTCGCCGCCCTGGAGCAGGCTGCGCGCTGGCTCCGCATGGGTCTGGCGGACGCCGCCCTGGTGATCGGCACGGATGGCCTCTTCCCCCTCCTGCTGGACCTCTGTCGGGGGGCCCGTCTGGCGGCCCGCCATGGCGATCCCGAGATCGGCTCCGGGCGGGGCTTCCTCCCCGGCGAAGGCGCCCAGGCCTTCCTCCTGGAAGGCCGGGATCACGCCGAGTCCCGCGGCATCCGCCCCCGGGCGGTGCTGCGCGGCCTGGCCTCCAGGTCCTCATCCGACGACTCGGGCCCTGGTCGCAGCCAGGCCCTGGCCCGCGCCGTGACAGCCCTGGGCGAGGTCGCCCCAGAGCGCCGGGTGGGGGGAGCGAACGGCCTCTCACGCCTGGATAGCCTGGAGATCCACCTGGCAGAGTCCCACCCGAAATGGCCCGTCGCGCTGCATCCCAAGCAGTTGTGGGGCGAGTTCGCCGGCTCCGGCGGCCAGCTGCTGGCGGCGGCGCTACTGGCACCCTCGGACCTGACGCTGGTCACCGCCCCCGCCAGCAGTGGCAGCCAGTTCGCGGCCCTGCTCGAAGGCGTTACGCTGGATCGACGATGAGCATGAAGCAGGAGCGAAGTGCCACTTTGGCGCAGCCGAAGCCCATAGGGCGCGGCACAGGAGGTGCCGCGTGAGTCAGCGCGACCAGATCAGCATCCAGAGCCAGTCCATCCTCTGGGTGGCGGGCGTGGGCGTGGGCCTGCTCACCCTGGCCTTCGTCCTGGGCGTGCAGGTGGGCAAGCAGAGCGCCGCCTTGCGCCGCCCCATGCAGAAGGGCGTGGAGGACGAGCTGAAGGACCTGCCGGAACCCCTGCTGGACCAGCTCAAGATCTTCGAAGGCGACGGCCCCGACAAGATGGTGCCCACCCCGAAGGTGGACGGCACCGCTCCGAAGGAGGAGTCCAAGGCCGAGTCGAAGGCCGAACCCAAGGCCGCGGAGAAGCCCACCGAGCCCGAGGCTTGGACCCTGCAGCTGGTGGCCACCGCCGAGGCTGCCGAAGCCAAGCGGGTGGCCGACAAGGCCAAGGCCGCAGGCTTCGCCACGACCACCGTGAAGGAGAAGGGCCAGCTGAAGGTGCGTCTGACGAAAGCCACGGATCGCGCCGCCACCGACAAGACCGCCGAGAAGCTGAAGAAGGCCGGCTTCAAGCCCTTCGCGGTGAAGGTGGAGTAGCGGCTCCGGTCAAGGCTTCGGATACACCCGGATTCCCACCCACTTTTTCAGAATCACCTTCCCCGGCGCGAAGCCCCGGGGCTTGCTGATGTCGGCGATGCGGGCCATGTGGACTTCCACCTTCCCGCCGTCCCGGGCCTTGCTGTGGTAGGCGGCCAGCTCGGCGGCGCGCTCGATGACGCTGCGCGGCAGGTCGCTCAGCTTGTCGGGGTTGCGGATCACCACGTGGCTGCCGGGCACGCTGGCCACGTGGAACCAGAAGTCCAGGTTGTCGGCCACCTTGAAGGTGAGCTGGTCGTTCTCGGCGTCGCCCTTGCCGATGAGCACCTCGAAGCCATCCACCATGACGCTGCGGAAGGCCGTGCCCTTGCCATCCTTGCGCTTGCCTTCACCTGCCTGCATCCGCTTCGTCCCCTTGTCCTTCGTGGGCTGCTTCCCCTTCGGTTGTCTCGCAGTCGGCGGCTCCGGCGCAAGGCCTTCCCCCTCCATCTCCGCCCGCCTCAGCCAGGCGGCCCGCTCCCGCACGAGCTCCCCTTCGAGCTCGGCCACCCTCGCCAGGCCCCGCTCGGCCTTCTTGACCGCCGTGAACCAGGTCTGCACCGCATCCTCCACGGTGGCCCCCTCCGGCAGGGCGATGCGGGTGCCGTCCAGCAGGACCGCCTCCCGAGTGGCCCCCTTCAGCCGGTAGAGCTCTGTGGAGAGGCTTCGCGCCTGCGCCTTCAGGGGCAGCTGCGCCTCATGCTTCGCGCGGTCCCGGGCCATGGCTTGGGCCAGGCGGTCCAGGCGCGCAGACTCGGCCTGCCGTTTGCGTTCCGCCGCGGCCTGGGCCGGTGCCAGGATGAGCTGGTCGGCCCGTCCTTCCGACCAGGCGCGGTGGCGGGTCAGCAGGTCGCCCTCGCCCTCCAGCACCTCGGGCAGCTCTCCGG
>NZ_JBATQW010000060.1:0-102455 GCF_049292215.1 Geothrix sp. | reverse complement strand
GGCCAGGCCCACGCGGTGGCGCTCGCCGCCGGAGAGGCGCGTCACGGGGCGCTCGGCGAGATGGGTGAGGTCCAGCTCCGCCAGGGCGGCCTCCACTCCGGAGGGATCGTCACCCCAGGCATAGCGGCCCTGGGCCACGACCTCGCGCACGGGGAAGGCGAACTCGAAGTGGGCTTCCTGGCCCACCCAGGCCAGGCGCCGGCCACGCTCCTGCATGGCAATGCGGGACAGGGCCTGTCCACTCCACGCCACAAGACCCTCGGCGGGCAGCAGTCCCGCCAGGGCCTGGATCAGCGTAGATTTCCCCGCCCCGTTGGGACCCACCAGGGCGGTGAGCTCGCCCGGGCCGAGGTCCAGCGACACCGCCTCCAGCCGGCCGGGCACCGCCAGCGCGGTGGCATGGAGGGCGGCGGTCATCGTGGCCTCCTCAGCAGCCACAGGAAGAAGGGGCCGCCGATGAGGGCCGTGACCACCCCCAGGCGCAGACCCAGGGGGAAGGTGCGGGTGACGAGATCGCAGGCCAGCAGGAATGTGGCGCCGCCCAGCATGGAGTAGGGCAGCAGGCGTCGGTGGTCGGGGCCGAAGGCCAGGCGCAGCACGTGGGGCACCACTAGGCCGACGAAGCCCACGATGCCCGCCACGGCCGTGGCGAGCGCGGTGAGAATCGTCGACAGGATGATGAGCTGGCGGCGCAGGCGGCGCACGTCAACGCCGAGGCTCTGGGCGCTCTGCTCGCCCAGGCTCAGCAGGTCCATGGCGCGGCCCAGAGGCAGCAGCAGTAGGCAGGCCACGAGGATGGCGGGCACGCCCATCCACACGTGCTCCCAGCTGCGGCTCTCCAGGCCGCCCATGAGCCAGAAGAGGATCTGCGCATTCACCTCGAAGTGGCCCGCCGTGGTGGTGAGCAGGAAGCTGGTGCCTGCGCCGAGCAGCGCGTTGAGTGCCACGCCGGAGAGCAGCAGTCGCTCGGTGCCCGCGCCCCGCTGCGCCAGCATGAGCACCATGCCCGTGGCGGCGAAGGCGCCCAGGACGGAAGCCAGGGGCAGGGCCCATATCGTGGCCGCGGCGAACCCGAAGATCGGTCCCGTGGCCAGCACCGCCACGGCGCCCAGGGCACCGCCGCTGCTCACGCCCAGCAGGCCCGGACTGGCCAGAGGATTGCGGAAGAAGGCCTGCATCACCACACCGCTGGCCCCCAGGGCCGCACCCACGGCCAGGCCCACCAGGGCCCGGGGCAGGCGGAAGTCCCGCACCACGGTTCTGGCCACCTCGTCCGTGCCGTTTGTGAGGGCGCCCAGCACCTGCCCGAAGCTCAGCCGCAGCTCCCCGAAGGCCAGCGAGGCCAGGAAGGTCAGCACCAGAAGCGCCAGCAGGAGCGGGACGGCGAGGCGGGGCTTCACCGGAAGCGCTCCGGGTGCAGGGCGCGGGCCAGGGCCTCGTAGGCGGCGATGCGGTGGTGGGAGACGCTCGACATCATGGGGCCCGGAAGCATTACCAGGTGCCCGGCTTTGAAGGCGGGCAGGGCCCGGTAGTGCGGGATGGCCGCGAGCTGGGCGCGGGTGCTCTCACCTTCGGAAGCCACCAGCACTTCGACGTTCCAGACCAGCAGCTTCTCGGAGGGCGTTGGGGCATGGCCCCTCAGACCCGCCTCTGTGGCCACGTTCAGGGCCCCGGCGTGGTCGCAGAGATCCTGGAAGGTGGTGCCGGCCCCCGAAGTGAAGGGATAGACCCCCGCGCTGAGCACACGCACGGGCTTCACACCGCTGAGTCGGGCGGCGAGCGCCGCGGCGCGGGCCCTGCACTGGTTGATCACGGTTTCGGCGCGGGCCTCCTGGCCCAGCTCACGGCCGAGGAGACGCAGGCTGGCGTAGATGTCCTCCAGCGTGTTGAAGCGGTCCAGCACCACCAACCGGACCCCGGCCCGCCGGAGCAGGGTCAGGGTCTCGGGGCGGGTGAAGCTGGCGGCCAGCACCAGGTCCGGGCGGAAGCGCAGCACGCTCTCGGCGTCGCTGTCCCGGAGGGCCGAGAAGCGCCTCGCCTCGGCGGCCACGGGGCTGAACTGCGCGTCGTGGCTGATGTGGCTGAGGGCCGCGATCTGCCCCGGATCAGCCAGGGCCAGCAGCAGCTCATCCGTGCCCACCGCCTGGCTCACCACCCGCTGGGGGTGCGCCGCATTCAGGGGCAACACGGCAAAGAGAAGGCATACCAAGATACGAAAAAATGATTCACCACGAAGACAGAAAGACCACCAAGAAGTGAGTGGGGATTGGTCGATGGTCCTTCTTCCTGTCTTCCTGTCTTCGTGGTGGATTTGTTTCCGACCGAGATTCGCCATCACCACCTCCAGGTGGCGCTGAGGGTCCAGCGGGGGCCGGGGGCGGGGAAGCCATAGACCAGGGCTGCGTCGCCGTTCTGGTCGTAGCGGCCGCTAAGCCAGTCCTGAACGCTCTGACGGGGCTGCAGGAGGTGCTCGCCGCGCAGGGCCAGGGTGAGGCTCTGCATGGGCTCGAAGGCGCCGCCCAGGCTGAAGTCGCGGTAGGGCCTGCCCGTGGCGATCACCTGGTAAGTGGTGTCGTGGATGTCGTAGCGGGCACCCACGCGGTCGATGCGGACATCGGCCCGCCAGCGCTTCCCTTGGGCGAAGCCGGCCAGTGAGCCCGTGAAGAAGGGGTGGCGCACGATGGCGGTATTCTGCTGGCCGAAGCGGTCGGCCTCAGTGTTGTGGTCCAGGTCCCGGGTCTCCTGGCTGCGCAGGATCAGGTCCCAGCCGTAAGCCAGGTCTGTGCCGCCCCGCCAGCCCAGGGCGCCTTCGAGGCTCTGGGCGCGGATGCTGCCCTGGTTGGCGTAGTGCGAGGTGAAGAGGGGCGGGTAGGCGAAGCTGGTGTCGTAGACGTAGGCCAGCAGATTGCTGATGCGGGTGCGCTGGGCCTCCAGGCGGTACTCCCAGTGGCCCGCCAGCAGTCCCGTGGCGCCCACCTGGAGCGTGCGGCTGCGCTCGGGGGCCACGGGATAGGTCTTCCCATCCTGATTTTCGGCCTGGGCGTTGAGGGCGAACTCCGTGGTGTTGGGCATGCGGAAGCCCTGGCCCGCGCTGGCGTAGAGCCGAAGCTCCGGCGCCACCACCCAGTTGAGGCCCGAGCGCCAGGTGCCGGCCTCTGCGCTGCCTGCGCGGCTGCGCTGGCCGGTGTCCTGACGGGTCAGATCGCGATGCCCGGCATCGTGGCGCAGGCCCGCCACCCAGTCGAGGCCCTCCAAGACCGTCCAGCGGGCTTCGAGGGCCCCGGCCAGATCGCGCCCCTCGCCGCGGTAGGACACGGCGGCGAAGGTGGCCGGATCGTAGTAGTTCTTCGCGTGGCTCACATCCTCCCGGGCTTCGAGGCGGGCCGAGAGGCGCAGGGCCTTCGAGGGCGTCCAGTGCAGGGTGAGCTGGTCCTCCGCGCGGCGGAAGCTGCGGTCGGTCTGCTGGCGCAGGGGACCGCTGGGATCGCCGGTGCTGCCGGACAGGGCCTGCAGGGTGTTCTCGAGCACCAGGCTTGGTGCGAGGGACCAGCGCAAGCTGGCGCCCCAGCTCTCCTGCCGGGCGCTGGTCTCGCGCTGGGGCTCGTAGCTGCGCCCGAACCCCGGCCAGGCCAGGGTGGTGAAGGGCAGGGAGGCCGTCTGGCCGCTGTTGCGGTAGAAGCCCGTGAGGTCCACGGGGCCGAGGGTGGTGCCCAGGCGCAGGAACCCACCCGCCTGCCGGAAGGCGTCATCCGGGAATCCACTGCCCTGTTTCTGGGCCTCGGCACCGGCGGCCAGCCAGCCCAGGGCACTGGCCAGCTGCACCCGCGTTGAGGCGCCGCGCAGGCCCTTCGTGCCCGCCTTGAGGCCCGCCTGGCCGTGGAAGCCGTCGGCGCCCTTGCCCAGGCTGGTGAGCGCGATGACGCCGCCAATGGCGTCGCTGCCGTAGAGCACGGACGAGGGTCCCAGCACCAGCTCCACACGGCCGATGCCCACGAGGCTGAGGGCGCCCAGGTCGGGGCTGATGGCGGTGGGGTCGTTGAGGCGCAAGCCGTCCAGCAGCACCACGACGTTGCGGCTGAGGGTGCCGTTGAGGAAGGCCGAGGCATTGGCTCCGGGGCCGCCGCTGGCCATCACGGCGCCCGGCTGGAGCACCGCCAGCAGCTCGGCCAGGGTGCGACTGCCCAGGCGGGCCAGTTCCTCGGCCTCCACGATGCGCACGGGGCCCGGCGTGCGGGTGACTTCCACGGGCTGGGCCTCGGCGCTGACCGTGACCGTGGCCTCGCCGAGCTTGCGCTCGGGCTCGGCGCCGCTCGAAAGGACGGACACGGCCGCCAACAGGGATGAGATCCGGGGAATGCCCATCATGCCTCCACGCATGACGTCGCGGCGGCGGGGCGGATTCCCCTGGTGGGAACCACGGCCCGGCCCGTTCCCGCGACGGGGGGTGAGGTGCAGGACCGGTCTCCGGACTCGCACGCGACAGGGGCTTTTCGGCTCCCCCCTTGCCTTCCCGGGATGGTCCCAGTGGCTCGGGCTTGAGGTCTCACGCCAAAGGGGCCGTGGTGCATACCGTTGCGGGGCAGTGCAGGAATCTCACCTGCTTCCCGAACATCCAACACTGAATTGTCAGGACCACCAGAGAAGCACGGCGCCGTCCTCCTTCGCAAGTAGAATGGAGCAATGCGAGCACCCATCGGCATCATCGGCGGCAGCGGGCTCTACCGGATGGAGGGCTTGGCCCTCGACCGGGCGCAGGAGGTGAAGACCCCCTTCGGCGACCCCTCGGGCCCTGTGCATCTGGGCACCCTGGAGGGTGCCCCCGTGGCCTTCCTGGCGCGCCATGGCGAAGGCCACCGCTTCACGCCCAGCGAGGTGAACTACCGGGCCAACCTCTGGGCCCTCAAGTCTGTGGGCGTCGAGCGGCTGATCTGCGTGTCCGCCGTGGGTAGCCTGCAGGCCCGGCACAAGCCCGGCGAGCTGCGCCTGGTGAGCCAGTTCATCGACAAGACGAAGCACCGCAAGGACACGTATTTTGGCGAGGGTCTGGTGGCCCACGTGAGCTTTGCCGAGCCCACCTGTGCCCATGTGTCGGAAACACTGCTAGCCTCGGGCCGCGCACTGAACCTGCCCATCGCGGGCGACGCCCTCTATGTGTGCATGGAGGGCCCCGCCTTCTCCACCCGCGCCGAGAGCAGACTCCACCAGAGCTGGGGCGCGGACCTCATCGGCATGACCCAGGTGACCGAGGCCCGCCTCGCCCGTGAGGCTGAGCTCTGCTATGCCTGCATCGCCCTGGTGACGGACTACGACGCCTGGCGCGAGGAGGAGGAGGGTGTGGATGCCGCCTCGGTGCTGGAGGTCATGCACGCCAACGTGGACAAGGCCCAGGCCCTGCTGCGCCAGGTGGTGCCGCAGCTTTCCGGTGCGCCGCGGTCCTGTCCTTGTGGCGAGGCCCTGAAGATGGCGCTGTTCACCGCCCCGGAGGCCGTCACGCCGGAGGCCCGCCAGCGGCTGGACCTGCTGGTGGCCAGGTACGGCTACGGCGTGGTGCGCTGATGGCCAAGGCCCAGGGCCCAGCCCAGCCCAGCCCCAAGCTGCAGGCCCTACTGAAGGACTTCCAACAGATCGCCAGCATGTCGGGCTACCTGAACCACTCTTTCGACCCGCCCCAGCTGCGCCTCTTCTTCACGCTGTACGGCCGAGTGATGGTGGCCTCGCCCGAGCAGGGCCTGGCCCTCACGCCCCAGCTGCAGGCCTGGTGCGAGGCCCTGTCTACCCGCCTGCGCGAAGGCAGCTCGGCCACCATCATGGCCCCCCAGATCCAGGTGAGCGCCCCCCAGACCATGCCCGACGGTCGCGACTATCTGGTGGCCACCGTGACCTTCAACACCAAGGTCACCGACACCTCGTACCTCCGCATCCGCACCGCCATCCTCGCCGCCTACCAGGACGCCGTGAAGATGCGGGAGGTGGGGTTTGTGGAGGAGACCAGTGTGATCGAGCCCAACCTTGGGGACGTTGCAGGTTTGCCGGCAGAGGGTGTGGATCGCTGAGTCTGGCCGCAGCATCCAGTTCAGCAACCCCTCCCCAATTCAGCGGGTCCTCAGTGCGATGGGCTTGCCTTCGCCACAGGCACTTTCGTAAACGTCAGAGATGGGTTATCCAACACCACCGCGCCGATGCCGCCATCCAGGGCGGTGGTGAAGCCCACGGTGCTCCAACCGCTTCGACCATCTCCGAACCTGGTTCGGAACGTGTCGAAGTGCCAGTGCTCCAGGCGGCCCGCGAAGTTTGGTGAAGGACCCATCCGCAAGGCCAGGACCTGGCCTTCCAGTGTCACTTTCAACTCGCCCCAGGCGGGGTGGGAATAGGTTCCGGTGTAGGCCTGCAGGGGGTGGCTGGGCTTCGTGTCCTTCACCTGCGTCTTCTCCTGTTCGGCTTCCCGGCCCTTGCCCTTCGCCTTCAGGTCGGCGTACAGCTTGAGACATTCGGCATTCCAGTCCCGGTCGGGGGCGCCGAGGCAGAGATCGAGGACCTTCCACAGGAGGGCGTGCCGGAACTCGGCGTGGTCGAGGTTACCGAAGATGAAGACTCCCACCTTCGCCTCGGGGACCAGCCCGATGATGGCCGTGCGGCCATCCGTGCTGCCGGTGTGCATGGCGACGAACTGGCCGCGGTAGTCCTGGAGAAACCAGCCCAGGCCATAGCCCAGCCAACGCGAGCCGGTGAGCTGCATTGTCGGGTAACCCCACTGGTGCGGCGCGACGACGACCTGGGGGATCCACAGCTCCGCGAAGACTTTGGGACTTACCATTGGCTTGTCGCCGACCTTGCCGCCGGCCAGGAGGAAGGCCAGCCACTTGCCGGTGTCGTGGGCCGTGGACCAGACCGCACCGGCCGCAGGCACGCGGTCCACGGTCACTTCGGCGATGGGCCGAACTTGACCGCTGATCTCGAAGTGGGCCGAGGAGACGTTGGCGTCCACGGTGGCTTGCACCGATCCGAGCGTCACGCGGCTCCGGGTCATCCCGAGCGGGATCAGGATGCGCGTGGCGATGAACTGCTCCCAGGGCATTCCTGAGACGGCAGCGATCACCTCCCCGGCGACCTGGTACATCACATTGTGGTAGATGAAATCCGACCGCAGGGCGCTGGTGGGGGGCACCCGGTCCAGGCGCGCGAGGATGTCCTTCGTGCTGAGGTCCTCACGAGCCCAGAGCAGGTCCGCATCCTGGATGCCCGAGGTATGGCGCAGGGCGTCCCGAACGGTGACGTGTTCCGTGAGGTAGGCATCGGGCAGGCGGAAACTGGGCAGGTGCTTGCGGATGGGATCATCCCAGCCCACCTTGCCCTCATCGACGAGCATCGCCATGGCCAGGGCGGTCATCGCCTTGGTGGTCGACATCATGCCGAACAGCGTGTCCGGGTCGACCCTGCCTGGTTTGCCAAGTTCGCGGACACCAAAGCCCTTCTCGTAGACGACGGCACCATCCCTCACCACCACGATGGACAGCCCGGGAATGTTCCAGTCCTTCAGCCCCTTTTCGATGAAGGGATCGAGGACAGGCGCCAGCGTGGGCTGTACCTGGGCGATCAGAGAAGGGGCCTGAACAGCCAGAACCAAGGCCAGCGCGAGGAATCTCAAGGGGGCTCCTGGAGAAAGGTCAGCCCAGGATGGCCGATTCCCATTCATCAGACCACTCGAATCGTGGCGCCAGGAACTGTTGCCGCGCCAGGTCTCGTTCTACCTGACCGGGTGCGCCCTTCGCTATCCTGGAGCCCTCGCTCCTGCGACGTGTTCGGAATGCCTATGACCTGCTGTCTCACAGTCTCCCGTTCCCTGGTATTGCTGATGGCGATGACAGGGGTCCCAGGGGTGGCAGGGGCGGTGGCCAAGGGCCCTTCCTTCAAAGCCTCACCTGTCCCCGGCGGGGTGGCGGTCGTCGCCCTGCCCGCCAAGTCCACGGCGCCTGTGGTTACCTACCTCGGCGAGCCGGTGCTCACGCGGCGCAGTGGCCAGGGCTGGGTGGCGGTGGTGGGCATTCCCCTAAGCGCGAAGCCCGGTGAGCAGGCCATCGAGGTGGATGGTCGGGCGGTGCCCTTCGCGATTCGACCGAAGCGCTATCCCGAGCAGCGCGTCAAGCTGGCGAACCAGCGGCATGTGACGCCCAACGCCGAGGACGAGGCCCGCATCGCCAGGGAGCAGGTTCTGATGGCGCCGGCCTGGAAGGCCTGGCCCGAGGCGCTGGTGCCTTCGCTGAGTTTCCGCCAGCCCACGCCAGGGGCCCTCACTGCCTCCTTCGGTCTGCGGCGCATCTTCAACGGCGTGCCCCGCTCGCCGCACTCGGGCCTGGACATCCGGGCTCCCCAGGGCCAGGCGGTGCGGGCCCCGGCGCCGGGCCGGGTGGTGCTCATGGGCGACTTCTTCTACAGCGGCAACGCCGTGTTCATCGCCCACGGCGAGGGCGTGGTGAGCCTGCTGTGCCACCTGTCGAAGATCTCGGTGAAGGAGGGCCAGGTGCTCCAGATCGGCGATGTGGTAGGCGAGGTGGGAAGCACGGGCCGCGCCTCGGGGCCGCACCTGCACTGGTCCCTGAGCCTCAACAACACCCGGGTGGATCCCCGGATCTTTCTGGGAGGCCAACCATGATCCGGCGGTTGAGCGACCTGCCGGCTGAAACCAAGGCGAACATCCGCGGTGGTGAGGGCCGGGCCCTCGACGTGAGCCTGCTGCAGCTGGGCGACATGGCGGGCGTGCTCAGCCTGGGTCGGATCACGCTGGAGCCCGGCGCCAGCATTGGGGAACACGCGCATCCGAACACCGAGGACCTCTACCTGATTGTCGAGGGACGGGGTACCGGCCTGCTGAACGGCGAGCGCTTCCCCGTGGGGCCCGGGGACCTCTTCCTGGTGAAGGCGGGCGGCAGCCACGGCCTCATCAACAACTCGGAAGCGCCCCTGACTTTCATCGGCCTGCTCACGCGGAGCGAGGAGAAGGTCTAGCGGCCCCCCCGCGCGTAACCCTTCGTCTGCACCAGGATCACGCCGAGGATGGCGATGGCGCCGCCCACGAGGGTGAGCAGGGCGGGGACCTCGCCCAGCCACACCCAGGCGATGAGGCTGGCGAGCACCGGCGATAAGTACAGGAAGCTCGACAGCAGTGAGGCGGGCATCCGGGCCAGGGCATAGTTCCACAGCACGTAGGCGATGGCCGCCGGAAAGATGCCGAGGTAGATGACGGCGAAGGTGGCGGGGGGCGCGGCCACGGGAAAGCGGCGGAGGAGGCCCGGCAGGAAGACCAGCAGGGGTAGGGTGCCCGCCCAGATGGAATAGCAGGTGAACTCCAGGGCGGCATGGCGGCGCAAGAGCTGCTTGGACAGGATCGAGTAGACAGCCGCCACGGTGGCCGCCAGCAGGATGAGCAGGGACCCGGGCGTGAAGTGCAGGCCTCGGCCGCCGCTGAGGGCAATGAGGGCCACGCCGGCGAAGGCCAGCAGGATGCCCAGCCACCCGAGCCCGGTGAGGCGTTCCTTCAGCACGGCCACTGACAGAAGGGCGGTGAACACGGGGGCCGCCGAGATGAGCAGGGAGGCCGCCCCGGCTTGCACCGTCACCTCGCCGAAGTTCAGGGCCACGTGGTAGACGCTTATGCCCAGGAAGCCCGTGAGGCCGATCAGGGGCAGCTCCGAGCGCTCCGGCAGCCGCATCCGCTTGGCCGCCGCGTACAGGGCCAGCAAGGTGGAGGCCGTCCCGAAGCGGAGCAGGGCCAGCTCGCCGGGGCCGTAGCCATCGGGGCCCACGGCGCCCGAGGGGGTGAGGCGCATGCCCGCCCGGATGCCCGCGAAGGCCGAGGCCCACAGCAGCAGCAGGGCCGAGATGGCCAGCCAGGTACGGGGTTCGCGCTTCCACGTCATTCCTTCACCCTACCGGAGTGGCCCGCGGCTCCGCCTCCGGATTCCGGCATGGGCATTCCTGCGCTTCAAGCCTCGCAGGCCCGGCCGTCGCGCATCTCGATGTGGCGGCCGCCGAGGCGGCCCAGGTCGGGGTTGTGGGTGACCATGAGGATGGTCAGGCCTGTGCTGCGGTTCAGCTGCTGCAGGATCTCGCCGATCTCGCCGGTGCGCGTGGTATCTAGGTTGCCTGTGGGCTCGTCGGCCAGGAGGATCTCGGGACGGTTCACCAGGGCCCGCGCGATGGCCACCCGCTGCATCTCGCCGCCGGAGATCTGCCCCGGCAGGTGGTTCATGCGCTGCTCCATGCCCAGCAGGCCCAGCAGGCTCTCCACCTCGCCCTCCACGCCTGGCTTGCGGTAGAAGGCCAGGGGAAGTGCCACGTTCTCCCGCACCGTGAGGGTGGGAATCAGGTAGAAGTTCTGAAAGATGTAGCCGAAGAGCTCGCGGCGGATCCGTGTGAGGTCGCGCTCGCCGAGGACCTCGCTGTTGCCGAAGATGCGCCGGCCCGCCAGGTCCAGCTCGCCCGAGGTGGGGTTCTCTAGGCAGCCCAGCAGGTTCACGAGGGTGGTCTTCCCGGAGCCGGAGGGCCCCATGAAGGAGACGAACTCGCCCTTGCGGATCTGCAGCGAGACGCCATCCAGGGCACGCACCTCCTCGCTGCCGCGACCATAGATCCGGGTGAGGTCCCGTGCTTCGAGGGCGATGCCGTTGGCGGCGCTCATGCCTCACTCCGGATCGAATCCAGGGGCCGGATGCGCCCCGCCTTCCAGGCCGGGTACATACCGCTGACCAGGCCCACGACCACGATGGTCAGCAGGGTCATGGCGGAGAGCCGGAGGTCGATGGCTACGAGCTCCCCGCCCGGCGCGTAGGGGAGGGCCCGGCGGACCAGTAGGTCGGAGAGCCGGGCGAAGACCAGGGCCAGCCCGATGCCGAGAACGCCGCCGCTGGCGCAGAGGATGAGGGTCTCGGTCCAGACCAGGCGGAAGATGTCGCCGGGCATGGCGCCCATGGTCTTCAGGATGCCGATCTCGTGCTTGCGCTCCAGCACGGACATGAGCACGGTGTTCACCACGCCCACCATGGCGATGAGCAGGGCAATGACGGCGATGGAGAGCACCATCACCCGCGCCGTGGCGATGAGCTTCATGATGGTCTGCTTCACTTGGCTGAAGCTCACCACCTGCATGTCCGGCAGCTGGTAGAGCGAGGCCTCCAGCTTGGTGAGGTCGGCGTCCTTCCTGGCCTTGATGCCGATGGTGGTGATCTTGTCGAGGCCGGTGATCTTCTGCAGGGTGCGCAGGGGCACGAAGATGGTGCCGTCGTCCTGGGTGCCCGTGCGCTGGAGGATGCCCACAACCTTGAGTTGCACGTTCTTCTCGGGAACGAGGATCAGGTCCCCCACCTCGCGCTGCTCAAGTTCGGCCGCCTCGTAGCCCATGACCGCCTCCTCGGCGTTGGCATCGGCGAACCAGCCACCCTTATGAAAGCGCAGGAAGGGCTTCATGGCCGGGAAGGTGGCGAGGTCCACGCCGAAGTAGCCCGCGATTCCGCCACCATCGCCCTTGTTGGGATCGAAGAAGGCCTGCATGAGGATGGGCGTGACCTTGTCCACTTCCGGCCGGGCCTCGATGGTCTTCACCACATCCTCTTCGATGTAGCGGAGCCCGGCCCCGCCCTGCAGCATCATGGTGGCGGCCTCGTACGGGCAGCCCTTGGCCATGACCATGATCTGGTAGCCCATGTTGTCGATGTCGCGGTTCAGGGCCTTCTCGTAGCCGCGGTTGAAGCCCAGCAGGCTCACGAGCACCCAGGAGGACAGGATGATCCCCACCAGGGTGAGGACGGTGCGGGCCTTCTTTCGCAGCAGGTTCTTGGAGGCGATCTGGAACTTACTGATCATGGCTGCTTCTTCTCGGCCGAGTAGAAGAACTCGTCCATCAGGATGAGGTTCTTGTTCAGGGCCCGCAGGACACCCAGGAAGTCGGTCAGGGCCTCGGGCACCGGGTTGACTACGGCGGCCAGGCGGCCGGTGCCCTTGCCGGCAATAAAGTCAAAGGTCGCGAAGTCCTTGAGGGTCATACCCACGAACTGGGTGCCGAACTTGCGGGCAGTGAACTTGTTCGCCCAGGAGCCGGCCACGCGCTGCAGGTAGAAGGCCTTGATCCGGCCTTCGAGATCCAGGGAGACGAAGACCTCGAGCACGCCGAACTGTCCCTTCTGATTCACCCCGTGGATGTAGCCGATCTTCTCCTTCCCCTTGTAGATCTCGTAGAGGGTATAGGGCACGTCCAGGGGGGCATAGAGGGCGGGAACCCCGGCGAGGCGGCTTACGACCCTCTTGAACACGGGCTCACCGCCCCGGCTCGCGAAGGAGAAGTAGAGGGTCTTGTAGCTGGTGGACTCGGGGAAGAGGCGGGGCACGTCAGAGGCGGGGTTGTTCAGCTCGCAGCTGACCGCCGCCGGCAGGGGCGCGGCCACGAAGGCCAGGGGGAGGAGCAGGAGGAGGCGCCTCGAAGGGAGGCCGCGCTGGGGATTCATGGCGCGCCCCTTAGAGGTCGAACAGGTAGGCGCCGCGGAGGACGGCCTGCCCGTTTTTCAGGAAGGTGAACCGGATTTCCCAGTCGCCGGGCATCACCAGCTGGACTGGCAGCAGGTAGGCGCCCTTCTTCGAGAGCGCGAAGGCCTTGGGACCGCTGCTGTGGGCCCCCCGCATGGAGGGCATGTCCGCGTCGCCCTGGATGGCGAAGCTCGTGTCCCGTTTGCCGTCCTGGGTGAAGACCTCCACCCGCATGACCGCCGTGCCGAGCTTGGGCTGCTGAGTGAAGCCGTAGGTGAAGTAATGGTCCTTGCCCAGGGGCACCTTGCGGCCGGGTTTGGACAGGGTGGGGTAGTCGACCTGGGCAGAGGTAGGCGCGGCAAGGATCACCGGTGTCGCGAACACCATCCCGAGGAATGACGCAATGAGGACCTTGGACATGGACTGGCTCCTGGGTTCATCCGGGGCATGGAAAGATTGATCCTACCCGGACATCGCGAGTTGAGGGCCCGGAAGCTGGCTGGGGGAAACCATGTATTTGGTCTCGATGAGGGAGGCTGGAGAAGCCTGAAATGAACGCAGAACCGGATTTACGGGAGAAGCACGACAAGGTGCGCGACCAGCCCGGGTCGGATTTTTGGATGTCCAGGCGGGCTCCAAAATCCTCCACTTGAGTGGAACTTGTCCTGACGGCGAAACCCTCACTTGCGCCTGTGCGCCCCGCTCACATTCCCTCGCCGAGCAGCCGGCGCCAGAGGGCCTGGCAGGCCCGGGCCCGGTGGCTGAGGGAGTGTTTCGTCTCCGCGGGCAGCTCGCCGAAGGTGTGGTCGTGGCCTTCCGGCAGGAAAATGGGATCGTAGCCGAAGCCGCTCTCGCCGCGGGGCTCCAAGGCCAGGCTGCCCTCCACGGAGCCACTGATGGTAAAGGGGGGGGCCTGAAGGGGGGCGTAAGCCAGGACGCATACGAAGCGCGCGGTCCTGACCGCGCCCTCCGGCAGCATGGCCAGCAGGCGGCGGATCTTGTCGCGGTAGGCGGGCAGGTCCGGGGCGAAGCGGGCGCTCAGCACGCCGGGACCACCCCAGAGGGCATCCACGCAGAGCCCGGAGTCATCGGCCAGCACCCCGTCCACGGGCTCAGTGCCGTGGGCCAGCCACCAGGCCCGGGCGCCCTCTGCCTTCTGCAGGGCGTTGTCCTGAAAAAAGGCGCCGGTCTCCGGCAGCTCAGGCGCATCCGCAGGCCAGGGGACGACCTGGATGTCCGGCAGGAGCTCCGCGAACTCGCGCAGCTTGCCGACGTTGCGGGAGGCCAGAACGACCTTGAGTGGGGAGTGGACGATCAAGCATTCACCTGATGGAGAGGGGAATCATGGCTGGGTGGTGAGGTCTTGCGTGTCGCCACAGGCGATACCAAGAGAAGGACTTTCAGCATCCCACCACCTCGGTGTACCAGCTGCGGGCCCGCTCGGGGGTCATGGGGCCGTGGACGAGGGCGCGGCCATCGGCGAAGAGGGTGATCTCATCGGCACCGTCGCGGCCCTTGAGCATCAGGCCCGCCTGCCTCCAGGGGCTGCGGGTGCGGGCTTCGAGGCGTTCCTTCAGGACGGCGAGATCAAGCTTCCCCGGCGGGTTCACGCGGATCTGGACGCCTTCCAGGCCGCAGAGGGCGCTGGCTTTCAGGCTCCAGCGGGCCTCCAGGAACTCGGTGACCTTCTCTGTGCAGAAGCGGCAGCGGGTCTTCGGGGCCTTCAGGAACTGCCGCTCGTCGTGCCAGAAGTCGAAGCGGGCCAGTTCGGTGTGGGGCGCCTGGCCCGTGAGCACCTTGAGCGCCTCCATGGCCGCCCAGCTGCCGATGATGCCCACGGTGGGGCCCAGCACGCCGGCGCTGTCGCAGGTGTCCACATCGCCGCCCGCGGGGGGCTCCTCTATGAGGCAGCGCAGGCAGGGGGTGTGGGTCGGGTGCAGCGGCCAGACCACCCCCTCACCGCCGATGGCTCCGGCGTAGATCCAGGGAGTGCCCGTGAGGATGGCCACATCGTTGATGAGGAAGCGGGCCTCGAAGTTGTCGGTGCCATCGCAGATGAGGTCGAAACCGGACAGCAGCTCGCGGGCGTTGCCGCTGGTGAGATCGGCCACCACGGGAGCCAAATCGATGCTCGAATTGGCTTCGTGCAGCCGCTCTACGGCCACTTCAGCCTTCGGACGGCCCAGATCCGACTCGCCGTAGAGGAGCTGGCGCTGGAGGTTCGAGAGCTCCACCAGGTCCCGGTCGATGAGGGTGAGGTGGCCCACGCCGGCCCGGGCCAGCCAGGGGGCGATGACCGATCCCGTGGCGCCCAGGCCCAGGACCGCCACCCGCTTCGCCCGCAACGCCTCATCGGCCTCGCGGCCCAAAAAAATGCGCTGCTTCGCGTAGCGGTCGGACATGGTTACTCCGCTCTCAGTCTAAAAGCAACGGCGCCCCGCCGGGGCGCCGTTGCTTTTAAGACAGATGGAGAGACTTAGTTGCCAGCCTGGCCAGCTTCGGCCATGGCCTTCTCATACTCAGCCTGGAGGCGGCTGGCGTCGGAGATGGCGAACTTGTAGACGTACTCGAAGCGGTCGGCGCCCTTGGTGAGGGCGATGATCACTTCATAGACGCCCTCGCCAGTCACCTCGAAGGGGCTGGCGATGACGTTGAAGGTGCCTTCCTTGGCGCCGTCGGGGATCTGCACATCGCTGTCGCGGATCACGTCCTTGCGGTCGCCGGTGGGGCTCACGATGGAGAAGCCGAACTTGAACTGGCCGTCCATGCGGGAGAACCGGGTGTAAAAGCACACCTTGGGGAGGGTGAAGGGCACCTGGGGCACCACGATGTGGTGGTCGTACAGGCCCATCAGCGAGGTCTTGCCGCCCATCTCCTGGCGGATGTCGTCGCAAAGCAGCGTGAATTCGTGCTTGGGGGCCTTGATCTGGACTTCTTGCATGGGGGGCTCCGAAAGAGGGGGCATCCTTGGGTGAGGGGAAAGTTTACCCTTGAAGTCGGCCCCATCCAACCCTGGGTTGCCGGAGTCACCCTGGAGCGCGCATGCGTCATTGGTTCTGGATCCTGCTGATCACCTTGGGCCTCCAGGCTCAAGAGGCCCGGATTCAGATTCTTGGGACCACCGATATGCATGGCCATGTCATGGCCGAGGACACCTTCAGCCTGCAGGCGGCGAACCAAGGTTGGGCAAAGGTCACAACTCTGATCAGGCACCAGAAGGCACTGAATCCGAACACGATCCTGGTGGACTGTGGCGATACGATCCAGGGCGAGCCGGTCAACTACGTGCGGAACGTGCTCCGGCGCGACCTGCCCGAGCCCAGCGTCGCCATCATGAATGCCCTGGGGTTTTCCGCCATGGTGGTGGGGAACCACGACTTCGACTTCGGCCTACCGGTGCTCCGCGAGGTGGAGAAGCAGGCGAAGTTCCCGCTTCTGTCGGCCAATGCGGTGGACGTCAAGGGCCGCCCTGGTTTCCAGCCCTATGCCCTGGTGACGGTGGCCGGCGTGCGTGTGGCCCTCCTGGGCTTCACCACGCCCGGGGTGCCCGCCATGACCGAGCCCGGCAACTATGCCGGCCTGGCCTTCCAGGACATCGTGGCCACGGCGAAGCGCCTGGTGCCCTACCTGCGGGACAAGGAGCGGGCCGATGTGGTGGTCGTCCTCATGCACTCCGGACTTGGCGAGGTTCGCGGGGTGGAGGGCGACGAGAACGCCGCCCTACGGCTGGCGGATCAGGTCAGGGGCGTGGACGCCATCTTCGCGGGACACACCCACCAGACGCTGCAGACCGAGCACAAGGGCGTGCCCATCATCCAGGGAGGCTGTTTTGGCCGCGCCCTGGCTGTGCTGGATCTGGACCTCAGCCTGGAGGGTGGGCGCTGGCGGGTGGTGGCGGGCAAGGGCCGGACGATCAAGCCAGAGGACCAGACCCCCGCTGATCCTGAGGCCCTGAGGCTGACCGCGGAGCTTCGTGCCACCACGGACCGCTACCTCGACACGGCTGCCACGAACCTGCTGGTGGATCTGGACAGCCGCTGGGCGCGGATGGAGGACACGCCGCTCATGCAGCTCATCCACCAGGTGCAGCGCCAAGCCACTGGCGCCCAGCTGTCCGCCGCTGCAAGCCCCGGGGCGAAGCTGTTCATCCCCAAGGGACCCACGAGCGTGCGCCAGTTCTACGCCCTGGCGCCCTATGAAAGCCAAGTGGCCCGGATCCGTATCAGCGGGGATCAGCTGAAGCGCTACCTGGAGCACGGGGCGCGACACTACCTCCTCAGCTGGCAGCCGGAGCTGTACAACCGCGAGGTCCCCTTCTACAACTACGACATGGTGGACGGGGTGAGCTACGCGCTGGATCTGGGCAAACCCGTGGGCAGCCGCGTCCGGAACCTCAGCTACCAGGGGCAGCCCGTGAAGCCGGACCAGGTCTTCACCCTGGCGATCTCAACCTACCGCCTGCGCGGAGGGGGCGGCTACATGGCGGCCATCGGCTTCATGGGCACGGCCGACCTGATCACGCCGGCCTCCCAGCGGAATCTCATCCTCGAGCATGTCCTGGGTCGCCCCGCGCTGAATCCCGCGCCCACGAACACCTGGCGAACGATCCCCTTCCTGGACCGGGAGCGGGTGCTGAGCCTGGCGGGCTGAGAACTACTTGATCTTCACCAGCATCAGCCCGCCCCTGGGGTTGACGAAGATCGCGTCGGAATCCAGGACGCCCACCAGGATGTGGGACTCGTCCAGCCCTGTGGGAAGGAACTCCAGGCGGGACTGTGCGAAGTCGAGGCGCGCCAGGGCCTGGCCCTGGAGCGTTGCCCGAAGGGGGGCGGGAATCTGGGCGGCCTTGACCGCCGCGAAGACCACGCCCTTGCCGGGCCAGATCACCAGGGGGCCGCGCTCCACAACATAGCCCTCAAGGGCGGGCGCCGGCTGGCCAGGGCCCAGCAGGAGACTGGTTTCAGCAAGCTTCCTTCCGGTGTTCCCATCCAGGATGGCGAGGTTCAGGGCATTGCCGTCGGCCATCAGCACATTGCCCGCATCGTCCAGGACGATCGGGCGCCGGTTCAGGGGCGCAGGCCCCTCACCCCTGGAGGGCTTGGCTCCGAAGGACCACAGGAGGCCGCCCTTGAAGTCGCGCTTCTCCAGGTATGGCTCCGGAGCCTTGTAGGACAGCACGAAGCCCTTGGGGTCCCAGCAGACATCGCCCACTTCGGCGGGTAGCTTGAGGTTGAGGATGACGTGCCCGGTCTTGTCGATCTGGGTGATGGTGGTGCCCCGGGCGACCCAGGCGTTGTTCCGCGGGTCCAGCAGCCACCGTTCGGGAGCCTCGTCGGACTTGCCCACGGGCACGCTCCCGAGGACGCCGCCGTCGCGTAGCCAGGTATGGAGCATCCGGCTGCCGGCGTCGAAGAACGTGAACGAGTCGTCCTTGTCCTGCTTGGCCCAGCTGCGGGCTTGGGTGGCGGCATCCCAGGACTGCGCGCACAGGGTGGGCCCGGACAGGCCGATCAAGGCGCTCAGAATGGATAAGCGGATGCAGCTATTCCTCACGAGAAATCCTCAAGTCTGATCAATCACCAGGGCGGGGTGATTCCAACCATAGGAAATCCTGGGGGGGTTCGCAAGTTTTTACTTAGATTTGACTGGAAAACCCTTGAATCCGTTCCAGCAGCTTCTGGGGGCCCAAGCCTTCGTCCTCGAGCAGCTGTTTGGGGTCTCCGTGGTGGACGAGATGATCGGGCACCGCGCAGCGGAGCAGGGGGCGGAGGATGCCGGCGTCTGCCAGGGATTCTGCGACCGCCCCGCTGAACCCCCCGGGCGCGCAGCCTTCCTCCAGCGTCACCACGCCCCGGCAACGGCGAGCCCAGGCGTGCAGGAGGGGCGCATCGAGCGGCTTGACGAAGCGGGCGTTGATGACCGCGCAGGAGCGCCCTTCCGCGGCCAGGCTCTCAGCCAGGGCCTGGGCCGGGGCCACCATGGCGCCAATGGCGCAGAGCAGGAGGTCGTCACCCTCCCGCAGTAGCTCGCCCTTGCCGATGGGCAGTGCGCTGATGGGCTCCTCCAGCGTGACGCCCAGGCCGTTGCCCCGGGGGTAGCGGATGGCTGCGGGGTGGCCGCAGTAGAGGGCGGTCATGAGCATGCGCCGCAGCTCGTTCTCATCCTTGGGGGCCATGAGGATGATGTTCGGCAGGCAGCGCAGGTAGGCCAGGTCGTAGAGGCCGTGGTGGGTCGGGCCGTCGGCCCCGACGATGCCGGCGCGATCCAGCGCGAAGGTCACGGGCAGGTCCTGGATGCAGACATCGTGGGCCACCTGATCGAAGCCGCGCTGAAGGAAGGTGCTGTAGATGGCGCAGACGGGGCGCATGCCCTGGGTGGCGAGGCCGGCGGCAAAGGTGACTGCATGCTGCTCGGCGATGCCCACGTCGAAGCAGCGGTCCGGGAAGGCCTTCTGGAAGAGGTTCATGCCGGTTCCGTCCAGCATGGCGGCCGTGATGCCGACGATCTTCTCGTCCGTCTTTGCCAGTTCCACCATGGCCTTGCCGAACACGCTGGTGTAGCTGGGTGGAGCAGGCTTGGTCGGGTCTACGGTGACCTTGATGATCTCGCCAGCCTCAGCATCAAAGGCGGTGACGCCATGCCACTTCAGGGGGTCCTGCACGGCGGGTTCGTAGCCGTAGCCCTTCTTGGTCTGGACGTGCAGCAGCACCGGGCCGTCCTTCATCTTCTCCTTGGCTTCGGCCAGGGCCTTCGAAGTGGCGCCAACGTCGTGGCCGTTGACGGGGCCCATGTAGCGGAAGCCCAGGTCCTCGAACAGCAGGCCCGGCACCATGAGCCGCTTGAAGCTCTCTTCGCTCCACTTGGCGGCCTTGGCCACGCCCTTACTGACCGACTCCAGGGGGATGGCCTTGATGGCGTGCTCGATGCGGTCGCGCCAGCGGTGGTAGTACTGGCCCGACATGATCTGGTTCAGGTACCCCTGCAGCGAACCCACGTTGGGGTTGATGCTCATGTCGTTGTCGTTGAGGATAACCAGGAAGTTCTTCGTCTGCAGGTAGCCCGCCTGGTTCAGCGCCTCGAAGGCCATGCCGGCGGTCATGGAGCCGTCCCCGATGACGGCGATGCAGGTGTGGTCCAGCTTCTGGAGGTCCCGCGCCTTGGCCATTCCCAGGGCCGCGGAGATGCTGGTGCTGGCGTGGCCGGCGCCGAAGTGGTCGTAGGGGCTCTCGTCGCGCTTGAGGAATCCCGACAGGCCATGGTGCTGGCGCAGGGTGGGGAAGCGGTCCTTGCGGCCCGTGAGGATCTTATGGGGGTAGGCCTGGTGGCCCACGTCCCAGACGATGCGGTCCTGCAGGAAGTCGAAGTGGTGGAAGAGCGCCACGGTGAGCTCGACGGTGCCGAGGTTCGAGCTGAAGTGGCCGCCAGTCTCGGAGACCGAGGCGATGAGGAAGGCCCGTACTTCGGCCGCCAGCTGCTCCAGCTGGGCGGGCGTGAAGTGCCGCACCTGCTGGGGAGCGGCCAGGGAATCAAGCAGGGGATAGGGGCTGCCGGGAGTCGCCACGGGTCGGGCTACCCGGCCCGCAGCGCCAGATAGCGCGCCCAGGCTGCCAAGGAATTCCGGTTGGGAAGGGATGCTAGCTGACATAAGGCGGTCTCGGTGGCTTCACTTAGGGCATGGCGGGCACCCTCCAGGCCCAGGAGGGAAGGGTAGGTGATCTTACCCCTGGCCGCATCCTTTCCCGCCCGCTTGCCCAGATCGGCATCGGTGGCGGTGGCGTCGAGAATGTCGTCCTGGATCTGGAAGGCCAGGCCGATGGCCTCGCCGTAGGCCCGCAGGGCGACCCGTTCTGTGAGCGTCGCGCCGCCCAGCACGGCTCCGATTTCCAGGGAAGTGCGCAGCAGGGCACCGGTCTTGAGGCGATGGATGAGGCGGAGATGCTCCAGATCGTAGGCTTCGACCTTCTCGCCCTCCAAGTCGAGGGCCTGCCCCCCCGCCATGCCCCGCCATCCCGCCCCTTCGGCTAGAAGGGTCAGGGCCTCGGCGCGGCGCATGGGGTCGAGGCCGGCCGAAGCCAGCACGCCGAAGGCCTCCGTCAGCAGCGCATCGCCCGCCAGGATGGCGTGTCCTTCGCCGAAGACCTTGTGGTTGGTGGGCCGGCCCCGGCGGAGATCGTCGTCATCCATGGCGGGGAGGTCGTCGTGGATGAGGGAATAGGTGTGGATGTACTCCAGGGCCAGGGCCCCGGGCAGGGCCTGCTGGGCGCTGCCGCCGACGGCCTCGCAGGCCAGCAGGCAGAGCACGGGCCGCACCCGCTTGCCGCCGGCCTCCAGGCTGTAGCGCACGGCCTCGCCGAGTCGCACGGCCTCACCCGAGCGGAAGGGCGCGGTGAGTTCGGCGTCCAGGAGCGGCAGCAGCCGGTCGAGGTCGGCGCGGACCTGGCTGGAGGCCTCGCTCACCGGGAGTCCCTTGCTTCGTCAAGCGGCTCTGCGCGGTATTCACCGCCCAGGCCGGCCTTGAGGACCTCCACCCGGCGCTGGGCTTCGGCCAGCTGCCTCTGGAGCCCCTGGCTCAGCTGCACGCCCTCCTCGAAGCGGGACAGGGCCTCCTCGAGGCCCAAGCTGCCCGATTCGAGCTGCTGTACCAGGGCCTCCAGGCGGTCTAGCCCATCATCGAAAGAAGGAGGTTCGGGGGGCATGGGCGGTTCCTTCGGACGTGCGCTGGCTGGGATTCCGGGCCTCAGCGGCCCTTCGCCAGGTTCTCGCGCATCTTCTTCCCGGCGTCCTCCAGCTTATAGCCTTCGGGCAGGGCGAAGGCGGATTCAGGAATGGATCCCTCCTTCAGCTCCGTGGCCACGCTGGTCAGGTCACCCACGATGGGCAGCACGTTGTGGGTTCGGAGGGCGATTCCCTGCACCTTGGCCAGTTCCTCGCCCAGCTTCAGCATGGAGGAGGCACCGGGACCCAGCTGGCCGATGGCGTGCTGGAGGCGCAGGAACCGCTTGTAGGAACCCACGGGCATGGGCGGCTTGAGCGAGGGATCGTTGCTGCTCTCCATGACGGTGGAACCCATGGTGACCTTCCACTTTTTGCATTTCCGACCCAGGATGGTCTCGGATCCCTGCTCTTCGACCACGACCTGGGCATCACTCCCGCCCATTAGCTTCTGGGCGAAGGCGGGCAGGTTCTTCATCTTCTCCGCCATGCCCTCCATGGCCACTTCCAGGTCCTCCCAGCTCATCTTCTGGATGACCTTCTTCTTGTGGTCGATGGTGTAGTGGACGCCCTGGACGAAGTCCACCAGGGTGTCCCGCTGGCCCTCCGGGTGGTTGATCCGCATGAATTTGGAGGACCAGAGGTGGGTCTGCTTCCCTTCGTGCCCCCGGCCGGTGCTCGTCATGGTGAGGGTGAGGTCTCCGGCGAGGAGGCTGGGGATGCAGAAGGCAAGGGCAAGGACTGGCGTCAGAAGCCTGCGCATGGGATTTCTCCGTGATGGTTGCCCATGAGCATACGCGCGGTGGTGGCACTTTGGGGTACCTTCAAACCTGGGGGGAATCATGGCCCGAGTGCTCGTGGTGGATGACAGCAAGGAGACTTGCGAGTTCCTGGAGGAGCTCCTGGGCTCCATGGGGCTGGAGGTCGCGAAGGCCACCCATCCGGATCGGGCCATCGAGCTGATGCACAAGGAGCCCTTTGACCTGCTGCTTTCTGACATCAACCTGGAGGCCAAGAAGGACGGTCTTGACCTCTTGCGCGAGGCCAAACCCCTGGGGGTGGATACGATCCTCTTGTCGGGGTTTGGCACCCTTGAAACGGCCATCGAGGCGGTGCGTGAAGGCGCCTTCGACTTCCTGAGCAAGCCGTGGAACAACGAGGAGCTAAAAGCCCTGGTGCGCCGGGCCTTGGCGCGGCGGCAGTCCAGCGGGCACGGGGTGGTTCCGGGGGCTTCGCCGAAGGGGAAGCGCAGCCTGATGATCGGCTCGAGCCCCAGGATGATGGCGGTCTACAAGACCATCGCGAGCCTGCAGAACAGCCGGGCGACCGTGCTCATCACCGGCGAGAGCGGGACGGGCAAGGAGCTGGTGGCCCGGAGCATCCACCTCTCCAGCGACCGGCGGGATCGCGCCTTTGTGGCTGTGAACTGCGGGGCCCTCACGGAGACCCTGCTGGAATCCGAGCTCTTCGGCCACGTGAAGGGCTCCTTCACGGGCGCCATCGGTGAGAAGCCGGGGCTCTTCGAGGAGGCCTCGGGTGGCACGATATTTCTGGACGAGATCGGCGAGACGAGCCCCAGCTTCCAGGTACGCCTGCTGCGGGTCCTGCAGGAGCAGGAGATCCGGCGCGTGGGCGGGAACAAGACCATCAAGGTGGATGCCCGCGTCATCGCCGCCACCAACCGGGACCTCCAGGTCATGGTCAAGGCTGGGACCTTCCGGGAGGACCTCTACTACCGCCTTGGCGTGGTGGAGCTGGCAGTGCCCGCCCTGCGGGAACGGCGGGAGGACATCCCGGCCCTGATCGACCACTTCCTGTCCGAGTTCGGTCGCAAGGACGACCACACCTACCAACTGCACCCCGAGGCCCGCCGGGTCCTGGAGGCCTACTCCTGGCCGGGGAACGTGCGCGAGCTGAGCAATGCCATCGAGAATCTCACCCAGCTCAGCCGGGGCCTGGAGATCGCCGTGGACGACCTGCCGGCCAAGATCCAGGCCGATGTGCTCAAGAAGGCCCTCCGGCGGCCGGAGTCCGGGGAAGGCGTGCCCGCTCTGATCGAGGACTGGCCCAGCCTGGATGAACTGGAACGCCGCTACATCCAGGTCCTGATTGGCCGCCACAAGGAAAAACAGCGCATTGCCGAGATTCTGGGCGTAGACCGGACCACCCTCTACCGCAAGCTGAAGCGTTACGGGTTCCACGACGGCGAGTAGCGGACCTACGGAGTGGGAATCGTCGCACCCTGCTACAGGTTGCAGAATGCGACGGATTTTGTGAATTTCAAATTGGTTTAAGTCTTTATTTTGCTTGATATGTGGTTTGGCCCAAACCCTGCTTAAGGTTATGCACTTCCGGCCGTGCCGGATCACCCCAGGGAGTAACCCATGAAGAAGCTTGCTGCGCTGCTCGTCGCCGCCGCTCTGATCAGCCCCGTCTTCGCCGAAGAGGTCAAGAAGCCCGAAGCCAAGAAGGCTGAGAAGGTCGAGACCAAGAAGGCCGAGAAGAAGGCCGAGCCCAAGAAGGAAGAGGCCAAGAAGGCCCTGACCGTCGAGGAGAAGAAGGCCGAGCCCAAGAAGGAAGAGAAGAAGGCCGAGAAGAAGGCCGAGAAGAAGGCCGAGCCCAAGAAGGAAGAGGCCAAGAAGGCCCTGACCGCCGAGGAGAAGAAGGCCGAGAAGAAGGCTGACTGCCCCAAGGATTGCAAGAAGGATTGCTGCAAGAAGGGCGAGAAGAAGGCCGAGGCCAAGAAGGCCATGACCGCCGAAGAGAAGAAGGCTGAAGCCGCCCCCAAGGCCGAGAAGAAGGCCAAGAAGGCGAAGAAGGCTGCCGCCAAGGCCGAGCCCAAGAAGGAAGAGGCCAAGAAGGCCCTGACCGCCGAGGAGAAGAAGGCCGAGCCCAAGAAGGAAGCCAAGAAGGCCGAGAAGAAGGCCGAGCCCAAGAAGGAAGAGAAGAAGGCTGAAGCCAAGAAGTAATCGTCCTCACGGATGCATGGGAAAAGCGGGCTTCGGCCCGCTTTTTCGTGGATGCCTTTCCGGGGACCAGCGGGCGGGCCATGATGGAGCCATGATCGATCCCCTCCTCGACCTCACTGCCGAAATCCGGGCCCGGGTGCCGGCCCTGCCCAGGGAGGGCGTCACGCAGTTGCTGGGTTGCGTGGAGGGCTTCGGCCTGTTCAGGGACGCCAAAGGCCTCCATCACCGGTCCTTTGCCCAGGTCGCCCCCACGGAGGGCCCCTGGGATCTGTCGCCGTTGATCGACCACACCCTCCTCAAGGCCGATGCCACCGGCGCCCAAATCGAGGGCCTCTGCGCTGAGGCCCTGGCGCACGGTTTCGCCTCTGTCTGCGTGAACCCCCTCTGGGTGCCCCTGGCGGCCTCGCTGCTCAAGGGCAGCCCCGTTCGCACCTGCACCGTGGTGGGCTTCCCCCTCGGGGCCTCTGCCACCCAGGCCAAGGCCTTCGAAGCCGAGGTGGCCCTGCTGGAGGGAGCCCAGGAGGTGGACATGGTGCTGGCCATCGGGGCGGCCAGGGCCGGCGACTGGGACACCGTCCGCCGGGACTTCGAGGCCCTGCGATCTGCCGTGCCCGCTCCGGCCCTCCTCAAGGTGATCCTCGAGACCTGCCTGTTGGACGAAGCCGAAAAGATCCGGGCCTGCGAACTGGCCGCGGAAGCAGGCCTCGATTTCGTGAAGACCTCGACCGGCTTCTCCACGGGCGGCGCCACCGAGGCGGATGTGGCGCTCATGCGCCGGGTCGTCGGGCCTCGCCTGGGCGTGAAAGCCTCGGGCGGCATCCGGACCTATCCCGGCGCACTCCAGATGGTTCGCGCCGGTGCCACCCGGCTGGGTCTATCCGCTTCCGTGGCCGTGGTCCAGGGCGGCACTGGCGCCGGACCCTACTGAAAAGTGCGGTATCCTCCAACCATCAGTCCCCCTGGAGGCGGTCGTGGCGAAGCTTGATCTCATGTTGTACGAGGAGGAATACAAACTCCTCCAGGAGATCATCGGCCGCCTCGAGAAGGATGCCTCCGCCAAGGTGGTCTTCCTGGTGGACAAGAACGGCCAGCAGATCGCCGCGGCCGGAGACGTGAAGAGCATCGATGCCACCAGCCTGGCCTCCCTGACGGCCGGCAACGTGGCGGCCACCGACGGCTTGGCCAAGCTCATCGGGGAGAAGGAATTCAGCCTGCTTTTCCACGAGGGCGAGAAGGACAACCTCCACATCTCCATCGTGGGCAAGCGCGGCATCCTGGTGGTGATCTTCGACCAGAACTCTAGCCTGGCCCTCGTCCGCCTGCGGGTGAAGAAGGCCAGCAAGGAACTCCAGGACATCTTCGAGCAGGTCGAGCAACGGGCCCAGAAGGAATCCGATGGAGGCAGCCGCTTCGAGAGCCCCTTCTCGGAAATCACGGACGAAGACATTGATCGCCTCTTCGGCGACTGAGCCCCGGGACGCGCCATGACCTTCATCAACTATGCGTCTCGCGAGATCAACTGCAAGATCGTCTATTACGGGCCGGGCCTCTGCGGCAAGACCACCAACATCCAGTGGATCTTCGAGCAGGCCAATCCCGAGAAGCGGGGCAAGCTCGTCAGCCTGGCCACCGAGACGGACCGCACCCTGTTCTTCGACTTCCTGCCCCTCGACATGGGGACGGTCAAGGGCTTCAAGGTCCGCTTCCACCTCTACACGGTGCCGGGCCAGGTCTTCTACGACGCCAGCCGCAAGCTCATCCTACGCGGCTGCGACGGCATCATCTTCGTGGCCGACAGCCAGAAGGCCCGCATGGAGGCCAACATTGAGTCCATCGCGAACCTAGCCACGAACCTGAAGGAGAACGGGTTCGACATCCGTTCCATCCCCTACGTGCTTCAACTGAACAAGCGGGACATGCCGTCCGCTGCGACCGTACCCGAGATGGAACGCCTGCTCCGGTTCCGGAACGAGCCCATGATCGAGGCCGTGGCCAACAAGGGCACGGGCGTCATCGAGACCCTCAAGGCCGCCGCCCGCCAGGTGCTCATGGAACTCCAGCGCGCCTAGTGGCGACCTGGATCACAGGTCCTGAAGCCCTGCCCTTGAAACCCCGCCCCCGTCCGGTAGAATGGTCATTCGCCTTTCCGGAGTAGCTCAGGGGTCAGAGCGGGTGACTGTTAATCACTAGGTCGGGGGTTCAAATCCCTCCTCCGGAGCCAGAATGATCGCCCCGCATTAGCGGGGCGGTCCATTTCAGAGGAGATGCCAAGATGAGATCACCCGTTTGCCTGGTTGTACTGGCCAGCACCCTCCCACTGGCTGGCGCGGACACCGCGAAGCCTGCTTCTCCGACGCAGCAAGCGGTGCCGAAGGTGACTGCACCCGACAAGACGAAGGGACCCGCCATGGTCACCGCCGATTCCGGCCTCAAGTACGTCGACACCGTGGTGGGCACCGGCGCATCGCCAGCCCGCGGCCAACAGTGCCTGGTCCACTACACGGGCTGGCTCAACGATGGCCGGGGCGGGCGCGGCAAGAAGTTCGACAGCTCCGTGGACCGGGGCAAGCCCCTGGCCATCCCCATCGGCGTGGGGCGGGTCATCAAGGGCTGGGATGAGGGCGTCATCAGCATGAAGGTGGGCGGCAAGCGGACCCTGTACATCCCGTCCTACCTGGGCTACGGCCCCCGGGGCGCGGGTGGGGACATTCCCCCCAATGCCGACCTGATCTTCGATGTGGAACTGGTCAGCCTCCAGTAGGTTCAGTCGAAGGTCAGCGCATACGCCAGATCGGCCTGCAGATCCTGAAGATCCTCAAGCCCGATGGAAAGCCGGACGAGGTCATCGGTGATGCCGGCCCGCTGGCGGGCCTCGGGCGTCATGGAGGCGTGGGTCATAGAGGCCGGGTGGGCCACCAGGGACTCCACGCCGCCCAGGCTCTCCGCCAGCGTGAACCAGCGGAAGCGCCGTAGCACGTGATTCAGCCGCGCGTGCCCGCCCTCCTTCAGCTCGAAGCTGAGCATGGCGCCGAAGCCCCGCTGCTGGCGCTTGGCCAGCTCATGCTGGGGGTGGCTGGGCAGGCCCGGGAAATGGACCTTGCCCACGGCGGGATGGGCCGCCAGGAACTCGGCCAAGTGCTGGGCGGTGGCCCCGTGCTGGCGCATGCGCAGGGGCAAGGTCTTCAGGCCGCGCAGCACCAGGAAGCAGTCGTGGGGTGCTTGCGAAGTGCCCAGCAGGTTGTTCACGCTCTGGATCTGCTGCGTGAGGGCGAGCCGGCCGGGGGCTGAGACGACGATGCCGCCCACCACATCGCTGTGTCCATTGAGGTACTTGGTGGTGGAGTGGATGACCAAGTCGGCTCCCAGGTCGAAGGGGCGCTGCAGGTAGGGCGAGAGAAAGGTGTTGTCTACAGCGACCAGGCAGCTGGGCTGGCGGTGGCCGATCTCCGCGACCGCGGCGATGTCGGTGAGCCGCAGCAGGGGATTCGACGGGGTCTCGATCCATATCATGCGGGTGTTTGGCTGGATGGCCGCCTGCACGGCCTCCAAGTCGGCGAGGTCGAGGTAGGTGACCTCCAGCCCGTAGAATTTCTTGGCATGCTCCAGGAGGCGGAAGGTGCCGCCGTAGCAGTCGATGGTGGAGATGAGGTGGCTGCCGTGCTCCAGCAGGTTCAGGGCCACCAGGATGGCGCTCATGCCCGTGCTGGTGCAGGTGGCGCCGTGCCCGCCCTCCAGCAGGGCGATGGCCTCTTCCAGGGCGGCGCGGGTGGGGTTGCCGCTGCGGGTGTAGTCGTAGCCCGCGTTGGTGCAGATGTCCTTGAAGGCGAACGTGGACGAGAGATACAGGGGCGGCATCACCGCGCCATAGGCGGGATCGGGCTGCACGCCGCCGTGGACGCACTGCGTGGCGACTCCGGCGTCGGGCACCAGCCCAGGCCGGTGGATCCAGCCAGCATTGCCCTCCCGGGTGGGGGGCTGGATGGTGAAGTGGTAGGCCGGGTTGCCGGGCACGTTGGTATCGAGGAACTGCTCGCTCACAAGAGCCTCCGAAGGGGGAGGATCCGGTCGGTCTCATCGTGATCCAAAACGCAAAGGGGCCCGATTGCTCGGGCCCCTTCGCATGTCAGCTTCTGACACGTCAGCATCTCTCCGCGAGGACTCGCGGCAGGAATTGGCACCTTGCTTTCGCAGGTTGCCAAGGTTTCACAGGGCCCGTCCCTCCACCTTTCTGGATATCACGTGATGAAACTGACAAAGATCCTGCGGAAGGACAGTATCCAACAGGGCCATTGAATCGCCAAGAAAATTCAATGAAACTCCGGGAGTCCCAAGTCCCTCTCAGGGCTTCCAGTCACCGTGCAGCTGCCCCTCGAAGACGGGCTGCACCGGGCCGGACATGAGGATGTGGCCCTCGGGCGCGAACTCGATGTCGAGGGTGCCGCCGGGCATCTGGACCGTGACGCGGTCCTCCACCAGGTTCAGGCGGCGGCAGGCGGCGGCCGCGGCGCAGCTGCTGCCCGAGGCGGGGGTGTAGCCGGCGCCGCGCTCCCAGATCTCGATGCGGAGGCGCTTGCGGTCGACCACCTCCACCAGCAGGACGTTCACCCGCTCCGGGAACTCCGGGTGGCGCTCGATCTTGGGCCCCAGGCGGCAGGCGTTGGCCTGGGAGACCTCGCCCGGGAAGACCACGCAGTGGGGGTTGCCGAGGCTGAGGGCGGTGATGGTGACGGGCCCCGTGGGGAGGAAGAGGGGCGTTTCCAGGACTTCGAGCTGGGAGGCGATGCCGGTGAAAGGGATGTCGCCCGCCTTGAAGCTGGGCACGCCCATGTCCACCTGGACGAGGCTGCCGTCTGGTGCCAGGAAGCGCGCGGCGGAGAGGCCACCCAGGGTGTGGATCTGGCACTCGGTCCCATGCGCGTGGCCCGCCTCGAACAGGTAGCGGGCGAAGATGCGCAGCCCGTCGCCGCTGGTCTCCGCCTCGCTGCCGTCTGGATTGAAGATGCGCAGCCCGAAGGCGCCGGGATGCTCCGGGACCTCCAGCGGGCCCAGCAGGAGTCCATCGGAGCCGATGCCCAGCCGGCGGTCGCAGAGCGCCTGGATGAGCGGGGGCGACGGCTCGAAGACGGTCCGGGTCGGATCGACCACGAGGTAGTCGTTCCCGAGCACATGGAATTTGGCAAAGCGGAGCGTGTTCGACATGGTCAGGGGCGGCTCACAGGGTGATGCGGGTGCCGAGCACCTGGAGGAACTGGGCCAGCCAGGCCGGGTGAGCGGGCCAGGCCGGTGCGGTGACGAGGTTCCCGTCGGTGATGGCCCCGTCGATGGCGATCTCGGCATACTTGCCCTTAGCCACCTCCACCTCGGCCCGGCAGGCAGGATAGGCGGAGCAGGTGCGCCCCTCCAGCACGCCGGCTGCGGCCAGCAGCTGGGCGCCATGGCAGATGGCGGCCACCGGCTTCTTCGCCATGAAGAAGTGCCGCACAACCTCCAGCACCTTGGGATTGAGGCGCAGGTATTCCGGGGCCCGGCCGCCGGGGATCACCAGAGCGTCGTAGTCGTCGGCCTTGAGGTCCGCGAAGGTGGCGTTGAGGGTGAAGCGATGTCCCGGCTTCTCGGAGTAGGTCTGATGGCCCTCGAAGTCGTGGATGGCCGTGGCGACCCACTCGCCCGCCAGCTTGTAAGGGCAGGCCGCGTGGACCGTGTGGCCCACGGCCAGCAGGGCCTGGAAGGGCACCATGATCTCGTAGTCCTCGCCGAAGTCGCCGACGAGCATGAGGATCTTCTTTGCGGCCATTGAAGTCTCCTTGGGGTGGTGGAACCGCCCCGATGATACGCGTATCCGGAACCGGCCCCCCAGGCAACCTGGGGGGTCAGGCCTGGAGGTAGACCTCGGCGCCCTTCTGCACGAAGGTCTCAGCCATCTCCTCCATGCCTTTCTGCAGGGCCTCCTCCTCGTTGTAGCCGTGGCTCTCGGCATACTGCCGCACGTCGTCCGAGATCTTCATGGAGCAGAAGTGGGGGCCGCACATGGAGCAGAAGTGGGCGCTCTTGGCGCCTTCGGCAGGCAGGGTTTCGTCATGGAACTCGCGGGCCGTGTCGGGATCCAGGGCCAGGTTGAACTGGTCCTCCCAGCGGAACTCGAAGCGGGCCTTGCTCATGGCGTCGTCCCAGATGCGGGCGCCGGGGTGGCCCTTCGCCAGATCGGCGGCGTGGGCGGCGATTTTGTAGGCGATGACGCCATCCTTGACGTCCTTCTTGTTGGGCAGGCCCAGGTGCTCCTTGGGGGTGACGTAGCAGAGCATGGCGCAGCCCCACCAGCCGATCATGGCGGCGCCGATGGCCGAGGTGATGTGGTCGTAGCCCGGGGCGATGTCCGTGGTGAGGGGGCCCAGGGTGTAGAAGGGCGCCTCGTCACAGACCTCCAGCTGCTTGGTCATGTTCTCTTGGATGAGGTGCATGGGCACGTGGCCGGGGCCTTCGATCATCACCTGCACATCGTGTTTCCAGGCGATCTTGGTGAGCTCGCCGAGGGTCTCCAACTCGCCGAACTGGGCTTCGTCATTCGCATCGGCGGTGCTGCCGGGGCGCAGGCCGTCGCCCAGGGAGAAGGCCACGTCGTAGGCCTTCATGATCTCGCAGATGTCCTCGAAGTGCGTGTAGAGGAAGTTCTCCTGGTGGTGGGCCAGGCACCACTTGGCCATGATGCTGCCCCCACGGCTGACAATCCCGGTCACGCGCTTGGCGGTGAGGGGGATGTAGCGCAGGCGGACGCCCGCGTGGATGGTGAAGTAGTCCACCCCCTGCTCGGCCTGCTCGATCAGCGTGTCGCGGAAGATCTCCCAGGTGAGGTCCTCGGCCTTGCCGTTCACCTTCTCCAGGGCCTGGTAGATGGGCACGGTGCCGATGGGCACGGGGCTGTTGCGCAGGATCCACTCGCGGGTCTCATGGATGTTCTTGCCGGTGCTGAGGTCCATGACCGTGTCGGCGCCCCAGCGGATGGACCAGGCCATCTTCTCGACCTCCTCCTCGATGCTGGAGGCCACGGCGGAATTGCCGATGTTGGCGTTGATCTTCACCAGGAAGTTCCGGCCGATGATCATGGGCTCGGTTTCCGGGTGGTTGATGTTGGCGGGGATGATGGCGCGGCCCCGGGCCACCTCGTCCCGCACGAATTCGGGGGTGATGCGGCTCTTCAAGCCGGCGGCGTCGCGGCCCAGGTTCTCGCGGATGGCGATGAACTCCATTTCCGGTGTCACGATGCCCTGTTTGGCATAGTGCATCTGGGAGACATTGCGCCCGACCTTGGCCCGAAGGGGCTTGCGGTCGGCGTGGAAGCGGATAGCGTCCAGGTCCTTGTCCCGTTCCCGCAGCTTGCGGTAGAGGCTGGTGGCGCCGGGCAGCTCCTCCACGTCCCCGCGACCGAGGATCCAGTCCTGCCGGAGGGGCTTGAGCCCCTTGGCCACGTCGATGGTGACGGCGGGGTCCGTGTAGGGGCCCGAGGTGTCGTAGAGCACCACCGGCTCGTTCTCGGTGAGCTGGTCCTTGAAGTCCCGGGTGGGGTGCAATTGGATCTGGCGGAAGGGGACCTGCACGCCGGGCCGGGACCCGGCGACATGGAGCTTGCTGGAGGCGGGGAAGGGAACCAGGCAGGCCGCCAGGGCCGTTCCATTCATGGGTACCGGAGTGGGATTCGACTGCATGGTCATGGAAACTCCGGACTTGGAAAAATCGGGCCGGGATTGATCCCGAATTAGCAAGTTTATCGCGAGGCGGCGCAAGCGACGAATTCAAAGATTATTCACGGGCCGCCGATAAAGCATTCACGGAGCCCGCCCATGCCGGAAAAGCCCCAAGACAACGACCAGGCCATCCCCGATCAGCTCATGCAGATTGCCCGTGAGCAGGAGGGCGGTGCCGAGCGGGTGCTCGACCAGATCGAGGTGGTCCAGAACAGCTTTGAGGAGATCCAGGCCCTCGCCAAGGAGTGCCAGGAGATCCTGCGGAACCTGGTGCCACCTTCCAACGAGTTGGAGACGCTGACCGCCAGGCTCGAACAGATCGGCTTCCATGCGGACAACGGGGCCTACAACATCCAGGGCGCCTTTGACCTCTACCAGTACCAGGATGTGGTCCGGCAGAAGCTGGAACGGGTGGGACGGAGCCTCATCGAGGTGGCCCACTATGTGCTCGGACGGTTGCAGCCTACTGAGGATCACCTGCCCAAAATGGCGCCCTCGGGCCGGGACATCCTCCATCGTGAACCCCAGATGGCCGATGTGACCAAGGCGGATGCGGACTCCGTGGTGGCTGAATTCTTCGCCAAGGCCCTCAAGGAGAAGGCCGCCGCCAAGAAGGCCGAGGGCTGAACCAGCCAGATGCGGGATAATCTGATCCCTGGAGGGATCATGCCGCGTCGCGTCCTGTTCATCAGCAGCCTGGCCCTGAGCCTGGTCGCCTCGACTGCGCCCCAGGAGGATCCGGTCCTGCGAGCCCGCGCGAAGCGGGCCTCAGCCCAGGGGATCTCGGAGGGGGATCTGCCTCCGGTGCCTCGGGGCATCGTGGAGCCTCCCCCGCTGCCTCCGCCGGAAGCCCATGTGAAGGACAGCCGAAAGGGCAAGAAGGCCAAGGCAAAGGCCAAGAAAGGGAAGACTAGCGCCAAGAAGGGCAAGGGGGCTGCCTCCAGCGCCAAGCCTGCAGCCAAGGGGAAGGGTCAATGAAGATCGGTGTACTGACTTCCGGGGGGGACGCCCCCGGCATGAATGCGGCCATCCGGGCCGCGGTGCGGCAGGCGGATGCGCTGGGGCACGAGGCCTGGGGGATCCACCGGGGCTACCAGGGCCTCCTCGAAGGGGACATGGCGCCCCTGCCCAGCCGGGCCTGCGCCAACATCCTGCAGCGGGGAGGCACCATGCTGCAGACGGCCCGTTGCCTCGAGTTCCATCAGCCCGCCACCCGGGCCAAGGCCGCAGGCAACCTGAAGGCCGTGGGCATCGAGGCCCTCGTGGTGATTGGTGGCGATGGCAGCTTCCGGGCCGCGGAGGCCCTTCAGCGGGAGCATGGCGTGGCCTGTGCCGGCATCCCGGGCACCATCGACAACGACTTGGCCGGCACGGAGCGGACCCTCGGCTTCGACACGGCCCTCAATACCGCCGTGGAGGCCATCGATCGCATCCGTGACACCGCCTCCAGCCATGGCCGCCTCTTCCTGGTTGAGGTCATGGGCCGCAGCTCGGGCATGCTGGCAGTCCACACCGCCCTGGCCTGCGGGGCCGAGGCGGTGCTCTATCCGGAGTCGCCGGATGACAGCTATGAGGTCCTGGTCTCCCAACTGGAGGCCAGCTGGCTGCGGGGCAAGCGCAGCTCCATCGTGGTGGTGGCCGAGGGCGATACCGTCGGCCGGGCCATGGCCGTGGGCGAGCGCCTGAAGCGAGATCATCCCCTGGACCTCCGGGTGGTGGTGCTGGGCCATGTGCAGCGTGGTGGCAGCCCGTCGGCCATGGATCGCATCTGGGGCAGCCGCTGGGGCGCCGAGGCTGTTCGCCGGCTGGACCGCGGCGAGAGCGGCTTCTACCTCGGGGAAGTGGGTGGTGCCCTCGTGGCCCAGCCCATCGCCATGGTTCTCGAGCCCCAGCCAGTGCCTCCAGGTGACCTCGGGCGGCTGGTCACAACGCTGGCCAGGTAGGTTGTGGGCCTTCGACCGGACGTGCATCCATGGATTTCCCACCTTCTGGTGGATCGAAAGGAGCTCTGATGTCGGGCACGCATGGTCATCAGTCCTTGGTCGCGGTCGTTATGGCCGGAGGCCGGGGCACGCGGTTCTGGCCCCGCAGCCGGAACGCCCGGCCCAAGCAGTTCCTGGCCATCGTGGGGACGGAGACCCTGCTGCACCAGACCGTCCGCCGCCTGGACGGCCATGTCAGCCCGGAGCGCATCTTCGTGGTCACCACGGAGGATCTGGCCGAGGAGACCCGGCGCATGCTGCCGGAGCTGCCTCCTGAGAACGTCCTGGTCGAGCCCGAGGGCCGCAACACCGCGCCTTGCCTGGCCCTGGCCCTGGTGGAGATCGAGAAGAAGTTCCCCGAGGGCGTCATGGCGGTGCTTTCCGCGGACCACTGGATCGGGGACCGGGAGCTCTTCCTGGAGGACCTGGATCTCGCCGTGAAACATGCGGCCTGGGAACGGGAGCTGGTCACCTTCGGCATCAAGCCCACCTATCCAGAGACCGGCTACGGCTACATCGAATCGGAAGGGCACGGTCCTGTGTTGAAGGTGAGGGCCTTCCGCGAGAAGCCACCCGTCGAGGTGGCCGTCCAGTACCTTGAGTCCGGCCGCCACTACTGGAACGCCGGGATGTTCGTGTGGACCCTGGCGGATTTCCGCGAAGGCCTCCAGAAGCACGCTCCGGAGGTGCTGGCTCCCCTCGACGGCTGGATGAAAGCCGGGGCTGATCCCGCCACCCTCGCCGCGGCCTACCGTCAGCTGCCCAAGCTGGCCATCGACGTGGCCCTCATGGAGAAAGCCGAGACGGTCGCAGTGGTGCCTACCCGCTTCCGCTGGTCGGACGTTGGCTCCTGGCCCGCGGCCATCGAGTTCCAGGAGACGGATTCTGAAGGCAACGTCAGCGTGGGCGAGACGCTGCTGCTGGATACCCGGAACAGCGCCTTCTTCGGCGGGAGCCGGCTCATCGCCGCCAGCGGCGTGGATGACCTCATCGTGGTGGACGCCGAGGATGCCCTCCTCATCTGCCGACGGGACCGCGCCCAGACCGTCAAGCAGATCGTCGAGCGCCTCAAGGCCGAAGGGCGTGAGGATCTTCTCTAGACTAGGAACCGAGGACACACCATGCAGAAACCCGAAACCCTGCACGTCGACAAGCCCTGGGGCTCCTTCGACCAGTACGCCTTGAATACGCCCTGCACCGTGAAGATCCTTACCTGCAACCCGGGCCAGAAGCTGAGTCTCCAGCGGCACTCCCACCGCGGCGAGCTCTGGGTGGCCCTGGATCCAGGTGTGGTGGTGGATCGCGATGGAGAGGAACTGCGGCCTGACGTGGGCGACGAGATCTGGTTGCCCCTGGGCAGCACCCACCGCCTGCGCTGCGATGCCGACACTCCACGCCCTGTGCGCGTGCTGGAAGTCAGCCTGGGCACCTTCGACGAGGCTGACATCGAGCGGCTTCAGGACGATTACGGGCGCCGCTGATGCGGATCCCTCTATTACCGGCGCTCCTGTGGCTCGCTGCCCTGCCAGCCCTGGCCCAGAGCGGCGAGGAGATCCTGGCCCGGGTGGATCGCCTGCGCCACCCCTGGCCCGCCTTCACCATGGAACTCACCCTAAAGGCCCCTGGGCTGTCCCAGCAGTGGAAGGTATCGGCGAGGGAGAACGGAGACGCCAGGCTGGACGGACTTTCCAAAAAGGAGAAGGGCCGGGCGGTGCTGCTCAAGGGCGACCAGATGTGGCTGCTCCTGCCCGGTACCAAGCGCCCGGTGCAAGTCACGCCCCAGCAGCGCCTGATGGGTCCTGCCGCCGGTGGAGACGTCGCCCGCACGCGCTTCCGCGAGGACTACACCGTGGAGACCCTGGCCGAGGAACGTTTGGAGGGTCGGGACTGCTGGCGGTTGGAACTGGTGGCCAAGCGTCCTGCGCTGAGCGCGCGCACGGTGCTGCTCTGGGTGGCCAAGGACGGCACCCTGCCGCTCAAGGCCGAGTTCCGGCTGGCCTCCGGAAAAGTGCAGCGGACCGCCTTCTTCGGGGCGCCGGTGCAGAGCCACGGCCAAGCGGTTCTCTCGAAGCTGGTGATCGAGGAACCTTCCGGGGCCCGGGCCGAGCTTCTGTTCGGGAACTGGGGGAGGGGCGGTGTGGATCCGGCCGCCTTCGAGCTGCCGGATCAGGATCGGTGATAGACTCCCCATCGAGGTGCCCGCAAGGGCTTCCCGCCACCAATCATCCCACCACTTGATACCAGTCCCGTCCGCGGGACTCCCGCTCAACCACCCCACCACTCGAAACCCCGCCAAACCTACCCTCTCGAAGCGCCCGCACCTCCGGGCGCTTCTTTGTTTTCTTTCTGTCCGGGGGGAGGCTCCGATTCCGCGACGAAGGAGCGGGAGCGACCTCCGGAGGAGGCCGCTTCAGGCAGAGGGAGCTCCGCTGCGCTGCGCGCCTCCAGGTATCGCCACGCGGTGCGTGGCTCCCACGCGCTGGAGCGCGTGACCCGGAGCCTACCCCCCCCGGGCCCCCGCGCTCGACCCGGCGAAGCCGTGTCTCGCTTGTTACGCTCCGCTGTAGGCCGCGGCAGGTGGTAGGCACCGCCGAAGCGGTGACGGAGTTGGCCTAGTGTTTGGCCGGTTCCGGCTTGGGGCTGGCGGCCTTCCGGTCCGCCTCCCTGGGCTGGGCCTTGTGGTGCTTGTTCTCGACGGCCTCGTTGGCGGCGGAGACCACGATGATGGAGATGCGGCGGTTCTGGGGATCCTTGGGCTCCTTGCCCTCGAGGGGGATGGTGTCGGCGTAGCCGGTGACACGGCGGACTTGGCCCGACCGCAGGCCCCCGGCGGCGCCTTCCATCACCCGCCGGGCGGCGTTCGCGCGCTCGGCACTGAGTTCCCAGTTGGTGCGGTCCTTACTGGAGTATTGCTGGCTGTCCGTGTGGCCGCCAATCACCACGCGGTTGGGTAGCTTGCCCAGCTCCTTGGCGATCTCCTTCAGGATGGACAGGGTGTAGCTCTTGAGGGTGGCGCTGCCGGAATCGAAGAGCACCTGGGCGGCCTTGTCCTGGATCTGGATGCGCAGACCTTCGTCGGTGAAGTCCATGCTGATCTGGTCCTGGAAGGCCTGGAGCAACTCGTCCTGCTGGAAGGCCTTCTCGATGGCCTCGGCCGTGGCCTCCATGGCCTTCTTCTCCTCTTCAGCGGCGCCCGGGGCCTCCGAGGCTGTGTCGGTGCCGCCATCGCCGTCCGGGCCGGGCGCCATGCCCCGGCCGCCGGGAAGGATGCCCTTGCCGTGGTTCGCCAGGATCTCCTTGCCCCGCTCGCTGTTGAAGAAGTTGGCGTCCTGGAACATCCCGGCGATGCCCGCCTTGGTGTTCTTGTCCGCGCTGTTCAGCAGCCACATCAGGAGGAAGAAGGCCATCATGGCCGTCACCAGGTCGGCGTAGGCCACCTTCCACGCCCCACCATGGGCGGCGGCATGGCCGCCCTTCTTCTTGACGAACTTGATTTTGACTTCGGGTTGCTGCTGGTCCGCCATCGCCGCTACCTCGGCTTGATCTGCCGAACCACCTCTTCCAATTCACCGGAGCCTGGCCGCTCGGTGGAGGGGATGTTGCGCCGGGCGAACTCCACGGCGGTAATGGGGGCGGCGCCGTTGCCGAAGCTGGTGAGACCCGCTCGGATGCAGTTGAAGTAGTAGGCCTCGACGGCGTTCACGGCATCGATGTTCTTGGCCAGGGGCTGGAACACGCCGTATGCCAGCAGGATGCCCAGGAAGGTGCCCACCAGCGCTGCGCCGACCTTGCCGCCGATGATGTTGGGGGGCTGGTCCAGGAAGCCCATGGTGATGACCACGCCCATGACGCAGGCCACGATGCCAAAGGCGGGGAACGCATCGGCCAGGGCACCCATGGCGGCGCCAGGGGCGGCGTTCTCCGCATGGTGGACGTCTAGTTCGGCGTCCATGACCATGTCGATCTCATCCATCTTGGCGCTGCCGTTGATTAGCAACTTCATGGAGTCGCAGAAGAAGTCCAGGGCGTGGTGGTTGTGGGTGAAGGTCTCGTATTTCTTGAAGATGGCTGAATTGTGCGGATCGTTGACATCCTGCTCGAGGGCCAGAAGGCCACCCTTCTTGATGTTCACGTAGACCTCGTACTGCATCATCAGGACTTCCATGTACACGGCCTTGGTATAGGGGCTGCCCTTGAGTGGCTTCATGATGTCCGCCGCCACCCGCTTGATGACATTCAGGGGGTTGGCGGCCAGGAAGGCCCCGGCACCCGCGCCGAAGATGATGAGCCCTTCCGCGGGCAGGGGGTGCAGCAGGGTGGGTATGCTGCCGCCCTCCATCAGGTAACCCCCGATGACCGCGACGAAGACCACCACCAAGCCGATGATGAAGAACATGCTGCAACTCCTGCCGTTTTCATCGGTCAGCAGGATCCAGGCCTGAATTCTGGACGGGAAATGGTCCCGGTCCACTGGCACAATGAAAGGATTGGGAGGATTTATGACCACCGCACCGGCCCTGGGGCCCGTTGGAAGCTATGTGAAGCACCATTTCCGGCACTTCAACGCCGCGGCGCTGGTGGACGCCGCCGAGGGCTACCGGGCCTACCTGGCCCAGGGCGGCAAGATGATGGTCACCCTGGCGGGGGCCATGAGCACCGCCGAACTGGGCCTCTCTTTTGCCGAGATGATCCGCCAGGACAAGGTGCACCTCATCGTCTGCACCGGGGCCAACCTGGAGGAGGACATCTTCAACCTGGTGGCCCACGACTTCTATGAGCGGGTGCCCCACTACCGGGACCTGACCCCCCAGGACGAGGCGGAGCTCCTGAGCCGCCACATGAACCGGGTCACCGACACCTGCATCCCTGAGATGGAGGCCATGCGCCGCATGGAGAAGGCCATGCTCGAGGTGTGGATGGACGCGGACGCCAAGGGCGAGCGCTACTTCCCCCACGAGTTCTTCCAGAAGGTGCTGAAGAGCGGGAAGTACAAGGAGCACTACCAGATCGACCCCAAGCACAGCTGGATGCTGGCCGCCCTCGAGAAGGGGGTGCCCATCGTCGTTCCGGGCTGGGAGGACAGCACCCTGGGCAACATGTACGCCGCCGCCGTCATCCGGGGCGACGTGAAGAACGTGCACACGGTTCGTACCGGCATCGAGTACATGACCTGGTTGGCGAAGCACTACCAGGAGGTCACCAAGACCACGACCCTGGGCATGTTCCAGATCGGCGGCGGCATCGCCGGCGATTTCCCCATCTGCGTGGTGCCCATGCTCCACCAGGACCTCGAGCTGACGGAAGTGCCGCTCTGGGGCTATTTCTGCCAGATCAGCGACTCGACCACCAGCTATGGCTCATATTCGGGCGCCGTGCCCAACGAGAAGATCACCTGGGGCAAGCTGGGCATCGACACCCCCAAGTTCATCGTCGAGAGCGACGCCACCATCGTGGCTCCGCTGATCTTCGCCTACCTGCTGGGCTGGTAGTTCAGCCTACACATCCCACACCAGCAACCGCGCCCCATCGCGCCCCTTCACCGGGATCACGCGGTGGGGCGTTTCGTTGGGCACCTCGAAGCTGTGGCTGATGAAGCGGGTGCCGGGTTTCATCTCCCGGCGCACCTTGGCCCAGAGGGCAGGCATGGGCACCGGGGAGAGGAAGGCATAGGCCACGTCGAACCCGGCGAGATCCGTGCGCCAGAGGCTGCCCAGGTGGACGTGGGCGTTCCTCAGGGGCAGGCAGCGCAGCCAGGCCACCAGCCAGGTGAAGGGCGAGGCCTCCACGCCAACGAAGGTCGAGCCGGGCCGCACTCTGGCGAGGTGTGCCACGGGGCCGCCGAAACCGCAACCCAGGTCCACGAAGCGCAGGTCCGGCCGATCCGGCACTAGGCCCTCCAGCTTCGCCCAGGCATCCTCGCTGGCGTGGTAGAGCGGCACGCGGGTGAGCAGCCCGCCGCCGAAGACCAGGGCCAGCCCCAGGAACAGCAGGAGGTAGACCCAGGCCGGGATGGGCACCCCCCAGAGGGCCCGCACCAGGAAGGGCAGGGTCGCCTGCATGAAGACCCAGCGGGGGCCGAGGTCCAGCCAGCGCGATAGGAACACCGCCAGCACCGCCTGGAGCAGCACCCACACCAGGGGCGGGAAGCGCAGGCCCAGCCGCACCAGAACCACCAGCAACCCGAAGGCCAGGGCCTGCGCCAGCAGGGCGCGGAGGACCGGGGGCAGGCGGCGGAGCAGGGACATCACCCTATGCTAATCGGATGACCCTCGGCCGCTTTGCCCCTTCGCCCACCGGCGTGCTCCACCTGGGCAACCTGCGCACGGCCCTGGCCTCGTGGTTGTCGGCCCGGAGTGCCGGTGGGCGCTGGCTCGTGCGCATGGAAGACGTGGACGGCCCCCGCTGCCGCCGGGACCTGGGCGAGGCCCAGCTGCGGGACCTGGCGGCCCTGGGCCTGGAATCCGATGCGCCCGTGCTCTGGCAATCCGACCGATCAGCGACCTACCGGGAGGCGCTGGCCGACCTGCACCGGGGGAACCGGCTGTATCCCTGCCTCTGCACGCGAAGGGATCTGCAGCTGCTGGCCTCGGCACCGCACACAGAGGATGGCCTGCGCCCCTACCCGGGTCGCTGCCGGGAGCGGGGCTGGGAGGGCTTCGACCGGGCCCTGCGGCTGCGTCTTCCAGACGGCCTCGTGGCCTGGGAGGATCGGCTGCTGGGAGTCCAGGAGGAGGATCCAGCCACCCTCACCGGGGATCCGCTGCTGTTCCGGCGGGATGGCTGCTTCGCCTACCACCTGGCCGTGGTGGTGGATGACGCCGCCCAGGGCGTGACCGAGGTGGTGCGCGGCGCCGACCTGCGCTCCATCACCGCCACCCAGATCCGCCTGCAGGAGGCCCTGGGCCTGGCCCGACCCGCCTACGCCCACCTGGGCATGGTGGCGGCCCCCGATGGGAGTCGCCTGGGCAAGCGGGCCGGGGCCCTGGGACTGGAGGCCCTGGCTGCCAGGGGCGTGTCCCCTGCGGAGGCCCTTGGCTGGCTGGGCTGGAGCCTGGGCTGCCTGGACCGGCCGGAGCCATGCACAGCGTCCGACCTCATTGGGGCCTTCGCCTGGGCCCAGGTGCCGAAGGATGAGGTGCGCGTGCCGGCGGCCTGGACCTAGCGGGAGGTCTCCATCCGCTTCAGCTCGGTCCACAGCCAGTCCCGGGCCGTGACCGTGCGGCCGTCCCTGAGCTGGATCTCGTAGGGCCGGCCGCTCAGGCTGCTGCCAGTGGCGCAGTGCTGGATGAACTCCGGGGCCGTCTTCACCCGGCGGCCGGCGTTCTTCCACTTCAGGCGGAGGTGGTCGGCCGCCTCCTTCGGCGTGTGCTTCGTCCCGTTGCGGATGAACACGGCGCCTTGGAGGTCCGCCACGGCCTGGATCAGGGCCTCGATCTTCTGGGCCTCGGGGAGCGGGGCAGGGGCAGCGAGGAGGAGAGCCGGGATCATGCCTCCAGCATGGCAGGGCAGGTATGGACAAAAGAGAATGAGGGAAGCGGGGACCTCCGCCCAATAAGCCTTTCGAACGTAAAAAGGACCCGGCTCTCCGGGTCCTTTTGGAAAGCTCAGTCGTCGCGTTAGGCCAGCTTGTTCACCCTCTCGGTATCCCCTGCGGGGATAGGCGAGACTACAAAACAAAGGACCCGGCTCTCCGGGTCCATTGGGAAGCATGTTTGGTCCGTTAGGCCAGCTTGTTCACCTTGGCGGCCAGGCGGGACTTGGTGCGGTCGGCGGCGTTCTTGTGCATGACCCCCTTGCGGCAGGCCTTGTCGACCAGGCCCTGGGTCGAGGGCAGCAGCTTGGCGGCCTCGTCCTTCTTGCCACCGGCGATGAGGGCCAGGAAGCTCTTGACGGCGGTCTTCAGGGTCGAGCGGTTGCTGCGGTTACGGAGGCGGGCCTCGGCATCGCGGCGGGCCTTCTTGGCAGCGGACTTGTGATTGGCCATGTTCGGATCTCCAGCTTCCGGGGCAGTCCCTTGTACAGGGGCTTGGGGAAGCGCGAAAGTCCATCCTATCGCAAACACCCCGTAGGTCAAGGGCAAAAGGCGGGGCCCAGGCCTCATTCGACCCCTTCCGGAGGGGGCCTCCCTCGGCCATCCTGATTGGAGGCGAATGGCCTCCCGGGAAGGGTGGGTTCATGCCGCAGCTGAAACTGGAGTCCGTCGCACAGATGGCGGCGAAGGCGAAAGCCGTTCGCAGGGATGTGCTGTTACAGGTCTACAAGGCCCAGAGCGGCCATCCGGGGGGGAGCCTCAGCTGGACGGACATCGGCGTGGCGCTCTACTACCACGAGATGACCGTATTCCCCGAGGACCCGGCCAACCCGGCGCGGGACCGCTTCGTGCTCTCCAAGGGGCACGCCTGCCCGGCCCAGTACGCCATCCTCGCCGACCAGGGCTTCTTCCCCAAGGCCTGGCTGGAGACCTTCCGTCAATACCCGACGAAACTCCAGGGCCACGCTGAGAACCACTACACGCCGGGCGTGGAAGTGACCACAGGCAGCCTGGGCCAGGGCCTGCCCCAGGCCGTGGGCATCGCCATCGGCCTGAAGGTGCAGAACTCCGCCAGCCGCGTCTACTGCGTGGTGGGCGATGGTGAGAGCCAGGAGGGCGTCATCTGGGAGGCGGCCATGGCGGCACCCCACCACAAGCTCGACAACCTCTGTGTCTTCCATGACCTCAACGGCCTACAGATCGACGGCGACGTGAAGAAGGTGATGAACATCAACCCCGTGCCCGACAAGTGGCGCGCCTTCGGGTGGGCCGTGAAGGAGATCGACGGCCACGACTTCACCCAGATCCTGGAGGCCCTGGCTTGGGCCCGCACCATCCAGGGACAGCCTGCGATGATTTGCGCCCGCACCGTGAAGGGCAAGGGCGTGAGCTTCATGGAGAACAACGCGGGCTGGCATGGCGTGGCCCCCAAGACGGACGAGTACGAGAAGGCCTTGGCTGAGCTGGCGGACTGAGGACTGAATGGAAATCCTGCGGCACACCTTCGAACAGCAGCTGGCGGCGGCCCTGCCCGGCGTGGAGATCACGGTGGAACGGCCCAAGTCCGGCGAGCTGGGTGACCTGGCCTTCCCCTGCTTCCGCGCCGCCAAGCAGCTGGGGAAGAACCCCGTGCAGCTGTCGCAGGAACTGGCCGCCTCCCTGTCCATCGAAGGCGGCATCCTGGCGGCTGCGGGCCCCTATCTGAACCTGAAGCTGGCTCCGGAAGCCCGCGCCAAGGCCGTGCTGGGCGCCATCCTGGAAGCCCCGGCCGACAGGCCCTATGGCTCCCGCCGGGCCAACGGCAAGAAGGTGATCGTCGAGTACAGCTCGCCAAACATCGCGAAGCTCTTCACCATCGGCCACCTGCGCTCCACCATGATCGGTCACGCGCTGGCCCAGGTGCACGAGTTCCTGGGCTACGACGTCACCCGCCTCAACCACCTGGGCGACTGGGGCACGCAGTTCGGCACCCTGCTGGCGGCCTACACCCGCTGGGCCCAGGACGGGAACGCCGACCTGAACAAGGACTTCGACTGGGCGGAGCCCGCCCCCGACAAGCGCCGCACGCCCCTGTTCCGGCTCTTCCAGCTCTACGTGCGCTTCCACGCCGAGGAGGAGAGCGACCCGGCCATGCGTGACGAGGCCCGGGGCTGGTTCAAGCGCCTGGAGGCCGGCGATGCCGAGGCCCGGCGCCTTTGGGGCTGGTTCCGCAAGATCTCGCTGAAGGAGTTCCAGCGCATCTACGACCGCCTGGGTGTGACCTTCGACACCCTGGAGCAGGGCGAGGCCTTCTACGAAGACCAGCTGGTTCCCACCATGGATCGCTTGGCGCAGGCGGGCCTGCTGGTGGAGGGCGACAAGGGCGCCCGCATCATCAACCTGGAGGATGTGGGCATCAGCACGCCCTGCCTCGTGCAGAAGGGCGATGGCACCAGCATCTACGCCACCCGCGACCTGGCCGCCGCGCTGTACCGGAAGCAGGCCTATGGCTTCGACCGCTGCCTCTACGTGGTGGGCACGGATCAGGTGCTGCACTTCCAGCAGATCTTCGCCGTGCTCGACAAGCTGGATCCCTGGTTCAAGGGCCGCATGCTGCACACACCCTTCGGCATGGTGAAGCTGCCCGAAGGCAAGATGAGCACCCGCAAGGGCAATGTCATCTTCCTGGAGGACGTGCTGGATGAGGCCCGCGAGCGCGTGGCCGCCATCATTGAGGAGAAGAACCCCGAGCTGAAGGACAAGGCTGAGGTCTCCGAGATGCTGGGCATGGGTGCCGTGGTGTTCTTCGACGCCATGAATGATCGGGTGAAGCCCATCACCTTCACCTGGGATCGCGTCATCGCCCTGGATGGCGACACCGGCCCCTACGTGCAGTATGCCCACGCCCGCATCCTGAGTGTGCTGCGCAAGGCGGGGGGCGATTGGGCGGCCAAGGCCCAGGCCGGAACGCCCGCCGGACCCGTGCTGCCCTTCGAGGCGATGACGCTGCCCGCTGATCTCTCCGGCCTGCAGGCGCCCGAGGCGCAGGCCCTCCTGTTCGAACTGGCTGGCCTGCCCCAGGCGGTCTCCGCCGTGGCCGACGGCTGCATGGCCACGCCGCTGGCGCGCCAGCTGGTGGCCGTCGCACGGTCCTTCAGTGGCTACTACACCAACTGCCCCATCCTGGCCCCCGAGAACACCCCGGAAGTCCGCGAGGCCCGCCTCGCCCTGTGCGTGGCCACGGCCCGCGCCCTCCGCCAGGGCCTGTTCCTCATGGGCATCCAGGCCCCCGACGAGATGTAGGAGACTCCATGACCAAGTATGTGTTCGTCACCGGTGGCGTGCTTTCGAGCCTGGGCAAGGGCATCGCGGCGGCGAGTCTTGGCGCGCTGCTGGAGGCCCGGGGCCTCAAGGTCACCCTCATGAAGATGGACCCCTACCTCAACGTGGACCCGGGCACCATGTCGCCCTTCCAGCATGGCGAGGTCTTCGTCACCGACGACGGGGCCGAGACGGACCTGGACCTGGGTCACTACGAGCGCTTCACCTCCGTGCCCACCACCCAGAACCACACCATCACCACCGGCCGCATCTACAACACCGTGATCCAGAAGGAGCGCCGCGGCGACTACCTGGGCAAGACCGTACAGGTGATCCCCCACATCACGGACGAGATCAAGGGCGTGATGAAGAAGGTGGCCAAGGACATGGACGTGGTGATCGTGGAGATCGGCGGCACCGTGGGCGACATCGAGAGCCAGCCGTTCCTGGAGGCCATCCGGCAGTTCAAGCTGGAGGCGGGCCTGGGCAACGCCATCAACATGCACCTGACCTACGTGCCCTACATCAAGACCGCGGGCGAGCTGAAGTCGAAGCCCACCCAGCACAGCGTGAAGGAGCTGCGTGCCCTGGGCATCCAGCCGGATGTGCTGCTCTGTCGCGCTGACGTGGACATCCCCCGGGATCTGAAGGACAAGATCGCCCTGTTCTGTTCCGTGACGCCGGACGCCGTGTTCAGCGGACGGGACGCCCACTCCATCTACGAGGTCCCCCTGAACCTCCACCTCGAAGGGCTGGACACCAAGGTGGCAGCCCTGCTCGGGCTCGGTGAGAAGAAACCCGACCTCAGCGCCTGGCAGAACCTGCTGCACCGCATCCGCAACCCCAAGGGCAGCGTGCGCATCGCCGTGGTGGGCAAGTATGTTGAGTTCAAGGAGAGCTACAAGAGCCTCATCGAGGCCCTGCACCACGCAGGCTACGGCCTGGAGACGCAGGTCGACCTGAAGTGGATCGAGGCGGAGGAACTGGAGGACCAGGATCCGGCAAGCTTCCTTCAGGACTGCCACGGCATCCTGGTGCCTGGTGGCTTCGGCGTGCGCGGCACCCGCGGCATGATCAAGTCCATCCAGTACGCCCGTGAGCAGCGCATCCCCTTCTTCGGCATCTGCCTCGGCATGCAGATGGCCTCCGTGGAGTTCGCGCGCAACGTGGTGGGCCTCGAGGGGGCCGATTCCACCGAGTTCGACGACGCGCCCAAGCACCGGGTCATCTTCAAGCTGCGGGAGCTGGTGGACGTGGAAGAACTGGGCGGAACCATGCGCCTGGGCGCCTACCCCTGCCGCCTCACCGCCGGCAGCCAGGGCGCCAAGGCCTACGGCACCACCGAGATCAGCGAACGCCACCGCCACCGCTACGAGTTCAACCATGAGTACCGGAAGGCCCTGGAGGAGAAGGGCCTGTCCTTCACCGGCATGAGCCCGGATGGCGTCTTCGTGGAAATCGTCGAGCTGCAGGACCACCCCTACTTCCTGGCCTGCCAGTTCCATCCCGAGTTCAAGAGCCGGCCCCTCAGCCCCCACCCGCTCTTCACGGCCTTCGTCAGGGCCAGCGTCATCAAGCGGGACTGAGGTCCGCCAGCCAACGGGCTTCAGGCTTCGACATGTTGAAAATGTGTCGATATGAGACTTGCAAGCCCCAGAGAAGATTGACGGTGAGTCAAGGCTTATGCCGCGAGGCTTGGCGGAAGGTGCCCTTCTAGGCCTCGTTATATGACCTACCTGTCATTTTTTGCCTTGCTTTGAAAAATGATCTACATATCATTTATGAAGGTCCGGTCCACAGCTTCACACACCGGCAAGCCAGGTCATTGCCAACGTCGATGGAGGAAGCATCATGCAACTCTCGGGCTTGCGCTACGGCTCCAAACTTCTGCAGCTGGTCGAATTTCCCGTCGCGGAGTTCATCGATGGTTCGGCCACGAACCAGGAGATCCAGCACTTCCTGGAGAAGTTCAAGAAGCTGGTGGTGAAGCCGGCCTTCTATGGTGGGGTGGGCAAGAAGGGCAAGGCCGGTCTGGTGCGCATCGTCAGCACGCTCCAGGAGGCCCTGCAGGCGAAGCGGGAGCTGTTCTTCGCCCAGCACACCTACGGGAACAAGACCGTCACGGCCAACGGCGTGACCATGGAGGCCTTCGTCCCGTCGGATCTGGAGGTCTACTTCAGCATCTCCAGCTCGAGCATCCATCGGGGCCCGGTGTTCACCATCACGCCCTGGGGCGGCGTGGACATCGAGGAACTCCCGCCGGAGAAGAAGGCGATCGTGGAGATCGATCCCTTCATCGGCATCAACGCCTTCGAGATCACCAACGCCCTCACGGATACCGGCTGCCCCGAGGCCTTCATCTCGGCCCTGGTCCAGCACCTGCCAAAGCTGTGGGAGCTCTACGACGGCTACGGCCTGACCACCATCGAGTTGAACCCCATCCGCGTCCAGCGGAAGGGCAACCAGGTCCTGCCCGTGGCCTGCGACGTCAAGGCGAGCTTCGACCAGGACAATCCGGCCTGGAAGCGCATCGGCCTGCCGGATGACCTCTTCCAGACGGAGACGACCCCCTTCGAGGCCGACATCAACGAGCTGCGCACCTACCAGGGCCAGAGCGACGTCCTGGAGATGAACCCGAACGGCAGCATCATCCCGTTCATGTTCGGTGGGGGCGCCAACAGTGCCGGTACCGAGGCCCTGGGCGAAGCCGCCATCTTCTCGTCGGATTTCGGCGGAAATCCTCCCTACGAGAAGATCTACGAGATCAGCCGCATCTCCTTCGAGCACTGGTACGACAAGGCCAGCATGCTCCTGCTCATCGGCGGGAAGGCCAACAACACGGACATCTACGTGACCTTCAAGGGGGTCTTCGACGCCCTTCGCGACCATGTGTCCAAGGCCGGCTGGAAGCCGCTCTACGTGGTGATCGGGCGGGGCGGGCCCAATGTGGTGAAGGGCATGTTCTACGCCAAGGACATTCTCGACCGGCTGCGATTCCCCTACAAGATCTTCGGCCACGACACCTCCATGATCCTGACGCTGGAGCATGCCCGGAAGATCGACGACTGGTGGCGGACGGAAGGTGCCGCCGCCTACCGGAAGCAGATTGAAACCCAGGTCCGGGCCTAGGAGACCGACATGCGACGCCTGAAGACACGCCCCTTTCCCTACTACGTCGGCCTGCACTCCCTCGAAGAGCTCGTGACCCGGGAGCACCGCGTCTGCGTGATGAACATTCTCGGCAGCGAGAGCCGCAAGGTTACTCCCGTGTCCCACGAGTACAGCGGCGGCAACATCGTGGCCGGCGTCCAGTACGGCAGGCGGGGCGCCCTCGAAACGAAGATCGGCAGCATCCCCGTCTACCGGAGCATCCGCGAAGTCATGGACAAGGGCATCGCCTTCGACATGGGCGTGGTCTACATTCCGCCCCAGGGCGTGTGCAAGGCCGTGTCCGAGCTGGTCACGCACAACGAGGCACTCAAGCGCATCGTGATCGTCACCGAGAAGGTGCCAGCCCGGGACTCGCGCAACATCCGGGCGCTCTGCCAGGAGGCCGGCGTCGATGTCATCGGGGCCAACTGCCTGGGCATGGCCAACGCCTGGGACCGGGTGCGCATCGGGGGAAGCCTCGGCGGGGATCACCCCGAAGAGACCCTGGTGAAGGGCTCCATCGCCATTCACTCCAACTCCGGCAACTTCACCACCACCATGGCTGAGTATCTCCGCACCGCGGGCTTCGGCATCAGCACGGCCGTGTCCAGCGGCAAGGATGTCTACATCCACTTCGCCCTGCCCGAGTTCCTCTATGCGGCCCAGAACGATCCCCGCACCAAGGCCGTGGTCATCTACGTCGAGCCCGGCGGCTACTACGAAAAGATGGCCCTGGACTGGATCAAGGACCGCACCTTCGGCTTCACCAAGCCGATCATCGCCTGCGTCACTGGGCGCTGGAAGAAGAACATCACCCGGGCCTGCGGGCACGCGGGGGCACTGTCGGGAAGCGGCGACGACGCCGAGAGCAAGGAGCGCTGGTTCGACGAGTACTTCGGCGTGGACGTCTTCGACCCGAAGACCTGCAAGGTCAGCAAGCGGGGCGTGCGGGTCTCCAGCATCCAGTACATTCCGGATGCCGTTCGGGCCGTGTTCGAGAAGATCGATGAGAAGCCCGATTTCGCGACCACCGGCGACCTGTCGCTCAAGCTGTGGCTGAGCGACACCTTCGTGAAGCTGCCGCCTGCACTGGAGCTCCCGGTCGTGCAGGCGCCATCGCCCTACGATCACCAGATTGTCGAGGTGAACAAGCAGGTGGGCGCCCACTACCTCCGCCAGAACATGGCGGACAAGTCCGGCGCCTCCAGGATGAGCCCCGAAACCCAGATCTCGGAGCTGCACGGCCAGAGCGTGCTGGATCTCTCGCTCCACACTCTGGAGGAGAACCTCTACTTCTCTCTGGCCAAGGTCATGCCCGAGAAGGCCGACATCCCCACCCTGAACCTGATCCTGAACCTGTTCATGAAGATCGACGAGCGGCGCATGGAGCTCATCGATGTCGGGCGGGCCAACGGCTGCCTGCCCAACGCCTGCCTGGCCTCCCAGATCGCCCTGGTGGGGGACAAGGACCTGCTGGCGAAATCCAGGGAGCACTCCCGCTTCATCATCGACCTCATCCGCGAATTCGGGCTGGACGAGCACACCAGGGCCTTCCCGCCCGAGATGGACGCCTATGTCGAAAAGAACCTGCTGAGGCTGGAACCTTCGCGAAAGACGGACGTGTCCGACCTGCTCTTCAGGGAGGTCAAGAAGTCCCGGAAGTCGTGCGTGGCTCTGAAGGTGTGCCAGCACATCATCGGCTTGGCTGAGAAGCGCGGCCTGGAGATCCGCGACACGTATGAGTTCCTGCTGGCGACCATCGCCGTATGCGTGCTGTGGAACCCCATGCTCGAGAAGCGCATCAGCCGGCAGGTCGTCGAGGACGCGGTCACCTACTTCTACCTCATGTCCCGCGTGGTGGCCTATTCCGTGGTCAACCGTGAACACAACCCCCACTGGAAGAAGCTGGTGGACCAGAAGCTGTCCAACCTCAACCACAGCTTCACGGAGAACGCCTTTAAGGTCCTCTTCGGGCACGTCCCGGGCGACTTGGAACTCCTCGAGTTCCAGACCGTGCTCGGGCTCACCCTCACCAACGGTCCCGGCACCCTCTCCTCGAAGGGCGCCAAGGAGAGCGTCAGTGCCCGCAACGACATCTCCATGGCCTTCGTGGGCTTCCTGGCGAACACCGGCCGTGCCCATGGCGGCAACGGCTACGAAGCCATCGAGTTTCTTCTGGAGCAGTTCCGTGGCGTGGAGCTGGCCGACCCCGGCGACCCCGCCCACGGCCTGGACCTGAAGGGTATGGCCAACCGCGCCGCCCGGGCCTACGGCACCTACAAGAAGCAGGCCCAGGAGGTGGACAGTGGCGCCGTGAAGCCCATCCCCTGCATCAACCACCCGGTCTTCCGGGGCAACAAGATCAATGTGGATCCGCGGGAACAGTTCGTGTCGGGCATGCTCGCCGAGAAGGGGGTCTACAACGCCTTCTGGGAGTTCTACCGCCTGCTCGTCAAGGAGCTCTACGCCGAAGGCGTGACCAAGAACGTCTTCTGTGTGAACGTGGACGCCGTCCTGGCTGTGATCACCCTGAAGCTGGTGTGGAAGGACTACCAGGCCGGCCGGATCACGCACCGGCAGGTCCAGGAGCTGGCCTTCACGCTCTTCCTGTTCGGCCGCACTGTCGGTGCCACCGCCGAGATTGCCGACCACCGGGACCGGGGCCTGGACATGGACTGCCGCACTCCGGAACAGGACCTGACTTACGTGCTATAGCTGGGGGGAACACAAAAAGGGCGGGCCAGCTGGCCCGCCCTTTTGCGTAGGTTGCAGAGTGCCTACCGGCCGCCCTTGGTGGCCCACTCTTCGAGCATGGCGGTGGTGACAGACTTGGGGCGCTCCAGGGCGTAGCCCAGGGCGCGATCCCAGGTGATGTTGGCCAGCACGCCGATGGCGCGGCCCACGCCGAAGAGCACCGTGTAGAAGTCGTAGTCGGTGAGACCGTAGTACCACTGGATGACGCCGCTCTGGGCATCCACGTTGGGCCAGGGGTTCTTGGTCTTGCCCTGCTCGGTGAGCACGCCCGGGGCAACATGGTAGATCATGTTGACCAGCTTGAAGAGGGGGTCATTGGGCAGGTGCTTGAGGCAGAACTCCATCTGCGCGGTGTAGCGGGGATCGGTCTTGCGCAGGACGGCGTGGCCGTAGCCCGGGATGACGTGGCCGGAGTTGAGGGTGTCCCAGAGGGCGGCCTTGACGTTTTCTTCAGTGGGCTCGGCACCGTCGAGCTTGGCCTGGAAGGACTTGATCCAGTCCAGCACTTCCTGGTTGGCCAGGCCGTGGAGGGGGCCCGCCAGGCCGTTGAGGCCGGCGCTGAAGGAGTAGTAGGCGTCTGACAGCGCGGAGGCCACGAGGTGCGTGGTGTGGGCGCTGACGTTGCCGCTCTCGTGGTCGCTGTGGAGGATGAAGTACATCCTGGAGACATCGTCATAGGGCTTGGCGATGCCCATCATGTGCGCGAAGTTGGCGCCGAAGTCGAGGTCGTAGTTGCCGGGGATGATGTCGCCGTTCTTGTACTTGTAGCGGTAGATGAAGGCGGCGATCTCGGGCAGCTTGGCCAGCAGGTCGCAGGCATCCTCGTACATCGAGTCCCAGTAGTCGTTCTTCTTCAGGCTGTGGTAGAGCTTGTTGAACTTGCTCTCCTTCTGCATGGCGAGCACGGCCGTGGAGAGCATCACCATGGGATGGCTGTCCTTGGGCAGGGCCTTCAGCACGTCGAAGACGTAGGAGGGGACCTTGGCGCGGGACTTGAAGTCCTGGTGGATCTCCTCGGCCTCGGCCGCCGTGGGGATCTCGCCGGTGAGCATGAAGTACCAGAAGGACTCCACCGTCGGATACTCGGCGCCCGGCAGCTTGGGCAGGGCCGCGAACGTCTCGGGGATGTTCTTGCCACGGAAGCGGATGCCCTCCTGGGAGTCCAGGTAGGAGATGTCCGTCACCAGGCACTTGATGTCCCGCGCGCCGCCGATGCACTGGTCGATGGTGACCTCGTCGATGACGACCTTGCCGAACTCCTTCAGGAGCCGAGTGGTGCGGGGCCGGTGCTCCTCGATCATTTCCTTCAGACGGGTTTTGAGGCGGGTCATGGGGTGGCTCCTGTAAAAAGGGGATGGGAAGGATGAGGTGCGGCGGGAGAGACTGAGTGACAGGTGTCGCTTTTTTGATGATGCATCACTCATGAATGAGCAATGAAGAATCGAGTTGGCCGTTCGGGGGAATCGTCAGGGCAGAGTATTACCTTTGAGCAAAGGATGTTCCGTGACCTTGGTCAATCTATCCTTGCGGGTCCTTAAAGGGGGTACAGGTCCCCTGGTCGGCGTGATCTTGGGGTTGGCAACGATTGGCCTCCGGGGGCAGGAGGCCCCCCGGCCGAATCGGCTGGCGTGGTTCGAGGGCTTCCCCGAGCCCCTGCCCGAGGGCATCCATGAACTGGCCCTTGAATCCACGAGCCAGATGCTGCGCCCGGACCTGGAGCGGAGCGCCGATGGCCGCTCCTTCGCCCGGCTGGATGGCGAGGCCTGGCAGCTGACTGGAGACTGGGCCCTGAGGGCCGGTTCCTCCCGGATCAACGTCCGGGCCCGGGTGTCCTACCGCTCGGGCGGGATCGCCGACCAGGCCATCTGGAACTGGCACCAGCTGTTCAACATGCCGCAGAGTGGCCGGGAGGACGCGCCGAAGAACCGGCTCGTCTACCACCTGGAGCGGGATGGCCGCGTCATCGGGGATCTCTCCCGAGCCGGCTGGGCGCTCATGGACCTGGATGTGGCCTGGATCCGCCCCTTCGGTACGGCCGAGGCTGGCGGGAGGGTCGGAGCCTCCATCCAGCTGCCCACGGGCCGGCAGTCCGACTTTTCCGGCAGCGGGGGCACCGACGGCCTGGTGGGGGCCGCCCTGTGGCGGCAGCATGGGCGTTGGCGTTTTTCCGGGCAGGTGGAGCGGGTGTGGCTGGGGCTCCCGGAGCACAGCCCCCTGCACGCCGTTATGGACCAGACCTCCTTCAGCCGAGCCTGGGCCACCCTGGGCTGGGTCGGCGAGGGGCCGGGCCTGCTCTCCGGACTGGGGATCGAGGTCAGCCTCGGCTATGCCGGCAGCCCCTACCGCACCGGCCTGGCCCGTCTCGACCGCGCCGGCTGGCAGCAGCACTGGACCCTCCGCCACACGCGGCTGCCCCGGTGGCGCTTCGGGTTCAGCGAGGAGGCCGGCACCTTCACGGCCCCGGATCTGTCGGGCTTCCTGGCCTATCGCTTCGGAGACTGAGGGCCCTCCGCTAAACTACATGGTTCGTGCCGGAGTCCCCATGCAGCCCAACCAGTACCGCGATGTGCGCCTCGAGAAGCTGGAAAAGCTGAAAGCCCTCGGCGTGGAGCCCTGGCCGCGGAAGGCAACGCGCACCCACGGCATTGCCGAGCTGGCCGCGACCTATGCCGATGCCGAAGCCTGGCCCAACGAGAAGCTGGAGGGCCTCGGACTCACCATATCGGTCATGGGCCGCATCCTCACCATCCGCGAGATGGGCAAGAGCGTCTTCGCGCACCTCACCGAGAATGGCGAGAAGATCCAGGGCTTCTTCCGCATGAACGACCTGTCCGAGACCAGCTGGGAGACCATCAAGCTCCTGGACATGGGCGATTTCATCAGCATCACGGGCCCGCTCATGCGCACCAAGACCGGCGAACTGAGCGTCAGGGTGAAGGAGATCCAGTTCCTCAGCAAGGCCCTGCTGCCCCTGCCCGAGAAGTGGCATGGCCTCCAGGACAAGGAGCAGCGCTACCGGCAGCGTTACCTGGATCTCGTATCCAACGGCGACGTGCTGAAGACCTTCCAGACCCGCTCGCGCATCGTCAGCGCCGTGCGCCGCTTCATGGAGGACCAGGGCTACCTGGAAGTCGAGACGCCCATGATGCAGCCCATTCCCGGCGGCGCCACGGCCCGGCCCTTCATCACGCACCACAATGCCCTGGACATGCAGCTCTACCTCCGCATCGCGCCGGAGCTCTACCTCAAGCGGCTCATCGTGGGCGGCTTCGAGAAGGTCTTCGAGATCAACCGGAACTTCCGGAACGAGGGTCTCAGCGTCCGCCACAATCCCGAGTTCACCATGATGGAGATGTACGAAGCCGGCAGCGACCTGCGTGACATGATGGCCCTCACGGAGAACCTGCTGTCCTCCGTGGCGCGGGACGTCATGGGCTCCGAGCGACTGCCCTGGGGCGAGCTGGAGATCTCCTACGCCGCGCCTTTCCGCCGCCTCGCCATGAAGGACGCCATCGCCGAGTTCGGTGGCGTCGATCGGCATCTACTGGAAGACGGCGACAGCGTGCGGGCCCTTGCCAGGACTGTGCACGTCGAGGACGTGGACAAGAAGACCGTCGGCTTCCTGCTGGGCGACCTCTTCGAGCACCATGCCGAGAAGCAGCTCATCCAGCCCACCTTCATCACGGACTATCCCATCGAGCTGTCGCCCCTCACCAAGACCCTGGAGGGCGACGACCGATTCGTGGACCGCTTCGAGCTGTTCATCGGCGGCATGGAGATCGCGAACGCCTACTCCGAGCTGAATGACCCCGTCGACCAGATGGGCCGCTTCCAGGCCCAGATGGATGAGCGCGAGGCGGGCAACGACGAGGCCATGCTGCTGGACCAGGACTTCATCACCAGTCTGGAGCACGGCTTCCCGCCCTGTGGCGGAGAAGGCATCGGCATCGACCGGATGGTCATGCTGCTCACCAACAGCGCCAGCATCCGCGACGTCATCCTCTTTCCCCTCATGCGCCCAGTGAAGCCCCAGGAAGCCGGGGAGCCCGAGTAGCCGTCCGATGTGACGGAATCTCGCTTGACCCGCTGGCATACTTGAAAACCCGATTTGGAGGTCCCATGCCCGTCCCGATGCTTGAACTCGCGCCGCAGAACGCCGCCGTCAAGGCGAAGGTGCTGGAGGGGCTCTCGGGCCTCATCGACCGCTCCGCCTTCATCCTGGGTGAGAACGTGAAGGGGCTCGAGGCCGAGATCTCCGCCTACGCGGGCGCGGCCCACGCGGTGGCCGTGTCGAGTGGCACCGATGCCCAGCTGGCGGCCCTCATGGCCCTCGACATCGGCCATGGTGACGAGGTCATCGTTCCCAGCTTCACGTTCTTCGCCACGGCGGGCGTGGTCTCGCGCCTGGGTGCCAAGCCTGTCTTCATCGACCTGGAACCTGCCACCTTCAACGCCACGGGCGCCTTGGTGGAAGCCGCCATCACGCCGCGCACCAAGGCCATCATGCCCGTCCACCTGTTCGGCCAGCTGGCCGACATGCCCAGCATCATGGCTGTGGCCAAGAAGCACGGCCTGCCCGTGGTGGAGGACGCTTGCCAGAGCCTGGGCGCCAAGGGATGGGGCAAGTCCGCCGGCCAGTTCGGCGACATGACCGCCTACAGCTTCTATCCCACCAAGAACCTGGGCGCTTTCGGCGATGCGGGCATGACCGCCATTCGCGACGACGCCGCACTGGCCGCCCGGGTACGCCGCATCCGCGTCCATGGCATGGAGCCCGTCTACATGCACCACGAGGTGGGCATGAACGCCCGCATGGACGAGTTCCAGGCCCTGGTGCTGCGCGCCAAGCTGCCCATGCTGGACGGCTGGCACGAGGGGCGCCGCCGGCACGCCGCCTGGTACCTGGAGCGCATGAAGGGCCTGACCGCCGACGAGGCGGTGTTGCCCCTGGAAGTGGTGCCCGATGGCCGGCACATCTACAACCAGTTCACCATCCGCGTGAAGGGCGGCAGGCGGGACGCCCTGCAGGCCCACCTGAAGGAGCGCGGCATCGGCAGCGCCATCTACTACCCCATCTGCCTCCACGAACAGTCCTGTTTCAAGGACCTGGGCTACAAGACAGGTCAGCTGCCCGAGTCCGAACTGGCGGCCAAGGAAGTGCTCAGCCTGCCGGTCTATCCCGAGATGACGGAAGCCATGCGGGAAGAGGTGGCCACGGCCATCCTTGGGTTCTTCGGGAAGCAGTAGACGACGACTCCCCCAGACAGCATCACTGCTGAGAGGCCGTGGCCGCGTCCACCCATGTATTGATGGCATCCTGGGCGGCATCTTCCACGCCCAGGAACTGGATGCCGATGCCGACCATCTCCATGGGGTCGGTGGCCGGGCGACCGCCCAACACGTAGGAGACGGCTGCAATGATCGGGGCCTTGGGCAGCTCCGCATGCAGCAGCACCAGGTTCTCCAGGACCGCGCCCCGCTCGAAGAGCCGGGCATCCCGGGCGCCGACCAGGGCGAAACAGCCCCCCGGGCTCAGGTTGGTGATGCGCACGTCCTGGTAGGTGTGTCCCTTGAGCAGAAAGGAGATGCTGAACTCCGGGCCGACGATGATGCGTCGTGTATCGCGTCGATCGGCATAAGTGCTCATCCGGGCTCCACGGAACGGGAAATCGTTGCTTGGGTATCGTCTGCTCCCAGGATAAACTGGATTTTCTGATCGGCCTGAACCCATCGGGGGACAGGGCAGGTTCCCAAGGACCTGACCCTGACGGCGCAGGACGCCGTCTCACCCACGCGGGGACAACGCGAGTTTCATGCGCTGGCCGCCACCAAACCCACTTCCCCCCTGGGAGAACCCATGGAAATCCTTCTGATCGAGAACGTTCCGCACCTGGGCGTCCGCGGCGATGTCGTGAACGTCAAGGACGGCTACGCCCGTAACTTCCTGCTGCCCCGCAAGATGGCCCTGCCCGTCACCGCCGGCAACAAGCGCCAGATCGAGCTCGAGAAGGTCCGCGCAGAGAAGCTTCGCGCCAAGGAACTGGCCGATGCCAAGAGCCTGGCCGAGAAGCTCGAAGCCATCAGCCTCGCCGTGGCCAAGAAGGCCGGCGAAAACGGTCACCTCTTTGGCTCCGTCACCAATGCCGACGTGGCCGAGCTCTTCAAGGCCAAGGGCTTCACCCTCGACCGCCGCGACATCACCGTGCCCCACATCAAGGATGCGGGCACCTACGTGATCGACGTCCGCCTCTACAGCGGCGTCCACGCCAAGGTCAACCTCGAGGTCAGCGCCGCCGCGGCTGCTGAGTAACCCACCGTCCTCCCCATCCCTTCGGTGGCCGGCCCCTGTGGGGAACCCGGTCATCACAGGTCTTTCCGCGCCGCCGGGAAGCCTGCCCAACCCATTCCAAGGAGTCCCTTCCATGGCCAAGAGCACCTCCAAGCCCGATACCCTCGGCATCGCTGAACTCGCCGCCAACCTCGCCGAGGCCCAGGACCTGTCCAAGGCCCGCGCCAAGTCCATCCTGGACGGCGTCCGCGACCACATCGTCGAGACCCTCCTCACCGGTAACCGCGTCAACCTCTTCGGCCTCGGCACTTTCGAAGTGCGCGCCACCAAGGAAAAGATGGGCCGCAACCCCAAGACCGGCGAGAGCATCAAGATCCCCGCCGGCCGCAAGGTCGTCTTCAAGACGGCAAAAGGGCTGAAGGATCAGATGTAGGTTTCAGTCCTGCTGCAATCCTCCGGTTTGCAGTCAGCAACAGGCCGCCGTAAGGCGGCCTGTTGTCATTTGAATGCTGGCAACTCACGCCGGGTCGCACAGCGATCTGGCGTAGAGCCGGGCATCATGAACCCATGACGGCACTGATGTACCTCCACGGCTTCTCCTCGTCCCCGGGCGGGAACAAGGGCACCTACTCCCGGCGCTGGGCCGAGGCGCGTGGCATCCCCTTCCACGCGCCGGACCTGAACCTGCCCACCTTCGAGAGGCTCACCCTCACGGCGCAAGTGGAAGCAGTGGAGGCGCTGCTTCGAACGCTGCCGGAACCGCCCGTGCTCGTGGGCAGCTCCCTCGGCGGCTTCATCGCCACGGCGGTGGCCCATCGCGGTGCCGCCCTCCGCTCCATGCTCCTGCTGGCCCCCGCCATCCACTTCGCTCGGCGCCGAATGAGCCACGCTGCCTGGGCCGCCTACCGGGAGCGGGGGGAGCTGGAGGTCTTTCATTACGGCGCAGGACGGCCGCTGCGCCTGGGGCCGGAGCTGCAGAAGGACCTTCCGAACTGGATGGACGATGATGCCTGGCAGATTCCGGTGCCCACCGTGATCCTGCATGGCCGCCACGACGAAGCCGTGCCCCTGGCCGAGAGCGAAGCCTACCGGGACCGGAACCTGGGGACAGTGCTGCATGTCCTCGAAGATGACCATGGCCTGCTGAAGCCGGCTTCCCTTGAGTGCCTGGAGCATGAGCTGGAGGCGGCGTTCCGTTGATGACCGCTCACGACCCGAACTCCTCCGGGCTCAACCCCTGCAGGTACCGCGTGAGCAGCTTTTGCTTCTCGTGGCCGGCCTTCACCTTCTTCTGGTAGATGGAGAAGCGGTCCTCGGTGGGGCGCACGGCGGGGAAGAGGGCCACGAGGTCCCCCCGCTGGAGCTCGCCCAGCACGCTGTAGCGGGGCACCAGGAGGGCGCCCATGCCTTCGACGGCGGCATGGATCATGGCGCGGATGTGGTCCACGGCGATGATCCGGTCCAGCTGAGGCTGCTCGTGGTCGGGCACGGCCATCAGGAAGCGGTTCCACCAGGCGCCGGCCTTGTCCAGGGAGAGCACGGCCCCACGGGAGAGGTCCGCCGGCACGCGCAGCCGGTAGGCCTTCTTGAACGCCTTGGAGCAGGCCACCACGTAGGTCTCCCTGAACAGGGGCGACTTCCTCAACGCGGGTAGGGGGTGCTCCTGGCAGTCGATGATCAGGTCGAGGTCGTCCCTCAGTAGCGGCCCCAGGAGGTCGTGACTCAGGGTGAAGTCGATCTCCAGGCCCGGATTCGCGGCCAGGAACGGCTGCATGTGCTTCATGAGGATGCTGCTTCCGAACTCCACGGTGGTACCCACCCGGAGCCGCCCCATGGCGAGGGACTGGTGCCGCCGAAGGTCCTCCGCGGCCGCGTCCAGGGTGGCGAAGGCCTGCTCGCAGGCCAGGTAGAGCCGGCGGCCCTCCTCGGTCAGGCCCAGCTCCCGGCCCCGGCGGGCCAGGAGGGGAACTCCCGCCAGAGACTCCAGCTTGGCCATGGCGTGGCTGACGGCCGACTGGGTCCGGTGGAGCTTCCGGGCACAGGCCGTGAAGCCGCCCGTCTGGGCCAGTGTGTAGAAGGTGCGCAACTGGGGCAGGTCGAGCAGGGCGTCCATGATCATGAATCATATTCATGTTGATCGTGAATCGAATGAATTTCTTAATTGAAACAAAAATAGATACAAATGAAACCAGGAGGATGGCCATGCAGAAAATCCTGAAGTCCCTGGGCATTTCGGACGTGAATCCCGGCGGGTTCGCCGGCGAGTGGGTGGGTGGCGGCAAGACCCAGACCGTGGTCTCCCCAATCAACGGCGAGACCCTGGCCACCGTCGCCAACGTCACTCCCCAGGAGTTCGACGCCATCCTGGCCAAGAGCCACGCGGCCTTTGCCGCCTGGAAGCTGGTGCCCGCCCCCAAGCGCGGCGAGGTGGTGAAGGCCATTGGCGATGAACTGCGCCGGAACAAAGCGACCCTGGCCGAGCTGGTCACCCTCGAGATGGGCAAGACCCTGCGCGAGGGCCTGGGGGAGGTCCAGGAGATGATCGACATCTGCGACTTCGCCGTGGGCCTTTCCCGTCAGCTCTACGGGCTCACCATGCCCAGCGAACGGCGGGGCCATCGCCTCCAGGAGCAGTGGCATCCCCTCGGCGTGGTGGGCGTCATCACGGCCTTCAACTTCCCCGTGGCCGTCTGGAGCTGGAACACCGCCATCGCCCTGGTCTGCGGCGACACCATCCTGTGGAAGCCCTCGTCCAAGACACCCCTGACGGCCATCGCCTGCACGAAGATCGCCGAGAAGGTGCTCCGCGACTTCGGCTTCGATCCCGCCATCTGCAGCCTGGCCATCGGCCGGGGCAGCGACATCGGCGACCTCATCAACACCGACCCGCGGGTGGCGCTGGTGTCCTACACCGGTTCGGTGCCCGGCGGCCGGCATGTCGGCAAGCTGGTCCAGGAGCGCTTCGGCAAGCACATCCTCGAGCTGGGCGGCAACAACGCGGTCATCGTGAGCGAGAAGGGGGACCTGGAGATCGCCCTGCGCGCCATCTACTTCGGCGCCATCGGCACCTCGGGCCAGCGCTGCACCTCCACTCGCCGCGTCATCGTCCACGAGTCCATCTACGCAACCTTCACGGAACGCCTCCAGGCCCTCTACCGCCAGACGCGCATCGGCGATCCCCGCCTCAACGAGAACCTCATGGGCCCTCTGGTGGACGCCCAGGCCGTCGCCACCATGGAGGAGGCCATCGGCAAGGTGAAGGCCGGGGGCGGCAAGGTGCTGCTGGGCGGCGAGCGCCTCCCCCATGCCGGCGGCTGCTACATCACGCCCTGCATCGTGGAAGTGCCGGGCAACATCCCGATGGTGCAGGAGGAGACCTTTGCGCCGGTGCTCTACCTCATGAAGTACCGCACCTTCGAGGAGGCCATCGCCCTCCAGAATGGCGTGCCCCAGGGCCTCTCCAGCGCCGTCATCACCAACGACCAGCGGGAGAGCGAACTGTTCCTCTCGGTGGCGGGTAGCGACTGCGGCATCGCCAACGTGAACACGGGCACGAGTGGCGCGGAGATCGGCGGCGCCTTCGGCGGCGAGAAGGAGACGGGCGGGGGCCGCGAGAGCGGGTCAGATGCCTGGAAGGTCTACATGCGCCGCCAGACCAACGCCATCAACTTCAGCGGCCAGGTCGAGCTAGCCCAGGGCATCACGCTGGAGCTCTGAACCAGTTCGTGCGAGGCGGGAAGGGGGGCTCAGGCCCCCCTCCTGTTTTTAAGGAGACCCAGCTGCGGTGCCGCTAAGCTCAGTGCCACCTTCCTGATGAGACCCACCTTGACCGGGCCGATCCCCCCAGACCCATCCACGCACCCAACTCGCAGCATGAGCCCCGGGCCCGTGGGTCGAGTCGCGCACCTCGACGGTGGCAGGTGGGCAAGGCCCATCCTGGTGGGGGCCTGGCTTCTGGTGGTGGCGGCACACTGGGTCGCTTCCCCGGACCAGCGAAGCCTCATCTGGAACCTTGGTTACCTCCTCATCGAGGTGCTTGCTTTCGCGAGCCTCGGCTACCGGGCCTTGCGGACAGATCGCCATGAGCGGCTGGCTTGGCAGTTGCTGTGGGCCTCGGCCCTCCTGGATGTCATCAACATCGGCCTGTGGATCCCAGCGGCCTTCGGTCACCCCGTCACTGGGACATCCAGCCTGTTCAAGCTTCTCAGCCTTGGGACCGGCCTCCTGGTGCTGGGGGCGATCCTGAGCTTCCCCCGAGGTCGTTCAAGGGCCGGGGCGGAACGCCGACGCACCTTGGACGGTCTCCTCTTTGCTGCATCGGTCCTGTTCCTCCTCTGGGTTGCAGGGGTCCACGGAGCCCTGCGCTCTCCGAACCATGACCTGAGCCTGCGGGTCCTGGTGGCCTACCTGAACGCGGCCCTGATGGGGGGCGGCCTGGTCTTCATGACCTCCAGCCAGCCCCACCGGTTCAGGGGTCCGCTGGGCTGGCTCGGTGCTTCGGCCCTGGCCTGGCTGGTGGTGCTCTCCGGCTGGGCCCTGGCGGGTCTGCCACTTGCCCCGCAGTTGCTGTGGTGGTGGCCGCTGGTCGGGTGCATCCCCTTGTTCCAGGGTCTGGCCGCCTGGTCGCCGACCCCTGAGGAGGCCTCCGCCACACCCGGAACGACCGGAAGGCTCACGCGACTGCTCCCCTACTTCCCCGTCGTCGGGGCCCTCGGGGTCATGGCCGTGCTCATCCTCCGGGCGCCGCTCTACCTCGTGCGGGGCGCCTCCGGCATCTTCCTGGTCATGGTTGTCCTGCTCCTGCTCCGGCAGCTCCAGGCGGTGGAGGACCTCGAGGCGGCCCGGCGGACCCTCGAGGACCGGGTGCGCGACCGGACCCAGGTCCTGGAGCAGGCCCAGCAGACCCTCATCCGGACGGAGCGCATGAATGCCCTGGCCATGATGGGGGCGGGGCTCGCGCATGATCTCAACAACCTGCTCGGTGCGGTGAAGAGCTCGGCCGACCTGGCGGTCATGAACCTGGAGGAGGGCGTTCCGCCTGGACCCACGGAATTGAACCGCATCGCCATGGCCGCGGATCGCGCCGCCCTGCTCACCCGGCGGCTCATGGAGTTCGCCCGGCGGGAGGAGGAGGCGTTGCAGCCGCTGGACCTGGGCCGAGAACTGCGCGGCATGGAGGTGACCCTCAGCCTGCTCCTCCCCCGCTCCGTGAACCTGGTCATCGACGTCCCCCTGGAGGACGTCCTGATGGTGAAGAGCTCCACCCTCCGGCTGGAGCAGATGATGGTGAACCTGGTGGCCAATGCCCGGGACGCCATGCCCACCGGCGGCTACCTCGGCATCCAGGTCATCCGTGGTGGCGACCATGGGGAGAAGGCCTTGATCCAGGTGATCGATTCCGGGACCGGCATGCCCCCTGAGGTCCTGGCCAGGATCTTTGATCCCTTCTACACCACCAAGGGGCCCGGCAAGGGCACCGGCCTGGGGCTCTCTTCGCTCAAGGCCATGGTGGAGGAGAGCCGGGGCGAACTGGAGGTGGAGAGCGAGCCCGGTCTCGGCACCCGCTTCCGCATCCTGCTGCCGCTGGTCAGCCCCCGCTGATGAGGTGGATGACCTTGACCACCGCCCCGTCCGGGATGGTGGTCGTGTCGTAGTCCTTCTTCGGCACCAGCGTGTCGCCGAGGTGGATGACCAGCATGGGGAAGCGGTAGTTGCGCGCCTTCAGGACATCGCGGACGGTCATGCCCGGGTGCCAGTCCAGCGGTTCCTCGTTCACGATGATCATGGTTGCCGCCTCTGGATGCGGGCAGGAAGCAGATCGGCCGCTGTCGCGGCCGATCGTCCTACAGGTGCTGCTTCACGACTTCGACGACTTCGGGGAAGGCGTCGAGGCCCAGTTCCTTCAGGCGCGCCAGGGTGGGCACGCCATTGAGGGTCCAGCCCCGGCGGGTGTAGACGCTGTCCATGAGCTTGGAGAAGCGGCCGGTGCGCCACTCGCGGTGCAGGGCCATCTTCTCCTCGGTGGTCTTGCCCTTGGGCTCGAGGCCCATCTCGGTGACGAGCTGCTGGTCGTAGCGCTCGGCGCGGGATTCGTACTCTTCCTTGGTGACCGGGCCCAGGGAGCGGTAGGGCGCGGCATCGTGCAGGCGCAGGCCCTTGCCCATGCGGATGTTGAACACGCGCTGGAAGTTGTAGACCTTGGCGGACTGGACGATCAGGTCCTCCTTGGTGATCTTGATGCCCGTGGTGGCGCTGAAGAGGTCCACGTAGTTCTGCACGTGCTCAGGCACCTTGTGGGCTTCGGGCTGCTCGGAGTTGTTGGCGGGCACCACGTCGTTCCAGGGCAGCTTGCAGAAGCCGTTGAGTCCGAACCAGGTGCGGAACAGGGGGAAGTAGTAGAGCGCCTCGGCCTTGTCCTCGAAGGTGGGCAGCTGCTTGTTCACCATGTCCATGAAGATCAGCCAGGCTTCGTCGTGCTGGGGGCCCTTGTTGGTGAGGGCGTAGCCGCCCTGCTGGGCCAGCGATTCCTTCGACATGTACTGGGAGTACTCGAGGCCCTTGTTCTCCATGCCGATGTCGTTGATGAGCTGCGGATCGCCCCAGCCGTTGGCGATGAAGTGCTCCTTCATCTTCTTCACGCCCATGCCGGCGATCTTGCCGAAGCCTTCGCCCCGGGCCATCTGGTGCATCATCTCGAGGTCGGCCTCGGCGTTGCCCCAGACCATCTCCAGGCCGCCCGTGCGCTCCTTGTTGAGGATGCCGCGCTGGTAGCACTCCATGACGAACGCGGTGAGCGTGCCGTAGGTGATGGTGCAGATGCCGTAGGTGTCGCAGTAGAAGTTCAGCTCGAGCAGGTAGTCGGGGTCGAAGACGCCGCAGTTGGAGCCAAGTCCCGCCGCGTTCTCGTACTCAGGCCCGTCCACCGAGACCATGTCACCCGCATAGGGTCCGGTCTTGAGGACGAGGCCATCGGCGCCCTTGGCGCAGGCCATGGAGCAGCCGTACCAGCAACCGTCCACGGTGGCCTGGGTCAGGCGCTGCTGCCAGTAGGCGGAGTCGATCTTGTGGGTGTCGGGGTGGGAGCCGTACTGGAAGTTGTGGACCGGCAGCAGGTCGTAGGCGTCCATGATCTCCACGATGTGCGCGGTGCCGTTGCGGCGCATCATGCACTGGGTGCCGTCGTTCTCCCGGATCTCCTTGTGGTATTTCACGCCGGTCTTGGCGATGGTCTCGGGATCCACGGGGTGGTTCATGTCGCCCGCGACCTTGGGGCCGCGGATCACCAGGGCCCGGATGCGCTTGTTCCGGAACACGGTGCCAATGCCGCCCCGACCCGCCTGCTTGAAGCGCACACACTTGCGGCGGCGGTCGTAGAAGGAGAAGTTCAGCATGCCGATGAGGCTGTGCTCGGCGGCGGCGCCCGTCGAGACCACGGAGATGTTCGGCAGGTCTGCCTCATTCTCGGCGTACATGTGGGTGAGGATTTCTCCAAGCACATGGCTGTCCACGGGATCGGTGGGGGCCTCCTCGATGCGGATGATGCCCCTCTGGCCATCGATGAACAGGATGACGTCCTTGTCGGACTTGCCCTGCAGCTCCAGCGCGTCGAAGCCCGAGAACTTCAGCAGGGGGCCGTAGAAGCCGCCCACGTTGGAGTCGATGGGAATGTCGGTCTGGGGCGAGAGGCTCACCACCAGGGACTTGCCGGTGCCCGCGTACTGCGTGATGCCGCACACGGGGCCGGGGCTGATGACGATCTCATTCTCGGGATCGTTCCAGCGCGTGGTGGGCTTCACGGCGTTCCAGAGGTGGTAGAGGCCGAAGCCGCGGCCGCCGATGAAGACGTCCTTCATCTGCTGGGTGACGGGCTTCTCCTGGATGTCCAGGGAGCCCACGTTCACATAGAGGGTGCGGTTGGTGTAGCCCTTGTCCGGCAGGCTGGGCGTGTAGGTGATCTCCTTCAGCACCTTGTGCGCGGCCTTGATGGCCTCGAGCCCGTCGAGGTACTCGGTGCGCTTGGTGTAGTCGATGTTCATCACCTTGCTGGGATCGAAGACGAGCTGGCTCATGGGCTTCCCTTTCTCAGATGATCCGGACGGGCGGCTCGGGGACGTCCACGATGGAGAGGGCGCCGTGGGGGCAGACCTTCACGCAGACCCCGCAGGACGTGCACTTGTGCGGCGTGATCCAGTCCGAGTTCCGCATGAAGGCGTCCTTCTCGCAGAAGCCGATGCACATGTAGCAGCCCACACAGATCTTCTTGTCGATCATCACGACGCCGAGCTTGTTGCGCTTGAGGGCCTCCGTGGGGCAGACCACCACGCAGTCGCCGCACTGGTCGCAGAGGATGGCGTGACCGCCACCGTCCTCGTAGGCCTTGATCTGCAGGGCGGCCTGGGCGGGATCGTCCACCTTGAAGACCTTGATCGCACACTCCAGCTCGCACTCGTGATTGCAGTTGCGCCCTGCATCACACTTCTGGAAATCGATGACCAGCTGTTTCATGGCGCTCGCGTCTCCGGACGGGTCGGGGGGACAAAAACCAATCAGGGATGGCCTGGCCATCCCCTTGTCGAGGCTAGTCCCGGGCCGTTATCCGGGCAATGGATACCGGTCACACTTCGGGGCCGAGTCCTTCCGCGCGGATGAGGTGCACGGAGGTGGCCTTGAAGCAGGCCACCACGGAGCGGCCCGGCCGAAGTTCCAGTTCCGACAGGGATTGGGCCGTGACGTAGGCCGTGAGGAAGAACCCGCAATCCAGCTCGATCTTGAAGAAGGGACCCCGGGGTATGACCTTGGTCACAGCCCCGGGAAAGGCGTTCCGGGCGCTGCTGGTGTTGTCGGAGTGTAAAGACAGGGCCACGTGCTCAGGCCGAACTCCCACCAGGACGGTCTGGCCGGGTTCGGCCTCCCCCAGGGCCACGACCTCGCCGCCACCGGTCCCCTTCCGGATCCGCAGGGTGAGCAGGCCCTCCCGGCAGTCGGTCACCTGCCCCTTGAGCAGGGTCTCCATGCCGACGAAGGCTGCGACGAAGGGATCTTCCGGGTGGTTCGTGACCTTCCGGAGGCCTCCCCGCTGGATGATCCGGCCCTCTCGCATGACCGCCAGCCGGTGCGCGAGGCGGGCGGCCTCGCCCTGGTCGTGGGTGGCGATCACGGCGGTGGTGCCGGTCTCGGCCAGCAGGTGGCCCAGGTCCCCGGTGAGCTCTTCGCGGGCCTGGGGGTCCAGCGCGGCAAAGGGCTCGTCCAGGAAGAGGATCTCCGGGTTCAGCACGAAGGCCCGGGCGAGGGCGGTGCGCTGGGCCTCGCCCCCGGAGAGCTGACGGGCAGGGCGATCCAGCAGGGTGCCCAGGCCCAGCCGCTCTGCCCAGGCCACCACCCTGGGCTTCCGCTCCGCGGCGGAGAGGCCGCGCAGTTTCAGCCCTGCGGCAATGTTCTGGGCAACCGTGGCATCGAGCAGGAGCGGGTCTTGGAACACCATGGTCGTGCGGCGGCGGAAGGCCTCCCGGTCGCCCTTGCTCCGGAGGGCCGAGCCCTTGAAGTGCACCGATCCGACCGTGGGGGCCAGGAGGCCCGCCAGGGCGAGCATCAGGGTGGTCTTCCCCGCGCCGTTGGGCCCCATGAGGGCAAGTACTTCGCCAAGGCGAAGGTCCAATTCCGGCACCTCCAGCACCTTCACGGGGCCCCGGTGTACCGTGAGGTCCCGCGCCTCGAGGATCCGCTCCCGGCTCATGACCGCCGCCCGCGCTGCTGGAGGTGGGTGAGCAGCGCATTCACGGAGAAGGCCAGCACCAGCAGCACCAGGCCGAGGGCGATGGCCACGTCGAAGTTGCCCTTGCCGGTCTCCATCACGGTGGCGGTGGTCAGCACCCGGGTCTGGCCCTTGATGTTGCCGCCCACCATGATGGAGGCGCCCACCTCCGAGATCACGCCGCCGAAGCCGGCCATGACCGCGGCCAGCAGCGGAAGCCGCGCCTCCTTGAGGAGCAGCCACACCATCTGCGGCCTGGTGGCGCCAAGGGCCAGGATCTGCATGCGGAGCCCTGGGGGTAGGTGCTGCAGGGCGGCGAGGCTGATGCCCGCGATGATGGGCGAGGCGATGATGGCCTGGGCCAGGATCATGGCCCAGGGCGTGTAGAGGATGCCGAGCGAGCCCAGCGGGCCATTGCGCCACAGCAGGACGGTCACGAAGAGGCCCACCACCACCGGCGGGAGGCCCATGCCCGTGTTCAGCAGCGCGATGACCAGGCGCTTGCCCGGGAACTCGTTCAGGGCCACGGCCACGGCCACCGTCAGGCCGATGGCCAGGCTGATCAGGGTGGCGGACCCGGAGACCTGCAGGGACAGCCAGGTGATCCGGAGGACCTCGGGATCCAGCGTGAGCAGCAGCTCCAGCGCCTTCCGAAGGCCCTCCGAGATCAGGTCCAAAGCAACTCCTATTCAGCTTCCAGGAAGGGGAACTTGATGTCCCGGGGCGGCGTGAAGCTCTCCTTGATGGTGCGCGGGGAGGTCCAGCGGATCAGGTTCAGCAGGCTGCCGGCCTTGTCGTTGGTGCCAGAGGCGCGGGAGCCGCCGAAGGGCTGGTGGCCCACCACGGCGCCGGTGCACTTGTCGTTGATGTAGAAGTTGCCGGCGGTGTTGGCGAGGGTCCGGGTCAGCTGGTTGATGACGTAGCGGTCCCGGGCGAAGATGGCGCCAGTGAGGGCGTAGGGCGAGGTCTCGTCCAGGACCTTGAGGGTCTCATCGAGCTTGGCGTCGTCGTAGACGTAGATGGTGACCACCGGCGCGAAGATCTCCTCCTCCATGGTCACGAACTTGGGATCCGTGGTGAGGATCACGGTGGGCTCGATGAAGTAGCCCCTGGACTTGTCGCCCTTGCCCCCGGCAATGATCTGGGCGTCCTTGGCGTTCCGGGCCAGCTCGATGTACTTCATGGTGCTGTCGAAGGCCTTCTCGTCGATGACGGCGTTGAAGAAGTTCCGGAAGTCGCGCACGTCGCCCATCTTCACGGTGGCAAGCATGCCCAGGACGCGGTCCTTCATCTCGGCCCAGCGCGAGGTGGGGATGTAGACCCGGGAGCAGGCCGAGCACTTCTGCCCCTGGTACTCGAAGCCGGCGCGGACGATGGCGGCGGCCGTTTCCTCGCCGTCGCCGGAGGCGTGCATGAAGATGTAGTCCTTGCCACCGGTCTCGCCCACGATGCGGGGATAGCTCTTGTAGTTCTCCAGGTTGGAGCTGATGGTCTTCCACATGCTGTTGAAGACCCCGGTGGACCCCGTGAAGTGCAGGCCCGCGAAGTTCGGATCTTCGAGGGCGATCTTGCCGATCAGCGGCCCCGGGCCGGGGACGAAGTTGATGACGCCGTCCGGCAGGCCGGCCTCCTTGAACAACTGCATCAGGTAGTAATTGGAGAGAATCGAGGTGGAGGCCGGCTTCCAGACCACCGTGTTGCCCATGATGGCGGGAGCCGTGGCCAGGTTGGCGCCGATGGCCGTGAAGTTGAAGGGCGTCACGGCGAACACGAAGCCCTCCAGGGCCCGGTAGTGGACCCGGTTCCATACGTGGGGATCCGAGACCGGCTGCTGGTGGTAGATGTCTTCCATGAACTTCGCGTTGAAGCGGAAGAAGTCTGCCGTCTCGCAGGTGCTGTCGATCTCCGCCTGGTAGGCGCTCTTCGACTGGTTCAGCATGGTCGCGGCGTTCAGGATGTAGCGGTACTTGGTGGAGATGAGGCTGGCCATCTTGTGGAAGATGGCGGCGCGATCCTCCCAGGGCGTGGCCTCCCAGTCCTTCTTGGCGGCCAGGGCCGCATCGATGGCTAGGCGCACTTCGGCCTCGCCGGCCTCGTGGAAGGTGGCCAGCACGTGCCGATGGTCGTGGGGGCAGACTGCTTTCTGGGTCGTGCCGGTACGGATTTCCCGGCCGCCAATGATGAGCGGGATCTCGATCTCGAGGTCAAACTGCCGCTCGAGCTCTGCCTTCAGCAGGGCCCGCTCCTTCGATCCCGGAGCATAGGGGAGAATGGGCTCGCTGTAGGAATCGGGAAGGCTGAAGATGGCGTTCGACATGGGTTACGGTCTCCGGTCGAGACCCTGTTCCGGGGTCCCGGCATCAGGGAAGAATAGCGGTGAGCCAAAGGTTGCGATTCCGAATTCTTTGATGCGTGCCTGGACATCTTTCGACACCAGGAAGTCGGCAAAGGCGCGGGCTCCGGCCGCATTCACCTTGGGGAACCGCGCGGGGTTTACCTCGATGACATGGTAGACATTCCGGAGGGACGGATCGCCTTCGTGGAGGATGGCGAGCCCCAGTTTTTTCTGCAGGGCGAGGTAGGTGCCCCGGTCTGACAATGTGTAAGCCCGCTTCTCGGCGGCGATGGCCAGGGTCTGGCCCATGCCCTGGCCGGTCTGCTGGTACCAGGTCTGGCCATCCGCGGTGACGCCCGCGGCCCTCCACAGCTTCAGCTCCATGGCGTGGGTACCGGAGTTGTCGCCCCGGGAAAGGAAACCGGCCTTCGCGGCGGCGATGCGCTGGAGGCTCTCCGGGGCTGTGCGCTTGGAGATGCCAGCCGGGTCCGCGGGTGGGCCCACCAGCACGTAGTCGTTGTGCATCACGATGCGGCGGTTCACGCCAGAACCCTCGGCCACCAGGACCTTCTCCGCTTCGGGAGAATGCACCAGCAGCACGTCAGCCTCGCCGCGCCTGCCCATGGCGATGGCCTGGCCCGAGCCCACGGCGATGGTCTTCACCACATATCCCGTCTGCTTCTCGAAGCGGGGGATGAGGTCATCCAGCAGGCCGGAGTCTTGGGTGCTGGTGGTGGTGGCGAGGATTAAGGTCTTCTCGGCGGGCGGCGCGGCCGGCAGAAAGGCGGAAGCGAGGGTCGCGGCCAGTACCAGGCCCCATCGCAAGACGGTCGATCGGTTCATGTCAGCCTCCGGTCCGCTAGTTTCGCAGGGATATAACGATCGCGACAGCCCGGCCACCGGCTGTTTGGCGGATCGACAGGTCAGCCGAGCAGGCTCTTCCGGAACTCCCGGACGTCCTCCTCGATGGCTTTGAAGGCCTTGGCCTGGATCCGGCGGAAGCGGGTGAGGGCCTCCTGGCCGAGGGCTGTGACCTGGGCGCCACCCCCCCGCAGGCCGCCCTTGGCGGCGGTCACCACGGGGCTGGGGAAGCACTGGTTCATCTCGTCCACGAGCATCCAGGCCTTGCGGTAGCTCATGTCCAACTCCCGGGCTGCAGCCGAGATGGAACCGGTGCGGCCGATGGCCTCCAGGAGGTCGGCCTTGCCCTGCCCGATGGCGATGTTCTCCCCCACCGCGATGCGGATGCGGAGGGTGACGGCCGAAGGGGCGGGCTTGGTCATGACGGATTCCTTGGGTCCGACCATTTCAGCACAGTGCCGGATGCCGGGGCTGGATTCTGCTAGAACGGAGGCATGGATCCCACGGGTTCGGACAAGCCGGCGCGCAGCAACCTCCGGGCCCTGCTCTTTCCGGAAGCACCCCGACGCTTCCCCTGGGCGCGGCCGACCCAGCTCATTCTGCGCAGTGTCCACATCGCGGCCATGGCCATGGTGCTGGGGGCCATCCCCTTCGGCGCCCCCGTCGAAGTGCTGCGGCTTCCCATCCTCATCACGCTGGCCAGCGGTGTGCTGCTCTTCGCCATCGACCTCGCCCGGGACCTGGCCATCCTCAGCCAGGGCAGCGGTGTGGCTGTGCTCCTGAAGCTCGCCCTCCTAGGACTGGGTGCCCTGCAGCCCGCCGAGCGGCTGCCCTGGTACCTGGCCGCCACCGTGGTGGCCTCGGTGGGTTCGCACATGCCGGGCTCCTGGCGGCATTTCTCCTTTCTCAGCTGGAAGGTGATGAGGTACCCCGACTGATGCCTACCCCCGCCGAAGCCCTCGGGCTCATCCTGGATCGCGTGGCGCCCCTGCCGCCCCAGCGCCTGCCGCTGGAAAGCCTCCTCGGCATGACCGCGGTAGAGGACCTGGTCTCCGCGGCCACGGTGCCGCCCTTCACCAATTCCGCCATGGACGGCTATGCGGTGCGGGCCATCGATCTGGCCGACGCATCGCCGGAGCACCCTGTTCGCCTGCGTGTGCTCGGCGATCTGGCCGCTGGGGGCGTGCCGCTCAGCGCCGTGGGGCCGGGCGAAGCCCTGCGCATCATGACTGGCGCGCCCATGCCCGAGGGCGCCGACTCGGTGGTGCCCGTGGAGGACACGACCCGAGGCGGGGACTGGGTGGAGACTGCCAAGACCCTGCGCCCGGGTATCCACATCCGCCTGGCCGGCGAGGATCTGCGTCCAGGACAGGTTCTCGTGAAGGCAGGGCACGGGCTGCGGCCCGGCGACCTGGGCGTGCTGGCGGCGGCGGGGTTCCCCACGGTGGCTGTCCATCCCCGCGTCCGTGTCGCTGTGCTCACCACGGGCGACGAGCTGGTGGATGTTTCCGAGGAGCCCGGCCCCGGCCGCATCCGCGACGCCAACATCCACGCAGTGTGCGCCCAGGTGGCCGCCTGCGGGGCCATTCCCGTGCCCTATCCGAGGGTGCCGGACGACCGCGCCACGCTGATGGGCGTGCTTCGCAAGGCCCTGGAGGCCGACGTGGTCCTCACCACGGGCGGCATCTCCGTGGGCGACTACGACTTCATGAAGGCCCTGCTCGAAGAACTGGGCGCCGAGCGGATCTTCTGGAAGGTGGCGCAGAAACCCGGAGGGCCCCTGGGCTTCTGGCTGCTCGGCGGCAAGCCCATCTTCGGCATCCCCGGCAATCCCGTGGCCGCCATGCTCATGGTCGAGGAATACGTGCGCCCCGCCCTGCGCAAGCTGATGGGCTTCGCGAAGCTCCACCGTCCCGTGGCCGATGCGCGCCTGGAGGACGGCTGGACCGGCCGCACGGACCAGCGCACCACCTTCCTGCGCGTGATGGCGCGGCGGGAGGCCGATGGCTTCCACGCCCGCACCACCGGACCCCAGGGCTCGGCCATCCTGTCCTCCATGCTCAGCGCCAACGCCCTGGCGGTGATCCCCGAGGGCGTGGCCCGCGTGGAACCGGGTGGCGCCGTCCTGTTGCACCTCACGGAGGAGGCCGAGGATCACTGAGCCGGCAGGCTCTCCGGGCTGTGCTGGAACAGTTCGGCAGGCCACCGTCGACCGGTCTTCGGATCCTTCAGGGTGCGCTTGAGCACGAAGTCGAAGAGCAGGGGATTGCGCTTCCAGACCTCGTTGAGCGCCTTCCGCTCGGCGGCGCTGATCAGCTTCAGCTCCACCAGGCGGCGGGTCCAGATGATGAGGTCCACGCCGGGCAGGGGATAGTCGCTGCCGTTCAGCAGGCGGCCGTCGAAGTCCGGCCGCGCCAGCAGGGTCTGCAGCGGGGCCGGCAGGCGGTTGATCTGGGTGATGGCCGAGAGGTCGCCGAAGAGCCGTCCACGGTACTTCGGATCCTCCATCAGGCGCAGGAAGAGGTCGAAGTTGCGGGCCACCTTGCCGGGATGATCCAGGTCCGCGTTCTTCCCGAGGCTGGCACAGTGGGCCACGATCACCGTGACGCCCAGGTTCAGGGGCCGGCGCAGCTTGAGGGGATTGCCCAGGGCCTGGGCATCCTTCACGGCCACGGCCCGTTCCTCGCCGGCATGGGTCAGCAGCACCACCCCCAGCTCCTTCATGCGGCGGTAGAAGGCGTCGAAACGCGGGTCGGCGGGGTCGATGGCCTGGGCATTGGGCAGCCACTTGAGCAGGCGGCCCCCCTGGGCGGCGCAGGCCTCCAATTCATGGATGGCGTCCTTGCGTGCGGGGTGGATGGACATCACCGGCACGAACAGGTCGGGGTGCTGGGCCGCCGCGGCGAAGACGTAGGCGTTGGGCACGTGGAACTCGGTGCGGGCCGGGTCGGGCGTGCCGTCGGGCCGGTAGGCCTGGTCCATGGCCAGCAGGTGGAGCCGCACCGGCCGGGGGAAGGCCCGGGCCCGGGCGGTCAGCACCTCGAGGTAGTCGCGGTCGAAGTGCGCGAGGCCCTTCACGCCCGTGGCCTTTAGGTAGAGGTTCGTTTCGAAGCGCTTGAAGGGATGTCTGGAGCTGAGCTTCTCGGGATTCACGAAAGTGCCGTCACCCTTCTGGCCCAGGCCGATGGCGTGGACATGGACATCGATCATGGGGCGGGCCGGATCCAGGTCCGCGAAGGCCCGGTCGAGGAGGGCCTGCGTGGCTGGGGAGTAGGCTCTGGCCTGTGGTACCTTCCCCGCCGAGAGGGAGGATGCGAGGCCGAAGGCCAGGGCGAGGAACAACCGGGATATGGCGTAAGGAGGCATCGCACCTTTCTACCAGAGTCGCCATGGCTTGATGGGGATCTTCCCGGGATTCGGCCTGGACCCATCCGTGTCATCGGTCGCCAGCGGCTGCCAAATGTCCGTAGAGGCTAGCTCCTAGGGCCATGGCACACTAATTCGACCCTGAGGTATCCATGAGCACAGAGCCCACCTTCCGCGAAAAGTACGCCTTCCCGGCGAGCTACTGGAACGCGAACCTCACCGAGCTGTTCGAGCGGGCGGCCTACTACTCGATGGCGAGCTTCATCGTCATCTACCTCGGGCGCCTGGGCCTCGGCGACTACTGGCCCAGCACGCTGAATGGCATCCTCTGGTTCCTGGTCTATTTCCTGCCCATCCTCAGCGGCACCATCGCGGATCAGATCGGCTTCCGCCGCAGCTTGCTGTTGGCTTGCGTGCTGCTGGTGGGCGGCTACTTCCTCATGGGCTATCCGGTCTGGTTCGGGGGGCAGACGCTGGCCCTGCAGGCGGGGAAGGAGGTCACGGCGGGCCTGGGCGTCATGGTGCCGGTGGCGGCGGCGATCCTGCTGATCGGGATCGGCGGCTCCTTCGTGAAGCCCTGCATCGCGGGCACCGTGCAGCGCACCCACCTGGGCAAGGCCACCCTGGCCTTCGCCATCTTCTACATGGTCATCAACGTCGGCAGCGTGTTCGGCCGCATCACGGCCTTCTTCGTGCGCACCAAGCTCGGCAAGCTCGACACCATCTTCATCGTGTCCATGATGGCGGCGGTGCTGGCTTTCCTGGTGGTGCTGCTGCTCTACCGAGATCCTGAATCGACCGTGGATCCCGACAAGCCGAAACGCACCATCCCCGAGGTCTTCTTCGGCATCTTCAAGGTGCTGCGCAGCGGGCGGTTCACCATGTTCATGGTGGTGAGCAGCGGCTTCTACTTCATCTACAACCAGGTCTACAACGTGCTGCCGCTCTACGTGAAGAAGACGGTGGAGCTGACCCCGGCCATGGACCTCTACACCATGGCCAACCCCATCACCATCGTCCTGTTCCAGCTGCTCATCACGAAGGCCTTCGGCAAGCTGCCGCCCATCAAGTCCATCATCGTGGGCACCGTGATCATCGGCCTCTCCATGCTCATCAACGTGGCGCCGCTCTACATGGCGGGCGGCGTGACCATGAAGCTCTGGCTGCCGCTGGGCAGCCTCTTCGTGGTGATGACTGTGGCCCTCATCGCCTTCGGCGAGCTCTTCGCGTCGAGCCGCCTATATGAGTACATCGGCTCCCTGGCGCCCAAGGGGCAGGAGGGCCTCTTCCTGGGCTACGCCAACCTGCCCATGGCCATCGGCAGTCTGGTGGGCGGTCCCGCCGGCGCCTGGCTCTTCAACAAGGTCATGTGTGCGGGCGCCGTGAAGCAGGCGGACGGCCTGTTGAAGCTGGATCCCAGGGCCGCCGCCACGGGCTGGATCATCCTCACCCTCTTCGGTCTCGGCAGCGCCCTGAGCCTCTGGTTCTACAACCGCTGGCTGCAGAAGCAGGCCTGACTCAGCGCCTCGGCAGGATGGCCGCGAAGGTGGCCTGGAGCTCCCGGAAGCTGAAGGGCTTGGCGAGGATGGTCACGCCCTGGATGGCACGAGCCAGGTCCAGGGCCCGCTGGTCGGCCCGGCCCGTGGACAGCAGGATGGGCACCTCCGGCAGCGCGGCCCGGAGCCGCGGCAGGGTGCGTGCTCCACCCCAGCCGGGCATGTTCATGTCGAGGATGACCGCGTCCGGCTGGAGGCCCTGGTTCACCTGCTCCATGGCCTGCTCACCGCTGGAGGTGACGATGGCCTCGTGCCCCATGGCCTCGAGCTGTGCTGCGACCGAACTCTGGATGAGCTCGTCGTCGTCCACCAGCAGGATGCGGCAGGAGGCACCGGGATGGGTGGCCTCGTCGTTCTCCCGGGGGGCTGGTTCAGCCTGGGCGAAGACCGGCTGGAAGCGCATCTCCACGGTGGTCCCATGGCCCAGCCGGCTCTGGATGGTCAGGTCGCCGTGGTGTGCCTTCACGGTGCTGTAGGCCAGGGACAGGCCCAGGCCGGTGCCCTTCCCCTGGGGCTTGGTGGTGAAGAAGGGATCAACGGCATGCTCGAGCGTCTCGGGTGACATCCCCGCGCCGTCATCCACCACCGCGAGGAGAACCCGGCCATCCGGCTGCCTTCGTGTGCTCAGGGTGAGGTGGCCTCCCTCCGGCATGGCGTCCACCGCATTCACGCACAGGTTCATCAGCACGAGGCTGAGGGCATCCGGATCGCCCAGGATGGTCCCAACCTCCGGATCGAGGTCCAGGCGGATGGCGACGTTCGCCGGGATGGTCCGCTCCAGCAGTCGGGCTTCCTCCTGGACGAGGCCGTTGAGGGATACCGAGCGCTCGCCGGTCATGTCCTTCCGGGCGAAGTCCAGCAGGCTCTTGACCATGTTGCGGCCCCGCAGGCAGGCCTTGGTGATGGTCTGGAAGGTGCCGTGGAGTCGGGTGCCCTCGGGTTGCATATCCAGGTTCGTGGTCGCGAGGCCGAGGATCGCCCCCAGCACGTTGTTCATGTCGTGGGCCAGGCCACCCGCCAGGTTCCCCAGGCTTTCCATCTTCTGGGAGAGGCGGAGGGCTTCCTGGGTCCGGATCTCATCGGTCATGTCGCGGAATACGGCCAGGCTTCCCACGATCTGGCCAGCGCTGTCCCTGCGGGGGGTGGCGGTCAGCTGCAGGGTGCGTCGCGTGCCGTCGGCCCGGCGGATGTGGGTCTGGTAGGAGTCGGTCCGCCCATCCACCCGGCGGGTGGTCTGGTCCCTCACTTGCTGCCAGTCGAGGTCGTCCATGAAGGCGCGAAGGTTCTGGCCGATCAGCTGTTCGGGCACCACCCCGAAGATGCGGGCCGCCTCGGGGTTGGCCATGATGATCGTTTCGTGGAGGTCCGTGGCGGCCACGCCCTCGCCGAGGATCTCGATCAGCTCGCGATGGTGGGCCTCGCTCTCCCGCAGGGCTGTGTCGGCAGCCACCTTGTCCGTGAGGTCCCGGATGAAGCCGATGAGCACCCCCCGACTGGGAACGTAGGTGGTCGATACCTCCACCGGGAAGGAGGTTCCATCCTTCCTCCGGTGCCTGGAGAGAAAACGGTCCGAGCCTTCCAGCTTCATCTTCTCAGTGTGCTGGACCGTCTCAGCCTTGGTCTCCAGGGCATCCAGGGTGGACATATGGAGTCCGCGAAGCTCCGCGAGGTCATAGCCGCTCATCCTCAGGTAGGCCTCGTTGGCATCCAGGAGGGTGCCCTTGGTGTCAGTCACAAGGTAGCCATCCAGATTGGTCCGCAACAGGGCGCGGTACTCCTCGGCCTGCGCGATCACTTTTCCCTCCTGGGCCTCGAAGTGGAGGGCATTGCGGAGGATCAGCGCGAACACTGGGGACAGGGCGGTCAGAAGGCGCAGGACATCGTCGGTGCGTTGGAGATCCAGGTGGTCCAGGCCGATGAGGGTGCCCACCCGCTGGTCGCCCACGTGGAGGGGCGTCAGGCTCAGGGACCTCACATCCAAGTGGTCCATGGCCGCGGCGATGGGCGCCGCTGCCAAGGGTCGGAGGAGGAGGACTGCCTTCGAATGCTCCAAACTGGCGCTCAAGATCTTGTTCAGGCCTGGAACCAAGTTGGTACCGCGCGCACGCTCCGGCTCCAGGGCCACGATCCGGGCGGAGCCATCCTGCAGGACCGGGCCATGCTGAAGCATCACGACGGCCCGCACGCCCAGGACTTCGCGCAGCTTGCGGGCGAGGAACAGCCCCATCTCAGAAGGGCTTTCCGAGAACCTGAGGATGTGCTCTAGGAAGTCCACAATCATGAACTGCACGGCGGCCGCATCGTTGCGCTGGCTCCGGTCAGTCATGGCGGCTCGCAGCTTGAATGGCCTGGTTCAGGTTATTGAGCAGGGGGTCAAGGGAGACCGGGAGGATCTCCAGGGGGAGGCCCAGGAAGGCACTGGCCTCAGCCAGCTCCGCGTGAGGCACCGGCAGGATCCCCGTATCGAGGTAGATCAGCCGGGTGTGCATCTCCTGCATGAAGGTTTTTGCACAGGGCCCCAGCAGGCCGAGCTGTCCCACGAACACCTGCCGCCAGGACAGGGCCCACTCCGGCATGAGGAAGAAGGCCCCCTCCCGGCGAAGCTTCCGGTACGTCTCATGACCGAGGATGATCTCGCAGCAGTTAATACCGACGGTCCGGCTGGTCCCTGGTGCGGCTTCGAAGTCTTCCATGTGGCCGCAGCAGTCCCCGTAGGCGATCACCACTTCCTGCCCTGGTTTTTGTGTCCGTGCGGCCCCAAGGGCCTCCTGCAGGCGTGCCTCCAGCTTGACGGGCACCATGTGGAGCATGGAGTTGAGGTAGTGCACCGGCAGCTCAAGCTGTCCGGAGGCCTGCAGCGCCTCGATCTCCTTCTTGAAGATGGAACAGGAGATGCATCGTTTCGATTGAGGTTCCTGGGTCATGCTGGAACTCCCCCCGCTCGGCAGACGGCATCGGTGATGACCGTGATGCATTCGGGTGGCGTGTCGAGGGGGATGTCGGCGCCACAGGTGGCGAGGATGAACTGGTGATCACCTCCACGCTGGGCCAGGGCAAGGTCACACTGGGTGCGGACCTCCTCCGGCTGAAGCCCTGCCAGGGCGGGGCCGCTGAGGTTGCCCAGCACGACGGGGCCGGGTCCAAGCACCCGGCGGGCGGCGCCCAGGTCTTCCCCTGCATCCATGACAAAGCCCACCACATTGGCGTGTCCGGTGAAATCAGCCAAGTGGGCGAGCAGGGGGCAGCCTCCGTGGTGCAGGATGACAGGGCCTGGGAGCTCGGCCAGGGCCTGCTTCAGCGAGGGGCGACCCAGCCCCTCCACCACCTGGGCCGGAACCATGAACCGGTTGGACAGATTGGCCGTGAGGGCCAGGGCGGTGGCACCGTCGCCCAGCATCGCCTTGCCCAGGGCCACGATGAAAGGCGTCAGCCGGTCGGCGAGGGCCTTGGCCACCTCCGGCTGGAACAGGAGGGCATCCAGCCAGGCTTCGAGGCCGATGATGAGGGGGGGCAGGTCCATGGGGCTCACCAGCAGCCCGATGACCGGAACCCGCCCGGGGTACTTCCCGGCGAGAATCCGGATGCTCTCCCGCAGGTAGAGGATGCCCGGGGCGCTGTCCACGTCGGGCAGGGGGAGCCTGAGCGCCGCCTCGGCAGAAGCTGCGGCAAAGACGGAGACATTCGGAGGTTGGCGCTTCGGTACGCTCACCTGGCTGCCGAAGGACGCACCCAGCCCAGCCAGCGCGAAGGGGCTGAGGAGAAGGTCCGGGCCGAAGGTCTCAAGAATGGCGATCTGGCCCTCGGCGTAGACGGCGGGATCCCGGTAGTGGTCGACCAGGGTCGCACCGGTGAGCCGCGCGCCGTAGAGCCCCGCATTGAGCAGCAGGGCCGGCCGGTCGGCAGCCTGGTTCTGGAGGGCGGCCAGGACTCGTTCCAGGCTGTTCATCGGGCCGCCTTGCCGCTAGTGGCATCGCAGTCCAGAGATTGCTGCCAGAGCCGCTGGAACAGGGCCGAGGCATCCAGGGCGCTGACGGCCATGCCATCCCCGCCGAACTCCGCCACGAGCTCGGGCCGCAGCTTGAAGACGGCCCCGCCCACGGCCAGCTGGAGCCTTCCCTTCAGCCCCCTCCGGTCGATCTCCGCCCGGATCCGGGTCACATTCTTCGCTGTGGTGTACATCATGGCCGAGGCACCCACCACCCGGGCGCCGGTCTCTTCGGCCATGTCCACGAACTGCTCCGGTGAGACATCCACGCCGAGGTCGCGAACGTCCCAACCTTCTGTGCGCAGAAAGGCCGCCACCATCTTCCGGCCGAGGGGATGGAAATCATCCTCCACGTTGCCGAGCAGCACCGGGCCCCTGGAGGGCAGCGCCGGGCCCCCATCCGAGCTGGGTTCCAGGAGGAGCCGGGACAGGACATCCTCCGCCACCTTCGAGGCCATGTAGCCCGTGGCGAGGGAGACGCCAACTTGACCCTCTGCCCACTGCTTCCCGAAGGTCTCCAGGGTCGGGGTCAACAGCTCGGGGACCACCTGACTGAACGGACGACCAACCGCCCAGGCATCGACCACCGCCGTGGCCGCGGCCCGATCAGCCTGCTCGATGGCGGCCAGCAGTTCCTGACAGTAGTTCCGATCCATGAAGACTCCACCAGGGGCGGCGGGAAGATGGGATGCAGGTCACGGCGACCTGCATGAAAGATGGCCCGGTTGGCTCACAGGATGTATCGGTAAGAATTAACAAGGGGGAAACTATTGAATGAGGCTCCCGGACAGGTTGCTTTTCAGCCCTTTGAAAGTCGTCGTATTCTCTGCCATTCCTCAGGATTGGCATCGGCTGTGATTACAGATTCCAGCCATAATGAAAAACCGCACTGAGGTTGTCATGTCCAAGAAGGAAACGCCGCTGTTCCCCCTGCGCAAGGGCCTGCACACGCGGCAGGCACATGTGGACCTGCCGGAGGGCACCTTCGAGGAGGAGCACGCCCGACAGGGGTTCTTCGGGCGCACCACGCACCTCTACCGCCTGCACCCGGTGACGGACTGGACGCGCATTGAGGGCCCGCTGCGGCCCCACAGCTACGACCTGAACGGGCTGAAGCCATCGGCTGACGAAGCCATCCAGGCCTCCATGTTCGGATCCAGAGAACCCGCCTTCGCCCCCATCTGCCTCCTGCACAACCACGACGTGGCCCTGCACTGGGTGGCGCCGGCGGCCATGGACTTCTTCTACCGCAATGCCGACGGCGACGATGTCTATTACATCCACGCCGGCAGTGGAAAGCTGGAGACCACTTTCGGCGCCCTGACCTACGCCACCGGCGACTACCTGGTGATCCCCCGCGGCACCACGTACCGCTTCCTGCCTGATGCCAGAGAGCAGCGCTACCTGCTCATCGAGAGCTTCAGCGAGGTCACCATCCCGGACCGGAACCAGCTGGGGCCCAACGCCATCTTCGATCCCGCCATGATCGACACGCCGGAGCTGGAGCCCTACGATGCGACTCCCAAAGAGTGGGCCGTCCACATCAAGCGGGAGAACGAGATCACCAAGGTGTTCTATCCCTTCAACCCGCTGGACGTGGCGGGCTGGAAGGGCGACCTCACGGTCTGGCGCATCAACGTGAAGGACATCCGGCCCATCCTCAGCGCCCGCTACCACCTGCCACCTAGCGCGCACTCCACGTTCATCGCGAACAACTTCGTGATCTGCAGCTTCCTGCCCCGGCCCTTCGAAGAGGAGGAGGGCGCCATGCGCGTGCCCTTCTACCACTCCAACATCGACTACGACGAAGTGCTGTTCTACTCGGCGGGCCACTTCTTCAGCCGCGATGGCATCGGCGCCGGCATGATGACCTGGCATCCCCAGGGCATCCACCACGGGCCCCACCCCAAGGCCATTCCGCTCAGCAAGACCAAGGAGCGCACGGACGAGGTCGCCGTCATGGTGGACACTTTCCGGCCCCTGCAGGCCACGCCTGCGGCGGCGCTGGTGGAGAATGCCGACTACTGGGCGTCCTGGAAGTAGGGTTCCTGGAACGGTTGGAGTGGCTAGCCCACGCCCAGGAAGCGCTGCATGATCCGCTTCAGGGGCATGTACAGGAACCGGAAGGGTCCATGGTGCTGGCGGCGGTCCAGCAGGTTTCGAGCTCGCATGGGGCACCCAAAAGGGAGGATTGATGCAAATTTCCATCAATCGATTGGCTGACGCAAGCGAATAAGTAGTAAACCGGCAAAACGGGCAAATCAATGATCTATTGATCGTCAAAGGGCCCGGGTTCGAGCCTGCCGGCGGCCTGAATCAACCGGCTCTGGGCTGGGCCTTGCTAGGCTGGATCGGGAGACGGGAATGGAACGGTTGACGGCGATGATGGCAATGCTCACGAGCCCGCAGTGGATGCGGGGATTCCTGGACTGGATGGGCCGCTCCGGCTGGTCGCGCCTGGGCCACCTGCTCCTGGTGGCAGTCGCCTGCGTCGGGCTCCTCCTGGCCGTGAGGCTCGTCACCCGCGCCGTGCGCAAGGCGGTGGACGACGGGAACGATGAGGTCACCACCGACTCCGAGCGGCGGGCCGAGACCCTGGGCTCGGTGCTGACCAACGCCGCTCGGGTGCTGGTGGTGGCCTTCTTCCTGCTGATGACCCTGCAAGAATTCGGCGTGAACATCGGGCCCCTGGTGGCGGGCGCGGGCATCGCGGGCGTGGCCGTGGGCTTCGGCGCGCAGAGCCTCGTCAAGGACGTCATCAGCGGGTTCTTCCTGCTCATGGAGAACCAGTTCGGCGTAGGCGACATCGTCAGCGTGGACGACAAGCACACGGGCACCGTCGAGCGCATGACCCTGCGCATCACCCAGCTGCGGGATGCGGAGGGCCGCGCCCACTACATCCCCAACGGGTCCATCATCAGGGTGGTGGTGCTCTCGAAGGACTTCGCCCGGGCGCTGGTGGATGTGGAAGTGGGCTACGGCACCGACCCGGACCAGGCCTTCGCCGTGCTCCTGGTCGCAGGGGGGACGCTGCACGAGGAGCGACCCGACCAGGCCCTCGAACCCCTGGAGGTGAAGGGCATCGAGGCCCTCGGTCCCAATGGCTTCACCATCCGGACCCTGACCAAGACCGCTCCCGGCGCCCAGTGGGAGGTGGCCCGCGAGCTGCGCCGCCGCATCCTGCTGGCCTTCCGCGAGGCCGGCATCGAGATCCCCTACGCCCAGCGGGTGGTGCACCACCGGGGTGGCAGCACCGAGGGCGTGCCGGAGTCCGGCGACTGATCCAGGCTCAGCGCACCATCCAGGCCCGGGCGATCCGGCCCTCCCTGAGCTCGTAGATCACCACTGCCGTGAGAGGTGGACGCTCGACGCCATCCACGGGGTTGCGCACGCCGGTAATGCGCTCCTGATCGACCACGAAGGCCCCTTGCAGGGTGCGGTGCAGGACCTCCGCGTGGAGCTTCGGGTTGGCCTGGAAGCGGGCGGCATAGAAGGCGCGGATGGCGGCCGTGCCCTTGGCAATCAGCGTCCCCGTGGCCAGCTCAAGGATCTCGGCTTCGGGCCCATAGGTGGCGGCGAAGGCCTCGGCATCATGGCGGTTGTAGGCGTCGAGCTGGGCCTGGATGACGGGCTGGGGGGTGGGGGTGGTCATGGGAGCGGCCTGGGCGGGAGCGGGAACCGGGGGCAGCTTCGGCGGCCCCTCAGCGGATGCCCACATGGCCGCGCACGGACTCGATGAGCCTGGCGGAGTCGTAGCCAAGGCCGTCCTTGAAGACCGTCACGACGTTCTCGATGTCCTCGATCCGCTTCGAGGGATCGCCCTTCACCACCACCAGGTCCGCCTGCTTGCCAGCCTCGACCGTGCCGATGCGGTCCAGGCGGCCCAGGAAGGCCGCGCCGTTGGCGGTGGCGATGTGGATGGCCTCCACGGGCGTGAAGCCCGCCTCCACCAGCAGCGCAAGCTCCCGATGATCGCCGAAGCCGGGCAGCACGCCGCCCATGCCCGTGGGATCGGGACCGGCCAGCAGCAGGCCACCGGCCTTGACGAAGGCCAGCTCGAAGGCCATCTCCTTCTTCAGCAGCTGCTCGGCGCGACCATTCGGCAGCGCGGGGACCTTGGCCCGGGCTGTCAGGTAGCTGGCCTTGGACTCGGCCGACATGGCCGCGAGCATGCGGGGTTGCAGGGGTGGTCGGCCGGGGATGCCCAGCTCGAACACAGGCAGCGTCGAGGTCACGGCCACCTTCTTCGCCACCAGATCGCGGATGAGCTGCTGCACCTCGGGGCCCGCCACATCCACCTTCAGCCAGGCGCCCCAGGAGCTGGAGACCGGCGGACCCACGTCCGGCTTCTTGTCCGGCGCGAACTGGGTGTCGGTGTAGACCGGGCCGTGCTCGAAGTTGTCGATGCCCAGGGCCAGGGCTTCCGGCCATGTGACCGAGCCCAGGTGGCCGGTCACCTTGAGACCCCGGGCGTGGGCGGCCTGGATGGCGGCGCCGAGGTCGGCCCGGCGGATGTTCATGTAGGCCTTGAAGGAGGTCACGCCCGCATCGGCCCAGAAGTCCACGAAGCGCTTGGCATCCTCGGGCCCCCGCAGGGCATACATCTGGGGCGTCATGGGCTCCAGGCCCTCCAGGTAGGGGCCGGTGACCTCCATCTTCGGGCCGGGCATGAGGCCCGCGTCGATCTGCCGCTTGATATTCAGATCGGTGTAAGGCTCCAGGCTGCCGGTGGTGCGGATGGTGGTGACGCCGCAGGCCAGGTAGAGCCGCGGCGCCGAGTAGGCGATCTCGGCGAAGAGCCGTCCCGGCGGCACCGCCGCGCCCTTTTCGTCGCTGTGGATGGAGTGCGTGTAGAAGAGGTGGTTGTGCATGCCCACCAGCCCCGGCAGCACCGTGTGGCCCGTGAGGTCCAGCACCTGGGCCTCCTTGGGCGGCGTCAGGCTGACGGTCGCGCCCATGGCCTCGATGCGGCCGTCGCGGAGGATCAGCGTCTGGTCTTCCCGAGCGGCTACGCCGGTGCCGTCCACGACGCGGGCATGCACCAAAGCCACCACCGGGGCATCGACCTTGAGGAACTGCCTGACTTCGGCCGAGGGCCTGACCTGGGCTCCGAGGACGGCACCCAGGGTGGCAAGCAGGGCGGTGGTTCTCCAGGGCAGGAACATGGGACCTCCGGTGGGCGTGAGTGCCACGCTACTGCCTGGCGTCGGCATGGGGCAAGGGGATGCAGGCGGCGGCCCAGCCCGCACGATGGTTCTCTTCGACCGCCAGCTGTCGTTCCGCCGCGTCCGCGTGCCGCGCATCCCAGGCCGCGATCCGAGGTCGCATGAGGCGCTCGTACCAGGGTGGCACCAGGGCGACAAAGAGCATGCCCATGTAGCCCGCGGGCAGCATGGGGGCATCGGGCAGGGGGCGCAAGCGCCAGAAGGGCTTGCTGCCTTCGGCGTGGTGGTCGCTGTGGCGCGTGAGGTGGTAGAGGATGGTGCTGCTCATCCAGGCATTGCTGTTCCAGCTGTGGCGAGGCTCCACGCGGGTGCCGGGCAGGCGGATGAGGCCGTAGTGCTCGATGAAGTTGATAATCTCGAGGATGGCCTTGCCCCAGAGTCCCGTGGCCACGAAGAAGCCCACAGCGCGCCAGCCGCCGAGGAGGAAGGCGAGGCCCGCCCACACGGCGGAGAAAAGCCAGCCGCGCAGGAACCGGTTGCGGGGCGTCCAGGGGCTGAGCCCCTTGCGCTGGAGCCGCTCCCGTTCCAGCCGCCAGGCGCTGCGCAGCTGGCCCAGGGTGGAGCGGAGGATGAAGCCGTAGACCCGCTCGCCGCGGCGCGCCGAGGCCGGGTCCTCGAAGGTGGACACTTTCGCGTGGTGGCCGTAGACGTGCTCGATGGCGAAGCTGGCATCGAAGGTGAGCGCGAGCAGCCAGCGGCCCCAGATCAGGTGGAAGGACTGGCGGGTGCGGTGCACCAGCTCGTGTCCCACGGTGGTGCCCGCGGCGGCCGTGAGGAAGCCGACGCCCAGCAGGGCGCCGAGCCAGGACCAGGGCCCACTGGCCAGACGTGCGGCGGTCAGGTCGGGGCCGCCGAGCTTCAGCAGGGCAGCGCCCAGACCCAGCGCGTCTCCAGTCCCCGCCATCCACCACAGGGCTGCATGCATGGCGGCGAGGATGGGCAGGGTGAGGAAGAGCCACAGGTTCAGTGCCCAGGGCGCGGTGCTTGACAGGTCCGTGGTCTCGTCAGGGCCGAAGGCATCGACGAGGGCCACCAGGCTGCTGCTGACGGCCAGGGGCGCCCACATCCAGGCCCCGCCCCGGGTGAAGCGCCAGGTGGCGACCAGGAGCAGGAGGGACATGAGGCTGAAGCGGAGCTTCGGCATCAGAGCCTCACGCGCAGGCCCACCAGCCGCCAGGCCTCGGGAAGGTCGCCTTCCTGGAGGACCGACTGGATGGCTCGCTCCAGGCCCTCGGCGTCCCCAGGATCGCCCGGCCGCGCCGTCATCGAACCCAGATCCGGCAGGGTCTCGGCATGGGCCAGCCGGCCCAGGTCGTTGCCCGTGAGGATGCGGCTCTGCTTCAGGGCATCCGGCAACGCCTCGAACCCGATGGGCCGTCCCATGGGCTTGCCCAGCTCGAATAGGGCGTCGCCGGAGGCGCGCGTGTACCAGGCGCCGCCGCTGCGTCCCACGTGGTCCATGGCCGTGGGATTTGGGAGATCACCCTTCATGAGGTGCTCCTGCACGTGGAAGCAGAGCACCTCGCCGATGAGCATCAGGCCCGAGCCCGGGCCCTGGCCCAGCTCCACCTCGCGGTGCAGGCGGCACTCCATCTGGAAGGGGCTCTCAGCCACCAGGGCCGCATCCACGAAGCGCGCCGGCAGGGGCGTGAGGCCGGCCTTGGGGAACTCGTCCTCGCCGTCCCCGTACTCCGCGCTGGCCAGGTTCATCTGCTGGACCATGGCATGGGACACGGCCGCGATGACGAACTGGCCCGTGGCTGTGGCGTTGAGGTAGGTGTGCTTCACCGTGCCGTCGCGGCCCCGCCGGTTCGGGGCGAAGGCCACCATGGGCGGGTTGGAGCCGAAGGCATTGAAGAAGCTGAAGGGCGCGAGGTTCCGCACCCCGTGCTCGTTGACGGTGCTGGCCAGGGCGATGGGACGCGGAGCCACACCGGCCACGAGCCAGGCATTGGCCTTGATGGGGCTCAGCTCGGAGGCGAGGACGGTGCGGAGGCTCATGGCTTGGTCAGGGCGACGGTCTTGCGCCCGGCGTCCGTGTCCTTCAGCCAGCGCACCAGGCCCGGGAAGTAGGTGGTCTGGTCATCCCAGTAGGCGCAGTGGCTGCCTTCGGGGCACAGGAGGAAGCTGCCGTGCTGCACCTGGCCGGCCACCCATCTCATGTGGGCGGGGTCCATGGTGTCGTGGCTGCCGCCGATGACCAGGGTGGGCATGGCCAGCTTCGGCAGGTCGGCCTTCCGGTCCCACTTCTCCAGACGTCCGGAGGCCCCGAACTCGCTGGGACCCTGCATCAGCACGTAGATGTCCTTGTTGAGGTGGCCGAACATCCGGTTGATGGCGTCGGGCCACTCGGGCAGCCGACAGACGTGCTTCGCGTAGAAGTTGGGCATCAGCAGCTCGAAGTAGCGCGGGTCTTCGTACTTGCCCTGGGCCTCCAGTGCCTTGATCTCCTTCACCACCGCCGGGTCCATGCGCTTGGCAAGCACGTCCTCGGCGTAGCGGTTGTAGTCGGGAATGCTCATCATCATGTTCGAGATGACGAGCCCCTTCAGGTGGGCGCCATGTTTCAGGGCGTATTCCACCGCGAGGATGCCACCCCAGGAGTGGCCCAGCAGGTAGAAGTTGTCCTTGTTGAGCCCGAGGGCCACGCGCACCTGCTCGACCTCCTCCACGAAGCGCTCCGTGGTCCAGAGGTCCTTGTCCTTGGGCTGCTCCGAGTAGGCACTGCCCAGCTGGTCGTAGTAGATGAACTCGATGCCTTCGGGGGGCAGAAAACCCTCGAAGGCCTCGAAGGCCTCGTGGGTGCCGCCGGGACCGCCGTGGAGCAGCAGCAGCTTGATGCGGGGGTTGCTCCCGAAGCGCTTGGTCCAGACCTTGAAGGTGCCCTTGGGGGTCTTGATGGGGATGAGCTTCACGCCGCCCTCCTTCACCTTTGAGGCATCGGCGAAGTAGGTCTTGAGGGTCGGCGCGGCCTTCTGCGCGGCAGCGGGAAAGGCGCTGGCGAGTACGGCGAGGAGCAGGGGCAGGAAGCGGCGCATGGAAACCTCGGAGTGGGAAGGCAGTCTTACCGGGAAGGATTCCACGGGCAAGGCCCCCGTCAGGGATCTTCCCGGGTGAGGGCGACCCCCCATGACCGCGACCCTGGGGGGCAGCAGGTCCGGGTCAGTCCCCGGCCTCGCCGGTGGGGGTGCCGGCGTAGAGGTCGGGAAGCACCCCGCCCACCAGGTGCGGCGGCATGCCCTCCAGGCGCTCGGGGGCGTGGACGATGGTGTTCACCAGGCGGCCCAGGCCCTCGATCGCCATGACCACCTCGTCCCCGGCCTTCAGCCAGAGGTTGTCGGTGACCTTGGAGCCGTTCAGCTCCAACAGGCAGCCCGTCCCCACGGTGCCGCTGCCGATGACTTCGCCCGGGTGCATCTGGATGCCGTAGCTGGTGCGCTGCAGGATCTGGGCGAAGGTCCAGTTCATGGTGTCGGCGTTCCCGTTCGACAGGCGGTGGCCATTCACGTCGCAGGTCATGGTGGCGTGCAGGATCTCGCCCTTCGGGGTCCGCTCCAGGTTCAGCTCGTCTTTGGTGACGAGCCAGGGGCCCAGGCTGGTGGCGAAGTCCTTGCCCTTGCAGGGCCCCAGAGAGAGCTTCATCTCCTCCATCTGGAGCATGCGGGCGCTCCAGTCGTTCATCACCATGTAGCCGAAGATGGCGTCGTCGGCCTCCTCCAGGGTGGCGTTCTTCAGGGGCCTCCCCGTGACGATGGCCACCTCCAGCTCGAAGTCGAGGCGGGTGAGGTGGTGGTCCTGCACCAGCACTTCGCCGGGGCCCGTGACGGCCAGGTGGTTGGTGAAGTAGGTGACGGGGAAGAGGTCGAACTCGGGGATCATCTCCAGCCCGCGGTTGCGGCGGGCGGTGGCCACGTGCTGGCGGAAGGCGTAGCCGTCGCGCATGGACACGGGGCGGGGGATGGGGGCCTGAAGCTGGATCCTGGCGGGATCGACCAGGGCTGTGGCCGGGGGCGCCGAGGCCAGGGCCCGGGCCAGGGGCAGCAGCTCGTCCTGGCGCCGGATGAGGGTGAGCATGTCCACGGCCAGGCGGAGGTCCGCGGCGGCGAGATCGAGGATGCGGCCATCGGCCAGCACGGCGCCGATCTTCTCGGTTTCGCCGTGCAGAAAGGTCACCAGCTTCATCGCGCGCTCCAGGGCAAAAGGCCAGTGTAGCGGCGGCGGAACATCACTCCGGAGTCGTCATTCGTCCAGGAGATGGGCCAGGGTTTCAGCGGCCTCGGCGAGGCGCGTCGCCGGCGTGTTCAGCGGCGGCAGCAGGTACAGGCAGTCGCCGATGGGGCGCACCAGGAGGCCATGCTCCAGGGCGCGGCGGTGCAGGCGCCAGCCGAAGCGGGCCTGGGGATCGTGGGCCTGACCGGTGGCCGGATCCACCAGGCGGCAGGCGCCGATGGTGCCGAGCACGCGGGCCTGGCGGACGCCCGGATGGGAGGCGAGGCTCGTGAAAGCCGCCCTCATGGCCTCGTGGAGGCTTCGCGCGTTCGCCAGCACCGGCTCGTCGTCGAAGAGGGCGAGGCTGGTGCAGGCCACGGCGCAGGCCGTGGGATTGGCGGTGTAGCTGTGACCGTGGAGGAAGGCCCGGCCGGAAGCGGGCTCGCCCCAGAACTGGTCGTAGATGGCCTCCGTGGCCCAGGTCATGGAAAGCGGCAGCATGCCGCCCGTGAGGCCCTTGGAGAGGCAGAGGAGGTCCGGCGCCACGCCCACCTGTTCACACGCCAGGAAGGTGCCCGTGCGGCCGAAGCCCGTGGCCACCTCGTCGAGGATGAGGTAGACGCCGTGGGCATCGCACTGGGCGCGCAGCTCCTGCAGCAGCTCGGGGGGCCACATGCGCATGCCGCCGGCGCACTGGATGAGCGGTTCGGCGATGAAGGCCGCGAGGCGTGACCCGTTCGCATGGAAGAAGGTGCAGAGGGCCTCCCGTGCGGCATCCAGCCGCGCGGGCCAGCCGGTGAGATCGGGCTGGATCTCCCGCCTCGGATCTTCCGGCACCTCCAGGCGATCGCAGGCCAGCAGCAGGGGGCTGAAGAGCCCCGTCATGAAGTTCTCCAGCTCGCCCACGCCCACGGCGCCCAAGGTGTCGCCGTGGTAGCCGCCGCGCAGGGCGCCGAAGCGGGCGCGGCCCTGCTCGCCGCGCTGAAGCTGGGCCTGGAAGGCCATCTTCAGGGCCACCTCCACCGCCGTGCTTCCGTCGTCCGAGAAGAAGGCCCGCGTCAGGTTCCGGGGCAGCTTGGGGCGCAGCCGCGCCACCAGCTCCAGGGCGGGCTCGTGGGTGAAGCCCGCGAACATCACGTGGTCGAGTTTCGCCGCCTGCCGCTCCAGCGCGCTCACCAGCCGGGGATGGCCGTGCCCATGCAGGCAGGTCCACCAGCTCGAGATGCCGTCCAGCACGCGCTCGCCGTTGGCCAGCAGCAGGTAGCAGCCCTCGCCGCCGATCACCGGGACCGGAGGATCGGCTTCATGGATCTTCATCTGGGTGAAGGGGTGCCAGAGGTGGGCGCGGTCCAGGCTGAGACGGTCGGACCAGTCGGGGGGCAGGGGACTCGGCATGCCCTCAGTCTAGGACGTGGACCGGCACCGGCAGAAACCCCCGCAGCACTTCGGCATTGGCTTCCGCAACCTCAGGCGCCGTGCCATCTGCGCCAGGATTCAACAGCACGGCTGCGATGCGCCAGCCCCGCAGCATGAGGGCCTCGGCGGAAAGCAGGGTGTGGTTGAGGGTGCCGAGCCCACCCAGGGCCACCAGGACGCAGGGGATCTTCAGCCCGGTGGCCCAGGCGAGGAAGTGCACGTTGGGCGCGAGGGGCACCATCACGCCGCCCACGCCCTCCAGCAGCACGCGGCCATCGAAGGGCCGCTGGCACCACCGGGTCGCGGCCTCGAGGTCGAGGGCCCGGCCTTCCAGCTGGGCCGCGGCCAGGGGCGCGAGGGGAGCCTTCAGCAGGATGTGGCTCTCGGTGATGATCCCGGGTCCGGCCACGACGGAGGCATCGGCCTCCAGATGATCCGAACGATCCACGCCGGTCTGGAAGGGCTTGCGGTAGGCCACGGGGCCGAGATCCGCCCAGGCCTGGGCCAGCCGGGCGCAGACGTGAGTCTTCCCCACCCCTGTGCCCGTGCCGAGCACCCACAGGGGACTGGGGAGGGCGTCCAGGCACAGCATGGGGCTGGCGCTTCGGCGTCCGGCTACTTCTTCAGCTGGCTGAGCATCTGGCGGGCCTGGGCGGCCTGCTCGCTGCCCGGGGCCAGGGCGATGACCTTGTTCCAGGCCTTGGCGGCCTCGTCCGGCTTGTGGAGGTCGGCCGAGTACACCACGCCCATGTTGAAGAGGCTCTGGACGTGGTTCGGGTCCAGCTTGTTGGCCTTCTGGAAGTTCGCCAGCGCCTTGTCGAACTGGCCGAGGTCGCGGTACATCACGCCCTGGTCCGTGAGGACGTTGGGCTCATCAGGCTTGATGGCCAGGCCCTTGCCGTAGGCGTCCACGGCCTTCTGGTGCTGGTGCGTGTCGAAGTAGTCGTTGCCGAGGGCGAACCAGGCGCCGAAGTTCTTGGGATCGGCCAGGACCGTGGCCTCGAGGCGATTGATGCGGGCCTGCACCTCCGCGCTGGGCAGGGCGGGGCCGGCGGGCATGGCGCCAGGCATGGCTCCGGGCACGGCGCCACCCAGGGAGGGCGCGGGCATGATGGGGCCGGTGGGGGCCGCCACGACGGGAGGGGTGCCGTTGTGGGAGTCGCCGCCGAAGACGAAGTAGCCCGCGAGGAATCCAGCGGCAAGGCCTCCAGCCAAGGCGATCATGATGTTGCGGTTCAAGCGGCACCTCCTGATGACCCTGCGGTCCATTGCAATTCTCCCACAGGTAAGGTGGAACGGTCCCGGTGTCGATGGAATGGGGTCCCTACTGCCTTCCCCTTGGGAAGACCGCGGTTGGCACACGCCCCGCATTCCAGGCCGCCCTTTCCGAGGTATCTGTTGACCGCACCTCCATCCCACCTCCGGCTCCGGGGCTCCTTCAGCATCCTGGGTGTGCTCCTGGTCGGGTTGGCCCTCTCCGTCCTGGGCTTCTTCTCCACCCGGGAGGCGAACCGGCGCCAGGTGGAGGCCGAGTTCCACATCGCCGCCAGGGATCGGGCCGAGAGTGTGATCAAGGGCCTGCAGCACGGCTTCGAGGACGTGGAGGTCCTTCGCAGCTTCTTCCAGTCCAGCGATGAGGTTTCGCGGACGGATTTTGATGGTTTCCTGGCCCCCCTGCTTGCCCGGCATCCCTACATCCAGGCCTTCCAGTGGCTGCCGCGGGTGACCCCGCAGAACCGGGCCACCTTGGAGGCGGAGGCCCGCCGCGTCCATCCCGGGTTCCGTTTCTTCCAGCGGGACGCAGCTGGCCACAACCTGGAATTGCCGCCGGAGGCCTCGTTCTATGGCATCCACTTCGTCGCCCCCTTCCGAGGCAACGAGGTCACCCTCGGGTATGCGGCCCAGAACCTGCCCAGCCGCCAGGAGGCTCTGGCCAGGGCCCTCCGGACGGACAACCTGGCCGCCAGTGGCCGGATCCGGCTCATCCAGGAGACGGGCGACCAAGCCGGCGTCCTGGTGATGATCCCCGTGCGCGGCAAGGATGGCCAGCCGCTGGGGGTGGTCCAGGGCGTCTTCCGCATGGGGGATCTGGTCCAGAAATCCACGACCTTCCTCGAGCCCCGGGGGGTCGTCCTGAGGTTGTTCGACGCCAGTGCCCCGGCCCCGGAGGCCCTGCTGCATGAGGAGGCCTCCCCACTCCCGCCCATCGGGCCCACCCGGGATGATGGGCTCCACCTCTCCAGGACCTTCCCGCTGGCGGGCCGCCAGTGGTTGGTGACCGTGACCCCGGCGGGGGGGCATTTCGCCCTGGGCACGTCCTGGCGTGCCTGGACGGTCCTCGTGACCGGCCTGGCCTTCTCGGCCCTGTTGGCGGGCTATGTGCGGAACCTGGTGGCCAGCGAGGCGGCCATCCGGACCCAGGTGGAGTCCCGGACCCAGGAACTGGTCCTGGAGACGGAGAGCCATCGGCGCGATGCCCAGGCCCTGCGGGAAAGCGAAGCGCGGTTTCGCCATCTCATCGACGTCATGGGCGAGGGTCTCTGGGTCCTGGACGGCCAGGGCCTGACCACCTTCGTGAACCGCCGCATGGCCGAGATGCTGGGGTATTCCCCCGCCGACATGGTGGGCCGGTCCCTGTTCGAGTTCATGGCGGAGGCGGATGCCGCCCAGGTGAAGCGCAGTCTCTCGGAACCCCGGGATGGACACGGCAGCCAGCAGGACCTTCGGTTCCGCCGCAAGGACGGGGGCGAGCTCTGGACCATCGTGACGGGCTCGCCCGTGGTGGATGAGGACGGTCAGCTGGTGAGCGTGCTGGGCGTGGTCACCGACATCACCGAGCGGCGGCGGCAGGAGCAGGCGCAGCTGCAGAGCCAGAAGCTGGAGAGCCTGGGCATCCTCGCCGGCGGCATCGCCCATGACTTCAACAACCTGCTCACGGCGATCCTGGGGAACATCAGCCTGGCCCAGCTCTGCATGTCGAAGGTCGCTCCCGCATGGCCCTACCTCGAGAACATGGAGCGGGCCGTGCAGCGGGCCACCAACCTCACGCGCCAGATGCTGGCCTACTCCGGCAAGGGACGCTTCGTGGTGGGCCCCCTGGACCTGAACCAGGCGGTGGAGGAGCTCTCTCACCTGCTAAGCGTGTCCACTTCGAAAAAGGTGGCGATCCGCTTCCAGCTGGCGGAGAACCTGCCCACCCTCGTCGGGGAGGCCACCCAGATCCAGCAGGTGGTGATGAACCTGGTCACCAACGCTGCGGAGGCCATCGGGGATGTGGAGGGCATCGTGTCCATCCGGACCGGGCTGCAGGCCTATGGTGGGCCGGATCTGGCGCGGGACTACCCCGGGCAGGCCATGGAACCGGGCCAGTTCCTCACCCTGGAAGTGTCCGACACGGGGCAGGGCATGACCCCCGAGGTGCAGGCGAGGATCTTCGAGCCCTTCTTCACCACCAAGTTCACGGGCCGCGGCCTGGGCCTCTCGGCCATGCAGGGCATCGTGCGGGGCCACCGGGGCGGGATCCGCGTCTACAGCGAGGTGGGGAAGGGCACCACGTTCAAGGTGATCTTCCCGGCGGGCAGCGGCCTGGTGGCTGAAGCCGTGGGTGCCGTGGAGGAGGAGGCCTGGACCGGACGGGGGACCATCTTGGTCGTGGACGATGAGGAGGCCGTGCGCCTCGTGGCCACGGACATGATCCGCTCCATGGGCTTCGAGGTGGTCACCGCCGAGGATGGCGTCCAGGCCCTGGAGCGCTTCAAGGAGTGTCCGGTCCCGATCTGCGCCGTGCTCATGGACCTGACCATGCCCCACATGGACGGCCTGGAGACCTTCCGCGAGCTGCGGCGCCTGGATCCCGCCTGCCGGGTGGTCCTGACCAGCGGCTACAACGAGCAGGAGGCCATCCAGGACTTTCTGGGCAAGGGCCTGGCGGCCTTCCTGCAGAAACCCTTCCTCCGGGAGGACCTCCGGAAGGTGCTGCGACGGGCCCTCGAGACCTAGACCAGTTCCTTGAGGCGCTTGTCGAGCACTTCGGCGAGCTTCTCCACCACTTCGCGGTTCTCGGTGCGCGAGACCTGGACTTCCTTTTCCAGCTTGCGCTCGGTCTGGAGGACGGACTTCTGGATCTGCGAAAGCATCCCCTTGATGTCATCCAGGTCGTTGAGCAGGGAATTCAGCCGGGGATCGGGGGGCCGACTGTTGCCGAAGACGCCGATCCCAGCCAGCACCGTGGCGAGGGCGGAGAGCAGGAGGATCAGGAGAAGCAGGGGATTGCTGGCCATGGGCACACCTTGCCCTTGATATTGCCAGGACCGTGCCGGGACGGATGGTTATTGGGCCTTCTGCTTCACCCGCTGGTAGTCGTCGCCCATGACCTTGAGGGGCTTCTCCACGGGAATCACCAGGTAGGGCTCCGCTCGCCGGTTCCCCTTGCGGGAAGCCAACTGTAATTCCTGCTGGACTTGCTCCTTGGCCTGACGCTCCTTGGCCACCTCGGAGGCATGGGCCGAGGCGAGCTGGGTCAGCGCCTGCTCCTGCCGCTGGGCCTGGGCGGCCAGGTCATCGGCCCGGTGCTTCTGCTGGAAACCCCAGGTCCCCAGCCCGGCCAGGGCGGCCAGCAGGGGGAGGGCCGCTGCGGCCAGGAGGCCCCAGGTGGGCCGCTTGCGCTCGGTGCGGCTGCGGCGCTGGGCCTCCCGCCGCAGATCATCGGCCAGGGCCGTGAGTTCCGCTGTGGGCCCTGAGGGCCGGAGGGTGGCCACGACGGGCCCCAGGCCCAGCAGGTCGCGGAGCTCGGCTCGCAGCTGGACATCCTCTGCGGGTTCGAAGCGCCGGGCGGGATCAGACCAGGGCATGCAGGCCTCCTGAAGGGTTGAGCTGCTCTTTGAGCTGGGCCTTGGCCCGGTGGATGCGGGTCTTCACGGTGGCCTCGGGGATGCCGAGGATGTCCGCGATCTCCCGGATGGAGAGTCCTTCCACCACGAAGAGCCACAGGGCCTCGCGGAAGGTCGGCGAGAGCGAGCGCATGCGCTCCCGCACCTCCTGGTTGAGCACCTGGTCGTCGGCCCCCCCGGCGAGGCCGGGCTCGGTGACGGATTCCAGGCTGAGGTTCTGGTTCTTCATGGGGCGGCGCTCGGTGAGGGACAGGGTTCGCACGGTGCCATACAGGAAGGCGGTGGGGTGCTCCACCCGCTCCTCGCGCTGCATGAGGATGACGAAGGCCTCCTGGGCGATGTCCTCCGGGAAGGTGGCCCCGTAACGCCGTGAGTAGCTCACGAGCCTTGGATAAAGCTCGGCGAAGGCGGCGTGGAAGGCCTCCTGGGTGCCGAACGGGGTTTCCATGGGGGACTGCGACATGCATGAGCTCCGACGCCTTAGGATGCCAGGAAGCACCGGTAGGTTCCGGCTACGCTGGAATGGATGGAACATCCCCTGCAAGCCTGGCGCGACACCCTCGAGGAGTTGGGGGTGATGGGCCTGGTGCGCGAGCCCGCCCAGGCCGCTCCCACCGAGACGGTGGCCGTGGCCGCACCACCACCGGCGCGTCAACCCGTGGCCCCCCCAGCACCGGCTCCCGCACTCCGGCCAGCGGCCTATGCCCCCCCCATGGACCCCATCGGCTGTCCAACCCCCGAGGCCGTGGCGGGCGCCACCACTCTCCAGGACCTGCAGGTTGCCATCCAGGGCTGCCTGGCCTGTCCCCTGGGGCCGGGCCGCCTGAAGTTCGTCTTCGGCGAAGGGGATCCCCGGGCGCAGCTCATGTTCGTGGGCGAGGGCCCCGGCCGGGACGAGGACCTCCAGGGCCGGCCCTTCGTGGGCAAGGCCGGAGAGCTGCTGGACAAGATGATCGGCGCCCTTGGCCTGAGGCGGGACCAGACCTACATCGCCAACGTGGTGAAGTGCCGTCCCCCCGACAACCGCACGCCGGCCCCCGAGGAGGCCCGCGCCTGCCTGGGTTACCTGCAGCGCCAGATCGAGCTGATCCGGCCCGCGGTGATCGTCACCCTCGGCGCGACGCCGCTGCGCGAGCTGGTGGGCGTCAGCGAGGGCATCACGCGGGTGCGCGGCCAGTGGAAGCGCGTGGTGGTGGGAGGCCGCGAGATTCCCGTGATGCCCACCTTCCATCCGGCCTATGTGTTGCGCCAGTACACGCAGGACGTGCGCCGTGCCGTGTGGGAGGACCTCCAGGCGGCGAAGGCGTGGGCGGACAAGGCCCAGGAAGGCTGATCCCCGACCTGTGTCATGCTAGGCGCAGCTTTCCGAGGGCCGCCCATGCGTCTTGTCAATGTGTTCTTCATCGTCCTGCTGCTGCTGGTCCTGATGGTGCTGGGCAACCTGTATCTCACGAACCATGACCTGCTGGTGCGGGAGGTCGTCGTCTTCGGTGAAAGCATCAAGCTGCAGAGCGTCATTCTCATCACGTTCCTGCTCGGATTCCTCCTGAACGTGCTCTACACCGGGATCATGGAAGTGATCCGTCTGGTGCGGGGGCTCAACGATTCCGCCGATACGCGCCTGGTGAAACGCATCTCGGAGCGCATGCAGGACGCCCGGGACCTGGTGGCCCATGGCCTTCCCCGCGAAGCCAAGGAGATCCTGGTCAGCATCCTGGAACAGCGCCGGGAGCACGTTCCCGCGCGGATCCTGCTGGGCGAGATCCTCCTCAAGACCGGCAGCGCCGATGAGGCCGTCAAGCTCTTCCAGGCCCTCTGCGACGAAGTGCCCGACCAGGTCGAGGGCCGCTACCAGCTGGCCGAGGCCCTCATGGCGGTCCGGAACCCCGAGGCTTCCGTGGCCGTGCTCAAGAAGCTGGCCGCCGACCACCCCAAGAAGGCGCTCCGCGCCTGGCGACGCCTGCGGGCCATCCACATGGAGGCCCAGCGCTGGGAGGAGGCCGCCGAGGCCCACAAGAAGCTGTTGAGCCACTTCGCCGCCGAGCTCACCCAGGGTGAGAAGGCCCAGGGCTCGGCCCTGGCCTACCAGATCGGCATGGCCAAGGTGGATGCGGACCAGTTCAAGGATGCCGCCCAGATCTTCCAGCAGGTGATCAAGGACGAGCCCGACTTCGTGCCGGCCTACCTCAGCCTGGGCCGCTGCATGATCCTCCAGGATCAGGAGGCCCAGGGGCTGGAGATCCTCATCGAGGGCTTCCGCAAGACCGGGGAGGGCACCTTCCTTCAGGAGCTCGAGGACTACTTCATCCAGCTGGGCCGCCCCGAGGATGGTCTGGCCCTCATGCGCCGGCTGGCCGCCACCTCCAAGCACGCCACCACCGCCAAGTTCTTCCTGGGCAAGATGCTCTACCGCCTGGAGATCCTGGACGAGGCCCTGGATCTGTTCCAGGAGGTGCGCAGCCAGGTGGTCTACAGCCCCATCCTCTTCTTCTTCATGGCCAAGATCCACAGCCGTCGGGCCCGTCTGGACGCGGCCCTGAACGAGTACCGCCAACTGCTCCGCAACCTCGGAATCCTCAAGCTGCGCTACGAATGCGCCGTGTGCAACCAGCGCACCCAGGACTTCACCGACCGTTGCGACAACTGCGGCAGCTGGAACAGCCACCACTTCATGTTCAAGGAGAGCGACCTGCCCGAAGGCCCCATCCGGAACGAGTCGGGGAGCTGGATGGCGATGCTCTGACTGGTCCAACATGGCGCTGCGATGCAGCGTCATGTTTGGGCACCCGTCGAGCAGAGCATCTCAACGAGGTTGGCCACCATCTTGGATCAGCAAAAAGGGCGCCCATGGCGCCCTTTTTGTAGTTATGGCTCAGCTAACAAAGAGCAAGGAAGACTACGCAATAGCCTGTCGAATATCGAACAGGAGGCGCTTGAGCTCCAGCTCGGAGAGCTGCAGGGGCACCTGCTGCTTGACCTCATCCTTGCGGTAGAAGGCGATGCGCTTCACCACGATCTTGTTCTTGCCGATGCTGATCTCGTTGAACTGGATCTGGGTGTCGTCCTTGTAGGGCGGCAGGCTGCGGAGCTGGATGTACATCCCGCGCCGGTCGTGGTCCACGATCTCGAGGCGCTCCTTCAGGTAGTCCACCTGCTCGGAGAGCTTTTCCGCCTTGGTCTTCAGCTTGGCGAAGCTCAGCTTCTTGGGGGCGTTCCGCTCCAGGACCATCTCACCCAGCTGAACCCCATCCCCGCCGCGGAGGAGGAAGCCATCCAGAGTCCCATCCAACTCGAGGTCAGCCTGGTGGAAGGTCTCGAAACCCTGGAATTCCCCGGGGAGCACGGAGTCGTCATAGCGCTTGGCTTTGCGGGAGAGCTTCATGAAACACCTCGGGAAGGGCTGGACTCCATAAGTGCCAGAGGCGTGCCAGGAATTTTCTACCTTGATCGGTATGACACAGCTCTTGAAGGGTCAGCACTTCCCTTCCGAGTTTGCCCTGCGGGTCCTGCCCAGGGACTCCAGCCTGGTGGGGCTTTTCTGTCCAGTAGTGGTCGGGCAGGAACTGGCCTGTTCAAATTCGGACAGGGTTCAGGTCCGTTCTGCCTCGGGCCACCGCTTCCGGTAGACCATGCGCTCCAGGGCCCGGCTGTAGGGGCTCCAGGACCCGCCACCGGCATCGTCCTGAACCGCGCGGAACATGACTTCCAGCTTCCCGTCCAGGTCGTCGAGGTAGTGCACCAGGAGGGCCTCGGGCGTCTTCGGCAGCACCGGGGAGCCGAACTCCAGGCGCCCATGGTGGCTCAGGATGATGTGCAGGATCTGCATTCGCAGCTCCTCGGGGAACCCGGGGATCTTGCCCACTGCGCGGCTGATCCAGTCGGCCTCCAGGGCAATGTGGCCCAGCAGGTTGCCGGCGTCGGTGTAGCCGAAGCTGCGCTGGTAGCTCAGCTCGGCCGTCTTGCCCACGTCATGGAGGAAGACGCCAGCCACCACCAAGTCGCGGTTCAGGCCACGGTAGTGGGCGCAGGCCCGCTCGGCCATGCCAAGGATCGAGAGGGTGTGCTCCAGCAGGCCGCCGAGGTAGGCGTGGTGCATGGACTTGGCCGCGGGAGCCAGGGCGAAGGCGGCGCGGAGGTCGCCATCCTCCACGAACAGCGCCTTCAGCAACTGGCCGATCCAGGGATCGCGCACCGAAGCGATGATCCCGTCCAGCTCCACCAGCATCTCGGGCACCGGCCGGGCACTGACGGGGAAGAAGGCCGACAACTCGCCCACCTCGGCGTCCAGGGCGAAGCGGGCCTTGTCCAGCTTGAGCTGGAGGCGCCCGTTGTAGCTGGTGACCGTGCCCTTCACCCGCAGGAATACATCGGCCCGGATGGCTTCCAGGTCCCCCTCGATGGCCCGAACGTCCCACAGGAAGCCCTTCAGGTCGCCGGAGGCGTCGGCCAGCTTCAACTCCAGGTATTCACTGCCCTTGGTGCTGATCTTGTAGGCGGCCTCCTGGGCCAGGAGGAACCCCTGGAAGGGGTCGCCCTCCTTCAGGTTCCGGATGAGGGGCTGGTCGGGCATGGGAACTCCGGGTCAGGCATCAGGTTCGCGCCCCGGATGCGACGGTGGCTGTCAAGTGGTCTAGTGGTTGCGGGGCGCCTTGGGCGGAGGCGCGAAGGGATCCTCGTCCCCGTAGCCCAGCTCCAGGGGAATCCGCTTGTCCTCGAGCACCTCGAAGAGCGACCACTGGTCCGCCTTCTTCACATTGCCTTCGGGCAGGGAGAGCACCCGGACCTTGAGCACGCGGTTGTAGAGCGGGAACTCCAGCTCATCCTCGGTTTTCACGTCCTGGCTGGCTTTCCTCGGGACGCCGTTCACCCGCACCATCCCCTCGTCGCAGAGCTGGTTGGCCAGCTCCCGCCGCTTGATGAGCAGGCTCTTCTTCAGGAACGCGTCGAGGCGCACTGCATCACCCCTTGAGAATCTGATCCTTGGGCACCAGATAGCGGACGTTGGCGCGCATGCGCAGTCCTGAAAGGTACTGTTCAATGGCGTTCTGGGCCTTGGGTTCCTGGAGCTTCTCCAGGATCTTGGCCTTCACCTCGGCGAAGCCCTTCACTGGCGAATCCTCCAGGGCGATGAGCTGGACCAGGTAGAAGTCCTTGTCGGTCTCGATGGGCGCAGAGACCTGCTCCGGCTTGAGCTTCACGGCCGCCTCCTCGATGCTGGCCCGCAGGAAGCCCTTGTTCATCCAACCCAGATCGCCGCCCGTGGCCTTGCTGGGGCTGGTGGAGTGCAGCCTGGCCAGCTCCTCGAAGGGCTTGCCGCCCTTCAGCTCGGCCTGGATGGCCTCCAGCCTCTTCCGGGCCTCGGTCTGCTCCTCCACGGTGGCGCCCTTGGCCAGCACCAGTTCCCGGATGCGGAAGCGGCTCGGCAGCCGGTACTCGTCCTTGTGGTCCTCGTAGTAGGCCCGCAGCTCGTTGTCCTCCACGGCCACCTTGGAGAACACTTCGCGCTGGAGCACGAACTGCTGGGTGGCCTGCTGCTTCTGGCGCTTGATGAATTCTGGAAGCCCAATGCCGAGGCTGCCCTTGAGGGCCCGCTCCAGGTCGGCGTCCGTGGCGAAGTTGTTCTCCTTCTTGATGCCGTCGATGCTGGCGCGGACATATTCATCCGAGACCGGAGACCCCAGCTCGGCGCCCTTGTCCTCCAGCAAGTAGGCGTCCACCAGGCCCTGGAGGGTCTTCTCCCGGGCATCCACCAGCTTCTCGTCCAGCTCCTTGCCCGAGAACTGGCGGTAGAGTGCGGCGTGCTGCTGCTCCACGGCCTGGGTGAGGCCGCGGCGCGTGATGATGTGCTTGTTCACGACCACGAGGATCTCCTCGCGGACATCGGGCTTGGCCTGGGCCACCAGCAACGGCGAGGCCAGCAGGAGCGCCAGGGCGGGCGCAACCAGCCTCACTGGGCACCTTCCTTGCCGCCTTCGACGGCCTTCGGCGGCTCCGGAGCCTTGGGGGCGGCCGGCTTGACCAGCTCGAAGGGGATCTCTTTGCGCAACTCGTCCATGAGCTCATTCCAGACCTTGGCCTGGCGCTCCTGCTGGGCCATCTTCTCGCAGGCGGCCTTGGCCTCCTCGAAGGGAACCTGCCGGGAGGGCTTGCGGGCCTCGACCTTCATCAGGTGGTAACCGAACTGGGTCTTCACCGGGGCGCCCACCTTACCGAGTGGCAGGGTGCGGGCGGCCGCCCCGAACTCGGGAACCCAGGCGGAGGGATCCGCATCGGCATAGAGGCCACCGTTCTCCTTGCTGCCGGGATCATCAGTGTACTTCTTGGCCAAGTCCTCGAACTTAGCGCCCTTCTTGAGCTCGGCCTGGATCTTCGCGATGCGCTTCTTGGCGTCCGCGTCGCTCAGGCCCTGTGGATTGTCGCCCTGCTTCACGGACACCAGGATGTGGCGCACCGAGACCAGGTCCGGCGCCTTGAACCGTTCCGGGTGCTTGTCGTAGAAGGCCTTCACGTCGGCCTCCGCCACGGCCAGCTTCTTCTGCAGGGCCTCGCCCTCCTTGGCCAGGAACTCGCGGGCCAGCAGGTCGTCCTTGGTGCGGTCCAGGGCCCGCTGGTAGCTGGGTGTCTTGTCCAGTTCCAGGCGCTTGGCCTTCACCGAGAGGAGCTTGCTCTCGGACATGCGCTTGATGAACTCCTCCTTGCCGCCCTGGATCATGAGGATCTGCATCTGTTCCTGCTGACCCAGCAGGCGGAAGGCGGCCTGGAAGTCCGCCTCGGTGATGGTCTCGCCGCCCACCTTGGCCAGGATGACCTCTTCGGGTTTGGGGGCGGGCGCGGCGACGGGCATGGCCACCGGCGCGGGTGCCGCAGCCTGGGGAGCCGGCTCCTGGGCGACGACACCGAGGGCGAGAAGGGAGATCAGAGAGGCACGGAGCATGGGATTCCTTGGATTGCGGGGCGGCCTAACGGCGCCGTCCGCCGAGAAGGTTCATCAGCGAGATGAAGATGTTGTAGAGGCTCACGAAGAGGGAGAGGGCGAAGCCGGCAGGATCGCCGAAGTCATTGGTGCGGAGCATGGCCGAGGTATCCCAGAGCAGCTTCGCCGAGCAGGCGATGACCGCCACACCGGAGATGATGAGGCTGAAGGTGGGCAGGTTGAAGATGGCCGCGGCCAGGCTGCCGAAGAACATCACCGCAATGCCGACGATGACGAAGTTCCGCAGGAAGCTGAAGTCCCGCTTCGAGACGAAGGCCGTCACTGTGAGGGTCATGAAGACTACGCCGGTCATCCCGAAGGCCAGGAACACGGGCTTGAATCCGGCACCCTGCGCGATCACCAGGGCGATGATGCCGGCGATGACCCCTGAGACATAGGTGAAGAGGCCGAAGGCGATCCGGTTCAGTGGCTGGCGCCGGCTGACGGAGGAGGCGAACAGCAACGTGCCGAACTGGACGCCGAAGAGCACCCAGCCCAGGAAGCGGCCCGCGATGGGCACCAGGGCCTGGGCCACGAAGGGGGCACTCAGGGCCCCCAGGGCTGCCACGGCAAACCCGCCCATGAGCCACAGGTACACGCTTCGGACAAAATCGATCCGGGACTGGGTCCCCTCCGAAGCTCCCTGCCACGACTGCTGAAGATCCATGCCACGCTCCAAGGGAGATCCGGACGCGGATCCCACTCAGATCCTAACATTCCCCCACCCTATCCCTGCCGTGAGCCACCCCGAGGTTCCGTGATCCCCCCTCCCTGGCATGATCGCCTCCAGCAGCTGGCCGAGCGCCGGCGGCGCCTGGGCCGAGACCGGGCCATCCACTCGGCCCAGGGCATCGATGTTTGCTCCAACGACTATCTGGGCCTGCGGCGGGATCCCCGCCTGGCCGAGGCGGCCGCCAGGGCGGCCGCCGAGCATGGGGCCGGGGCCGGGG
>NZ_JBATQW010000059.1:0-8171 GCF_049292215.1 Geothrix sp. | reverse complement strand
TCGGGGAAGGGCAGGGGCGTGCCGGTGGGCAGGCTGGGCATGGCGGCGGCGAGGCCGGGGGCCTGGCTGTTGGGCCGCAGCCCCGTCGTGGGATTCACCACCTGGTCGGCATCCACGTGGGCCAGGTCGTAGCGGCCCAGGTAGCTGATGGCCAGCTCGCGGAAGACGAAGTCGATGAGGCTGGTGCTCATCTTGATGGTGTCGCTGCCCGCCACCATGCCGCCGGGCTCGAAGCGGGTGAACAGGAAGGCGTCGCAGAACTCCTCGAGGGGCACCCCGTGCTGCAGGCCCATGCTCACGGCGATGGCGAAGCAGTTGAGGATGGCGCGCAGGGCGGCCCCTTCCCGGTGGATGTCGAGGAAGATCTCACCGAGGCTGCCGTCCTCGTATTCGCCGGTGCGGAGGTAGATCTTGGTGCCGCCCACGCTGACAGCCTGCGTGTAGCCGCCGCGGCGGTTGGGCATGCGCCGCCGGTAGGTGCGCACCAGCTGGTTGGTGAGGGCCTGGGCCACGGCGGGCGTCTTCTCGGTACTGGTGGCCTGGTCGTCCATGAGGGTATCGACGCCATCCAGCAGGTCCAGGTTGGTGGCCATGGCCTGGCTCATCTTCGAGCCGTCGCGGTAGAGGGCTACGGCCTTCAGCATGAGCTGCCAGCTGGCCTCGTAGATGCCGCCGATCTCGTTCACGGTGGCTTCCGCGGGCAGGTTGATGGTCTTGCTGATGGCGCCACTGAGGAAGGGCTGGGCGGCGCCCATCATGCGGAGGTGGCCCATGGGGGCGATGTAGCGCCGGCCCGTGCGGCCACAGCGGTTGGCGCAGTCGAAGATGGGCAGGTGCTCATCCTTGAGATGGGGCGCGCCTTCCACAGTCATGGAGCCGCTGAGGGCCAGCAGGAAGGACTCGACCTGGTCGGGAGTGAAGGCGTCCTTCAGGCGGTCCACGTCGAGGGCATAGGCGGGATCGAAGGCGGTCGGGAGCTTCTGCTCCACGAGAGCGATCTCCTCCTCCGCCCAGCCTGCGCCCTTCAACATCGTGCGGGTGATGCCGGGTGTCTCATCGGTGATCTGCAGCCAGCCCACCACGTGCCGCTCGATTTCCTGGATCTGCCTGGGGCTGTAGCCCAGGCGGGCCAGGGCCTCGGGGATGGCGCGGTTCACCAGCTTGAAGTAGCCGCCGCCGGCCAGCTTCTTGAACTTCACCAGGGCGAAGTCGGGCTCGACGCCGGTGGTGTCGCAGTCCATGAGCAGACCGATGGTGCCCGTGGGCGCCAGCACGCTCACCTGGGCGTTGCGGAAGCCCCACTGCTCGCCGTAGGTGAGCGCCGTGTCCCAGCTCTCGCGGGCTGCCTCAACGATGCGCTTGGGCACGCCAGTGCCATGCAGGCCCTGGGGCCGGATGGAGAGCTGCTCGTACTCCGAGGCCGGGGCGTTGTAGGCGGCGCGACGGTGGTTGCGGATGACCCGCAGCATGTGGTCGGCGTTGCGCTGGTAGCCGGGGAAGGGCCCCAACTCCCGGGCCATCTCGGCGCTGGCGGCATAGGCGTCGCCCGTGAGGATGGCGGTGAGGGCCGCGCACCACTGGGTGCCTTCCACACTGTCGTAGGGGATGCCCATGCGCATGAGCATGGCGCCCAGGTTGGCGTAACCCAGACCCAGGGTGCGGAAGTCGTAGCTGAGCTGCGCGATGGCCTCGCTGGGGAACTGGGCCATGAGCACGCTGACTTCGAGCACCACCGTCCAGAGGCGGATGGCGTGGCGGTAGCCCACCAGGTCGAAGCCGCCGTCCTCAGTGAGGAAGGTGCACAGGTTCAGAGAGGCCAGGTTGCAGGCCGTGTCATCCAGGAACATGTACTCGGAGCAGGGGTTGCTCGCGTTGATGGGGCCGTCCTCGGGACACGTGTGCCAGTCGTTGATGGTGGTGTTGAACTGGATGCCGGGATCGGCGCAGGCCCAGGCGGCGCGGTTCACCTTCTCCCACAGGTCCTTGGCGCGGAGCTTCTTGCAGGTCTTGCCATCGATGCGGCGCCGCAGCTCCCAGTCGCCGTCCATCTCCAGGGCGCGCATGAAAGGGTCGGGCACGCGCACCGAGTTGTTGGAGTTCATGCCGCCCACGGTGTAGTATGCCTCGCCATCCCAGGAAGTGTCGTAGCCCGCAAGGTCCCGCGAGAAGTCGCCCTCGACCAGGCGGCCCAGGCACTGCGTCAGGAACGCGGCCGGCACGCCCTCGCGCTTGGCGCGGGCCAGGGCCTTGCGCAGGGTCTCGTTGGTCTTGGGGTCGGCGTCCTTGGTGGTGGAGCCCTCCACGGACTTGCAGATGGCGTCCCAGTGGCGACGCACCAGGGCGCTGCCGGCGGCGAGCATCGCCACCTTGCGCTCCTCGGTGACCTTCCAGTCGATGAAGGCCTCGATGTCGGGGTGGTCCAGGTCGAGGCAGACCATCTTCGCCGCGCGGCGCGTGGTGCCGCCGCTCTTGATGGCGCCGGCAGCGCGGTCGCCCACGGCCAGGAAGCTCATGAGGCCCGAACTGCGGCCACCACCGGAGAGGGGCTCCTCGGAGCCGCGCACCTTGGAGAAGTTGGTGCCGGTGCCAGAGCCGTACTTGAAGATGCGGGCCTCGCGGGTCCACAGGTCCATGATCCCGCCCTCATTCACGAGGTCGTCGGCCACGCTCTGGATGAAGCAGGCATGGGGCTGGGGCCGCTCATAGGCCGAGGTGGACTTCTCGAGCTCGCCAGTGACGGGATTGACGAAGCTGTGGCCCTGCGCCGGTCCGCTGATGCCGTAGGCGTAGTGCAGGCCCGTGTTGAACCACTGCGGCGAGTTTGGGGCGCACATCTGGTTGGCGAGCATGTAGGTGAGCTCGTCGCAGAAGGCCTGCGCGTCCTCGGTGGTGTCGAAGTAGTGGTGCGTCTCGCCCCAGTGGCGCCAGCAGCCTGCCAGCCGGTGGAACACCTGCCGAGCGTCCTTCTCGCCATTGTTCTGGGCATCGATACCCTTCCGGCGGAAGTATTTCTGGGCCAGGATGTCCACCGCCACCTGGGACCAGGTTTCCGGCACCATCACGTCCTTGGCCTCGAAAACCACCGTGCCGTCGAGCTTCGAGATGCGGCTGGTGCGTGGGACGAAGGGAATTCCTTCCAGGGGATCGTGACCTGCCTTGGTGAAATGGCGGGCAATCTTCATGTGGCTGTCCTGCGCAGAGGGTGGAGAAGGACGGATCGAAAGACATGGCTTGTCCGCGAGGCGTACAAAGCTCTCCCCAGGGGGTGGGAGACTTTGGGGTGACCTCTATGGGTTGTGCCGGGAGAAAAGGATGGCCCCAAGATGTAGGGGTGTCAAGGGGGCGTAACCGGATTTTTCCATCGTTTAAAAACACCCCGGAAATCAGGGACTTTCAGCATAGATGCCAGCCGGCGATGGTCCCATCTGCTGGTGTGCGTGGACCCATCGCGGCTACGCTGGGACCAAGCCGGGCCCCATGCATCGGGGTGCGATGAACCGGGTCAGGTCGGAAGAAGCAGCCCTAAGTCGTTCCCCCGAGTGCCGTGGCAAGCCCGGCCCTTTTGCGCCTTTGGCGCGTCAGGGCAGGGCTTGCCAACCGATCGCGCGGCGCCTGCGGCTTGTGCTCTCGGGTCGGCACTGGCCTGTGCTCCCAGTGGGTCCCCGCTCCGCAAAGCCCACCGGGCTCTGCTTCGCGACCCACTTAGGTCGCGCACGTGGCAAGCCCGGCCCTCCTTTCGCGCGGAGCGCGCAGCGCGAGTCGGACGCGGCTAAATGCCGCGTTCGACAGCAAAAGGAATCGCCACAGCCCACGAAGCCGCGCAGCGGATTCGTGGTTGAGAAGATCGCCCGGCAGAGGGCGGCCGATCGCACGGCGCCTGCGGCTAGCCCTCGCTCGGACCATCCTGGCCCGCAGATTCGAGAATCCACCAAGGAGGGGCTCGACAAGTTGAATGATGAACCTAGCCTTCCGATCAGGAGCCCACGATGACCAAAGTGACCCCCTTCCTGATGTTCAACGATCAGCTCGAGGCTGCGATCGCGTTCTACACCGCGACCTTCCCGGATTCAGAGGTCAGGCAGTTGTCGCGCGCTGGCCAGGATGGCGCCATCACGGCGGCCCAGTTCGTCGTTGGCGGCCAGGCCTTCATGGGCTACAACGGCGGGCCGTACTTCACGTTCTCCCAGGGCTTCTCGCTCTTCGTGGATTGCGAGGATCAGGCCGAGGTCGACCGGTACTGGGACCGGCTCATCGCTGCGGGAGCCACGCCCTCCCAGTGCGGCTGGATCACCGATCCCTTCGGTGTCACCTGGCAGATCGTCCCCCGGCGCTTCATGGAGCTGATCGCTGACCGGAACCCCAGGAAGGTCCAGGGGGTCATGGCGGCGATGATGGAGATGGTGAAGCTGGACGTGGCCGCGCTGGAGAAGGCCTACGAGGAGGCCTAGAGGGCCGCGAACCATCAGCTACCTCAGGGGACCTGCCGTGGGCTTGGAGCCCGCCCGACACACCAAATACAACGGACACGCTGCACAAGTGCTGCGTTTCCGCACGCCGGGACAGTCGCCCAGGATGCCCAGGTGGCTGAGGGCGAAGTCGTAGCGCAAAGGATCGGCGGGATCGAGGCGGCGCAGGGCTTCGGTGATCTCTTGGGCCATCTTCCCGTCTGGAGTGGCGCGGCGGCTGAGACCGATGAACCGCGACACGCGGGCCACGTGAGTATCCAGGGGGATGACCAGTCCATTGGCGGGGTAGCGGGTCCAGAGGCCGAGATCGGGCCACCCGGTGCGCACCATCCAGCGCAGGAACATGCGCCAGCGCTTGCAGGCAGCGCCCTCGAGGGGATCGGGCAGGGAGAACCGGGCCCCGTACGAGCCCGGAAGCTCCACGCGGAGCCGCTGCACCAGGCGGGAGAGGGCCTCGTCCGGCTGTTCCCCCAGGCGGGGCAGGAGGTGGGCCTCCAGGCCGTGGCCGCTCTCGGCATCCAGCTGCTTCCAGGCCAGCAGCCAGGCCACGAGGTCCGGCCCCGTGTGGAAGCGCCAGGCCCAGGCGGCCAGCGAGCGGGTGAGTTCCTTCTGCGCCGCCGGGACACTGCGGTTCCTCAGCCACTCGGAAGGTCGGTCGCCCAATGGCGCCAGGACGCCTCTCACGGCCCGGATCATGGGCTCCACCCGCCCATAGGCCAGGTGGGCGGCCACAAAGGCCGCGACCTCCCGGTCCAGTGGGGACTCGTAGGCTAGGACGACGCTGAGGGGGTCGCTCCCGAGGGCCCCGGTCGTGTCGTAGCGGGCGCAGAGGCCGTCCAGGCGAGCCTTCAGGGCAGTCGTCGAGGTCGCCATGGGGCAAGTGTCCCAGGATCCCCGGTGTGACGGCTCGGAAAAAACCCCGCCTCGTGCCTAAAAACACTATGTAGATGAAGCACTTCCCGTTAGTCTGGTGAGCGGTGGCCCGTGGCCCCTCTGGAGAATCAACCGCACATGATGAACCTGCGTGGCCTTGGCAATCTGGCGAAGATCCTTGAAGAAGCCGCAAAACCTGATTCCGTGTTGCGGGAAGACCGTGAAAAGCCGAAGCCGAAGGTTCTCAAGAAGGGTGAGAAGGCCGGGAACATCCGGGTCATCGATCCCAAGCGGAAGGTCTGGTACGAGAAGCGCCTGAAGGAGATCACCGCGAAGGCGAACGCTCCTGTGGAAGAGTCCGCTTCCGGCCCTGTCAGCGCCCCCGTGATGCCCGCCGCCCCGGCCCTGGCCAAGAACGTGGCCTCCCTGCTGGGCGGCTCCCTCCTGCAGACCCTGGCCGCCGCCAAGGACGCGAAGCCCAAGGCCGAAGGCCAGAAGCGCTCCGAGGCCTGGCGCCGCAAGCCCGGCGAATCGATCTTCTAACCCATCGACTTGCTGATTCAGGCCCCGGTCTCAGCCGGGGCCTGAATCTTGTACTTCCGCCCGATCCATGTGGCTGCGAGAGGCCGCTCAAAGCGGCCCTGGCGCAGGTCGCCCAGGGTCAGCAGGGCCAGGTCCAGCACCGGGGTGGCGCCGTCCAGGGTGCCGTCTTCCAGCCGCGCTTCGATATCGCTGCGCGGGATGGCGCGGATCCCATCCGCCAGCCGCACGATCAGGGCCTGGGGATCTTCGAGGGCCAGCCCCAGCTTCGCCGTGAGCTGGTTGATGCCGCGCAGCATGCCGTCGATGGCGCAGCCCGAGGGCTGGGCAGCGAGGGTAGGTTCCGCCACGGCGAGGATGCGGCGCTCCAGGAGGGTCCAGGCGCCCTGGTACTGCACGCCCTTGTGCCGCCAGCGCCCCAGCAAAGCCTCCACCTCCGGCGCCAGGACTGTTGCCTCGGTGTCATGCGTCAGGGCCAGCAGCCAGAGCCGGGCCTCATCGGGCAGGCTGGCGAAGGCGGACAGGGCGGCAGGGACGGGCATGGGCACTCCGGGTGTTGGAACAGTCTATGGGATGCCGCCCGTCCCGCGTCCATGCCCGCTTCTGTCACGCTGCGTCCAGGCTTCCGTGACGAAAGTGGCGGGCTCCCTCGCGTAAGGTGGAGGACGATGCGCGACACGGCCCTTCTCCTCCTCAACCTCGGCGGCCCCGTGAACTTGGGCCAGGTGGAGCCTTTCCTGGCCGCCCTCTTCGGGGACCGGGACCTCATCAAGCTGCCGGGGCCGGCCTGGCTACAGCCGCCACTGGCCCGGCTCATCGCCCGGCTGCGGGCCCCCAGCGCCAAGGGGCGCTATGCCGAGATCGGGGGTGGCTCACCCTTGTTGAAGGAGAGCGCCTTCCAGGCCTCGGCGCTGCGGGCGGCCCTGCGCGCCGCGGGTCGGGATGAGGCCGTGAAGCTCTGCTTCCGCTGCACGGCGCCCCGGGCCAAGGGCCTGCTGCAGGCGCTCAAACGCCAGGGCATCCGCAAGTTGGTGCCGGTGACGCTCTACCCCCATGACTGCCGGGCCACCACCGGCTCGAGCCTGCGCGAGTTGGCTCTCGAAGCCGCGAAGATCGGCATGGAACTGCTCCCGGGCGTGGACCACTACGCCACGGATCAGGACTACCTGGATGCGCTGGAACGGCCCCTGCGTGAGGCCCTCCAGGAGCTGCCGGGCGCCACGGTGATCTTCAGTGCCCACAGCCTGCCCGTGAGGCAGATCGAGGCCGGCGATCCCTACGAGCAGGAGATTCACGCCACCTGCGATGCGCTGAAAACCCGCATCGGCGAGTTGCCCGGCGGGTACCTGCTGGCCTACCAGAGCCGCACGGGACCCGTGCGCTGGCTGGAACCGCCGCTGAAGTCCGTGCTGGAGTCCATGGGCGGCAAGGATGTCATCGTGGTGCCCATCAGCTTCGTCACCGAGCACATCGAGACCCTGCACGAGCTCGACATCGAGTACCGCCACGTGGCTGACCAGGCGGGCATCCGCACCTACCGCCGCGTGGCCCCCCCAGGCACCGACCCTTCGTACATCCGCTGCCTCACCCGGCGCGTCCTGGAGATCCTCCCATGAGCACCTTGATCCTCGGCGGAGGCGTCACGGGCCTGGCCGCGGCCTGGCACCTGCAGCAGCGCGGCGAGGCCGTGGAGGTGTGGGAGGCCGGCGCCAGTGTGGGCGGCTGGATGAAGACGCTGCCCTGGGAGGGCGGCCACGTCGAGACCGGCCCCCAGGGTGTGCTGTGGCAGAAAGGCACCGCGGTCGATCGCCTTTTCACAACCATCGAGCTCCCCTTCAAGTCTCCGGGCACCGGAGCCCGCTGGGTGGGGAAGGGCGGGCGCCTCATTCCCGTGCCCGCCTCGCCGCCGGCCCTGATGTTCTCGCCCCTGATGTCGCTGGGCGCAAAGCTGCGCATGGTGCTGGAGCCCTTCCAGCCCGTGCGGGCCGCGGAACCCGAAGAGGGGCTCAGCGCCTTCATCACTCGCCGGCTGGGCAGGGGCGTGGCCACGGAGCTGCTGCCGGCCATGGTGGCGGGCGTGCTGGCCGCGCCGCCCGAAATCCTGTCGGTTGATGCCATCCCCAAGCTGCGCCAGTGGGAGGCCACGGGCAGCCTGGTGAACGGCATCCGCAAGAGCGGCGTGAGCCACATGGTGGTACCCGAAGGCGGCATGGGCCAGCTGCCCATCCGGCTGGCCGCCAAGCTGCCCACCGTTCGCACGGGCCTGCGCGCCGAACGGCTGGAGGCGCTGCC
>NZ_JBATQW010000058.1:0-12223 GCF_049292215.1 Geothrix sp. | reverse complement strand
CAGACCACCTCCGGCGCCATCATGAACAACGGCATCAACCTGGTGTCCTACTACATGACGGCCTCGGCAAATCCCGCTCTATTCGAACCCGGCGGCTTGCTATCCGCCTCTCAGCGATGGAGTGGTCCCCTGACAGGACAGGGCTCTCTGACCCGCATCCCCACCAGTACCCTGTTGACCGATTCCGACCTGAAGGTTGACACCATCGTGCCCACCATCATCGATCCCGAGTCAAAGATGACTCAGGCCCGTGCGGCCTCGCTGGGAGTCGAGCAGGACCTGGGAAACGGTTTCACGGTGGGAGCCCGCGCCACCTATAAGAAGTTCCTCAACCTCCAATATGCCGTGAACATCAACCTAGGCCAGCTGGCGCCGGGGACCAGCACCGTTGATCCGAGCGCGATCTACAACGACGGCTACCCCACCACCAACAACCGGTTCTCTACGGGAGCCCGTCCTGGTCGCGCCATTGTTCGTGGCCGAGCCCTGGATCTCAGCGGTTTCGGTGATGTGATCCTCTCCAAGTACGACGGGGAGGGCCGCTACCGTAGCCTGGTGCTGGAAGCCGGCCGGAAGCCCGGTAGCGGCTGGGGTTTCAAGAGCAGCCTCACCTTCGCCAAGGCCGAGGACAACAACTCCAACGAGCGGGCCACGCTGACCTCGACCAATGCCCTCACTGAGAACCCGGCGGATCCGCTCGCCTCTTGGGCCCTGAGCGACAACGATCATGCCTTCCGTGCCACCCTGGCTTGGTTCGCCCCCACCTTCTTCGGCGTCCGGATGTCCGGCATTACCACCTACACCACGGGCCGGCCCTGGAACGGCATCTACTATGCCGATCAGAACGGTGACGGGAAGTTCATTGACACGGTGGATGGTCGAAACAGCCACCGACAGCCCAACGAGAAGACCTTCGACCTCAGGGCATCCCGCCTGTTCCGGGTTACCCGGGCCCTCTCACTGGAAGGCACCATCGATATCTACAACGTCTTCAACTGGGCAAATCAGTACACCCGCCAGACCCAATACACCCTGTCCTCGGGGGGCGTGAACCCCTACTTCGGGGCAATCGACTCCCCTGACAACCGCTCCCGCGAAGTCCAGTTCACCCTCAAGGCCCGGTTCTAGGAGGCTGACATGACCATCCTCCACTCTGCCCTGCGCCATTCAGGAGTCCGCATGTCCATCCATTCGCTGCGCCAGGGGTCCGGCAGGTTCCTGCTGGCCCTGTCCATGGGCCTCGGCCTCGCCACCTTCCACACGGGCTGCACCAAGAACGACAGCAGCTACACCGATCCCGCCCCGGCCATCTCCACTTTTAGGGTATCCACCGCCAATGCCTTTGCTGGAGATCCGCTCACGAATGTGCAGATCCCGGTTGGTGGTACCGCTTGGTTCCGCGCCAACTTTGGCGTCAAGGACGGCTCAGCCGTCCTCACCCCTGGCAATATCCCCGTAACAAGCAATGTGGCCTTTCCGATCACGAACATCACCGCGACCACGAGCTACACGCTCACCGTGACCAGCGGCAGCGGAAAGAAAACAACCGCCACCGCCACAGTGACCGTATTAACCGCCCCCGCGGGCCTGACCTACACCCATGAGGACGCCACCTACTATGCAGGCGTGCGCATTGCCGATAACACCGTGGCCACCATCACTGGCGATGCACCCATTACCTACACGGTGAACCCGGCCCTTCCTAGTGGCCTCACCCTGAATCCCGCCAACGGTGCCATCTCTGGCACACCAGTGGCCGTGACCGCCCAGGGCACCTACACCGTGATGGCCACCAACGCGGTCATCGCCCGCAACACCACGCGCGACCTAAAGATCACCGTGGCCGCTGCGCCGATCAGCTTCTCGGCCAGCCCCACCACCCTTGCCCCGGGCCTGAGTACCACCCTGACCTGGAACGCGAACTCGGTCAGCGGCATCTTCAGCACCGTGACCATCACAGCCAACCCGGTGGACATCACCCTCCCGGCCACCTTCCCCCTGACGGGCACGGCCAACGTGACGCCCATGGTGACGACCACCTACACCCTGACGGCCACCCCGGCCGGCGGTGGTGCGGCGATCACCAAGACTGCCGACGTGACTGTGGGTTCAGCCCCGGTCCATATCACGGCCTTCTCTGCCACGCCCTCGGTGGTGGTGCTAGGTTCGACGACTGATCTGGCTTGGTCCTACACGGGGCTGGCCCTTGACCTCACGCTGAACGGGGCCAATGTGCTTGGCAATGTGAGTCAGACTGTGACGCCCTACGGCCGACAGACATTCACCCTGGCCGGATCCAACCTGTTGGGCGGTGATACCGCCACCCTGAAGGTGGGCGCCAAGGCTCTCTACCATGTGGCGGGTTCCTTCAGCTCTGGCACGGGCAACGTGGATGGCGGCCCGGACCCGGTTACGGGAATGTCCACGGCCCGCCTATATCGCCCCAACGCCATCACCTGGGACGAGAAGGCCAACAACGGCACGATGATCGTGGCCGACTACACCAACAACCTAATCCGACGCATCACCCCGGACCGCAAGGTCACCACCATCGCCGGAACCCCCGGTGTGGCGGGCGTGGCCGGGACCAATACCGACACCACTAGTCTCATCACCCCCCGCAATACGGCCGTGGACCCCGTTACCGGCGATATCTACGTGGGTGGCGAGAACTACACAACCAAGCGAATGCTAAAGCTCTCCCCCAACGTGGACGGTACCTACACATCGAGCCTCGTCCCCGGGTTCACTCTCAACACCAATGCCTTCGTGATTGATGCCAACCGCACCATGTACTTCGTGGACTTCGCCACCGCGGCCGGCAGCCTCTACACCATGGATCTCACTTCAGCCACGCCGACTCCCACCCTGGTCGCCAACCTGACCAGCAGTGGAGTGGTGGCTGGCACGGCCATGGCAAAGGATTTCAAGGGAGGACGCAAGCTCCTCTATGTCGCGTGCAGCACTACCGGCGTCAACAAGATCATGAAGATCGATCTCTCCGGCGCCAGTCCTGTAGTGAGCCTCTTCGCAGGGGCCGGTGCCCAGGGCTACGCTGATAACGCAGTGGCCACCGTCGGCCTGATGAATGGCCCCAGCGGCGTCTGTGTGGATGATTCCGGAAACGTCTATATCTCGGATTCGTTCAACATGGCCATCCGCATGGTGCCGGTGAGTGGACCCCTGGCAGGGGCCCTCATCACCATCGCCGGCAAGACCGGTACCGCCACGGAGGGCTATGCCCCCTCCGCCACCACCTGGGATGGCACAGCCACCCTCCCCACTTCTGCCACCGCCAGCCTGGCCCGCCCGTACTACGTGGCCGTCAGGGGCGATGGAGCCGCGGGCACACAGCTCTACGTGGCCGATGCCACAGGCAGCACCCTTACGGTTCAGGCGATTCGCGAGATCAACGTTTCGGCCCCCGCCGCCGGCCAGCTGACCTGGACCCTGGATGATGCCAGCAAGCCAGCGGGTTATGCCTACGCCGGTGGACCCAGGATCGTTGGCACCGCCATCGATGACGTGGGTGCCCGGGCCCGGTTCAATTTCGGGACCGCATTCGGTGCCAACCTGGCCACCTTGCCCGACGGCAGCAAGACCTTTGCGGTCGATACGGGCAACAACCTGGTGCGCATCATTGCTGCCAATGGCACTGTGACCACACTCAAGGATGCCTCGTCCGCCAACATCCCCTTCCTCACGCCTAAAGGCGTGGCCGTGCAGGTGGATCCCACCACCAAGGCCCTGGTGGCTCTCTTCGTGGCGGACACCGGCACCACTAAGAAACTTCGGAAATTCACGCCCAACCTTGATGGCACCTTCACCGAGGCCACCTACGTCGTGGCGGGGGGCACCTACCCGGTCGCCCCGATCCACTCGGGCCTTGCTGTGGATTCCGTGACAGGCATGGTCTACGCCACTGATAGTTCCGCCAAGGTGTTCAAGATCGATGCCTCCACCGGAGTCTGCACAGACTTCGTGGCCGCTACAGGAGCCAATCCCACTGGCATTGCATTGGCGACCGATGGCTCAGTCTGGGTTTCTGTGACAGGCGCCTTCCAGGTGAAAAAGTTCGATGCCACCGGTGGTTTGCAGCTCACCGTTGGTACGGGCACGGCCGGTTGGGTGGACGGCGCTCCCGCCACCGCCCAGTTCGCGGCGCCCTTGGGTATCGCCGCCAGCGGCAACTTCCTCTTCGTGACCAACTACACCAATACCCAGTCCAGCCCTCAGAACGGCATCCGCGCCATCGATGCCACAGGAAATGTCACTACCCTGCTGGGCTACGCTGCGAGTACCACTGTTCCGAACCTCATGGGGCTGAAGCCCGGCCTCTTGAATCCGGACACCACTGGAGGCAGCCTCGCCACCAAGAGCATGAATGGCGCTGTGGTGTTCGTGCCGCAAGGTCTTGCTGTCAACGCAGATGGTGACCTGATGGTCTCCACGCCGCACTCGGTCTATCAACTGGTGGCTCCGGCCAACCAGTAGCCCACGATCCGCACCATCGCCAGGGGGGCCAACGACTCGGGTTCCTCGAAACATCACCTTGGAGGGAAAATGTTCCCGATGAAGAAATCAGTTCGATGGGTCATGGGTGTCGCCTTGACGGCGATCCTGGCACTTGGCGTGGCCTGTAGTCCCAATAAGGCGACCACAGGAAACGTTACACCTGTGGAATTCACCCCACAGTTGCTCAGGCAGCCTCAGTCACTGACCGTCAATGGCGGCCAGGAGGCGGTGTTTGATGTAAGCGCCTCAAGCATCGGCGCGATGACCTGTCAGTGGACGAAGAATGGTGTTGCCCTGGCAGATGGTGGGCGCATTTCGGGAGCCACCAACTGGACTCTCCGCATCGCCGCTACACAGGTAGCCGACGCAGGGACCTATGCCTGTACGGTGAGTGCCACCTACAACGGAATATCTAAGGCGATCACAAGCTCGAGTGCGACGCTCACCGTGAACCCGCCGCCCGCAACCCACTTCGCTGTGGCCGGGTTCTCCAACCCAACGAACCCTGGGGCATCTCACACCTTTACGGTCACCGCTCTGGATGCATCGAATGCTACCGTTCCTGGCTATACCGGGACGGTGCACTTCACCAGCACGGATGGAGCCGCGGTCCTACCGGCGAACTATTCATTCCAGGCCGCGGACAATGGATCCCATACCTTCACCGCCTCCTTGAATTCGACGGGGGTTCAATCCCTGACGGCGACAGACGTTGCCACTGCGACCATTACAGGCAGTCAAACAGGAATCACAGTCAACCCGCCCCCTGCGACCCACCTCGCCGTTACGGGTTACCCAAGCCCGACGACCACTGGGGTCACGCATACCTTCACAGTCACGGCCTTGGACGCCTCGAACAACATAGTTCCTACCTTCTCGGGAACGGTTTCCTTTAGCAGTACAGATGGTGCGGCGGTGCTTCCGGCGAACTACTCATTCGTTGCAGCCGACAATGGGGCGCATACCTTCAGTGCCACCCTAAACACCCCTGGCACACAATCTCTTGGGGCGGCAGACACCCTCACTGCTTCCGTGAATGGGGTCCAGTCAAACATCACAGTGTTGGCGCCACCAGCTACGCACCTTAGGGTGACTGGGTACCCTAGCCCCACGACTGTTGGGTCCTCCCATGCCGTCACCGTGACGGCGCTGGATGCTTCGAATAATGCGGTTCCCGGGTACACGGGGACTGTGCATTTCACCAGCACAGATGGTGCTGCGATTCTCCCTGCGGATTACACCTTCGCGGCCGGCGATAGTGGGAGCCATTCCTTCAACGTTTCGTTCAATACTGTGGGCACCCACTCGCTCACGGCTACCGACTCGGCGACCGCTTCCATTACCGGTAGCCAAGCAAACATTAGTATTACCGCTGGTGCCGCCACTCATTTCTCCCTCACCGGTTACCCGAGCCCTGCCAGCCCAGGAGTTTCGAACACCTTCACGGTCACTGCGCTCGACTCTCAGAACAATGCGGCCACCGGTTACACGGGAACGGTTCAATTCACCAGCACCGATGGTTCGGCTGTCCTTCCTGGGAACTACACCTTCATTGCTCCTGATGCAGGGGTTCATACCTTCAGCGCCACGCTTACTACCGCGGGAGCTCAGACTCTTACAGTGACTGACACGGTGACCGCTTCAATCACCGGCAGTTCCGCCAGCATCTCGGTTTCGGCAGTAGCACCCTCGATTCTGGTCCAACCGCAAACGAAGACGGTGCTCCCCCCGGACGCCGTGACCTTCACCGTGACGGCCCAGGCCAACAATGGGGGAACTCTCTCTTATATCTGGAAGAAAAATGGCACTGCCATTCCTGGGGAGGTTTCATCCTCATTTACGGTGCTCTCGACGGAATTCCCAACGAACTCTGATGCCTATTCAGTAACGGTGTCAGAGGGTGGCCTGAGCACGGACAGCGACACCGTATACGCCTTGGCCTCGGTACCCTCGCCTACCTATGCTGGCGATCCTGTACCGATGCCCTCCCGGCCGATCACAGTCCTACCGTCCCTGCATGTGGATGCGACAAATTTCCCCAACGGCGCATTTCGCCTTGGTTATGACGAGGCCCTAAAAAATCCGGTATGGACGTCTTATGTGAACTTCCCGGTTCACTCTCCCTATGCCAACTCAACCGCGGATTACACGACGGACCTTCGGCTAGCTGCCCCACAGGTTGGGAAGGATGACTACACCGGCATCTATACCGGAGGAGCGAATTTCCCTAACAGCTACGACCGGGGCCACCAGGTACCACGGGCGGACGTGTCCTATCGCTACACCCCGGTGGCCGGTGACGACGCCACCATCATGAGTAACCTGGTTCCCCAGATCTCCCAGTTCAATCAGCAGACATGGCAAAAATTGGAAGATGCCATTGGTGGTACCGCTGGTGGGGATACGGACGGTCTCACCTCCTTCAAGGGGCGTGCCTGGGTCTACACCGGGTCTGTGTTCCCCGCCTCACCCACGTGGTGGAACTCTACGGTGACCCCCGGTCTCCAAATCGCCATCCCTGTGGCCTGCTACAAGATCGTGGTCCACGAGGTCACTCCTGGACACCCCGAAGTTTTAGCCATGCTCATGCCCAACGTTTGGGGGCTGACCAACAGCACCGCTACTCTGACCAATTACGTGACGTCTGTCGCAAGAATCGAAGCTCTAACGGGAATTGATTTCTTCCCAAATCTTGCCGTGGTGGCTCCCTCCGTCGACATCCCGACCTGGAAGGCCTCTGTCGATGTCCGCGGCTGGCGTGTACCGTTTGAACAGCCCACTGGGCCCAATGTCCATGTCATCCAGCCTAGCTATGACACGACCATTGATGTCGGAACCACCCTCTCCCTTGATGGCGCGGCCACCCCCTCCGCTTCTGCCCCTGTGGGTACCACCATTGCCAACACCACTTGGAATTTCGGTGATGCAACCCCCACAACAACCGGCACCTCCACAAGTCACACGTTTAACACCACTGGCAGCTTCAATGTGACGTTCACGGCGGATGACAGCCTAGGGAGTAACAACACGATTACCCGAGTAGTTCGCGTGATCCCTCCGGCCTCCAGCAATGCCGCTCCCACGACCAACCCTGCCGTCCTGACGGACAAGAACTCGACCGTCAATCAAGCGGTGACAGTGAACTTTACTGTGGCGGATGATCGGACAACGGCCGGGGCTCTGTCGGTATCTGCCATTTCTGACAATGCAACTCTGCTTCCTGCGAGCGGAATTGTCGTGAGCAATGCCTCCGGGGCCGTGACCTTGGTCCTGACGCCTGCCACCGGTCAGACAGGGGCGACGACCGTCACGGTCACTGTCACCGATGGCGATAGTGCCTTTATTACACGGACCTTCCTGCTCACCGTTAGTGCTGCTTCGACCAACATACTCACGGAAGGGTTCGAATCTGGAACCAAGACTGGTTATGCCTCAGGCAGCGTGGCCTTCACCTCCGGCAGCTGGGTTCTCAACAATGCCCTGGTAGGCACCTCCGCTAGCGATCGGAAGACTGGACTTCAAAGCATTCGCTCAAAAGTCGGGACGGTCACCATGTCCTTCGATTGGCCGAGTGCTCAGACGGTCACGATCAACCACGCGAAATATGGCGCAGATGCCGATTCAACCTGGGAGCTGTGGTACTCCACAGATGCTGGTGGCACTTGGACCAGCGCGGGTGCAGCTATTGTTACCAATTCCACCGCGCTCTCACCAGCCACATTCAACCTGAACTTGGCGGTTCCAATCCGATTCGAAATCCGGAACGTGACGGTCAGTACGACGGCACGCGTCAATTTTGACGATTTCCAGATCACCGGCTACTAACTAGGAGAGATACCCACTCAATACTCATCGTTGCGTAGGTAGAAGGGCCTCGAGAAAATCGAGGCCCTTCTTGCATAAGGGCCCTCGATTCCGGAAACCAAGTGCCTCTATGCCGAGGGGTACATGGGCGTCGTTAGAGCACGCCTCTCTTCTTTTGATCCAATTCAATGGAGTCGTAAAGAGCCTGGAAGTTGCCCTCGCCGAAGCCCATGTTCCCCCGCCGTTGGATGATCTCGAAGAACAGCGGTCCGATCTGGTCTTCGCTGAAGATCTGCAGGAGGTAGCCCGTCTCGTCTCCATCGATCTGGACGCCCATCTCCTTCACGGTGGAGAAGTCCTCGCGGACGGCGTAGCCGCTGCGGGCCACGCGGCCTGGGAGCAGGTCGTAGTAGGTGTCAGGGACCCGGAGGAACCGGAAGCCCTGGTCCCGCAGGGTGCGCAGGGTGTGGAAGATGTCGTTGGTGGACATGGCGATGTGCTGGACGCCCTGACCCTTGTGGCGGGTCACGTATTCCTGGACCTGACTCTTCTCGTCCGTGGGCTGGTTGATGGGGATGATCACCTTGTTGTTGGCACTCTGCACGACCTTTGAATCGAGGCCGGTACCCAGCGCGCCCCGGATGTGGAACTCGCGGGTGACCACGAAGCCGTAGACCCGCTCGTAGAAGTCCACCAGGGCGTCCATCTCACCAGGCCCCACATTGTTGGTGAGGTGGTCCACCCGCACCAGGCCGGGGTCGCAGAAGGCTGGTGCGGGCTCAGGCGAGAGATCCGGCCAGAAGGTGGCTGGCTCCCCCTTGCGCTCCACGAGGTAGTTCCAGACATCGCCCACCCCCTGGATGGCTGCGAAGCGCAGGGTGCCATCGCCGAGGGTGTGGGTCTGCGGCTCGAGCATGACCCGCGCCCCCTGGGAGCGGGCTTGCGCAAGGGCCACGTCCAGGTCCTCCACCGCGAAGTTCAAGGCACAGACCCCTTCTCCGTGGGCCTGGAAATACTGCCCGGCCGGGTGGCTGGCATCCGCCTCGAAGATCAGGATGTCCATGCGCTGCTGCCGCAGGTGGACCATGTAGCCCCATGCATGCCGGCCGACAGCCATCCGGGCGAAACCGAGGCGACGGTAGAGCGGTTCAAGCCGGTCGATGGACCCGGTGAGTTGAAAGTGGTCGATGCGGCTGAGACCGAGGGGATTCGTGGCGGTCCTCGCTTCGACCGGTGTGCTGAGGTTGAAGCTGGGGGTCGTGGGGCCGGAGGTAGACATGAGGTGTCCTGGGGGAGGGCAAGAGATCAGTGTGTGGATCAATGTGGGTGACCGGGGTCACAGCGAACATAGTTACTTCAGCCTAGTCAGCATTTGAATACTATTGAGTCAAATATGGAGGCATATGAAAAGGGCCCGCGCCGCGGGCCCTTTTGTGAATCGAGTTCGGGTCAGCTGAGCGTGGTAGCGATCACCTTCTCCTTGCTGAAGAACTCCAGGACATCGCCTTCCTTCAGCTCGTCGAAGCCCTCGAGGGAGATGCCGCAGTCGAGGCCATTCTTCACTTCGGTGACGTCTTCCTTGAACCGCTTGAGGTTCTTGAGGCCGCCTTCGAAGAGCACGGCTTCGCCGCGCTTGACGCGCACCTTGAAGGATTTCTGGACCTTGCCTTCGGTGACGAAGGAACCGGCGATGACGGTGCGGCCGATCTTGAAGAGCTGGCGCACCTCGGCCTGGCCGTGGATGGTCTCCTTCTCGGTGGCATCCAGCATGCCGACCATGGCCTGTTCGATCTCTTCCGTGACCTTGTAGATGATGTCGTGGAAGCGGAGGTCCACCCCTTCTTCGCGGGCCAGTTCCTCGGTCTTCTTCTCGGCCTTGGTGTGGAAGCCGATGATGGTGGCCTTGGAGGCTTCGGCGAGCAGCACGTCGTTCTCGGTGACGGTGCCGGCGGCGCTGTGGATGATGCGCACCCGGACCTTGTCGGTGCTGAGGCGTTCCAACTGACCGACGAGGGACTCGACGGAGCCCTGGGTATCGGCCTTGATGATGAGGGCGAGCTCCTTGACCTGGCCATCCTTGATGGTGCTGAACAGGGTTTCCAGGGTGGCACGCTGCTTCTGCTGGGCCGCCTGCTTGGCCTTCTCCTGGCGGAAGGTCGCGATGGTGCGGGCCTTGGCCTCGTCCTCCACCACCTGGAAGTTGTCACCGGCGCTGGGCACTTCCTCGAAACCGAGGATCTGCACCGCGCTGGAGGGACCCACTTCCGTGACCTTGCGGCCCAGGTCGTCGAACATGGCGCGAACCCGGCCCATGGTAGCGCCGGCCACGAAGATGTCTCCGGCTTTCAGGGTGCCGCGCTGCACGAGCACCGTGGCCACGGGACCGCGTCCGCGATCGAGCCGGCCTTCAATGATGGAGCCGGCGGCGGGGCAGTCGTAGACCGCCTTGAGTTCCTTGAGGTCGGCCACGAGCAGGATGGTCTCGAGCAGTTCATCGAGGCCCTGCTTGGTCTTGGCGCTCACGAGCACGGCAGGCACATCGCCGCCGTAGGCTTCGGTCTGGACGCTGTGCTGGAGCAGGCCCTGCTGGACTTTGTCGGGGTTGGCACCGGGCTTGTCCACCTTGTTCACGGCCACGATCAGCGGCACGTCCGCGGCCTTGGCGTGGTTGATGGATTCCACAGTCTGGGGCATGACGCCGTCGTCGGCGGCCACCACCAGGATGGCGATGTCCGTGACCTTGGCGCCGCGGGCACGCATCTTGGTGAAGGCTTCGTGACCGGGGGTGTCGAGGAAGACCACCTGGCGCATCTCGCCGGTGTTCGGATCCTTGACATCCACGTGGTAGGCGCCCACATGCTGAGTGATGCCACCAGCTTCGCCGGCGGCCACCTTGGTCTTGCGGATGGCGTCGAGCAGCGAGGTCTTGCCGTGGTCGACGTGGCCCATGATGGTGACGACGGGCGGCCGGGGCTTCTTCTCGCCCACCACCTCGCCGGATTCATCGGCCATGATCTGGACGTCTTCCTCGAAGGTGACGATGTCGGCCAGGAAGCCGAACTCACGGGCAATGTCCTTGGCCATCTCGGTGTCGAGGGGCTGGTTGATCGTGGCGAAGATGCCGCGGTGGAGCAGCTTGGCGACCACGTCCTTGGCGGGGCGGTTGCACTTCTCGGCCAGTTCCTTGACCGTCACGCCTTCGGACAGCATGACGATGCCGATTTCCTCTTCGATGTACTCGCTGGCCACCTGCTGGGCGCGGGAGCGCGGCTGGCGGAGCTTGAGGTCGAGTTCCTCTTCCTTGCTCCGGACGTAGCCGCCCTTCTTCTTCTTGCCGCCCACATGGGCACCGCGACCGGGGCCCTTCTGGCTGTTGGGATCGATGGGGCCCGTGGCCGGGATGGAGGGGCCGCGACCAGGGCCGCCCGTGCGGGGGCCCATGCCGGGACGACCGCCGGGGCCTCCGGGACGACCACCGGGGCCGCTGGGGCGACTGCCAGGACCTCCGGGGCCACGACTGGGGCCACCGGGTCCGCCCATGGGACGGCCACCGGGGCCGCTGGGGCGGGATCCGGGCGCAGGTCGGGCCTGGGGCAGCTGGATATAGCGGGCGGGTTCCGTGGACCGGGGTGCGGGTGCCGGGGAGTCGGAGGTCTTGATGCGGCTGAAGCCCTGGTCCGTCCGCATCTCGGTGATGGCGGGGGGGATGTAGGGGCGCCGTCCGGGGGTGGTGGGCGGCACGGGCTCATGGCGCACTTCACCGCGGCCGGTGTTGGTGGCCATCTGCAGGACGGCCTTTTCCTTCTGGGGCATGCCGGAACGCTGGACATTGCTCGGGGATTGGCCCGGGCGCTGGACGATGGGGCGGGCGCCCACCTCGGGGCGGGGGCCTCCAGCCGAGGAC
>NZ_JBATQW010000057.1:0-115284 GCF_049292215.1 Geothrix sp. | reverse complement strand
CTCTCCGCCCAGCCCAGCGACACGACCCCAATCAACCCTGATTCCACACAAAGACCGGGCTAATCATGGGGGGAACGTCAGGCGGCCTAACGGATAAGGCGAACCGGACCCGCCTGCACCGAGGCGTTGAACGGAGCCGAAGTAGCGAGAAGCTGAGAGAGAACGGAAGACAATGCAGGCTGGGTCCGACTTGAGCGGAGGGTTAGGCGGATGGCCAACAATCTATCTCAAGAGTTAGGTGTAACGAGAGGCTTTCTGTTGGCGGTTGTAATAATCCAACGACACGATGTATGGACTACCTGAAGGCTTGCCATCGCGATCAAGGCCCTGGAGTGTTAGCACGATTGGTTTGGATGAGACCATGCGGTCGATCGGTAATTCAACAAACACATGCTTGCGCCCATCAAGGTCTACGATGCGAGGCACCACACCAGATTCCTCTGCACTCACCGCCCAGGAGCCCCCTGGAAGGATTAGATCAATGGTTCTCTGGCCATTGATAATTCCAACCCGAGCTTCCATAGATTGTGTTGGTTGGCCGTTCAGGCGAACCTCTAGTTTGTGTGCCGTGCATGAAACTAGCGAAATCAGCAAAGTCAGAAGGGCAAGGAACCGCATGGAGGTCCTTTCTTTTGGGAGATAAATGACGAGGCCCATCGAATATACCTCTATATAAATCAGTTTTTCGGTGACGATCCAATCTTTCCTAAAAATAAATTGAGAGCATTTGCATAGGCTTCAGGGTCCTCAATTGGGGCCATATGTCCACAACCCTCCAGGATCTCCAACTTCGCTTTTGGAACCATAGCCTGAAGGAGAGTGGCCGTTTCTGGGCGGACTTCATCGAATTGCCCTACAACGAACAGAACTGGCATTTTTAACCTTGGGAGAACCGGAGTGATGTCGAAGGTTTTCAAAGTTCCAGTGACAGAGAATTCAGATGCTCCCCACATCAGGGTATAGATTTCATCGTTACCCTTGGATTCTCCGCAGGACGCTGGGAGAGATGGTCTGGGCTTGTGGTACATAAATCGGCTATAGAAGACTTCTGCAGCTTCTTGATACTCCTTCGATTCAGTTGTCCCAGCCTGCTCATGTCGCTTCAGCGTTGCTTGAGTGTCCTTGGGAAGCTGGGATAGGAGGATATTGGCGTCTTCAACCCACAGTTTAGAACTCAAGTATGGCCCTGCGAAAATCACGGACTCAACACCTTTGGGTTTCCCCATGGATAGGTAGGCTGCCACTACTGCTGCACCCCAGGAATGCCCCATCAGATTGATTCTGTCCAGCTTGAGGGCCGCTCGAAATTGTCCCAATTCTCTGACAAATCGTTCAACCTTCCACAGTGATGTGTCGATTGGTCGGCCCGACCGCCCAGTGCCAAGTTGGTCATAAACAATCACAGGGCGGTCTTTCCCGAGAATTACCGCAAGGTTCTCGTAATAACAAGACCGACTCCCTGGTCCCCCATGTACGATGAGAATTGGAATTCCTTTTCCTGATCCGAAGATGCGGTACCAGATTGGCCCACCTTCCACTTGCACAAAGCCTTCCCTAGGGACCAAACCGGCTTTCGCATTGCTTAGGCTATTACTTCCTGCAATTAGTGCGGATAAAAGTAGCAACCGATGGAATAAGAGGTTCATCTAAACCGTCCTTGTTAATGCCCTACCCTGGGAACCAAGCGGCCACGCCTGCACCGATACGATGAGCAAAGCCGAGATAGCAAGATATTGAGACGGAACAGGTAGAACCGGCCTAGCTACTGATAGACCTCTGCGGTGCTGTAGTTACCGCTACTTGGTCCATCGCCTCCACCCGCGAGCAGGACCTTGCCGTTTGGAAGCAAGGTGATGGAGCCACTTACTCGAACTGCTCCCGGTGGTCCCGTGGGCGAGAAGGTCCCAGTAGAAGGGTTAAAGAGTTCCGCGCTTGCGAGGCCAAAGCCATTGGTGATGAGGACCTTCCCTGTCGGAAGCAAGATCGCATTGTGTTCCTGCCTTGCCGTGCCCATGTCTGAGGTAGCTGTGAAGACCCCTGTGATTGGATCGTAGATCTCGGCACTAGCAACTCCGGCAGGGAACGGCCCTCCTGGAATCAAGCCTCCTGCCACCAACACCTTGCCATTGGGGAGCAAGGTCGCTGAGTGGTAGTAGCGGGCTGTTCCCATTGAGCCTGTGGAGGTCCATGTGGATGTAACGGGGTCGAAGAGTTCTGCTTGGGTGGTGACACCATTCGACGAGTCAATGCCACCGGCCAAGAGCACCTTGCCATTCGGCAGCAGTGTGGTTGTGAACCATTCCCGCCGTGCTGTGATTGGTCCGTTCGTTTCGGTGAACAATCCAGTGGATGAATCGTATAGTTCGGCACTCTGCCAGGCGCCAGAGCCACCATCATCACCGCATACCAGGAGTGCCTTCCCGTTCGGAAGAAGGGTGGCGGTGTGACGAATCCTCATATTCTTGATGGGGCCAGTTGAACTGAAGGTCCCAGTGACCGGGTCGTAGAGTTCAGAGGTTGCAAGGAACCCTGTGAGTCCTTGTCCCGCAGAGATAAGCACCTTCCCGTTAGGGAGCAGGGTGGCGGTGTGCTGCTCCCTTGGTGACCCCAGGGGACCAGTCGGAGTGAATGTCCCAGTGTTCGGTTCATATAGTTCAGCGCTAGCGATGGGGACCGCACCTACAATCCCCCCGGCGACAAGAATCTTGCCGTTCGGTAACCGAGTAGCGGTGTGATTTCGCCGACCACTGCTCATCGAACCAGTGGCTGTGAACACTCCTGGGGAGGGGTCATTCGGGTCATATAGCTCTGCACTAATGGGATTGTTGGCACCGCCAATGATAAGGACCTTCCCATCCGGCAGCACCGTTGCCGTGCTTGGTGCCCTGGCCATTCCCATGGAAACAGTGGGTGTGAATGTCCCAGAACTCGGGTCGTATAACTCAACGGTGGCAGTGTGAACACCGCCGCTTCCACCCGCCATCAGGACTCGCCCATTCGCTAGAAGCGTTGCTGTTTGGAGGTATCTAGCCAACCCCATAGACCCAGTGGCAGTGAACGAACCAGTGGTGTAGTCGAACAGTTCTGCGCTTGCAAGCAGGACGCCGCTGAATCCGCCATTATTGAATCCCGCGGTGATAAGGACCTTGCCGTTCGGGAGAAGCGTTGATGAATGCCACTCCCGGGCTGTCCCCATAGATCCGATCGGAGTGAAGCTTCCTGTGGAGGGATCGTATAGTTCGGCAGAGGCAAGACTAGGAAGGCTGCCGGAGACTGCACCACCACAGACAAGTACCTTGCCGTTTGGCAACAGGGTAGCCGTGTGATTGAACCGTGCTTCGCCTAAACTCCCGGTGCTTGTGAATGTCCCTGAGGCAGGGTCATAGACCTCAGCGGTGGAAAGACTCCCGACAGTATTGCCTCCACCAGCGATCAAAACCTGCCCGTTGCTTAACGGAGTAACCGTAAAATCGATTCTGGCCGCAACCATGAGACCTGTGTCACTAAAGGTTCCTGTCACGGGGTCGTAGAGTTCTGCACTTCTAGTTGCGAATCCATTACTGGCTCCTCCCACGAGGAGGACCTTGCCGTTCGGCAAGAGGATCGCTTGATGGGAGTGCCTAGCCACAGACATAGATCCAGTGGCAGTGAAGGTCCCCGTGGATGGGTCAAATACCTCTGCACTCTTATCGTCGACACCATCCCCACCAGTGACCAAGACCTTGCCATTAGGCAGCCTTGTTGCGGTATTCCAGGTTCTACCCCTATTCAGAGATCCAGTGACGACAAAGGAACCCTGGGTGACCGTGAGCGTCACCTCATTGCTTGCAACTTGGTTGCTGTAGGTGTCGGATACCACCACGCTGTAGGTCGAGCCACTGTCCGCCAGGATCAATGCCGGTGTTGTGTAACTGGACGAGGTTGCACTTCCGATATCGATCCCATTCTTCTTCCATTGGTAGCTCAGATAACCAGTGCCCGAAGCCGTGACATTGAAGGTCGCGGTGGCGCCGACTGCGACCGTGATGTTCGTTGGTTGGGCCGTGATGGTGAGTGAAGGCGCTTGCACCACTATGTTGGATTGGCTTCCCGTGATAGCCCCTGAGACAGTGTCTGTGACAGTGATGGACTGCGTCCCTGCCGTCTTCAATGTGCAATTGACACTCTTGATCCCACTGTCGCTAGCAGAGAAGAAGTAGTCACCTGGCAGTAGGGCAGTCGGGTCACTGCTGGTGAAGTGGACTGTTCCCGAATAGCCCGTGGCGGTGTAGTTTGCAGCATCCAGGGCAGTGATGGTCACGGGGTGGGCGACACCAGGCAGGGCTGGACTGGGGTAGCCAGTGACACTGAAGTGAGTGGCAGCTCCCGGATTGACCGTGATGGTCAGCGAGGCGGTGGTGAATCCCCCCGAGTTGGTGGCAGTTACCGTGTAGGCGGCTGAGGCTGCAACGACGGTAGGCGTTCCGGAGATGACACCGGTGGTGGTGCTGAAGGCCAGGCCAGCTGGCAAGGTCGGGGTTACGGAATAGGACACGACGACCCCGCCTGAACTTGAGGGGGTGTTCGCGGCTATGGCGCTTCCTCTTGTATAGGTGGCCGGGTTGCTGGCGTAAGTCAGATTGCTGGGCACCATGTCATTGACCGTGATGCTCAACAAGGCCGTGGTAATACCACCCGAGTTAGTTGCCGTGACGGTGTAGGTTGCAGTCCCAACGATGGCAGTAGGAGTCCCACTGATGACTCCTGTGGATGCGTTAATGCCCAGGCCGGTGGGCAATGCAGGAGCAATGCTGTAGGAGACAACCGCACCCCCGCCGCTGGTCGGGTTGTTTGCCGTGATCGCTAAGCCCTTGGTGTAGACCGAGGTGCTAGTGGTGTAGGTCAGCCCAGTCGGGGCTACATCATTGACCGTGAGGCCAAGGTTGCAACTGGTAGTGCCCCCCGCATTGGTTCCCGTGACCACATAGACGGAATGTGCAGAGATGGCAGTTGGAGTGCCTGTGATAGCTCCAGTGGCGGCATTCAGGTTCAGCCCCGTAGGTAGAGCCGGGGACACGCCATAGGTAGTGATTGCACCGCCGGAGTTCGACGGTGTGTTCGTCGCAATGGCTGCGCCCTTGGTATAGACGGCAGGGTTCGTACTGTAGATCAGCGCGGTTGGTGCCTGGACCACCGGTGGAGGCGTCGATCCCCCGCCCCCGCCACAGCCCAGCACCAGGAGAAGTGCTGCTGCCAGAGAAAGGCCTAACCACTTGGTTGATCGCATGGGACCCTCTGCTTTTAGTGGATAGAATGGTCGACTTTTTACTCGGTGATCACGGTCACACAGGGAGATTTGGCCCGAGAAGTTACACCCAGACTGGCGATTGCATCTTTCACCGGTTGGTCGATCGGTTCGAATAGTGACCGCCCCGGCATAGAGGGGTGGATGCGTGCGACCCGGAGGGGGAGGGCCATGGACCCAGGTGGAGGGGCCTTAAAACCAAAAGGGGGCGTGGTCAACGGAGTTCGAATCCCGCCGATTGCTGGGATGCCGAGGACGATTGTTTAACCTAGACCTAGCTCACACCCGGTTGAATCTTGAATGGCTGCAAGTTCCCGTAGGTCATGGACCTCCAAAGCCATTCTGCTGGGCCGAATCTAAAGCGGGCCAGCCACAAGTGGCTGCAAACGATCTGGAATCCATAGAGTGCGATCCCGCCAAGGATATAGGCCGAAGGCGTCACCTTGGTCCAGTAGCCGAGTCCGTAGCCATTGAAGAACCAGGTACACACCAAGGACTGTAGTAGGTAATTCGTCAAGGCCATCCGCCCCAGAGGGGCTAGCAGGGATAGAGTTCGAGTCCACCAATCCTTTTGGAGAAGCATTAGGATGCCCATGAAATACCCCAGGGCCAGCATGGCCATCCCTGAAGAAAACACTCCTCTAAGAATTCTCATTCGCCATCCCGTATGCCAGATCTTGGGGATCTGCTCCAACCAGGCACTGGGGACAATTGCCAGTGCCAGCCCAACCCAGAAGACCGAATGAAATATCCGACGGATCGTTTGAATTCGTGCTGAGTGATCCTTTAGGATGCCGCTTCTCCATAGAGCGAGCCCAATAAGAAAGAGCGGCAGACATTGGATCGCACTTATCAATTGGATGGCCCGTCCGAGGTGGTTCCATTCCCAAAACCGCCAGCGCGTAGCTTCGATCCAAGTGCCATGTCCATAGGCTTGATTGGCTGACTGGAGAAGCCAGGAACCCTGTTTGAACCAATGAGAAAAAACCAGCCCATCTGGTGCGTGAAGCAGTTGGAGGATCGAATGGAAATTGTAATTGAGCAGGAACGCCACTGACAAAGCGATAAGGATCGTTCTCACCTTGGCTCGGAGCAGAGGCAATAGGACCAACGCAACCACGGCATAGACAAACAGAATGTCCCCAACCCAGATCAAGGTTCCGTGGACAACGCCTATCAGAGCCAAGGCTCCTAGTCGCCTCATCGCGAAGACGCCAAACCCATGGCCTCTCGCCAGCGCTCGCTCCATCTGAATGCAGAGGCCCACGCCGAAAAGCATGGAGAAGCAAAACATGGCCTTCCCCTCGATCAGGTGGTCCCGGATCCAAGTCAGGACACCCCCACTCCAACCAAGCGGATAGGTCACTCCCGCCCAGTCCTGGTAAATGTGCCCCGACAAAAAGATAAGGTTGATCTGGAGCACACCGAACAGCGCTAAGCCACGCACGATGTCCAGCCCAATGATCCGTTCACCAACTCCGGTGGGCACTACTTCCTTAGGGAGATCTGTCATGGGTCCATTCCTTATTTGGATTTCTCCGCCGAATTCTCACATGTAACTGCACACCGGACGAAGGCTTGTGCCGTATGTCACCCGATGTCCAATCCCGCGCCCCATGCTTACCCAATGCTCCATCCATTTCAGACCGACACTTTCGATCCAGGCGATCCAGAACTACACAAGCGTGTCAGGGCTGGGCAACCGGCCCACGTGGGCTTCCACATCGGCTCTACGGCCTATCTGGTGGACGGGGAGCGGTGGATCTACTTCCACCAAACATACCCCTATCCCTGCCGCTACGAATTCGCATCGAAGTCCCAACGGACCTTGGCATACCCACTTCCCGAGTCCTTCGGTGAGGACCCGCACCTGGCTATGAATGTTTTTGTGAAGGCCTGGAACGCCGAGCGCCTGCGGCTCTGGGCGTTGGAGCCCCTTCCAGAGCCGGAACCTCCAGCCCCACCGCCCACAGCACCTATCGTGGCTGCCAGCCATTCACAGCCTCGAAGATTACCCAGGGGCCGTGCGGTCGGACTGGCAGGTGCCGTGCCTCTGCCAGGTCTAGAACCCTGGACCGAATATGGGCGTCTGAGGTGAACTGAAGGATCCGCATGGACTCAGGCTTGCTTTGGCACAGTCACCGGACCAGGCTCTTCCCCGCCACGGTGCTCATATACTCGGCCTCTGGCTCAGTCCCTACCCTACCCAGGTCGAGACGATCCGCATCCCAACAGCAGCCGATGGTGGGATCCGTGGTGGTGTCGCCGTCTGTGTGGTGGACGCATGCGTAACGGAGCTGTTCAAACTGCGCATCATTCAGGTGGGTGAGGTGGGTGCTCCTCATACTGCGAGCCAGTTCTGCACCACGGAGACCGTGGTCAGGGTCCCAGTCCTCGTTCTCCCGCCGGGAGTCATGGAATAGGGCAAACATGTGAACGACTTCAGGATCAGCCCCGTCGGTGGCCTTAGCGAGCTTCAGCCCTGTCCTGCTCACCCTGATCCAGTGGCGGGGGCCATGAAGCCCTTCGTTGGGAAGCTCGTAGCCAGCCAGGATCGTCCGAAGAAGGTCTTCCATGGCGACCAGGTTACCTTCGGTTGTTCTTGAAAGTTGCACGAGCCATAAGGGCTCCAGTTGACACTGTCGAGGGTCAGGCCAGATCGGCCAACTGCGCCTTGATAGCCCTCTTCCCCATTCCTCTGACTGCCGCTATGGCGGCCAGTTGGCCCTGCCGGGGCCGGGTCTTCCCGCTCTCCCAGTGGTAGACGGTCTGACCCGACACCCCTAGTAGGGTCCCCATGTCCCCAGCGGACAAACCCAGCTTCTGTCGCTGGGCGGCAAACCGCTTAGCGGAGAACCGGAACTTAGTGGCTGCCTCGCCTTCAACAGTAGGTGCCACCTTCCCTGGGACCTTCTTGGAGATTCGCGCCTGCTGCTTCTCCAGGGCGGCAACCTGCCGCTTCAGTCGCGCAATATCAGACCGGTACTGTGCTGACGCCTTCCTGAGCCCCTCTACCTCCTTGCGAACTTCCTTTCGGGCCAATCGGAGGATTTCGTCTTTGAGAACGGAGGCGATGTTCGGCAAGTTGGTTCTCCCAATCAGGGGACCGTCAGCTCATGACGCCCGGCTCTAATACTAAGCCACAAATATTGGGCAGTTTGGTGAGGTTGAAACCATAGGAGGTTTGGCTGACATACCACCTCCTATGGTCGAACCCGCAGAATCTGTTTGCCCATTTCAGTCTTCGGATTGCTGCTCCAGAATCAGAGCTCGAAGTGGGCTTTCGGAGAGACGCAGCATAGCCCCCTTGATCTTGTCGATGGCTGTAGACACGTCATTAAGTTTGAAACCATTGAGTTTTTTGCCAGTCCAGTAAGATTCATCTGCGGGATAAAGCTGATCCATTTCAAGCTTGAAACTGGGGTCTGTAGCCCCGAAGTGCTGGCAAAGGTCATACATGTTGGCTTCTTCCATTTGGGACAGGATCTCCATTGTCTCTTCGAAGAGATCGGCGAGGACTTTGGACAGAAGCTCAGAGTTGATCCTGGCTTCCTCATCGGACTCCTCCTCCTGACAGTAGGTCTCATAAGCATCTAAGTTGTCTTGGCTCCTTCGGTTGAATACCTCCATAACCATCTCGACCTTCTGGACTTGGGTAAGGCGGTTGAACTGCTGTTCGGTTAGGTCGTTCATCTGTGGCTCCAGTGAAGGGCTTACGGTCATCGGACTGCCTTCCCTGGGCTAATACTCAATTTGCTCAAACCTCGAGAATTTTTGTTCGGAACGTTCAAACGGGGTGACCCAACACCAACCTGGCGAGCCTTAGTCTCCGGACAAGGTTTGGTCGCGGGCGACCACAGTGAGACTGGTGTCCCTTGGACCGAGATCGAATCTTCTGGAAACGGGCAGCCGCTAGCGTTGCACCACAAACACCAGGTCGGCGGCTTCCGTCACCCTTAAATTAGGCCCGCCACTTTCCCGCCACTGCTCTGAAATCAGGGCAAATTATCAACACTTACAAGCCATGACGAGCATCGCCGAGCAATGAACCTCGGAAATGCAGATAAAGGGAAGCCCCTGACTCTACAGGGGCTTAAGTGGTGGTCCCGAGACGACTCGAACGTCCGACCCTCAGATTCGTAGTCTGATGCTCTATCCAGCTGAGCTACGGGACCGCATTGAAAGAATGATTCTACCGGATCGGCGCGGGCTGTCCATCCCAAAGGCTCAGGGGCTCGGTGGTGGAGGCCGGGCAGCGGCAGCCGGTGAGATCCGTGGCCAGGCGGTCCATGAGGGCCCGGGCTGTGGTCAGCTTGCCGCCGAGCACCAGGGTGAGGTTCGCGAAGCGGGCGTGCCGCTCGAGGACGGCCTCGCGGCTGAGGTGCGTGGTTTGGCCATCCGCCGCGACCAGGGGGCGCACGCCCAATTCCTCGGCGCGCACGGGCAGCTGGCGCCAGGGGATGGCCGGCAGGTTGGCCTCGAGGGCCTCGAACAGCTCGGCCCGCTCCGAGGCAGCGATGGGCACCCAGCCGTCGTGGACCTCCCGCTCGGTGGTCCCCACCTGCAGCAGGCCATCCCGGGGGATGACGAAGAGGATGCGCCCCTTGGGTCGGCGGAGGGCCCAGGGCCGCTCGCAGCCCGGGACTGAGTCAAACCAGAGGTGAATGCCCGAGGACAGGCGCAGGCGCTGCCGCGTCTCGCCGAACCACTGGCCCATGGCCCCATCCGTCCAGGGCCCCAGCGCCACCACCCAGCGCCGGGCAGTGAGGGTGCGGAGGGTGCCGTCGCGGCGGTCCCGGAGGCGCAGACTCTTCAGCTCGCCGCCAGTGTCCGAGAAGGTCTCGGGCTCGTGGAAATCCAGCCGGAAGGCCAGGCTGGAGGCCGCCAGGTCCCGGGTCAGCTCCCGGTCCCAGGTCATGAGGTCGGCGTAGGCCGTGGCGCCCTGGAAGGGCCCGCCCGACCCGCGGGGATCGGCTTCGAAGGTGGGCTGCGGTACCTTGCCCAGGGTCAAGTGCGGGGGCCAATGCGGCCGTACGGCGCCCCAGTGGTCGTAAAGGCCGATGCCGAACCGGTGGGCCAAGCCCTCCGCCCAGAACCGGTGGGGCATCCAGAAGGCCTCCCATCGGCAGCGGCGGGGTGCGAGGCGGGCCCAGGTGGCACGCTCGGCCAGGCCCTCCCGCATCTGCGTGATGTCGCCCGTGAGCATGTAGCGGATGCCGCCATGCAGCAACTGGCTGGACCACTGGCTGGTGCCGCCGCCCACCTCGCCCTTGTCGATGAGGGCGCAGGCCACGCCCCGGAGGGTCAGCTCCCGCGCCAGGGCTGCGCCGTGGATCCCCGCGCCAAGGATGGCGACCTCGGTATTCAGCGTCTGGGGCAGTGTGCAGAGGCCTTCGGGTGGTGCGGGCCAGGCGGTCTCAAGCACGGGCGCCTCCTCGGCCCAGTGTGCCCGACCCTTGATCGGGGATCCAATCGCATGAACCATGAATGCTTCCACCCCGACCACCTGGAGCAGTCCAATGCAGCGTCATGCCTGGAAATCCATCATCAACCTGACCGTGATCGTCGGCGCCCTCGGCTACTTCGTGGACATCTTCGATCTCATCCTCTTTCCCATTGTCCGCACGGCCAGCCTGACGGACCTGGGCGTGGCCCCAGAGCAGATCCTTCCCACCTTCGTCTACCTGTTCAACTTCCAGATGATCGGCATGCTCGTGGGTGGCGTGCTCTGGGGTGTCATGGGCGACAAGAAGGGCCGCATGTCGGTGCTCTTCGGCAGTATCACCCTCTACTCGCTGGCGAACATCGCCAACGCGTTTGTGACCACCATCCCCGCCTACGCGGCCATGCGCTTCCTCGCAGGCCTGGGGCTGTCAGGTGAGCTCGGGGCAGCCATCACTCTGGTGAGCGAGGTGCTGCCCAAGGAAGTGCGCGGCTACGGCACAGCGGTGGTGGCGAGCCTGGGCATCACCGGGGCCCTGGTGGCCGATCTGGTGGGCAATAAGCTCGGCTGGCGGGGGGCCTTCATCACGGGTGGGGTGATGGGCCTGATGCTCCTAGTCCTGCGCATCAAGGTGACGGACTCGGGCATGTTCAAGCAGCTGGCCCACCAGAACGTGATGAAGGGAAACTTCCTGATGCTCTTCACCAACCGCGCCCGGTTCATCCGCTACCTCCGCGCCATCCTCATCGGGGTCCCCATCTGGTACGTGGTGGCCATCTTGGTGGCCTCGTCGCCCGAGCTTTCGAAGAGCCTGGGTGTGGTGGGCGCCGTGAACCCCGGCCACGCCATCGCCGCCTGCTACCTGGGCCTGGCCATCGGCGACCTGGGCTCGGGCTTCATCAGCCAGTGGATCGCCAGCCGGAAGAAGACCGTCCTGCTCTTTCAGGGCCTCACCCTGGCGACCGTGCTGATCACGCTCTCCAGCCGCGGCGTCTCGGCGCAGATCTACTACCTGCTGTGCGTGGCGCTCGGATTCTCCGCGGGCTACTGGGCCGTGTTCGTCACCATCGCCAGCGAGCAGTTCGGCACCAACATGCGGGCCACCGTCACGGTCACGGTGCCCAACTTCGTGCGGGGGGCGGTCGTCCCCATCACCACCAGCTTCCTGGCCCTCAAGGCCCACTGGGGCATCGTCAATTCGGCCCTGTTCATCGGCCTCTGCTGCCTGGCTCTCGCGGCCCTGAGCCTCTGGGGCATGGAGGAGACCCACGCGAAGGACCTGGACTTCCTGGAAGTGGACTGAGCCTTCCGCTCAGTAGCTGGCGTCTGCCCCGCCGTCGATCGGAATCACGGCCCCCGTTGTCCAGGCGCTCTCATCGCTCAGGAGGTGGGCGGCCAAGGCGGCGACTTCCTGTGATGTACCAAGTCGCTTTAGTGGATTGACGCCTGAGAGCTTCGCCAGATCCCCCATGGGATCGGCGCTCGCAGTTAGGCGTGCCTCCACCATCGGTGTGTGGACGGGGCCCGGGGCAATGGCGTTGCAGCGGACCCTCCGGGGGGCCCACTCCAGGGCCAGGACCTTTGCCAGCATGTGGACGCCGGCCTTGGCCACACTGTAGGCCGCACTCTCGGGGATGGCCCGGAGGCCGATGTTGGAACCCACGAGTACGACGCTGGCCCCTTCCCTGAGTCTCGGCCCCAGGTAATGGGCCATCAGCCAGGTCCCCTTCAGGTTGGCGGCCAGCACGGCGTCGAAATCAGGTGTGGACGTGCCCTCCACGGAGCCGGTCTTCAGCGCACCGGCCGCGAGGAACATGCCATCCAGGGCCCCGCAGGTCCCGGCGAAGGCGGCCACGGCCGCATCCACGGTGTGATCCAGCACCACGTGCTCCGCGTCCGGGAGTGATTCCCTGAGCGCAGCCAGCTGACGCCCGACCAGCACCAGTTCCGCCCCGCGATCCCGGAACATCCGGACTGCGGCCCGCCCGATGCCGCTTCCGGCGCCCGTGACCAGGATCCGCTTGCCCACCAGTGAGGTCACGGCACGATTCCGGGTGCAGGCCCCGCCTGATTGCCGTTGGCATGATGGACATGCCGGGCCATGCGCCGGTCCTCCTCGTTGATGTGACGAAGCAGCCAGTCGGTCAGGAAGTCGATCACCTCTTCGGTCAGGCTGGCCGGGTTGCCCCTGGCCACCTCCACCAACTGACCCACCCGGGTGCGCATGTGGTCATGGATCGCCTTGTGGCCTGCGAAACCGGGGTAGCCCGCGCCCTGCATCAGGCCCTCCTCCATGGAGAAGTGGGTCTCCACGTAGTCGGCCAGAAACTGGAGCAGGGACGGAATCCGTTCATCCGGGTGGTTCTCGTGGATCGCGACCAGTAGCGCCTCGAACTGGGCCAGCAACGACTGGTGCTGCTGGTCGATGAGCGCGTTGCCCGTCTCCCACGCCGGATTCCAGATCACCATGCTCATCGGACCACTCCCAGGGCGATGCCCAACGGCCCCAGTTTAGGCCGTCGGATTGGAATCCCGCGGGAATTCCCCGTGACTCCGGGTCCACCGCCCCCGCAGGACATCCGGGACCACCACGCCTCCGCTCACGGCCCAGGTCAGGGCCTGGTCGGCATTGAGATCCACGGGCCGCACCCTGGATGCCTCAAGCATGATCACGTAGCCGGACGTGGGATTGGGCGAGGTCGGCACGTAGACCGCGAGCATGCCCTCCCCTCCCTCGACCGCCCAGGAGCAATCCCTGCTGGCTACGAAACCCAAGGTGAACGAACCGGGGTGAGGCCACTCCACCAGGACCACATCCTTGAAGGAGCCACCCTGACCTGACTGGATGGCGCCCATGAGCTGCCGGGTCGCGCCGTAGATGGATTTCACGACCGGCACGTGGAGCATCAGCTCGTCGAGCCAGGACAGCACCTGCCGCCCGATGAAGTTGCCCACCAGAGCTCCCACCAGGAGGAGCAGGAGGATCGTGGCCAGGGCCGAGAACAGGGCCAGCCCCCAGGTGGGTGGATCCGGAACGTGGATCTGGTGGGCCAGCCAGGTCAGGGGGCCGCGGAAGATGTCCACGAGAGCCGTAAAGATCGCCTTGAGGATCCAGAGCGTCACCACCAAAGGCAGCAGGGTAAACAGACCGGCGAGGAGGTACTTGCGGATCATTCGGAATCCTTTGGTCCAGTCAGGTGGCTGTTCTCGGCCATGATGCGCGGCCCCACCACCTTCCAGAAACCCTGGAAATAGGTGATCGCACTCCAGATCGCCAGGATGACAGCCCCCCACAAGAGCAGGACGCCCATGCCCCAGAAGAAGCTGTAGGGACGGTTCAGCTGGATGAAGAAGTGGAATATCTCACGCTGGGTCCAGTCGTAGAGCCAGTAGTCGAGCCGCGGGCCGAGGATCAGGCAGGAAATGGCCGCCACCTGGAAGCCCATTTTCCATTTGCCGATGGTGCCGGCCGGGATGGTGAGCCCCTCCTCGCTGGCGATACCGCGAAGCCCGGTGATGGCGAATTCCCGGGCCAGGATGATGAAGGTCATCCAGGCCGGCGCCAGGTTCAGCTCCACCAGGGAGATCAGGGCCCCGGCCACCAGCAGCTTGTCCGCCAGGGGATCCAGCAGCTTGCCGAGGGTCGTCACCTGCTTCCACCGGCGGGCCAGGTAGCCGTCCAGGGCATCCGTGATCGAGGCCACCCAGAATACCAACACCCCGATGACCTCATGGTTCGTCACTTTGGTCATGAGCACCACGACCAAGACGGGGACCATCAGGATCCTGGCGAGCGAAAGGATGTTCGGGAGGTTCATGGGGTTGGGATCGACTCCAGTTCCAGCCTACCGCCTTTTTACAGAACGGTTAGACCACCGCGGGCCAGAAGTCTCTGCCAGCCGCCATCCGGGACGAGGTCGAACCCGCCAGCTTCCTGGCCGACATGGGCGAGGCTCGCCGCAGAGACATGCACGGGGATGCCCCGGGTCCTCAGGCCCTCCAGGATGCCCACGGCACCTGGATCATCCAGCAGTTCCAGGGCCTGGTGGGCCAGGCAGATCCACGGCGTGCCCAGCTCGAGCTGCTCCAGCGTCTCCAGCAGCAAGCGCCGACCCAGGGCCCGATCCCCGGGGGCGAAGGCGGACCGGAGCAGCAGCACGGGCCGAACCGTCGGAGCAGCCGGCGATACCAGGGGCATCGGCCGGGAAGCCTGGGCCACCTGCAGCTCCCACAGCGGACCCTGTCGTATGGCTCGGACCACCCGTCCCTGCTTCTCGAGAAACCCCGTGACGTTCACCCGAAGGAGGTCATCCTCGCCCCGGATGCACATGGCTTCGCCGGGGTGGTCCGCCAGAAGGCCCCGCAGCTCGAGGAGAGCCTGGAAGACCGTGACATCAAGCAGCTCGAGGGTGAGGATATCCATGGGAGGTGGCCTTCTCGTGCCAGTTGAACACCTGAATCCGCTGGCGTTCAAGGCCTGGCTTCAATCCGAGGCCCTGTCCGCGGGCTTGGCGCGGGTCGGCTTCGCGGCCTGCGATGCGTTCGAGCCGGAGGAGGCGCGGCTCCAGGCCTGGTTCCAGGGGGGCCGTGGCACCCTCCTGCCTTACTTGGATCCGACAACCCTTTTGGATCCCAGGGTCCTCTGGCCACCGGCCCGCACCGCCCTGGTGGGCTTCTTCCCCTACGCCCGCCCCGATGCCATCCCGGGCTCCACCCCCGGCAGCCTCAAGCTGAGCCGCTACCTCTGGGGACCGGACTATCACATGCTCCTGAAGCCCCGGCTGACCCGGCTGCTGGAGGCGGCCCAGGCCCGCTGGCCCGGCCTTGAGGGACGCGTCTGCGTGGACACGGCCCCCTTGCTCGAGCGGCAGCTGGCCGCACGCGCGGGGCTCGGGTGGCAGGGGAAGCACACCCTTCTGATTGCCGGGAAGGATGGCTCCTGGGGCTTCCTCGGCGTGCTGCTGCTGTCGGTGGACCTGCCCCTGGATGAGCCGGTGGCCACCGAATTCTGCGGCACCTGCACCGCCTGCCTGGAAGCCTGCCCCTCCGGGGCCCTGGAACCCTTCCTGCTGGATCCGGCCCGCTGCCTCACGACCTACACCATCGAAACCGAAACCGAGCCCCCGGCCGATGTCGCCGCGGCCTTGGCAGACAGCCGCTGGGCTGCAGGCTGTGACGCCTGCCAGGAAGTCTGCCCCTGGAACCGGGCCCCGATCTGGGGCGACCCGGCCCTCTGGGGCGGTCCGAGCCCGCTCCACACCTGCCCGGCGGAGGATCTGCCCCGCGGGGCGGCCCAGTGGCGGAAGCTCACCCGCAGGACCGCCCTGAGACGGGTCCGGGACCGCCACTGGAGGAGCAACTTGTTACGGATTCTCGGTTCCTGACATTTTCATTGGAAGTGTTGGGCTTTTTTACCTATAAACAAACTTCCGGCCAAAGGTGGCCGCCTAGGATTGAGGAGCCCCTCGGATGCCCATGAAGCACTGGACGGTCCAGGATGCCGCCTCTCTGTACGGCGTGAAGGAATGGGGTAACGGCTACTTCGGCATCAACGCCAAGGGTCATCTGGAGATCACGCCCACCAAGGATGAGTCCCTCAGCTGCGACGTCTATGAGATCGTCCAGCACCTGAAGAAGAAGGGCATCCGCACCCCCGTGAACCTCCGCTTCCCCCAGGTGCTGGCCCACCGCGTGATCGAGGTGAACGAGGCCTTCCGCCACGCCATCATCGAGTTCGGCTACGAGGGCGGCTACCAGGGCGTCTATCCCGTGAAGACCAACCAGACCAAGGAAGTGGTCGAGGAGATCATCCGGGCCGGCAACAAGTACCACTACGGCCTGGAGGCCGGCTCCAAGCCCGAGTTGATGATCGCGCTCAGCCTCGATCTGCACCCCGAGGCCCTGGTGCTCTGCAACGGCTACAAGGACGAATCCTTCATCCGCATGGCCCTGCTGGCCCGCAAGGCGGGCCGCAAGGTGGTCATCACGGTTGAGAAGATGACCGAGCTGCCCCTCATCCTGAAGGTGGCCAAGGAGCTGAAGGTCGAGCCCCTCATCGGCCTCCGCGCCAAGCTCAACGCGCAGGGGTCTGGCAAGTGGGAGACCAGCGCGGGCGATCATGCCAAGTTCGGTCTCACCACCCGCGAGATCCTCGACGCCATCGAGGTGCTGGAGAAGCGCGACCTACTGGATTGCGTCATCGAGTTGCACTTCCACATCGGCAGCCAGATCACGGACATCCGCAAGATCAAATCGGCCATGAAGGAGGCCACCCGTATCTACGCCAAGCTCCGCAAGATGGGGGTGCCCATCCGGTACCTTAACGTGGGCGGCGGCCTCGGCGTCGACTACGACGGCTCCAAGACGACCTTCAGCAGCTCCATGAACTACACCATCGCCGAGTACGCGGCCGACGTGGTCTATACCACCAAGGACATCTGCGCCCAGGAGCAAGTGCCCATGCCGGACCTGCTCAGTGAATCCGGCCGCGCCATCGTGGCCTACCACCAGGTGGTGGTGGTGGACATCATCGGCCTCATCGACACCACGCACACCAAATACACCGTGACGCTCACGGGCAACGAGCCCCAGATCCTCAAGGAGCTGGCCTACACGCGAGACAACATCTCCATCAAGAACTTCTCGGAGATGTACCACGACGCCATTACCCAGAAGGACGAGATGCTCACCCTCTTCAACCTGGGCTACCTGGGTCTGGAGGATCGCTCCAAGGGCGAGACGCTGTTCTGGGAAGTCTGCCGCAAGCTCTCCCGCATCCTCGCCAGCAAGACCCTGAAGTACATCCCCGAGGAGTTCCAGGACCTCAACAAGAGCCTGGCGGACAAGCTCATCGCCAACTTCAGCATCTTCCAGTCCATGCCCGATCACTGGGCCATCGAGCAGCTCTTCCCGGTCATGCCCATCCACCGACTCAAGGAGAAGCCGGGACTGTCCGCCACCCTCTGCGACATCACCTGCGACAGCGACGGCAAGATGGAGAAGTTCATCGACCTGAAGGACGTCCGCGACGAGATCCCGCTCCATGAGCCCCGGAGCGGCGAGGCCTACTATGTGGCCTTCTTCCTCACAGGCGCCTACCAGGACATCCTCGGCATGCGGCACAACCTCTTCGGCGCGCCCAACGAGGCCCACATCATGGTCCACGAGGACGACACCTTCAAGGTCCAGCACGTCGTCAAGGGCGACACCGTGGACCATGTGCTGCGCAGCGTCCACTACGATCCCGACGTGCTGATCGCGGGCCCCCAGACCAAACGGAAGGCCAGCGCGAAGAACGATGCCGCCGAGGCCCTCCGCACCCTCCTCACCGAGGAGCGGAACCTGCACACCTACCTCGAGATCTGATTCACAGCATCCAGCGCGCCTCGGGCCTCTGTTTCCAGAGCCAGATGATGTAGTCCACGTTCTTCGGCGCAGCGCCCAGGGCCTTCAGCCGGGCCATGTTCTGGCCCCGGTGGTGCTGGCTGTGCAGACACACCTGCAGCAGGGCGTCCGACACCGAGATCAGACAGGGGGGCTCCGGGAACCAGGGCACGCGGACGGTGCGGGCCAGCGAAGCGGCATCCAGTCCGTGGCCCAGGGCCTTGAAGACCTGGTGGCCAGCCTCACAGCGGTCCTTCAACTGCTGGAAGTCCGGGAGGGGTCGCTCGGGAAAGGCCACAGGGTCCCCCTTCAGGACCTTCAAGAAGGCTTCCTGGGTGGTCACCAGATGGTCGGTTCGGGTGCGCAGCTCCTCATCCTCCACCCGGGTGGATTTCTCCCACGCATGGAAGAACATCGCGTCCGCCCAGGCGTGGTGACCCAGCAGATCCTTCAATGGGCCGAGCATGGTCCCTCCCCAGCGCTGGGCGGATTCTACCGGAGGTCGGCATCCGAGGGAGTCGGGTTTTCCCGGACAATGGGTTTCAGACCAACCGGAACATCCACCAGGAGGAACGAATGGACATCCATCGCGTCGGCGTTGTCGGCTGTGGACTCATGGGCTCGGGCATCGCCCAATGTGCGGCGCAAGCCGGGTGCGACGTCTGGGTGAAGGAGGCCGACGAGGCCTTGCTGTCGAGAGGTCTGGGTCGCATCCACAGCGCCTGGGACCGGGCCTTGGCCAAAGGCAAGGCGACCGAAGAACAGCGCAGCGCCTGGACCGGCAACCTGCATGGCACCCTCGCCTTCCCCGACCTGGCCACCTGCGACCTCGTGGTGGAGGCCATCCCGGAACAGCTTGACCTCAAGTTGCAGACCTTCGCCGAGCTGGATCGTGTGCTGGGTGCCTCGGCCCTCCTCTGCTCGAACACCTCCAGCCTCTCCGTAGCCCAGTTAAGCCCGGTCCTGTCTCCCCATCGCCTGCCCCGGCTGGCCGGCCTGCACTTCTTCAACCCTGTACCAGTCATGCCCCTGGTGGAGATCATCCGCACCCTCGCCACGGAGGAGGACGCCCTCGCCTCCCTGCGGGCCTTCGTCCAGAAGCTCGGCAAGACGGCCGTCATGGCTCCGGATGCCCCCGGTTTCATCGTGAACCGCCTGCTGGTGCCCTACCTGCTGGATGCCATGCGCTGCGCCGAGCAGCGGCTGGCCAGCGTGGAGGACATCGACACAGGCATGAAGCTGGGCTGCGGCCACCCCATGGGGCCGCTCCACCTCAGCGACTTCATCGGGCTCGACACCATGCAGAGCGTGGCGGAGGTCCTCTTCGACGCCTTCGGCGAGCCCCGGTTCAAGGCACCGGCCTTGCTCCGGCAGTTGGTGGCCTCTGGCCGCCTGGGCCGCAAGACTGGCACGGGGTTCTACCGTTGGGAGGGCGAGAAGCGCCAGGAGGCCCTGCCTCTTTGAGCCGCCTTTTGTGCTGGAATAGCTTTAGCTTACTTGCTTTTTGTTCGTATTGGTTCATACTGAATCGGGGATATTCTTTCAGCATGGTTTCAGGATCCTCCCCGGAAAGGTGAGCCGTGGCGAGGACGAAACGAAGCGCAAAGATGGACACCTGGAGCGCTAGGAAGAAGCTCCCGGCAGGCAAGATGAACCAAGAACCATTGGCTCCCGGACACTACCTCGCATATCGGAGGCCCGAAAGTGGAGCCGCAGGCACTTGGTCAGCGCTTTGGCGGCATAACAAAAAGATCCAGCAGGAAAGGCTGGGCACAGCGGATGACTTCGCAACTGCCGATGGCGAAGGCGTCCTCACTTATGCCCAGGCTCAGGCAATGGCTCAGAAATGGTTCCAGGCTCGTTCCGATGAAGCGAGAACGGCTCACGATGGCATCGTGCGCAGAAGGGGGCCATTTACCGTGGCTGATGCCATGAGCGCTTACTTGGAGCGTCAGGATGCCAAAAGTAAGGCCGCAGGCTACGGCGCTCGTGCCATTGCAAAGGTCCACATTCTTCCATCGCTTGGTGCACTTGAGGTCGAACGGTTGAGTCGATTTCAATTGGAGAAATGGCTCGACACCTTGGCAACTTCACCTCGTGTAAGAAAATCCAGCAACTCGCCTCGACATCGGAAAGCCCAAGAGCATGACGAAACCCGATACGATCCCCCGAGCACTCCCGAGGCATTGCGAGCCAGGAAATCAACCGCCAACCGTGTACTAGCAACACTGAAGGCCGCGTTGAACTATGCCCGGTCACGGGAGTTGGTGCGTTGTGCGGACGATGCTTGGAAGTTTGTTCGGCCGTTCGAAGGTGTGAGCGTCGCCAGGCAGAGTTACCTGAACCCCGAGGAACAGCAGAGACTCCTAAATGCGATCAAGGAACCAGACTTCTGGAACCTGGTCTATGGGGCCTTAGTATCTGGCTGCAGGTACGGCGAACTCTGCAAAATGCGAGTCGGAGACTTCGATGCCCAAAGCCAGACGATATTGATTCCCGAGGCCAAGAACGGCCATTACAGATTTGTATACCTCACTGATGCTGGCACCAAGTTCATAGAAGGCATTACGGCTGGGAGGCCATCAACGGAAGCCATTTTCCAGCGGACTTCTGTGGACAGAATCAAACCTGCCGAAACTGGTTCTGACCCCCTTGCGTGGAGGACTTCGGAGCAATCTCCCCGGATGCATGACGCCTGCGATGTTGCCGGACTTCCACGAATGGGATTCCACCAATTGCGGCACTCATTCGCCAGCAATCTCGCCACTCTTGGCGTGCCACTCCAGATCGTTGCAAGCCTGACTGGACATAAAGACTCCCGAATGACGGAGAGGCATTACAGCCACATCGCCCCATCCGAAATTAAGAGGTACCTTGAGGCGACCTCTGTGAAGTTCGAAGGAAGGATTCCTTCCGTCGAGAACCTCCGAATCAAGAAGACGGGAGCCTGAGCCCATGACCTCACCGGATTGCCGTTTCCTGAGCCGTGGATGCCCCGCCAAAGCCCTCTGTTGCTATCGAGCCACCTATCCCCCGGGGAACCAGAGAGTGGCTTCTTGGTGAGGGTTTTCCTACAAGTGATCGAGTCATTCTTCACTTCAAAAGGAACTGCTGGAGGGGATAGATGAATAAAGCTACTCGGCTGCCTTGACGATCCCCCCGGAGTAACCTTGCCTCTGCTCCAGGGTCCCAGTTGGGATTTAGTTGAGGATGAATGCGCCACCTTTGTGATCCGCACCAACCGGCAAGAACCCTCGTCTTCTAAATCGGCTAAGTCCTTTAGATTAGAGACATCATTCTATAGAATGTATTACCTATGTACTAATAGTTTAGATAATGGATAGATAAGTTAATAAGATGATATACATATAAAACATATAAAGATTAACAAGTTAATAACAATATGATATATATGCTTTTAATCTTTAGAGGCCGATAGGCCGAACGCTGTACTGTATAACCTATATAATTAATAATACTTAGCTGATAGATATTATTAACCTAAGTTTATTGGTAATGATTACTAGGTACTGAATACTAGATATGTACTCTCTGGCAGGGCTTTTAAGCCTTTGGAGGGTCTCCGAGCCTGTGGGATGCTCCGAAGATAGTCGCGTCGATCCTAGACCCCTTCTGGCGCAAGCACGGCCATGGTTCGTCCGGAACCTCAACCAGGGTTTCTGGAATGAGATTCCCAGGCGTTGGGAGGGGGATCTACAAGCGAGGTTCCGCGATTTCAACGGTGGTTGAATTAAACAAACCCCCTACTGCACTTGGTTGGAATTCAGCGCCACTTGAGCCCTCCGGATGGGCGCGAGAATTACTTGATCCTGGTGTATTCTTCGCCGATAGGGGCAAAGAGGGGAGATCACCTTATGGGCGTGGAATCTAAGTCCTTGGTTCGTATTTTCCAGGTCGCGGGGATTGCGTGTGCTCTCTCTGGGTTAGGCTCCGTCTCTGCTCGATCCCAGGGGCTTTCAGTTTCCGCTATTGCGCGGAAAGCCTCGCCGTCCATTGTCCAAATCAAAGGTGATAGCGCCACAGGACCTACTTCTGGAACCGGGTTTCTCGTGTCCTCAGATGGGAAGATCGTCACTGCGCTCCATGTAATTGAAGACCTCCAGGGTGGAACTGTTCGCCTCGCAAATGGCGAACTTTACGACGCATTCACAGTCTTGGGTTATGACAAACGGAAGGACATAGCCATTATTAAAATTTCTGGATTCGACCTTCCCTTCCTTGAACTAGGGAATTCAAACAAAGCAACTCAAGGTGATTCAGTTGTTTTGATTGGGAATCCAGAAGGACTCCGAGGGACGCTAACAGCCGGAATTATCAGTGCAATACGAGACTCACAGGACGGGACCTTCAAGGTAATTCAAACCGACGCGGCCTCTAACCCTGGAAATAGTGGTGGGCCACTTCTCAATTTGAGCGGCCAGGTGATTGGAGTCCTGGATTATAAGTTTAAAGGCTCCGAGAGTCTTAACTTCGCTATTCCAATCAATTACGCACGGGGCCTACTGAAAGATGGCGGTACACCATTCAATATGGCAGAACTCCGGAAAAGACTGGGTAAGAGTGAGACTGCTGCTCCCCCTTTTAGAGATACACGGACGCCGACCGAGAGCAGTGTTCGATATGTGAAGGGTGAGGGGGTGATCTCAAACCTCACAATTGATCAATTTAAAACAATCCTTCGAGGTGTCCAAATCCCAATTCTGGATGAAAAGTTAGACGGTGGCGTCATTGTAATGATGAATAACCTTCGTGTGGGTATCGCACTTGAGACTGGTAAATCATTGAAATTCTTACTGGTTCTATCCGATAAGTATTCTTGCGCTGAACTGAATAAGTGGAATGCAGAGACGCCCTTCGCCTTTGCTTGGGCAGATAAGGATGGGGCGGGAATTCTTGGAATGGATCTCTACATTGGCTCGGGCGTTACTGTTGAAACAATAAATAGTTATATTACTTATTTCGACGGAATGGTTCAGAAATTCGTAAAAATTAAATCGGGGAAGTGAACTTCCCATGCTTCCTGTGGAATTTCAGGGATGCCTTGATGCATTTCTTCAATATGTCGAATCGATGACATTAAATTGGCTGATTGCCTCTAGGGGTGCTACCTGTTCGAGATCGGCGAGATTCCAATAAACTCTTGGTTGCGTGAACCCATGTTGCCAACGATGACTGATGCTCTCGGCCAGAGCCTTGGCCTCTGCTTTGAAGATCCCGGTTGGACATTCTGCGGGACATCCATAACGCTCATCAGCACTACTTGGCTTGCTCTTCACCTGGACAAAATAGAGAAAGATCTGCAGAGAGGTGTACTCCGCCACTTTTAGGTAATCCTCGAGATATCGGTTCTCGATTCCTGTCTGCCAATTTCCAGTCGAACGATGCCAAGAGGCGTTCTCTCGAAGTTTAACCTCAGCAAAGAAACTTGACTGTGCCTTCGGAAATACAAGCAGATCCGGCAATGAGACCGAGCCGCCTGGGTAGTAGAGCTGTGGGCCACGGAAGGCGTTGACTGGAACCTCTGCTGCAAACAGAACTGAATGCCCTTGATCGCGTAGAAAATTCGCTATGGCTCGTTCGGCTTCTTTGCCGCTTGCTAGTCGAGTCGAGAACGGTTCACTCACTTGCTACGCGGCTCTCAGCGAGTCGATGAACGCCTCAAGGTCTTGAGAAGTAACGAGCGTGCGCTTGTCGATCCGAATCGCCTTGAGTCTTCCCTGCTTGAGCAGGGCGTAGAGCTTTGTTCGACCAATCCCTAGTCCCTGCACTAACTCCTGGATGGAGTATGCAAATTTGGGGATAGTGTCTGTTCGCTTATGTGCATGGCTCATCGTATGAGCGCCTCCTCGGACTCCATTGTACTTGGCAATGTTGCATTTTGCATCGCGTGTCCATAAGTGCCCCATTAATGCTGATTTGCTTCGGAAGCTTCGTGACATCAGGCAAGCTATGGCGACCTCCAGAGATCGGCGACAACGACTGAAGCTCGGAACACCTTTTCAGGATGGTTTCAGGATTTGATCAATCAGAGGAGTAGATCGATGGTTTATTTTTTTTGTAATTATTCTGTTTTGAATATCTTGATTACATTTTCTATCGCGCCTGGGCCGCAAGACCGGCTCCGGGTTCTACCGCTGGGAGGGCGAGAAGCGCCAGGAGGCCCTGCCCCTCTGACCCACTCCGGGTAGGCTGGCGGCATGCTCGACGTCCTGCTGATCCCCGTAACCCTGCTCCTGGCGCTGGGCCTGCGTGCCGTTCGCCGGGGTGATTACCGACGCCACAGCCACTTGATGACAGTTGCCTTCACCCTCATCGGCCTCAGGCTTCTCCTGCATCCGGGGAGCCTTCCATGGCCTCACCTGAGGATCTGGCTCCCCAGCCTGGCCGCTGCTGCGGCGACCATGCTCCTGGGGCGGCAGGCCCTGGCCTGGCGGGAGGCGCGCAGCATCCATTCGTCTCATCTGCGGATTCACCGGGCCCTGGGCACCCTGACTCTGGCAACAGTGGCCGTGACCATCGCAGCCTGGCTCCTGCGCAACCGCTGGTAGAGCTACCAGGGATCCTGGACGGTCCTGCCTGCCTCCGCGTGCCGGAGGGCCTTCAGCCCGATGTCCCGGCGGACCTGCATGCCGGGCCAGTGGACCTGCGGCAGGGAGGCCTCAATCACGGTGCGGGCCGTGGCCAGGTCCGGCGCGGAGGTGGCCAGGTTCAGCACGCGGCCCCCGTTCGTGAGCCACTGACCATTTTGCTTCCGGGTGCCCGCATGGATGAGCGTGGCCTGGGGGGTGCCTAGGATGATGGGCACGCCCTTCCGGGCGCCCTCGGGATAGTCCTCCGCCGCGAGGACCACAGCAATGGCGGTATGGGGCTTGAGCTTCAGATCCCTGGACACCAGCCGGCCCTCGGCCACCTCCAGCAGCAGGGCCGCGAGGTCCTCGTCCAGCAGCTGCATGAGCACCTGGGTTTCGGGATCGCCGAAGCGGACGTTGTATTCGAGCAGCTCGGGGCCTTTGGCGGTCCACATGACACCCAGGAAGAGGACACCGCGCCCGGTCAGGCCGTCCTTCTGAAGGCCGTGGACCGTGGGTTCTACCAGCTTGGTGCGCATGAGCTCGATGTCCTGGGGGCGCAGGAAGGGGAGCGGCCCGAAGGCGCCCATCCCGCCGGTGTTCGGCCCCTGGTCCTGCTCGAAGATGCGCTTGTGGTCCTGGCAGGCGGGCAGCAGTGCGTAGGCCGCATGGTCGGCGTCCACGTCCACCAGCACGTGCAGGGACAGCTCCATGCCCACCAGGGGCGCTTCGAAGACCACGGTGCGGCTGGCATCCCCGAACTGACCCGCCATGAAGGAACGAAAGGTGGCCAGGGCCTCGGCCTCGCTCTGGGCCAACACCACGCCCTTGCCCGCGGCCAGACCGTCGGCTTTCAGGACGATGGGGAAGCCGTGGGACCAGGACCGGATCAGGGCCTCGCCCGAAGCCAGATCCGTTACGGTATGGCTGGCGGCGCAGGGGATGCCATGCCGCAGCATGAAATCCTTGGCGAAGGCCTTGCTGCCCTCCAACTTCGCCGTGGCCGCGCCGTGGCCGAAGCAGGGAATCCCCAAGGCCCGGACCGCGTCCCCTACCCCGGCCACGAGGGGCACCTCGGGTCCGGCCACGACCAGATCCGGGAGATGGACCGCGCACCACTGGGCCACCTCAGCGGGCCGTTCGAGGTCCAGTTTGACGCAGGCACCCAGCTCGGCCAAGGCATCGCTGCCCGGCGCGGAGACTAGCTCCACAGGCGCGGCCGAGGCCTGGAGCTTCAGGGCCAGCGCGTATTCCCGGCCGCCGGAGCCGAGGAGCAGGATCTTCATGGGACCTCCCGGAGCTCCCAGTATCGCCCAGCCGGACGCCGTCGGGGTCTGAATGCCCTGGACGGTTCGCCCCGGCGAACGCTCCCCTGGCCGTGTCCTGCGTCGCCCCGCCCCTGGATCCTGGCGGGAATGCCACCCCTTCCCATCCTGGTGGACGTCATCCCACGCCCGTCGGACCATCGCCCCGGGCCCCATCCAATCCAGCCGCCGCAGGGGATGCCGGTGGCCCAACGCCCGGAGGCACCATGAACCGCTTTTCGACCTCGCTCAGTGTGGCCGCCCTTGCGCTGGCCGGCCTCGCCCTCTCCGCTGAGGACTTCCAGCCGCTGATGAAGACCACCCAGGCCACCTGGCCTGAGAAGCGCCACATCGGGGTGATCTGCAACTACCGGACGAACCAGTCCGAGGTGTGGGCCCTGGCCAAGGCCGCCGGAGAGGGCACCCTCATCACCGTGGTGGACACCCGTACCGCCGACCAGTCGAGCGCCGCGGCTCTCCTCCTGGCCAACCAGAAGGCCGACTACCTTGTCCTCATGCCCGGGGACCGCCATTTCCGGGACGGTTCCTTCGCGGCGACGGTGGCCGTGAACCGTCTGGCGAGCCGGGGCGTGCCCGCCATCGGCACCATGCCCGTGGCCCTGAAGCAGGGCGCGGTCTTCAGTGTGGGTGATGGCACCGAGGGCCAACTCCTCGTCACGGATCGGCTCATCGGCACGGTGGATGTGATCCTGCCCGATCCAGCCAGGGCCAGCGCAAAAGCCAGCCTGGTCCTGCGGCGGGAGGGGATGGCCACGGTCTCGGTGTGCGCCGCAGAATGACCAGAATCGGAATAGAACGGGAGCCCGGCGATGCCGGGCTCTCCGCATTCAGAGCCACTCGCCGAACTGCTCCCGGAAGGTGCGGCTCAGGGTCAGCTTGGTGCCGTCCCGCATGATCACCAGGTGGTCCCCGCCAGACCAGGGCTGGAACTCCTTGATGCAGTCCAGGTTCACGATGGCGGAGCGGTGGATGCGGCGGAACTGGGCCGGATTCAAACGACCTAGGACCCCGGTCATGGTCTGGCGGAGCAGGTGCGAGGTGCCCTCCACGTGCAGGCGCACGTAGTTGTCCTCGGCCTCGATCCACTGGATGGCGGCGGTCCGCACCAGGACGTGCCGGTCACCCTGCTTCACCAGCAGGCGATCCACCCAGGGTCGCTCCTGGCGGAGGCCATCGATGAGGGCCTCGAGGTTGGGCCCGGTGCCGTCCTTCTGGTGGATGCACCAGCGTCGGGCCCGCTCCAGGGCCTGGTGGAAGCGCTCCACCGAGAAGGGCTTGAGGAGGTAGTCGAGGGCATGGACCTCGAAGGCGCGCAGCGCGTGCTGGTCGTAGGCGGTGATGAAGAGGGTGGGCGGCATCGCCTCGGCGCCCACGGCCTCCACCACGCCGAAGCCATCGAGCTCCGGCATCTGGATATCCAGGAACACCAGATCGGGCTTCTGGTCCTCAATGGCCCTGACTGCCTCGAGGCCGTTGGCGCACTCCCCCGCCACGTCGATGTCCGTGGCCCGGCGCAGCAGATGCCGGATCCGCTGCCGGGCCAGCGGTTCATCGTCCACCACCAGGGCGCGGAGGTTCACGCCTCACCCTCCGGGGGATCGAGGGGCAACCGCAGGATGACCAGGGTGCCGCGGCCCGCGGCGCCGAGGAGGTCCAGCTGGCCCCGGCCCTTGTAGAGCAGGCCAAGGCGGGATCTCACGTTGGCCAGGCCCACGCCTTCCCGACCAGGCGTGAAGCCCTCGCCATCATCCTGGATCTCGAGCACCAGGCTGCCGGGCTCCTTCCGGCCCCGGATCGTCAGGGTGCCACCCTGGGGCCGATCCGCCAGTCCGTGCTTCAGGGCATTCTCCACCAGCGGCTGGAGGATGAAGCTGGGGACGCGGAGCTCCATCAGGTCGGCGGGGATCTGGACCTCGACCCGGAGCCGGTCCTGGAAGCGGATCTGCTCGATGGCCAGGTAGTCCTGGATGAAGGCCAGTTCTCGCCGGAGCGGCAGCAGCTGCTCGTGGGGGGCGTCCAGGGTGGTCCGCAGGAAATCGCCAAGGCGGCTGATCATCTCGTCCGCGCCATCCGGGTTTGAGTGGACCAGCGCCGAGATGGAGTTGAGCGTGTTGAACAGGAAGTGGGGTTGCAGCTGCATCCGGAGGGCCAGGTTCTGCGCTTCCGCGAATCGGGTCTCCAGCCGGGCGGCTTCCACCTCCCGGGCCTTGTACTTCCGGTAGATCCTCAGACCGTGGAAGGACGCCACCACGGCCCACATGAAGAGCAGGTTCGTGTGGAAGTAGGCCCGGTAGAAGCGGGGCAGCCCCTTCAGGACCATGGCCAGGTCCAGGGGTTTCTTCCATTCGTCGGACTGCACCCACAGCGAGATCAGGTAGGCGATCAGCAGGCCTAGGGCCGCCACGACCACGCTGGCCAGCAGATGGAGCGCCCAGACCCGCCAGTGGGACCAGGCCAGGGTCTCGATGGGCCGGTGGTTGGCGAGCCAGAGCAGGAACAAGCCCAGCAGGCCCCAGGTCCCGTTCTGGAGCAAGTTCAGCACCAGCATGCGGAACATCGAGGCCGAGGGGTACATGGCCAGGTCCCAGCTGGCCATGTAGAGCCCCATCAGGGCCCAGATGCCCCAGTACCAGCTCCACTTCGGACGCACCTGTTCCATGCTCACAAGGCTAGACGAGCGAGGAGGTCCCCACCAGCGATCCTGGGGCGAGGCGAGGGATTCGGGGGGTGACCCGAGAGCCGAACGGATGCCTGGGTCAGGAATGCCTCCCGTCACAGCGGTCTTGGGAGTAGCATGGCCCCGCCGGGAGGTTCCACATGGCCACCATCACCCTGAACGGAAACCCCATCCACACCTGTGGCGAGCTTCCCCTCCCTGGGGAAGGGACCCCGTTCTTCACCCTCACACGCCGGGACCTCACCGAGTTCATGAGTACCGATCTGACGGGCAAGCGCGTCCTGCTGAGCATTTTCCCCAGCCTGGACACGGCGACCTGCGCAGAGAGCGTCCGGAAGTTCAACCACCTGAGCGCCGACCTGCCCAATGCCGTGCTCCTCTGCGTCTCCATGGACCTGCCCTTCGCCCAGTCCCAGTTCTGCGGCTCCCAGCAGCTCGAACGGGTGATGACCGCCTCCGCCTTCCGGCATGCCGAGTTTGGCGAGGCCTTCGGAGTCACCATCCTGGATGGGCCCCTGCGGGGCCTCTTCGCCCGGGCCATCGTGGCCCTGGATGCGGATGGCACGGTTGCCCATACGGAGCTGGTGTCGGAGCTCACACAGGAGCCGGATTACGACCTGGCCATCCACGCCATCCGCAACCGGCACCACCCCTGTCCTGAGGACGCGCTGGAGAGCACGGAGTAGCCAACACCTCACCACGAAGACGGGGAGACCACGAAAAGGACCGCCTCTCTTCGTGGTCTTGATGGTCCTCGTGGTGAAGCTGTTTCTGTCTCTAGGCCTTGGCCATCAGCCTCGCGCGGGTGTAGGGGATAAGCCCGCCCGCATCCATGATGCCCTTGCGGGCGGCGGGCAGCTTCACCTGCTCGAAAGTCCGGCCTGTGGTCCTGTTGAGCACCTGATCGGCCGTGATCTCCAATTCGTCACCTTCGCTGGCTTCGACCGTGGGGCAGATAACCACCTGGAGGCCGAGGTTGATGCTGTTCTGCAGGAAGATGCGCGAGATGCTCTTGGCCACCACAGCCACCTCGTGGCCCTTCAGCGTGGAGCAGGCCTGCTCGCGGCTGGAGCCGCAGCCGAAGTTCTCGCCCCCAACGATGATCGAGCCCGCCGGAAAGGCCTTGGCCTTGAGCTGGGCGTTGAACTCCGTGCGGTCGAAGAAGGCGAACTGGGGCGTCTCCGTGGGCAGCACCGTGGCCATGAAGCGGCCCGGATAGATGTCGTCGGTGCTGATGTCGTTCTCGAGTTTGATGATGACCTTGGACATGGTTCAGCCCTTCCGTGGATCGGTGATGACGCCGGTGATGGCGGAAGCCGCGGCCACCACGGGGCTGCAGAGATAGACCTCGCCCGTGGGGTTGCCCATGCGGCCCTTGAAGTTGCGGTTCGTGGTGCTGAGCGCCACCTCATTATCGCCCAGAGCACCCTCGTGCACGCCCAGGCAGGGCCCGCAGCCGGAGTTCATGACCACGGCGCCGGCCTTCATGAAGTCGTGGATGTAGCCCAGGTCCAGGGCCTTCGCGAAGATCTTGCTGGAGGCGGGGAACACCAGCATGCGAGTGCCTTCTGCCACCTTCTTGCCGCGCAGGATGGCGGCAGCATCTGCCAGGTCGTCCAGTCGGCCGTTGGTGCAGCTGCCGATGACGATCTGCTGGACCTTGGTGCCGACCACGTGATCGATGGACTTCACGTTGTCCACCATGTGCGGGCAGGCGATCTGCGGTTCCAGGGCCGACACGTCGATCTCCACGGTCTGCACGTAGGTGGCGTCCGCATCCGGCGTGACACAGGGAATGGCCTCGGTGACCCCCGCCTCCTCACGCAGGTAGCGCACGGTCTCCTCGTCCCCGGGCACGATGCCGGATGTGGCGCCCGCCTCCACGCTCATGTTGCAGATGGCGATGCGGCCACTGGTGCTCATGTTGCGGATGGTCTCGCCGTGGAATTCCAGCACCTTAAAGTTGGCGCCCTGGGCCGTGAGCTTGCCGATGAGGTGCAGGATCAGGTCCTTGGGGCCCACCATGGGCGGGAACGCGCCCTTCACCACTACCTTGATGGTGGCGGGCACCTCGATGTTCACCGCGATGCCCAGGCTCCAGGCCGAGGCCATCTCCGTGGCGCCCACGCCGAAGCTGAAGGCGCCCAGCGCGCCGTGGCTCGTGGTGTGGGAGTCCGTGCCCAGCACCACGAAGCCCGGCCGCACGTAGCCGTACTCGGGGAGGATCTGGTGACAGATGCCGCCCACGTCGCCGCGCACGTCATGGAACTTGGTGATGCCATTGGCCGCCACGAAGCCGCGGATCTTCTTGTGGTTGGTGGCGGTCTTCGGCGACTCCGCCGGCACGCGGTGGTCGAAGATGATGGCGATGCGGGAGGGATCCCACACCTTGGGCTCGATGCCGGTGCCCTGGAACACTTCCTGGAACTGGTTGATCACCAGCGCCGCGTTCTCGTGGGACATGGCCAGGTCCACCTTGGGCTCGACCACATCCCCGACTCTCACGGAGGACTGCCCCGCGGCGCGGGCCAGGATCTTCTCGACAACGGTCATACCCATACAACCTCCTAGATGACGCCTTTGGCTTTCAATTCAGCTTGCTCTGATTCCGACAGGCCCAGGGTCCCGAAGATCCTTGCATTGTGTTCGCCCAGGGTCGGCGGAGGTGTGTCCACGGTGCCCGGCGTCTTCTCGAACAGGGCCGTCAGCCCGAAGACCTCCACCTGGCCCACACCGGCCACCGCCACCTTCTGGAGCACCTGTCGATGCTGCACCTGGGGCTGGCGCAGGGCGTCCTCCAGGCTGAGGATGTCCCCGCTAGGCACATCCTTCGCGTTCAGAGCCTCCACCCAGTGCGCGGTGGGCCGCTGGGCCAGCTTGGCTTCCAGCAGTGGTGTGAGGCCCTTGCGGTTCTTCTTCCGGGTGTCGCGCTCCTGGAAGCGCGGGTCCGTCTTCAGCTCAGGGACCTCCAGCACCTCGCAGACCGCCTCCCACTGCTCCTGCTTGTTGGCCGCGATGTTGATGTGGCCATCCTGGGTGCGGAAGGTGCCGCTGGGCGCCGCCGTGAAGTTGTCATTGCCCATGAGCACCGGCTGTTCGCCGCCGATGAGCAGGTTGGCCGCCACCCAGCCCATGAGGGGCATGATGCTGTCCAGCAGGGCTACGTCGATGAACTGCCCCTCGCCGGTGCGCTCCCGGTGGAAGAGCGCCGCCATGACGGCGAAAGCCGCGTTGAGGCCGCCTACGGTGTCGCAGACTGGGAAGCCCGTGCGAAGAGGGTTCAGCCGCTCATCGCCGTTGACCGCCATCTCGCCGGACAGGCCCTGGATGATCTGGTCGTAGGCCGGCTTGAGGGCATCGGGGCCCGTCTGGCCAAATCCGGAAATGGCGCAGTAGATGAGCTTAGGATTGAGCTCGGCCAGAGTCTTGTAGCCCAGCCCCAGCCGGTCCATGACACCCGGGCGGAAGTTCTCCACCACCACGTCCGCGTCCTTCACCAGCTTGCGGAAGATCGCCTTGCCCTCGGGCGACTTGGTGTTGAGGGTGATCGACAGCTTGTTGCAGTTCTGGGCCAGGAAGCTGGTGCCCATGAGCTGCTTGTTCAATCCGGGAACGATGCCCAGCTTGCGGGCCAGATCCCCGTCCTTGGGGTTCTCCACCTTGATGACCTCGGCGCCGAGCAGCGCCATGTGGAGGGTGGTGAAGGGACCGGACAGCACGTTCGTGAGGTCGAGGACCTTGATGCCTTCGAGAATCCTCTTGCTCATGAGGTGACCTTCGCTTGAATGGGTCCGGTCTTGTAGACGCAGCCGGGCAGTTCAAGACCGAAGTGCCGGGCCACATCCTTGGTGATGCCCACCAGCGCTGCCAGGTCGATGTCCACCCGCTGCCCGGTGCGCTGGAGGCCATGCACCAGGTCCTCTGTGGCCACGTTGCCCGCGGCCACCTTGGTGAAGGGGCAGCCCCCCAGCCCGCCGAAGCTGGTTTCAATGGTCCGGGCGCCCGCGTCCATGGCCGCGTAGACGCTGGCCATGCCCAGGCCGTAGGTGTCGTGGATGTGGGCCGTGATCTCGGCAGCGGGATCAAGTTCCAGCACCTTCTGCACGTAGCGACGGACTTGCGCGGGGTGCGCGTGGCCCGCCGTGTCGGCTAGGCTGATGGAAGTCAGCCCCGCGTCCAGATAGGCGGCCACGATGGCCAGCACGCGAGCCTCGTCGATGGCCCCTTCGAATCCACAGCCGAAAGCGCTCTGCACGCTCACCTGCACCTTGCTGCCGGCCTTCTTCGCTTCCTGAGCCGTGGCGACGATGCGGTGGGTGGCATCCTCGGTGCTCATGCCCGTGTTCTTGAGGCTGTGAGTGTCTGAGGCCGACACGCCCATGCAGATGAGCTGGACACCCACCTCCAGCGCCCGCTCAAGCCCCTTCTCATTAAGCACCAGGCCCGACAGGATGGCCCGGTGCGATTCCTTCGCGAGGATGCGGAACAGCTCGTCCGTGTCTGCCATCTGGGGCATCTTGTCGCCCCGCACGAAGGAACCCACCTGGACGATGTCCACGCCGGAGGCCGCCACACGGCGGATCCAGTCGAGCTTGACCTCCGTCGGCACCACGGTGCTCTCGGCTTGGAGGCCGTCGCGGGGGCCGACTTCGTGGATGAGGATGGGATTCATGACTGCCTCAGAGCTTGCGCGCGATCGCCTCGCCCATCTCGAGCGTGGTGGCGCTGCCGCCCATGTCGTAGGTGCGCACCTGGCCCTCGGCGATGACGGCGGCCGTGGCGGCCTCAAGCCTGGCGCCCTTCTCGGTTTCGCCCAGCCAGTCCAGCATCATCTTGGCGGCGAGGATTGTGGCGATGGGGTTCACCTTGTACTGGCCCGCGTACTTCGGCGCACTGCCGTGGCTGGGCTCGAACACGGCCAGCTTCTCGCCGATGTTGCCCGAGCAGCCAAAGCCCAGGCCGCCCACCATCTGGGCCGCCAGGTCGCTGATGATGTCTCCGAACAGGTTCGTAGCCACCATCACGCCGTAGTTCTTCGGGTTCTTCAGCATCCACATGGTGATGGCATCGACGTTGGCGTCGTCCATCTCGATGCCAGGGAATTCCTTCGCGATGCGCTTGCCGGTCTCCAGGAACATGCCTTCGGTGGCGCGCACCACGTTGGCCTTGTGGATGACCGTGACCTTGGGGTAGCCGAACTTCTGGGCGTATTCGAAAGCCGCGCGGATGATGCGGTCGCAGCCCTTCTGGGTGTTCACCTTGCAGGTGATGGCGAACTGGTCGCCGGGGATGTCAGCGAAGTGCCCGAAGGGCTTGCTTAGCTTCTTCAGGCTCTCCTTGAGCTCATCGGGCACGGGACTGAACTCCACACCGGCGTAGAGATCCTCGGTGTTCTCGCGGAACACCACCATGTCGATGCCTTCCTTGTAGTTCAGGGGGTTTCCGGGGTAGGCCTTGCAGGGACGCAGGCAGGTGAAGAGGTCGAAAATCTGCCGCATACGGACGATGGGGCTGCGGTAGATGAGCCCCTTGCCCTTCAACTCGGGCACCAGCTCCGCCTCGGCATCCTTCACTGGCTTGGAGGTGATGGCGCCGAACATGGCGGCGTCGCTGTTCTTCAGCAGGTCGATGGTGCGCTGGGGGAAGGACTCCCCCTCCTTGCACCAGAACTCCCAGCCAATGTCCCCATGGGTGTAGGCGGCATCGAACTTCAGTGCGTCGAGGCAGATTCTGGCCGCCTCCATGACCTCGATGCCGACGCCGTCACCGGGCAACCACGCAATCCTGTACTGGCTCATGTTCAGGCTCCTGCAGAAGGGGGCTGGAATCGCCCAGAGGATCACTCCGGATCCGCCCAATCATGACCTCCCCGTTAAGTTTGGGCCCGGTCAGCCATCACAAAACCCCCCGAAATCGCATGATCTGGGGAACCGGCCCGACAAAGTGTCAAATCACTTGCAGGCCAGCCAGCTGTCTCCGGTGCGGACCTCAGCGGCCAGCTTCACACCCAGGGCTCCGAGATCGTCGGCGCCCTCCATGGCCTCCTTCAGCAGGGCCGCTGCACGCTCCACCTCCTCCGGCGGGGCCTCCATCAGCAGCTCATCGTGGACCTGCAGCAGCAGGCGGGCCCTGAGCCCTGAGGTCTGGAGGTTGCGGTGTAAGCGCACCATGGCCCGCCGCATGAGGTCCGCGGCGGTGCCCTGCACGATGGTGTTCACGGCCTCGCGCAGCCCCTGGGCCTGGAACTGCTTGTTGGGGCTCTCCAGCTCGGGGATGCGGCGGATGCGGCCCCAGTGGGTGCGGACGAGGCCTTCGGCGATTGCCTTCGCCTTGGCGCCCTCGATCCAGGAAGCCACCCTCGGCATGCGCTCAAAATAACGCTCAATGAAGGCCTTGGCCTCCTTCTGGCTGACGCCAATGTTGGCCGCAAGGGCGAAGGCACCTTGGCCATAGAGCAGGCCGAAGTTCACGGCCTTGGAGGCGCTTCGCTGGTCGGAGGTGACCTGATCCATGGGCACGCTGAAGACCTCCGAGGCCGTGCGGCGGTGGATGTCTTCCCCGGCCGCGAAGGCCCCGAGCAGCACGGGATCTTCTGCCAGGGCCGCCACCACGCGCAACTCGATCTGGCTGTAGTCCGCGTCCAGCAGCACCCAGCCCGGCTCGGGCACGAAGGCGCCGCGGATGGCGCGGCCTTCCTCGGTGCGGATCGGAATGTTCTGCAGGTTCGGGTCGTTGGAGGCCAGTCGTCCGGAGGCCACCACAGCCTGGTGCAGCTTGGTGTGCACCCGGCCCGTGACGGGGTTCACCATCTGCGGCAGCGCCTCCACATAGGTGCCCAGCAGCTTCACCATCTGCCGGTGCCGCAGCAGCTCACTGGCGATCTCGGCACCCTGCTCCTTCGCCAGTTCCTGGAGGACATCCTCATCGGTGCTGGGGGCCTTGGTCTTGCCCGTGTACTTCACGGGCTTGTAGCCCAGCTTGCCGAAGAGGATCGCCCCCAGCTGGGTGGGGCTGTTCAGGTTGAAGGGTTCGCCGGCGAGCTCGAGCACCCTGGCTTCGGCTCGCTTGCGCTCACCGTGCATGCGCACGGCGAGCTGGGAAAGGACACTCAGGTCAAGCCGGACCCCGTGGCCTTCCAGGGCCGCCAGCACCTCCACCAGGGGCAGGTCCACTTCGGCGTAGAGACGCTTCAGCTGGTCATCCGTGAGCTTCTCCCGCAGTTTGTCGCAAAGGCGCAGGGCCAGGTCGGCATCCTCGGCGGCGTACTGCACGGCTTGGTCGAAGTCGGCCTCGTCGAAGCGCTTCTGGGCCTTGCCCTTCCCCACCACTTCCTCGAAGGTGATGGGCTTCACGTCGAGCAGGCGCACGGAGAGGTCATCCAGGTTGTGGCGGACGCCGCTCTCCAGCAGGAAGCTCAGGATCATGCTGTCGTCGGCCAGACCGACCACCGGCAGGCCATGGCGGGCCAGGACCTGGAGGTCGTACTTGAGGTTCTGGCCGCACTTGCCGACGGCTGGATCCGCCAGCAGCGGCGCCAGGATGCCTCGGGACTCCGAGAAGGGCAGGTTGCGAGGATCCAGGTGGGACGCCAGTTCCGCAAAGAAGTCAGCCGCCTCACCCCGCAGGTCCAGCAGGGCTTCAGGCAGTCCCGAATCCGGCAAAAGGCCCGGCAACGAGCCTTCGGTATCGGCCGTGGCCGGCTTGAGGTGGGCCAGGGGCACGTAGAGCCCCTCGTTGGGCGCCCAGGCCAGGCTGAGGCCCACGAGGTGGCCCCGGGTGGGATCGATGCTCGTGGTCTCGGTATCCAGGCCGAAACGGCCGGCGGCGCGACAGGCGGCCACGGCGGATTCGAGGTCGCCAAGGGTGGCCGCCGACCGGTAGGTTCTTGCACTGCCGGCCTGCTCGGCACTCTGGGTGAACTCCTTGGTGAGGGTCTGGAAGCCAAGCTCCTTGAAGGTCACGCGGGCCTTGCCCTCATCCACGCCGGGATAAACCAGGTCCTTGGGATGCAGGGCAAGGCTGAGATCTGTCACCACCGTGACGAGGCGCTTGGTGAGGTCCAGCCACTGGCCGGCAGCCTCCAGACCTTCTCGTTGCTTTGGCTTCAGCTCGGCCTTCGAGGCGATCACGCCCTCCAGGCTCCCGAATTTCTCCAGCAGCAGGGCCGCGCCCTTCTCGCCGATGCCGGGTACGCCCTTCACGTTGTCGGAGGCGTCCCCTACCAGGCTCAGGAAGTCCACCACCTGCTCGGGCCACACGCCCATGCGGGCCTTCACGCCCTCCCGGTCGTGCCAGACCTCACCGTCCTTGGTGTTGAGCACCTGGATCCGGAGGCCGTCGTCCACCAGCTGCAGCAGGTCCTTGTCGGGGCTCACGATCACGGCCGGCAGGCCCATGGCGGCGGATTCTCTCGCCAAGGTGCCCATGACATCGTCGGCCTCGTAACCATGCAGCTCCACGATGGGAATGTTCAACGCCTCCACCAGCTGGCGGATCATGGGGATCTGGGGGCGCAAGTCCTCGGGCATGGCATCCCGGTTGGCCTTGTACTCGGGATAGATCTCGTGGCGGAACGTGGGCTCCGGCGTATCGAAAACACAGGCAATGTGCGTCGGCTTGTGCTTCTCCAGCAGCTGCAGCACCAGCCGCGTGAAGGTATAGGCCGCCCCGTTCTTCAGCCGGGGGTTGGCGAAGTAGGCTCGAAAAATGAAGGCGAAGGTGTCGATGAGGTAAAGGCGATCCTCAGCCACAGGCCACCTCCCCACGCAACGGCGAGGTCTCGCGTATCCGCGCAGAGGATGCCGAGAGGGTGGAGGCGAAGGTGTTGGTGAAGTAGAGGCGGTCTTCGGACATGGCTCCAGTCTGGCAGGGCATGCGGGGATTCATGAATGTCCCTTGCCCTCCGAAAAGGGTGGAGACCCACCGGTCCTGGAGGCAGCATGCGCACGTTCCACCTCGTTCCCCTGTTCGCCTGCGTTCTGGCAATCCCCCTCGCTTCGCAGCCCGCCGAACGCCCCAAGGCCCAGGCCATGGTCACAGAGGGCATCGCCTTCCTGAAGGCGAAGGGCAAAGAGGCCTTCTTCGCCGAAGTGAGCATGGGCTCCGGTCGCTTCCACGTGAAGCCAGGCAGCACCCTCTATCTCTTCGTCTACGACCCCAAGGGCGTGGTGCTGGCCCATGGTTCCAAGAGCAATTGGCTGGGGGTCAACCGTTGGAATGTAAAGGGGCCGGATGGCGTGTTCAACGTGCAGGAGATCATCAAGACTGGCATGAAGAAAGGCGGCGGCTGGGTAGACCATCTGGTCGAGAATCCTGAAACCAAGAAAATCGAGCAGAAGACGTCCTTCTGCATCGCAGAAGGGGACATCATCGTCGGCTGCGGGATCTACAGGTAACTCAGCCCAGGCGGTAGACTCGGCGCAGGAGGCCCTCCCACCAGGCGGCTGGCAGGAGGGCCTTGGCGAATCCGGCCCAAAAGGCATCACGCCCGATGACCAGCCGCCGGGGGGGATGCTCGGCATTCAGCGCTTTGAGCAGGCGGCGCGCACAGGCCTCCGAAGTCAGTCCGTGCCGTCCGGCCTGATGGTTCCGGTGAGCCAGGTAGCCGCTGATGATGGCTTCATAGCGGGTGCCGCGCGCTCGTTCCGGCAGGTCCCCCCAGACCCTCGCCAGCGTCGCACGGAACTCAGACTGGACGGCGCCGGGCTCGACGACCACCACGGCCACCTCGCGTCCCACCTCCAGGCGCAGCGTTTCCGCCAGGGCCACCACCGCGTGCTTGGAGGCGTTGTAGGGGCCGGCCAGGGGTGCGGACATGCGGCCCAGGATCGAGGCCACCTGGAGGATCCGCGCGCCGGGCTCACGACGCAGCAGAGGCAGGAAGGCGTGGGTGACGGCGTGGAGACCGATCACATTGGTCTCGAACTGTGCCCGGAGTTCCTCCGGGCGCAGCAACTCCAGGGGGCCCACCTGGGCGTAGCCGGCGTTGTTCACCAGGGCCTTCAAGGAAAGATCCACACAAGCACCGGCCGCCGCGGCGATGCTGGCGGGGTCGGTCACGTCCAGGGGCAGGACCCGCAGGTCCTCACCCGGTGGCAGGTTGGCCAGGTCTCCCGGCTTGCGCGCCGTGGCCACGACGCCCCAGCCCGCCGCCCGGCAGAGGGGCACCAGGGCACGCCCGATGCCCGTGGAACAGCCGGTGATGAGGACCCAGTGGCGCATCCATCCATCCTTTCACATCCTGCGAAACGGGGCGCCCCTGGCGCCCCGTTTCGCAGTCATCGCCCGTGGCGCAGGACTACTTCTTTTTGGCAGGAGCCTTGGCGGCGCCCTTGGCTTCAACCTTGGTCGCCATCTGCTTGTAGGTGACGGTCACCTTGTCGCCGGCCTTGACGGCCTCCTTTCCGGTGGTACCGCCGTCGGTGTAGAAGCGCCACTCCTCCTTACCCAGGTCGAGGGTGAAGCTGTCGGCGGAGACTTCCTTCACGACGCCGGTCTTCTGGTAGCTGGCGGCCGCGGCGGCCCAGGCAAGGGCGCCACTGAGGATGGCGGTGGCGGCGAAGGCCGCGATCGACTTCATGCGCATGGGGCTCTCCTTGGAAAAGGTGCCCCAAGGCTAGCAGGTTCAGACGATGACCAGGAGACCGAGGAGGTAGAAGCTGAACTCCGGCCTGAGCTCGAAGGCAGGGCGGCCGGCGTTGAAGCGCTCATGGTAGTACCACTGGTAGAGGAGTGGGTAGATCAGGGCGGACGCCATGATCCCAGCCTCCCACACTGCCCGCGGGGCCCGGGAGGAAAGGGTGAGACCGATCAGCACGAGCAATATGCCCGAGAGCAGGCCGATGAGCACGCGCTTCGCGGCCTGCTTGCCCATGAGGATCGGCAGGGTGTCCCGACCGAGCACCTGGTCGTTCTGCATGTCCCGGATGTCGTAGATGACCGTTCGGGAGAAGCCCAAGGCCGCGACCAGAACGACGGCGGCGAAGGTATGCAGGTCCCAGTGCCCGCCCTTCACCCAGTTGGGCATCACCACCGCCACGACGCTCAGGGCGGCGGCCACCAGGACATCCTTGGCCCCGGGCAGCGAGCTGAGGCTGACCAAGCGGTTGCCGAGTCGGAATCCGCGCTTGTAGGTGGACCCGAGGATGCTGGCGGAGACCACGACCAGGAGTGCGCGCCAATCCAGGAAGGCGGCTGTGCCGATGGAGACGGAGAGCGAGACGCAGGCGATGCCCAGGAGGATGGCCCGATTCTTGACGAGGAAGCGCTCCCGGCCAGGTCCCTTGACGCCTAGCCCCATGGGATCCAGGAACGGGTTCAGCAGGTACATCGCCAGCACGTAGGAACCCGTGATCAGAGGGGAGCGGAAGCCCAGCGCGAGCCCCAGCCACTTCTGGACGCCCAGGGTGGCAAGGGCGGCTCCCACGGCCATCACTACCGGGGTCGCGAAGGCGCTTGACATGAAGTGGGCGAACTTCCCGGGGGCGTCGCCCACCTCCTCCAGGACCTCCACCACCTCATCCACCAGCCAGGTCGGCGTGGAGGCACCGGCGAGCACGCCCACCGTCTCATGGCCGGTAAAGCCGGTCAGATCCAACTCCGAGGCCGTCTCCACATACTGGACGGGCTTGCCGTAGTGCTGGGCCAGCTCAGCCAGGTGCTTGGTGTTGCTGGAGGCCTTGCCGCCCACGACGATCACGGCATCCACCGTGCGGGCCAGTTCCCTGGCCTCGTCCTGGCGCATCCAGGTGTCCTCGCAGATGGTGTTCTCCAGGACCGCCTCGCCCGCGCGGTTCCGGATGTAGTCGCTGATGGCGTGGTAGTCCTTCACCGTGAAGGTGGTCTGGGCCACCACCAGCACCTTCCGCAACTGTTCTTCCGTCAGGGCCTCGGCTTCGGCCATGGTCGCCACGATGATCGAGCCGCTCTCCGCGAAACTGCGGTGGGCCACGCTCTCGGCATGTCCATGGCTGCCCAGGATCACCGTGAAGTAGCCCTTGGGGCTCCACTTCTTGATCTTGTGGTGGACCTTGGCCACCTCGGGGCAGGTGGCGTTCACGATCTTCAACTCGCCCCGGGCCTGCCGCTCCTTGAGGCCCCGCAGGTCCTGGATGGGGATGCCGTGGGCCCGGATCACCACCGTGCCGCCCTGCACCTGGTCCGGGGTCTCGGCCACGGCCACGCCCCGCTTCCCGATGAGCTCCAGGGCCTGGGGATTGTGGATGAGGGGCCCAAGCGTCTGGACCGTCCGGCCATCATTGCGCACCGAGGCCTCCAGCACCGCGTCCATAGCGCGCTTCACGCCCCAGCAGAACCCCGCGGTCTTGGCGACGACGACCTTCATCCCGACTCCACAATCCTGACCATGTTGGTCAGGTTATCAATCATAGCGCCCGCGGCCCCCTGGTGCACGACCTCCCTGGGGACGGCGTGCGTCCGGCTGTCCAGATGAGTGTCAGGGCCGGAAGCCCGGCGGCCAGCGCGCCCCTCAGGTGGCCGGTCCATCCTCGGTCCGGGCGTCGACCTCCTCAGCCCCCACGCTGACGAGCTTGGCGATCACCAGGTCACCCGCCACGTTCAGGGTGGTCCGGCACATGTCCAGAAAGCGGTCCACCCCGAGGATCAGGCCGATGCCTTCGGCCGGGATGCCCACCTGGGTCAGCAGCACCACGATGAGCGGCAGCGACCCGCCGGGAACCCCAGCCGTTCCGATGCCCGCGAGCACCGACATCAGCACCACGAGCAGCTGCTGGCCCAGGCTGAGGTCCACCCCGTAGACCTGGGCCAGGAAGAGCACGGTCACCCCCTCGAAGAGGGCCGTGCCGTTCTGGTTGGCGGTGGCCCCAACGGTCAGTACAAAGCGGGAGATCTTCGGGGGGAGCTTTAGCACCAGCTCGGCAGTTTCGAGGGACATGGGCAGGGTTGCGTTGGAGGAGGCGGTGGAAAAGGCATAAAGAAACAAATCACGACAGGCCTTCCAGAATTCCCAGGGCGAGGTCTTGGCCACGACCTTCAGGAAAAACCCGTAGACCACGAAGAACTGCAGGGCGAGGCCCAAGACGACGACGGCGGCATAGTAGGCGACATTGCCAAGGAAGCCGGCCCCCATCCGGTAGGCGGTGTTGAACACCATGCCGAAGATGGCGAAGGGCGCCAGGATCATGGCCAGATCGATGATCTTCAGGCAAGCCTGGAAGGTCGCCTCCAGGCACCGCACCAGTGGATGATCGTCCTCCTTGATGACGGTGCTCAGGGCCCACCCGAAAAAGAGGGCGAAGACCATCAAGGCCACGATCTCCCCAGAAAAGGCCCGGGCCGCGGAGTCGATGGGATTCTGGGGGAGCAGATCCACGAGGTACTGATACCAGGGCTTGGCGGTAACGGTCTTGACCGATTCCTGGAGCTTCAGCACGCCGGAGTTGCCCGCCAAGGCCGCACGGTCGAACACCAGGCCCACGCCGGGTTTGAAGAGGTGGGTGGTGAAGATGGCGATGAGGACGGCCAGGCCGCTGAGCAGGATGGTGTAGAGAAGCGATTTTCCCGCCACCCTTCCAAGCCCCCGGCCCTTTCCCAACTCCATGACACCCAGCATCAGCGCGGAAAGGATGAGCGGCACCACGACCATGAAGATCAGCCGCAGGAAGACGGCCCCCACGAAGGTGAAGACCTCGGTGATCCTCGTCATGACGGCATGGTCGCGGGCCGGCAGCAGGTAGAAGCCCAGCAGTCCGCCCAGGACACCCAGGACGAAGCCCATCAGCAGCCGGTGGTGTTGCTTCATGGGCGGAGCTCCTGGAGGGGAAGGTTGGGGGTTCAGGAATGGTCAGCCCACCGGTTGGGATTTCAAAGACCTCAATTTCCCTCCGGGGGGCACTTCCCCCGGGCCGCAGGCCCGAAATCCCTTACCCTGGCTGCACGCCACCCAGGCCGCCTGCCCCAGGGAGACCTGTCCATGGACCCAGCCCACCCCGACAAGGACCTGCCCCTCAAGGAGGACATCCGCCTTCTGGGCCGAGTGCTGGGGGATACGGTGAGGGAGCAGGAGGGCGACGAGACCTTCCGGCTCATCGAGCGGATCCGGCAGAGCGCGGTGCGCTTCCGCCGTGCCCAGGATGCCGGGGCGGGCGACGACCTGAAGGCCATCCTGAGTGACCTCAGTCCCGGCCGCGCCATCCTGGTGGTCCGCGCCTTCAGCTACTTCTCCCAGCTGGCCAACCTAGCCAAAGACCAGCATCACATTCGGCGATCCCGGGCCCACCGCATGGGAAACGCCCCACCCAGGCCCAGCTCCCTGGGCCACGCCCTTCTCAGAGCAGGCGAGGCGGGATGGGACGCGGAGGCGCTGCGGGCCTTCTTCGCCAGCGCCCAGGTCCGCCCGGTGCTCACCGCCCACCCCACCGAAGTGCAGCGCAAGTGCATCCTCAACGCGCAGATGGAGATCGCCCGCCTGCTGGACGAGCGGGACCGCAGCGCCTCGACGCCCCGGGAAACCACCCTCCGGGACGAGGCCCCCACCTTGCGGCAGGGGCCCCGTCTTACATCAAAATCGAGTCAGTCCTCGGCCACAGCAAAGGCGGGAGCCACGGGCAGGTTGTCCTTTGCTGACTCGATCTCCTCCGCCTCCCTCCAGCCCCAGGCGCCGATGACGGCCTTGAACGTGAAGAGGATGACGGCGAGGGCGCCGACGCCGAAGACCACGTCGCCAGGCATCCGCAGCCAGGTGAAGGTGCGCATGAGAGGGCTCTGCACCACCTCGGCGCTACGGGCATACCAGGTGCCGTGCTCCAGGCTCTGGGCGATCTGAAAGAACCCGCTGGGGATCAGCGAGAACACCAGCATCAGCCCAAGGCCAAGGTTCAGGCCCCAGAACCCCACCTTCAGCCACTTCTCATCCCAGGCCTTGTCCGGCGTCATGCCGCGCAGGGCGAAGAGCATGAGCGAGATGGCGAGGAAGCCGTAGACCCCGAACAGCGCCGAGTGGCTGTGGATGGGGGTGGTGTTCAGGCCCTGGCCGAAGTAGAGCACCGAGGGTGGGTTGATGAGCATGCCGAAGACGCCCGCGCCGATCAGGTTCCAGAAGCACACGGCCGCGAAGAACTTGAAGGGCCACTCGTAGCCGCTGCCGATGGCCTTGCCGGCGCGCAGGCTCTGGGCAATCTCGAAGCCCACGATGGTGAGGGGCACGATCTCCAGGGCACTGAACACGGAGCCCAGGGCCGAGATGGAGGCCGGAGAGCCCGTGTAGTAGAGGTGGTGGAACGTGCCGATGACGCCGCTGCCCAGGAAGAGGCCCATCGAGAGGCTCACAGCACGGAGGGCGGTGGTTTCGCGCAGCAGTCCCATGCGGGTGGAAAGCAGCGCGATGGCCACGGTGGCGAAGACCTCGAAGAAACCCTCCACCCAGAGGTGGACCACCCACCAGCGCCAGTATTCGGCCAGGGCCACGTGGGTCTCGCGGGTGTACATGAAGCCCGCGGAGTAGAAGAGCGGAATGGCGACGGCTGACAGCACGAAGAGTTTGAGCAGGCCCACGCGGCCGGCCTCACCCTTCAGCGCTGGAATCAGCGCGCGGAACACCAGCACAAGCCAGCCGATCATGCCCACCGTCAGCAGGATCTGCCAGAGTCGGCCCAGCTCGACGTATTCATAGCCCTGGTGGCCCAGCATGAAGGAACCGGACAGCTTGCCCAGGATGGCCTGGTGGCTGCCACCCAGGGCACCGACCACCACCACCACGAGCGCGACCAGCAGGCCCGCCACGCCGAACCACTGGCCCTTGGGTTCCTTGGCGCTCAGCTTGGGGCCCAGGTAGAGGCCCGTGGCCAGCCAGCAGGTGGCGATCCAGAAGACGGCCAGCTGCAGGTGCCATGTGCGGGAGGCCGCGTAGGGCAGGATGTGAGAGAGGTCCACGCCGTAGAGTCCGTTGCCTTCCACCGCGTCATGGGCCGTCAACACGCCCATGCCGATCTGCACCAGGAACAGGGCCATGGCGACGGCGAAATAGAGGGCCGACCAGCGCTGGCTGGGGGTGGCGGGGGCGGCGGGGATGCCCTGGGGCGCGGGAAACGCCTCCTCGGGCTGGCTGGCGTGATGCCAGACCATCAGACCCACGCCGAGGATCAGCAGGATGATGGAGAGGATGCTCCAGAGGTGGCTAATGGGCGTGATGCTGTTGCCCACCAGGGGTTCCTGGGGCCAGTTCTGGGTGAAGCTGTGGTCGGCGCCGGGCCGACGGGCCGCGGCGGACCAGGCCGTCCAAAGCCAGAAATCCGCCACTCGCTCGCCTTCCTGCAGGGTGGGAATCCAGCGGGCCGGGATGGCCGCACCCTTGTCGCCGTCCACTGCGATCTTCGCCAACTCGCTTCGGGTCTGCAGGTAGGCGGCGGCCTGGGCGGCGCCCAGGGTCAGGGTGCCGCTGGATGATTCATACTTATTATTCTGAAATATAGCTATGGTGCCGGCTTTGGCATCGGCGACCGACCCACCCTGGGCCTTCACGCCATCGAGGGTGTGGGAGGCCCACTGGTGCAGTGCCTTGGCCGTCCAGTCCGGTGCCAGGTAGGCCCCATGGCCCCAGATGGAGCCGATGTGCTGGCCACCGTGGCCCAGGTAGCTGACCTGGCCCTCGAGAATCTGGCCGGGTCCCACCAGGAGGGTGCCATCCTCGGCCACCACCTTCTGTGGAATGGGCGGCGCATTCTGGGCGATCTGCCGCCCGCCTAGTCCCAGCACGCCGAAGCCTGCCAAGAGCACCAGCAATAACAGCCACCATCTTGCCTTCATCGGAACCTCCATCAGGGCGGATCTGCTCGCCGGAAAGCAGTGTTTCATGATTCTTATTATTTAAGACCAACTATTCTTAATTGTGATCCATGACACGCGCCACCGATCCCAGAGGCTGGCCCATATGGCAAAACCCCTGCCCAATCGCCGGGATTCCAAGTACCTTGGGCTTGGTTCTTCCGGTCTGTGAAAGGGAATCCGCGTCCATGGCCCACCCCGCCCTTCTGCCCGTCGTCCTCACGTGCAACACAGACCTGCGCTTCATCGACCTGATCCAGGTGGTGGGTGCGGAGTTCCTCAAGCACCTCAGCTTCACCCAGGAGGACGGAGAGCGCCTCTGGCTGGCCATCCAGGAGGGCATCGCCAACGCCATGCGCCACGGGAACAAGCTGCAGAAGGACAAGCCCGTGAAGGTCACCTTCACGCCCCGGGTGGACCGTTTCGAGATCCGCATCGAGGACAGGGGACCCGGTGTGGACCTCGCCAGCCTCCCGGATCCAAACCTGCCAGAGAATCTGCTCAAGCCGGGTGGCCGGGGCGTCTACTTCATGCGCCAGGTGATGGACGAGGTCCACATGGAGCGCCGGCCCGAAGGTTCCACCCTCGTCCTGGTGAAGGCGCGCAAGGTTCGCGAGTCGCATCCGTGAATCAGGACCAGTGGCGTCGACGGGCCCTCTGGCTCTCCGCCCTGACCATCGCCTACAACCTGGTCGAAGGGCTCGTGTCCATGGCCTTCGGTTGGGCCGACGAATCCATGGCCCTCTTCGGCTTCGGCGCCGATAGCTTCATCGAGGTGGCCTCGGCCCTGCTGGTGCTGTGGAAGCTCCTGGACCACGGCAACCTCTCCCGCGAACGGAAGGCCACCCTGGCCATCGGCTGCCTGTTCCTCGCCCTGGCCGCGGGCATCGCCGGCGGCGCGGTCCTGCAGCTGGCGATCCGGCGCCACCCGCCCACCACGGTTCCAGGGCTGGTCATCTCAACCTTGTCCCTCGCCTTCATGGTCTTCCTGTGGCGCGCCAAGCTGCTCGCCGCCCAGGCCCTGGACAGCGCCACCCTGGAAGCCGACGCCGCCTGCAGCCTGGCCTGCATCCAGCTCTCGGCCGTGCTCTTTTCCGGCAGTCTGCTGTTCCTGATCCTGCCCGCCCTCTGGTGGGTGGATGCCGCGGCGGCCCTGGGCCTGGCGGCACTCATCGGCAAGGAGGGCCTCGGCATGGTGCGCGCGGCCCGCAGCGCCGCCTTCACCGGCGGCTGCGGCTGCGGTCACTAACCGCGGGATCTCAACCTTTGAGGCCCTTCACCCAGCCGAAGTCCACGGCCGTCTTGGCATAGAAGAGCGTGACCTCCTCGGCCTGGACCCGGGTCAGGAGCCGATCCGCCTCCGCCTCCGTGACGATGAACTCCACCACCACCGGCAGCTTCCCGGCCAGCTCGAAGAAATGATCCTCGTGCAGCAGTCCGTGGCGGCCAAAGCCAGCCATGGCCTTGAACGCCGAGCCGCCATTCAGACCCAGCTGCCGCGCCTGCTCCAGCAGCCACTCGTAGACTAGGACGTGGTGGTGCTTCCGATCCTCTTGGACGTAGAACTTCAGGCAGATCCCTTGCATCGGAACTCCTTCAGCCTCTCAGAACCATTCTGACGGTGGCCATGCCCAGGAAGGTCAGCAGCAGCGATCCCGCCAGGTGGGACGACATATGCGCCAGGGCCCAGCCGTACTCCCCCCGGCCCAGCAGGCTCACGGCTTCGGCGGAGAAGGTGGAGAAGGTGGTCAAGCCCCCCAGGAAGCCCGTGATCACGAACAGGCGCAGCTCCGGGGACAGCCCCGGGTGCTGCGTGAAGAAGGCCACCGCCAGACCCACCAGATAGCCCCCGACCAGGTTCGCCGTGAGGGTGCCCAGCGGGAGCGTGGGGAAATGGGCGTTCAGCCAGGCTCCGAAGCCCCACCGCAACCAGGCGCCCAGCGCCGCGCCGATACCCACGGCCAAGGTCGCTCCGACATTCATCGGCCTGCCCTCCCCCGAAGCGGAACCAGCCAGGCGTGGTTCATTTCACCAGCTCCCCTGCCCTCACGAAGCGCACCCTTCCTTTGCTGCGGGGCACGAGCTTCTCCAGGGCCTCCACCGTCTCAGGATAGATGTGCCCGATGATCAGCGCGGCCCCTTCCTTCTCTGCCAGTTTGAGGGCCCGCTCCCACTGCTTCTCTATTTCCGGGAAGGCCTTGTCGTCGTCGAGGAAGACGCGGCGCTGCACGGCGGGAACGCCCAGCTCCTCAGCCAGGTCGTACGCCACGCTGTCCTTCTCCGTGCGGCTGTCCACGAAGAAGTACTTCCGCGCCTTGACCTCCTGGAGCACCCAGCCCATGCGCGTCCGGTCAGGCGTGATGCGGCTGCCCATGTGGTTGTTCACGCCAGTGCGGTGGGGGATGTCATCCAGGGCCATGCGCACCCGGCGGCGGACCTCGGCCTCAGGCAGGTTGTAGAGGATGGCATTGGGGCCCGGATCGCGGCCCGGTCCTGGGTAGCCCAGGGGCTCCATGGGCAGATGCAGCATCACCTCTTTGCCGAGGCGGTGGGCGATGTCGGCGCTTTCGCGGGTGTGCTCCTGGTAGGGCAGGACCGCCACGGTGAAGGGCACGGGCTGACTGCAGAGGCGGGTGACCAGCTCCGGCTGGATGTAGCCGAGGTCATCGATGACCAGGGCGAGGCGGGGAAGCGCTAGAGCCGGTTCGGGGCTCTGAGGCTTGACGGCCTCAGACTTGGGTTTCGCCTTCGGCTCAGGGGGTTTCCTTTCGGGCTTCTTGGCATCGGGCCTGGGCGTCGTGTCCTTCTTCGCGGGCGCCTCCCTGCGGTTGCAGCCCTGCTGCCCCAGCACGAGCCCTGCACCCAGGCCCAGGGCGAGCATGAGTACGGCCCACCCGACGAGGACCAGGGTGGACGCCCGTCGGCCTTTGGCTCGAGCCAAGCTAGGAGGCCTTCGCGGGGATCGGCGCGGCAGGAGCGGGTGCCGCCAGCGCGGTCAACACCCTGGCCAGGGCATCCTCGGTCTCGGTCATGCGGAGCACCTGATCGGGGACCACACCCTGGCGATCGAGCTTCTCGCCGCCCAGCCCCACCCAGCGCCGGGAGACCAGTTCCACCGCACCCCCCTGCTTGAGGGCGAAACGGGTGCGCTCCACGCCCAACCCCGGCGTGCGCTCACCGAAGGTCCGGACCCCTCCCTTCTTCAGGCAGGAGGCGAGGACTTCCGAAGCCCCGAGGGTGGAGCGCCCGACCAGGAGGGCCAGGCGGGCGAAGGGTGCGCCGGTGCCAGTCACCGCAAGGCTCCGCTCAGGCTTGCCGGCCTCCTGCAGCGTGGCAAAGGCGCCCTTCAGGCCCAGCAGGCCCGCCACCGCGGCGGCTTCCTCCACGGAGCCCCTCTGGCATTGGCGCAGATCCAGGACCAGGGTCTGTCCACGATCCGCGGCTGTCAGGGTCTTCCCGATCTCTTCAGCCCGGCCGGACCCCAGGTCCGGCAGGGACAGGAGCAGCGCGTTCTGCCCCGGCTTGAGGGTCAAGGCGCCGGGGGCCAGCCGCTGCCGCGTGATGGTCGTCTTGGTGAGGTCCCCGGTGGCGTTGTAGCGGTAGAGATCCAGGGAGGAGCCTTCGGGCCCGCGCAGCTTGCGCTCGAGGGCCCAGGCGCTGAGCCGGCCCACGGAGTCACCATCCACCTTGCGGATGACATCCCCGGCCTGGAGCCCCGCCTTGGCCGCAGGTCCTCCGGGCGTCACGGCGACCACCGTCCCGTAGATCCCGCGTTTCACGACCATCAGCCCGGCCTCGGCCGGACCCGGATCGGGCAGCCGTACGTCCTCGGCGGTCAGGTACGCGTTCAACGGGTGGGACCGCTCCAGGACCGCCTGGACGCCACCCGAGACGACCTTCTCCATGTCGGGGGGGTCCACATAGTTCTGCTGCACCAGGGACAGCACGTCCTGGATGTCCGAGAGCCCGGCGAGGGGATCCTGGGGCGCGGCCTTGGCTCCGGCCTTCGGCTGTGGCTTTGGCGGGTTGCCCTGCTGCACCACTGGCAAGGTGAAGGCCGCCACCAGGGGGAGCGACAGGACCGAGAGCCAAGTGCGCGCATGCATGTAGACAGTGTATGAGGAAACGGCCCTGGGCCGTCGGCTATCGGTCAGGTAGGAGCCTAAGCCTTCAGGTCCAGAGTGGCCTGGGCCAGTTCATCGGCGGTTTTCAGGACCTTGAGGTTGGCCTTGTACATCAGCTCGAAACCCATGCCCTGCACCGCTTCGGTGGCCAGATCGACATTCGAGGGCGCGGGGCCGGCGGGTGAAGGGTCCGTAGAGACCCCCGACACCCGCACCCCCCCCGAGGCTTCAGCCACCAGGTCGACGCGCTTGGCCTTGTATCCGTCCGACAGCTGGTTGGCCACGTTGTTGGCCTGCACGGCCAGCCCCGCGCCCGAGGCACGGAGACCGGAGAGTGCGATGCCGACGACGTCCATGCAGAATCTATCGGCAGTCGATTGGCGGGACTTGACGATTTTTCATCAGGGGTTCTTAGGTCCCTGGAACCAATTGCTGCCGGATTGGAACCCCTTCTGCTTGGCTGCCATCTGGGCATGCCGGTCCAGGGCGAGCTGGATGAGGCGACTCAGCAGGTCCGAATAGGGCACGCCGCTGGCCGCCATCATCTTCGGATACATGGAGATGCTGGTGAACCCCGGGATGAAGTTCAGCTCGTTGAGGAAGATCCGTCCCGTCAGCCGCTCCAGGAAGAAGTCCACCCGGGCCATGCCGTAGCCGTCCGAGGCGGCGAAGGCCCTCGCCGCCAGCTTGCGGACCAGATCGGTCAGCTCCTCCGGGATCTGGGCCGGGATCTCCGTGCGGCTCCTGCCATGGAGATACTTGTCCTCGAAGGTGTAGAACTCATCGGCCACGATCACCTCGCCGGGCTTGGAGACCAGGGGTTCGTCGCCGCCCAGCACCGCCACCTCGATCTCGCGGATGTCCAGCCCCTGCTCGACCAGGACCCGGCGGTCGAAGGTGAAGGCCCGGTCAAGCGCCACGGCCAGGTCCTCAGAGCGCTTCACCTTCTCGACACCGATGCTGCTGCCCAGGTTGGCGGGTTTCACGAAGAGGGGCAGACCCAGCTTCCCGCAGTCCGCAAGGCAGACGGCCCGTTCCCGCGTCCAGCGCTCCTGGGTGAGGCCCACGTAGGGCACCACCGGCAGGCCCTCGGATTCCCACAGGCGCTTGGTGATCCACTTGTCCATGCCCGCCGCCATGGCCAGCAGGCCGGCGCCGGTGTAGGGACGGTGCAGCAGCTCCAGGTAGCCCTGGATCTGCCCATCCTCGCCGCCGGCTCCATGCAGGGCGTTGAAGAAGAGGTCAGGCAGGGACGTGGCTTCCGCGCCCCGCTCCAGGGGCAGAAAGGGGTGATCGCTGCGCTGGGGCAGCTCGCCCGCGGCGAGACGCGCGAAGGGATCGCCCGTCACCACCCAGACACCGTTCCGCGCGATGCCCATGGGCCGCACGGTGAAGCGGGCCGGATCCAGGTGCTCGGCGATGGCCCGCGCCGTGACGATGGAGACTTCGTGCTCAGGGGATTCCCCGCCGAAGAGAAGGCCGATGCTCAGTGTCTCGTGCATGCGTCCACTGTACCCCGATCCCTGCACACTGTGACACCTACACCCGACCTGGTGCGCTAGGCTAGGGCCACTCCCCGGAGCCCATGTGCGGACGGCCATCTACCCAGGCTCTTTTGATCCCGTGACCCTCGGTCACTGGGACATCATCCAGAGGGCTGAGAAGCTGGTCGACAAGCTCGTCGTCGCCGTCCTGCACAATCCGGCCAAGACCTCAGCCTTCAGCGTGGAGGAGCGGGTCGCCATGCTCCGGGAACTGGTGGGCGACCGGCCGAGTGTCACCGTCACGAGCTTCCATGGTCTCCTGGTGGACTTCGCCAAATCCCAGGGGGCCCAGTTCATCGTTCGCGGCGTGCGGGCCTTCAGCGACTTCGAGTACGAGTTCCAGATGGCCCTGATGAACCGCAAGCTCGCCCCGGAGCTCGAGACCGTCTTCCTGATGCCCAAGGAGAAGTACAGCGCCGTCAGCAGCCGTCTGGTCCGGGAGATCGGCAGCATGGGGGGCAACCTCTCCGAGCTGGTCCCAGAGGCCCTGCGGGAGCGCGTGGCCCAGCGGCTGGCCAAATAGGAGGCCGCTTCCATCACGGCCTGAAATTGAAGGGGCTGCCCCCGCGAACCGATACACCTGCAAGATGCTCCTCCACCTGTCCCGCGCCCTGAGGCTGATCTGCCTGCTCCTGGTCCTCCCCCTGGAAGCCCAGGTGGAGGGCAACTTCCCAGTCCGCCGCTACGGCACCGACCAGGGACTGGGCAGCGAGGTGGTCTCCGCCATGGTCCAGGATCTGGAGGGTCGGCTCTGGGTCGGCACCGAGGGTGGTCTCTGCTTCTTTGACGGAAGCCGCTTCTCGTCCTTCCCCGGCGCTCTGCCCTCCGGTTTCGTCCAGAGCCTCTCGGTCGACCGGGACGGGTCCCTGTGGGTGGCCACGGACGGCGGGCTGGCCCGCATCCACCATGGCAAGGTGCAGATCCTCGGCGAAGCCAACGGCATCCCACGGGGGTCCGTCCAGGAGGTCGTGAGGGATGCCGAGGGCCATCGCTGGATCCTCGGATCGGATGGCATCCGGATGGAGCAGTCGCCCGACCGATTCACCATTCCGGCCCCCTGGCCAGCACTGGAGCCCCCGTCCCATCTGTTCGCAGACCCGTCCCTGAACGGCGCCTGGGCCACCACCTCCCGCACCATCTGGCATTGGGAGGACGACAACTGGATCCAGGTGCCCACCCCCCGGTTCTCGCCTGGCGAGACCCTCCGGGATGTGGCCGTCGATGGCCTGAAGCACCTGTGGGTGCGCACCAGCAGCGCCCTCTGGCGGCTGCCGGCCGAAGGGCCCCGCACCTGGATCAGGATCAGGATGGCCGGCGGCTACAGCCACATCTCCAAGCTCAGCCGGGATTCCCAGGGCTGGGTCTGGGTGGACAACACCGAGGGGCTTTGGCGCGTCCGGGGGGACCGCCGCGTGCAGTTCGGCCACGCCCAGGATGATGCCCGGGGCGGCATGGTCGACCAGGAAGGGGGGTTCTGGTTTCGCACCGACAAGGGCGTCCTCCGGGTCCTGGGGCACACCCGGTGGCGCAACTACCACCCTCCCAACGGGTTGCCGCTCGACACGACCTGGCAGATGGTCCGGGACCGCCAGGGCAGGCTCTGGGTGGGCATGGACAAGGGACTCTGGGCCGAAGACGGGAAGCGCTTCAGGCGGATCCTCACAGGCCGGTTCCTGAACCTCTCCCTTGGGAAGGGCGACTCACTGTGGGCCTCGGGCAGCCCAGCCGGGACCGTCCACCTGGTCAACACCCGCACCATGGCCACCAGGTCGTTCCGGATCCAGGCCCTGCCCGTGGCCCGGATCACCGCAGGATTGACCGTCGACCGGGAAGGCAGGCCCTGGCTGGCGAACGAGGACGGCACCGTGGTCCGGGGAACGGAGAGCGGCACTGGCTGGTCCTGGGAGCTGGTGCCACGGGAGGGTCCTCCGCCCCGTGAGCTGCGGGCCCTCATGGCCCTGCCCGGTGGCGAGGTCCTGGCGCTCTTCGATCAGGCTGCGGCTGTGTACAGCCGTGGCACCTGGCACGAGGTCCCGGACCTGCTGCCCGAGCTTCCCTACGTCGCCGCAGTCGGCCCCGAGGGACAGGTAGTCATCGGCTACAAAACCAAGCCCGCGCTGACCATCCACAAACGGCAGGGTGACACGCTCGTCCGCACGGGGACGCTCGATTTCGCTGCAGGCTTGAAGACCTTGGTGGTCTACAGCCTGGGCATCGGTGCGAACGGAACCATCTGGGTCGGCACCGGACGCGGCCTCGGTTGCACGGATGCCCAGGATCCCCAGAAGCTGCGGCTGCTGGGCTCGGAGGATCGCATCATCCACCCGGAGTGCAACCAGGGTGCCCTGCTGGTGGAGCAGGACCGCGTCTGGATCGGCACGCCCACCGGCCTCATGAGCCACGATCCCCAGCCGCTTCCGCCCGCCCAGGCCCTGCGGCCACCGGTCATCCTCTCCATCCGGGTGGCCGCCAAGGAACTCGACCTGCGCGACTCCGATCCGGAACTGCCCAGGGATCGCAATGAGCTCGAAGTGCTGTTCATGGTCCCCAACTACCAGATCCAGGACGCCCTCATCTATGAGGCCAAGCTGTCCGGGGTGGATGCCGACTGGATCCGCCCGGAGACCCCCTACCTGCGCTACATCGGTCTGCCTGCCGGCCCCCACACCCTTGAGCTCCGCAGCCAGACCCGTGAAGGCGTCATCGGTCCGGTGACCCGCTTCCACTTCCACGTCCGTCCAGCCTGGTGGGAGCGCTGGTGGGTCCGCGTCCTAGGTGTCTTTGGCCTGGCAGGCCTGGTCTTCATTCTGGTGAAGGTCCGTCAGGCGCGGTTGGAGCAGCGGAACCGGGAGCTCATCGACGAGGTGGCGCGGCAGACCTCCGCCCTGGTGGCGGCCTCCAAGGCGAAGAGCGCCTTCCTGGCCAACATGAGCCACGAGCTGCGCACGCCCCTCAACGCCATCCTGCTCTACTCCGAGATTCTCCAGGAGGACATGAAGGATCCAGCCCAGGGAGGCCTCCGACAGGATGCGGGCAAGATCCAGAGCGCCGGCCAGCACCTGCTGGGCCTCATCGACGACATCCTGGACATGTCCAAGATCGAGGCGGGCCGACTGCGCCTGGAACTGCAGGAGGTTGAGCTCCACTCCTTCCTGCGCGACCTGGATGCGACCATCCGCCCCTTGGTCGAGAAGAATGGCAACCGTTTCACGCTGGAGATCCTTGAGGTGCCGGAGCGCATCCACTCGGATCCCACCCGCCTGCGGCAGATCCTCGTGAACCTGCTCAGCAACTCCGCCAAGTTCACCAAGGATGGGCAGGTCCTCGTGAAGGCCTGGTCCGAGGATGACGACCTGCTGCTGATGGTCCAGGACAACGGCATCGGGATGACCCAGTCCCAGCAGGCCAAAGTGTTCGAGGAGTTCGTGCAGGCGGACGAGAGCACCACCCGCAAATACGGAGGCACCGGCCTCGGGCTCACTCTCGTGAAAAAGTTCACGGGTCTGCTGGGCGGGAGTCTCGCCCTGCAGTCCGAGCCGGGCAAGGGCACCACGTTCACCCTGAGGCTGCCCTGCGCCGGGCCGGAATCCAGTCAGGCCTCGGGGTTCTATCCCGTGGAACCCGCCCCACGCCATGAGTGACCAGGCCGGCCTCAGCTCACGTCGGCCAGCTTCAACCGGGCCTGCATCCGCTTCAGCCAACCGTCCTGGGCCTCGCTGAGCCCAATCACGAGGGCCCGGTCCGCGGCCTCCCGGCAGCGCAGGAGGAGCTCCCGGTCCCGGAGGAGATCCGCCACCTGGAACTGCGGCAGCCCCGCCTGCCGGACGCCGAAGAACTCACCGGGACCCCGCAGCTCGAGATCCCGCTGGGCGATGCGGAAGCCGTCCTGGGTCTCGAGGAGGGTCTGGAGCCGCTCGTTCTCCGAGTCGCTGATCATGAGGAAGTGGCTGCGGTGCGCGCCGCGCCCCACCCGGCCGCGCAACTGATGGAGCTGGCTGAGGCCGAAGCGCTCGGCGTGGTCCACCACCATCACCGAGGCGTTGGGCACGTCCACACCCACCTCGATCACCGTGGTGGCCAGCAGGATCCCGGCTTCACCTGACACGAAGCGCCCCATCCGCGCGGCCATGTCGTCGGCCTTCAGCCGGCCATGCACCACCTCGATGGTCTCATCCAGGAAGACGCCCCGCAGCAGGGCCTCCATGGCCTGGATGTCCCGCAGCTGCACCTTGCCTTCGTCCGAAGGGTCGATGCTCGGGCTCACCACGAAGGCCTGACGGCCCTCGGCCAGCTCCCGGCGCACCTGCTCCCAGGCCCGGCCCGCCGCTTCGCTGGAGTACAGCTTGGAGACAATGGACTGCCGTCCGGGCGGCAGCTCGTCCAGCACGCTCTGATCCAGGTCCCCGAAGACCGCCAGGGCCAGGGAGCGGGGGATGGGCGTGGCGCTCATCACCAGCCAGTGGGGATCCCCGCCCTTCTCCTTCAGCGCCTCGCGCTGCTTCACGCCGAAGCGGTGCTGCTCATCCACTACCACCAGCTGGAGCCGATGGAAGGCCACCGACTCCTGGAACAGGGCGTGGGTGCCGATCACGTAGCGCGCCTCGCCACTGGCGATGCGGGCCAAGGCGGCGCGCTTCTCCGCGGCCTTCATGCCGCCCAGCAACAGTTGCAAGGCCCCCGCCTGATCACCCAGGTAGCGCCGGAAGCTGGCCGCGTGCTGGCGGGCCAGGACTTCCGTGGGAACCAGCAGCGCCCCCTGCCCTCCAGTTTCGGCCACCATGGCCAGGGCGAGCAGGGCCACCAGGGTTTTGCCGCTGCCCACATCGCCCTGCAGGAGCCGGTTCATCACGCGCCCAGACGTGAGATCCACCACAATCTCCTTGAAGGCCCGGCGCTGGGCACCCGTCAAGTGGAAGGGCAGGAAGGACCGCAGGCGCTCCCGCAATTCCGGGGAGGTCGGCACCATGAGGCCCTGGCGTTTCATGCGCCCGGCCCGGCGCATGGCGACCCCCATGGAAAACGCGAAGAGCTCTTCCGAGGCCAGACGCCGGTGGGCCGGTGTGGTGCCTTCCTCCAGTTCCCGAGCCTCGCTCTCGTCCGGAGGATCGTGCAGCAGGCGCAGGGCCGTGAGGGTGTCCGGCAGGTCCTTCGAGAGCTCCAGGGGCAGCCAGTCCTCCACGAGGTGGACGCGGCTCATGGCCTCGGCCACCAGCTTCTGGCGCGCCCGGCCCGGAAGGGGCCCCAGCTTCCGGTAGAGGGGGAGGTACCGCCGCACCCAGCCGATGTCACCGCTGCGCTCCATCACCTCAAACTGCGGGCCACGCATCTCGACCCCGTGCCGGCCATCCGTGAGGGTGCCGAACACCAGCAGCCGGTCTCCCAATTTCAGGCTGCGCCCCAGGTAGGACTGGTTGAACCAGAGCAGGCGCAGGGTGCCGGTACCGTCCGTCAGCAGCACCTCCGTGAGGGCCATGCGCTGCACCCGTGTCGTGCTCTGGCGCAGGTCCTGGATGGTGCCAAGCACCGTGACCAGACCCGGCTCCTGGGCTTCGAGGCCCCGCATCTCCAGACTGCCCAGGGGCCTCAGGCTGCCCCGGTCTACGTAGCGGTAGGGCAGGCTCCAGAGCAGGTCCTGGAGCGTGTCGATGCCCGCCTCCTGCAACGCCGCGGCCCGTGCCGGTCCCAGGCCCCGGAGGACCGTGACCTTGGAGGAGAGGGGGAGCGGAGCGAGCGACATGGCGGCTGACTCAGCCTATCCGCACCCCCATGGCCTCCACCATCCGCGCGACATAGAGGTCTCCGTACCAGGCCCCGTGGGCGGGGTGCTCCAGCTCTCCGAGGCCCTTCATGAGACCGGGCAGGTCCCGTACACCGGCATCCACCAGAGCCTGGAGCTGGAGGCGCGTCCGTCCGGGACCGGCGGGGGGGTGGTCCTCCGCCAGCCGGGCCAGGGCCTGGCCCAGCCAGGGCAGGGCCGCAAGACTGGCTCCGCCCAGGGCGCTCCAGCCACCCTGCAGAAAGGCACGCCAGAGGAGCCTGGCCTCCGCGAGGGTTTCGGCCTCGAGGAGGGTCCTCCCGGCGAAGCAGCGGGGCAGCGCACCAGGGGCCATCCGGCCGATCCCAAGCCCGAGGGGGACGAGGTCCGGCAGGGTGCCTTCCGGCAGGGCTCCCAGCACCCAGAGCAGGCAGGCCTGCTCCCAGGGATCGGGGCCGAACCACAGGACCGGTTCCGTGGACCGGGCCAGATCCTGAAGGTGGGGTATGTCGCCCATCTCCATGACGGGCAGTCCCCACCAGGTGGCGCGAAGCCCGGTCAGCTCCCTGTCGTCTTTGGTCCAGGGACCCACTGCGGGGGAATCCCGCCAGACGCGGAGTTCGCCGGGCAGGCCCGACTTCCGGTGGACCGCCGCGGCGGCATCCCCACAGTGGAGGTGGATCAGCCCCGGGGTGGACCGGGTCACACTAGGCCCTTGAACAGGGTAAAGGTGCCGCCCGTGGGATCCGTCACCACCGCGAAGCGGCCCACCTCGGGGATGTCCGTGGGCGGCACGCAGCCGGTCCCACCTAGCCCGGGCACTGCCGCGAAGCGTTCATCCACGTCCGTCACACCCACATAGGGCATCCAGTGGTTGGGCACACCCTCCCACTCGGGGCCAGCCATGGGCATTAGCCCGGCCACCGCCTCCTCCCCGCGCAGGAAGAGGGTGTAGGTGCCGAAGTCCATGGGCCAGTCCTGGCTGGTCCAGCCGAAGAGGGCCGTGTAGAAGGCGATGCAGGGCGCCACGGCCCGCGTGGTGAGCTCGTACCAGCTGAAGGCACCATGACCGGTAGGCATGGGCGTAGTGGGATCCACCGGCCCATCCTGCTCGTAGATGCCCAGGATGGCGCCGCCGGGATCGCCGATCACTGCAAACCGTCCCACGCCCGGGATCGGGGTCGGCGGCACATAGGGCGTGGCCCCCAGGGCCTTGGCCTTGACGAAGGCAGCATCCAAATCCTCCACCCAGACATAGCCCATCCAGTGGCTGCCGGGAGTTTCCGCCCCCTGCGGCGGGATCTGCATGAGGGTGCCGATCTGGTCCTTTCCCCGGGTGAACAGGGACATGGTCGTGCCGCCCATGTCCTCGTGGGTGGCCGACCAGCCGAGGAGGCTGCAGTAGAAGGGCTCGCAGGCCGCCGCATCGCTGGCGTTCAGCTGGCTCCAGCAGAAGGCGCCGAAGCCGGTGGGAACGGGTTTGTCCGCCATGGGGTCTCCTCTTGTCCTGAAAAGGGTCCCCAGCATACGACCAGGGCCACCCCGTGCCCAGGGTGGCCCCGAAAGGTTACATGGATAAAACAGTCTTAGACGTGCGCGGTGTTGCGGGCCATGGCCTTCACCAGGGCCTGCTCCAGATCGGCCCAGAGGTCCTCGGGGCTCTCCAGACCCACGGACATCCGCATGAGGGACTGGGAGACGCCGGCGTGTTCGCGGGCATCGGCATTCACCACGCGGTGGGTCAGGGCGGCGGGATGCTGGATGAGCGTGTCCACGCTGCCCAGGGACACCGCCGGCGTCATGAGCTTCACCTCGGCCATCACCACGGAGGCGGCCTCGAAGCCGCCCACCAGCTCGAAGGCCATGAGGGAACCGGGACCTTTCATCTGGCGGCCTAGCAGGCCCTTGGGATCCTGGCCGGCGAGCCCGGGGAAGTGCACAGCGGACACCGCGGGATGCTTGGCCAGGCGCTCGGCCAGCACCTTGGCGCCCGCCTGCTGGGCACGCACGCGCAGGGGCAACGTGGGCAGGCTGCGGTGCAGCAGGTAGGCCGCCAGGGGGTGCAGCACGTTGCCGGTGATGACGCGGACCTTGCGCAGCTCCGTGGCCCATTCGTTGTTGGTGGCCACCAGGCCGGCGAGCACGTCGCCGTGGCCGCCCAGGAACTTCGTGGCGCTGTGGAGGACTAGGGTGGCGCCCTGCTCGATGGGGTTCTGCAGCACGGGCGTGGCGAAGGTGTTGTCCACCAGCACGGGCACCTGGCCCGCCTGGCGCACCACGTCCTCGAGGTCCAGCAGGGCCAGGGTCGGATTGGCGGGCGTCTCCACGATCACCATGGCCGTGTCCGGACGAAGCGCGGCGGCGATGCCATCCGCATCCGCCCAGGTCACTTCCAGCCCCAACATGCCCGAGGCCAGCAGGTGGTCCGTGCCGCCGTAGAGGGGGCGCACGGCCACGATGTGGTTGCCGCGCTGTTTCGCGGCCATGAGGCTGGCGGTCACGGCCGCCATGCCGGAACCGAAAGCCACGCACTCCTCCGCGCCTTCCAGCTGGGCCAGGGCCTGCTCGTAGCGGGCCACGGTGGGATTGTAGAGGCGGGCATAGACCGGGCTACCGATGGGCAGGCCGCCCATGGCCATGGCCTCCAGGCTGCGGCCGCCCTCCTCAAGGTCCTGCACGGGATAAGTGCTGCTGAGGTCGATGGGCATCGCGTGGATGCCCTGCTCGTGCAACACCTCACGGCCGGCGTGGACGGCCTGGGTTTCCAGGGACTGGGGAAGCTTGGCGTGGGACATGAGGGCGCTCCTGTCCCTTCAATGTAGGTTTGATCGATTCGGTATCATGCCGAATTGATTTCGTGAAATAATGCCCATTATGGATCTTGACCGAATTGACTGCGAATTGATCGAGCTTCTACAGAATGATGCTCGGCTCTCCAACAAGGAACTCGCCTCGGCCGTGGGTCTGGCGCCCTCCTCCTGCCTGGCCCGGGTGCAGCGCCTGCGTAGCGAGGGCGTGCTGAAAGGGGCCCACGCCGAAGTGGACCCAGACGCCCTCGGCGTCGGCCTCCAGGCCCTCATCGCCGTGCAGCTCCGCCAGCACAGCCGCGCCCAGGTGAAGGCCTTCTGGAAGCACGTGCTGGGCCTACCCGAAGTGCTCATGGTCTTCCACGTGGCGGGCACCCACGACTTCCAGGTCCACGTGGCCGTGCGCGACGCCCACCATCTGCGGGACCTCGCCCTGGACGCCTTCACCACCCGCTCCGAAGTGGCCCACATCCAGACCAGCCTCATCTTCGAGTGCGCCAAGGGCAAGGTCATGCCGAACTACCGGGCCGCGAGCCGCTGACCGCGATGGGATGACGAAACCTCCTTCCACGGATTCCAGGGCAGAATGGGGCCTTTCGGGAATCCCCATGACCACCCTCGGCACGCCCCTCTCCAGCTCCGCCATGCGCGTCCTGCTCCTCGGCTCCGGCGAGCTCGGCAAGGAAGTGGCCATCGAGCTCCAGCGGCTGGGCTGCGAGGTGATCGCCTGCGATCGCTACGCGAATGCCCCCGCCATGCAGGTGGCCCACCGCAGCCATGTGTTCTCCATGCTGGACGCCGCCGAGCTGCGCCGGATCGTGGATCTGGAGCAGCCACACCTCATCGTGCCAGAGATCGAGGCCATCGCCACCCAGGAGCTGCTGAAGCTGGAGGCCGAGGGACATACCGTGATCCCCTCGGCTCGCGCTGCGAACCTCACCATGAACCGCGAAGGCATCCGACGCTTCGCTGCGGAGGAACTGGGCCTGCCCACGTCGCCCTACCGGTTCGTCGCCACGGAGGCCGAGCTACGAGAGGCGGTGGAGGTCCTGGGCCTGCCCTGCGTGGTGAAGCCCATCATGTCCAGCTCCGGTAAAGGACAGAGTGTCATCAAGACCGAAGCGCAGATCGACCAGGCCTGGGCCTATGCCCAGGAGGGCGGCCGGACCGGAGCCGGGCGCTGCATCGTGGAGGGCTTCATTGCCTTCGACTACGAAATCACGGCCCTGACCGTGTCCGCCGTGAACGGCACCCAGTGCTGCCCTCCCATCGGACACATCCAGATCGACGGCGACTATCGCGAGAGCTGGCAGCCCATGCCCATGAGCGAAGCCACGTGGGACAAGGCCCAGGACATCGCCCGGAAGGTCGTGAAGGGCCTCGGCGGCTACGGCATCTTCGGGGTGGAGCTGTTCATCCACGGAGAGGAGGTCATCTTCAGCGAGGTAAGTCCCCGACCCCACGACACGGGTCTGGTGACCCTGGGCAGCCAGAACATGAGCGAATTCGCCCTGCACGCCCGGGCCATCCTGGGCCTGCCGGTCCCTCCGGTCCGGTTGTTGTCTCCCGCCGCCAGCGTGCCCCTGCTGGGACAAGGCGACGGCATCCCGAGCTTTCATGGCCTGGAGCAGGCTCTGGCGATTCCGGACAGCCAGCTGCGGCTGTTCGGCAAGCCCGAATGCCTAGGCCACCGCCGCTTGGCCGTGGCCATCGCCGCCGCCGCAAGCCTGGAGGAAGCTCGGAGCAACGCAAAGGCCATGGCGGCCGCCGTCACCATCGAGTTGCAGTAGGCGGGGCGCCTGGGCGACAGGCGCATCGGCTTATTCGGAAATGACCCGCTCGATGCGCCGATCCGGGATCAGCCACATCAAGGCCACCACCCAGTAGAGGCTGAAGCCCAGCCAGCGGTTGGCGAAGGACAGCAGGATGGCCACAGCGTAGATGGCGATGGACAGCTTCCCTTTGAAGTCGCTGCCCACGGCGGTTTCCAGCGCAGAGCCTGACCTTTGGTAGTGGATGAGGCACTGGCTCAGCAGGTAGTAGGCCAGTCCGGCCATGAGTAGGATGCCTCCGTAGAGGGCCACAGGCCGGGCCGCGAAGTGGTTCTCGCCCATCCAGGCCGTGGCGAAGGGCACCAGGGACAGCCAGAACAGCAGGTGGGTGTTGGCCCAGAGGATGGGTCCGTTCACCTTCTTCACCGCGTGCAGCAGATGGTGGTGGTTGTTCCAGTAGATGGCGATGTAGATGAAGCTCAGCGCGTAGCTCACGAAAGTCGGCAGGAGTGTGCCCAGGGCCGTGAAGGAGTCCCCGTGGGGCACCTTCAGCTCCAGCACCATGATGGTGAGGATGATGGCCAGCACGCCGTCGCTGAACGCCTCGAGCCGGTTCTTCCCCATGGGACCCTCCAGGTTGGCTCCGCGATTGTTCCATGGCCCGCGGTGCCGGGGTCAAGCCTTCAGGTACTTGGCCGCCAGACGCTGCAGGGTATTGAACCCGCGGAAGGTGGCCTTGGCCTTCACGGTTCGTTCGAAGACGGCGTTGGAGAAGGCTGAATCGCTTTGCCTCACCCGGCACAGCCACCAGACCTCGCGGCCCGAGGTGCGAAACGCGTCCACCTCGGTTTCCAGGGTCTGCAGGCGCGACTGCGCTTCCTCGGACAGCGGTGCGTGGAGCAGCGCCACATTCAGGGCCTCGGCGGCCGCCACTTCCTCCGCATCAAAGGGGCAGCCCTTCACGAGGGCCGCCAGTTCCCGGCTCGTGCGAAGAAACGTGACGACCTCGTACCCCAGCGACTCCCGGAGGTGGCCTTCAATCCGCCGCTGCAGGGGCCCACCCGTTTCGGTGGAAGCATCGAAGACGACATTCCCGCTGGCGATGAAGGTCTCCACGCTCTCCAGTCCGAGCCCTTCGAAAAACGCTTTCAACTGGGCCATGGGAACCGTGCGCCCGCCTACATTGATGGCACGCAGAAAGGCAAAGGTTCTCGGCATCTGGATCCCTATTTCCCGCCACCCAGCGCGCGCCACTGGGCGGCGAGGTTCGGCTGATTGCAGCGTAGGGCCAATCCGGCGGCCCGTGTGGGAAGTCCTGACCAGGGGTGCTTGCCGAAGCGGTCCCGCACGAGGTCGTCGGCCTGGCCCGCATCTCCCAGCCAGAGCAGGGCCTCCACCAGGGGTTCCAGGGTGCCGCGCCAGTAGTCCCCGGTTTCGGTGTTCTCCTGGATCTTGCCGTCCTTCCGGAGCACATATTCCGTCTTCTGGTCCTGAGCCGCTTCCCACAGGCGGTTGATCTCGATCTGGGGCAGCAGTAGGTCCCGGATGCCCGTCCAGTCCTTCCGCTTGCGGGCGTCCTTCACGTAGGCGTCCCGGACCGGATAGGGGGGCCACGCCATGGGGGATTCCGTGGGCAGGGGTACGAGGTTGTCCAGGAGGGGGCGGATGGGTTTCCCGCCGAAGGTGCGCGTCAGTCCCAGCCAGGTCTGCCAGAGGTTCCAAGCGGTCGGATGGCGGACAAGCGCCCGTTCCACCTCCGACACTGCCTCCCGGCTCATCTCCTGCATGAGTGGGCTGTGGACAGCCGTTTCATCCAACGTCAGGTGCCAGGCCTGCATCTCGATCCAATCCCCACTGCGGAAGGACTTGGTGAACAGGCCGGCCAGCTCTCCCCAGATAGCCTGATCCTCTTCAGGTCCAAGCTGAACCGGCGGTTTCTCCTCCTGGGGTTCCAGGACCTTGGCCTCTTCCTTCGCATCCCTTTCCTTCTGAATCTTGGCGTAGTCGTAAGGTTCATCCGCTGGGCGCATGGGTTCCACCTTCCCGCCAGTGCTCAATAGGGTCCTTTTCGAGGCCTTGGGCCGGATATAGGCGCACAAGGTTCCCCGAGCCTCCAGATGATCTGGGTTGCGCCGTACGAAATCCCTCAGGATCTGCAGCGCAGAACGAACGGCATTCTCCTCAATGATCTTCGCCATGGCTTTGGCATCCGGCACGCTCCCCCCGGTCGCCACCACCCGTGGTCCCGCGCCAAACAGCACCCATTGGGGGCGAGGTCCGGCCTGGTATTTCTGGCGCAGAAGGGTCTCGACCTCGGCGGCTTTTGATCCGTAGTAGGAGACCCCAATTTCCGAATCCAGCCAATCGGGATCCGAGGTCAGGGCATCCACCTTGCTCTTCCATTCACTTTTGGGACCATCCACTACCACGAGAAGGCCGCCCTTGATCTGGCGCAAGTTCAGGTCAAGCATCTGAGCCGCGGGGCCCATGGCCTGCGGTGCCTGAGCCTGAAGCAAGGCAAAGCAACCCGCAAGAATCAGCCCGCTCATCACCCGCATGAGATCTCCAAGGAAAGCGCCGTCAGGATAGCGGTGCAGACGATGCCCCCGGAATTCAATGGGCGATTCCGCCTTCACTCACCATGGGTCAGCGCCCGGTCCGCCTGCCGTCCCAGGTCCCCGCTGCCCTGGCTGTTGGCGAGGTTCTTGGCCAGGGCCACCAGCATCGCCTCTTGGGCACGAACGGGCAGCTCGAGTAGCAGGTCCGCCGCTGCCGCCACGGCCAGCAGCTGGTGCGCGTGATTGAAGGTGGGATCGTTGCGGGTAGCGGCCTCGGCGAGGCCCCGCAGGACCGCCTCACCCTGCCCGCTCCGCACCAGACCCTGGGCGTGCCCCATGGCGAGGGCGGGTTCGATATCGAGCACCGCTTCCACCAGGGTCTCCACCGTGGCTGCGTCCACGGGCGTGGGTTGCACGCGGTCCTCGGGCTCGTCCGTGGGGAAGAGGTTCACCAGGGCCGCGGCCTGGCACCAGATCCGTGGATCCGAGGGGCGGGTGCGGGCGAGGGTGGCCAGGTAGGCAAAGGTCCAGGCGGTCTTGCCTTCCAGGTCCCGCCGCGCGTCCAGCTGCTTCTCGGAGGCGGCCAGGACCAGGGCGGCCAGCGTATCCCCGGCCCCCTGCAAGCCCTTCAACCGCTCAGCGAGCCGATCCAGCAGGGCCACCAGGCCCAGGTCGCAGAGGTCGCGGGCCTGTTCGTCCCACCCTGGTTCATCCAGGGAGGCTGCGATCCAGGGCACCTGCACCTCCGATTCCGCCAGCCGCTTGGCGGCGCGACGGGCCCAGAAGGTGTCCTCCGGCGTGGCCGCCAGCCAGGCGGCAAGCCCGAACAACCGCCGGCCCGTGGCCTTCGGCCGCTCCAGCCGACCGTGCAGATCCCCGAGGTGATCACAGACGACGGCCTTGTGCCCAACGTTGGCCATGTCCAGTTCCGTCAGCCTCCCCAGCCGCTGGAAGTCCTCCAGGTCCGGCAGCTCAAAGCCCTGGGCCTCGGCGAAGGCCAGGCCGGGCCGGCGGGACTGGATGAAGCCCTCCAGGTTGCGCCAGCTGCCGCTGCCCTTGGCCGTCGACACCTGGGCCGCTGCCGGGGCCGGACGCCGGCCCTCCGTGGCTGCCATGTGCAGCTGGATGGCCAGGGCCCGCTGGAAGCTCCGCTCCCCCAGGAGCGGCTGCAGCCGCAGCACCGCCCGCAGGCCCAGCAGCCCGTGGGGGACATGGGGCAGATAGGCCTCCCAGTCGATGCGAGGGATGAGGGTCTTCAGCGCCTCGCGCAGGAGGTCCCGCTGGCCGTCCGGTGCGGCCAGGCGCTCCGCGAAGGCCCCGAAGAAGCCCTCAGAGGGTGTCTCGAGTTCCTGGATCCAATTCGATTCCGCACTCATGCGCCACCCAGCGGCAGGCTCCAGGCCGAGGCCACGAGCCGGGCCCAGTGGTGGTTCCAGGCCCGCTTCCAGACGAGGCTGCCCTCCGTCATGTCCGCTGCCTTTAGGCGCTGCCGGAGTTCTTCCCGCAGCGCCTCGGCGGCGGGCCCCAGGGCGGCCTCGGCCAAGGCCAGCAGCGCGCTCCGGGCCTCCCGCTCCTGGTCATGGTGGGCCAGGTAGCCGGCGGCTTCCGGGGAGGGGGCCGAGGCCTGGAGGCGCTGCCAGGCCTCGAAGGCCGCCCTGGCGGCGGGATCCTCCCGCAGGGGCGGCAGGACCAGGGCCCACTCATTGCCGGCATCCATGGCGGGTCCCGCACGCAGCAGGGACTCGCGCAGCTTCACGGCCTTGGCCACGTCCCGGTCCAGGTGCTTGAGGGCCACGAAGGTGCGCGGTTTCTCGCGCTTCTCCCGGCGGTCGAAAAAGGCATTGAGCGCGGCCACCACCAGGTCCATGGGCACACCCAGGGCTTCCCAGGCCAGCACCTGCCGATAGTCGTCCGTGGACAGCAGCCCGGCGCGGCCCCAGGCGCGGAAGGCCCACTCGCGCTCCAGCCAGTCCTTCTCCTCGCGGGTGTAGGCGGTCACTTCGGGGCCGGTGCTTCGGGCACAAGCCAGGTGCCGTCTTTCAGGTGGAGCGCACCCTGTTCCCAGCCGAGGATCTCCTCGGGCACGATCTGCGCCTTTGCAAAACCACGGAGCCTGAACGTCCCTGAGCCAAGCGGCTGGCCCTTCCGGTCCCAGACCTGCAGCTGCCACAGGGTGCCCTGGTGTCCGCCGACCTTCAGGAACACGCCCTGCCGGCCCTCGCCGCCCCAGGCGGCCTCCGCTGGAACCGAGGCGGGTCGCGCGGGAACGCCGCGACAGCCGATGAGGAGCCCCGCCAGGACCGCTGTCATCACCGGGATCGTCGAAGGTCGCGCCATGCCGACATTCTACCGATAGACTGGAGCCCGAGGGGGCCGGTCCTGATCCGCGAACAGATCCGCTACAAGAGCAAGAAGGAGATCGACAAGCTCAGGGAGTCCTGCCGACTGGCAGCCAACGCCCTGCGCATCGCCGCCCGGGCGGCCCGGCCCGGCGTGAGCCTGCTGGAACTGGACAAGATCGCCGAGACCTACATCCGCCAGCAGGGCGCCACGCCCAGTTTCAAGGGCTATCACGGCTTCCCCGGCACCCTCTGCACGTCCGTGAACGACAAGGTGGTGCATGGCATCCCCTCCAAGTACGTGCTGCAGGAGGGCGACATCATCGCCATCGACTGCGGGGCCAAGCTGGACGGCTTCCACGGCGACACCTGTCTCACGGTGGGCGTGGGGAAGATCACCGAAGAAGCCCGGATGCTCATCCAGACGGCGCAACTGGCCATGTTCGTGGGCATCGAGCACTGCCGGCCCGGCCTGCGCCTGGGCGACATGGCCTGCGCCGTGCAGTCCTTCGCCGAAGAACGTGGCTATTCCGTGGTGCGCGAATACATCGGCCACGGCCTCGGCCGTGACCTGCACGAGGACCCCCAGGTGGTGTTCGCCGAGCAGAAGGTTGGCACGGGCTTCCGCATGGAGCCGGGCATGACCATCACCATCGAGCCCATCCTCAACACCGGCAGCCACAAGTGCCTGGTGGAGGCCGATGGCTGGACCGTCCGCACCAAGGACGGCGGCCTCTCCGCCCAGTTCGAGCACGACATCGCCATCACCCGGAATGGCCCGGAGATCCTCAGCATCCCGGATCCCGAGTTCGAGCTGGAAGACGGGCTGTAGGGGCCATGGCGCTCGCGATCCAGGCCCCCGCCAAGCTCAACCGGTTCCTTGCCGTGCTCGGTCGCCGAGCTGACGGCTTCCACGAGCTGGAGCTGGTGACCACGGTGCTGGAGGGTGTGGCGGAGCTCACCGACCAGCTTGATGGCGAGCCTGCGGCCCGCCTCTCACTGGAGATCTCCGGCCCCACCGGCCAAGGCCTGGTGGCCGATGAGACCAACCTGGTGCTCAGGGCCTGGCGCCAGCTGGAGCGCGTGGCGGACCGTCCCCTGCCCGCCCGGCTGAGGCTGGAGAAGCACATCCCCCACGGCGCGGGACTGGGCGGTGGCAGCAGCGACGCCGCCGCCGTCCTCCGCCTGGGCAACCGCCTCTTCGACCTGGGGCTGGAGGACCAGGCCCTTCTGATCTTGGCCAGTGAGCTTGGCAGCGACGTCCCCCTGTTCCTCCTGGGTGGCACGGTCCTGGGCCTTGACCGCGGCGAGCGGGTGTTCCCCCTTTCCCCCGTAGCCCTGGAGCCGCTCCTGATCGTGCATCCGGGCCTGCACGTCAGCACCCCGGCCGTGTACCGGGCCCTGCAGGAGGTGGGCTACCCCGACCCCGAACCGCTGCCCTCCCTGCCCGAGGGTGCCGCTCCGCCCTGGCGCAACGACCTGACCGAGGCGGCCCTGAAGGTATGCCCCGAGCTGGTCGGCGTGCGCCAGGCCCTCCTTGCCACCGGCGGCGAGCCCCTGCTCTGCGGGTCCGGCAGCTGCTGGGCGGCACGGTACGATTCGGTCACCCGGCGGGATGCCACCGCCGAGTCCCTGCGCACCTCCCACCCGAGCTGGCGCGTCTGGGCAGTCTGAGCCTGTCCGGACAGCCATTCCCCGTGGTATCTGTGACATTCGAGGTTTCCATGTCCGTTCCGGCCCTCCGCATCCGCGGTCTCCGCAAGGCCTTCCCCAAGGTCGTCGCCGTGGCTGGCGTGGACCTGGAGGTCGCCCGGGGCGAAGTCTTCGGCCTGCTGGGTCCCAACGGGGCGGGCAAGACCACCACGCTGGAGATCATCGAGGGCCTCACCAGTTCCGATGCCGGCGAAATCGAGATCCTGGGCCTGACCTGGGAGAAGGACGGGCAGGAGATCCGGTCCCGCATCGGCGTCCAGCTGCAGAGCACCAGCCTCTTCAACAAGATCACCCCGCGCGAGGCGCTCGACCTCTACGGCAGCTACTACCCCCGGTGCCGCACCTCCAAGGACCTGCTTAGCCTCGTGCAGCTCGAGGACAAGGCCGACGCCTACCACATCACCCTCAGCGGCGGGCAGCAGCAGCGCCTGGCCCTAGCCCTGGCCCTGGTCAACGATCCGGAGCTGGTGTTTCTCGATGAGCCCACCACGGGCCTCGATCCCCAGGCCCGGCGCAGCCTCTGGGACGTGGTACGCCGCATGAAGGGCGAGGGCCGCACCGTGGTGCTCACCACCCACTACATGGACGAGGCCGAAGCCCTCTGTGACCGGCTATCCATCATGGATCACGGCAAGGTCATCGCCACGGGCACACCCGCTTCCCTGATCGCGGACCTTGAGCTGCCCAGCGTGGTGGAACTCACCTTCGAGGGGGCCGCACCCGATCCTGCCGCCTTCGCCGCGCGGCTCGGCCAGGCCGTGGAGCGCCGGGCCGACCTCTGGGAGCTCCCCACTCCGGATCCCAAGGCCCTCCTGCCTCGGCTGCTCGAAGCCGCGGAGTCGGCCGCCGTCCCCTTCCAGCAGGTCCACATCCGCCGGGCCACCCTGGAGGACGTGTTCCTCCACCGCACGGGCCGGAGCCTGAGGGAGTAGCCATGATCTGGAGACAGTTTCTGATGGAATGGCGGCTCTACAGCCGTGACCGCGTGGCCATGTTCTGGACCTTCGCCTTCCCGGTGGTCCTCCTGCTGGGCTTCGGAACGATCTTCCGGGGTGGTGGCGGCCCGAAGCTCTCCGTGGTCCGCGTGCAGTCTCCGGCCCCCACGCCCCGGGACGCAGCCCTTGATCAGGCCCTGAAGGACCTCCACCTCCAGGTCCAGTCTCTCCCGAAGGCGGAGGCCGAGGCCCGCTGGTCCAGGGGCGAGACCGCAGCCCAGCTCGAGCCCGAGGGCGAGGGCTACCGGCTGCGCCTGAACAGCTACCTCATGGCCCAGGCCGGCGCCACTGCGGGGCTGGTGAACCAGGCCTGGCTGATGGCCCAGGCCCGCCTGAGCGGCGCCCCGGAACCCCAGCGCATTCCCACCCAGGTCGAGAGCCCCGGCCACAAGCGCTCGACCAACTACGCCTCCTTCCTGCTGCCGGGCCTGCTGGGCCTGAACCTCGTCAGCATGGGCCTTTTCAGCGTGGGGATGGTGAACGTGTCCTACCGGGAGAAGGGCAAGTTCCGGCGCCTGGCCGTCACGCCCCTGCCCAAGTGGATCTTCCTGCTGGGTCAGGTGCTGCACCGCCTGACGGTGACTGTGGTCCAGGCCGCCATCCTGCTGCTGGTGGGCCGCTTGGTCTTCGGCATCCAAAACCAGGGCTCCTTCCTCGACCTGCTGCTCATCATGACCCTGGGGACGGGCTGCTTCATGGCCTTCGGCTTCGCCCTGAGCGGCTTCGCCGAGACCTCGGAGGGCTACGCGGCCATCTCGAACTTGGTCTTCTTCCCCCTGATGATGCTCAGTGGCGTCTACTTCACCCTGGACTCCGCCCCTGGTTGGCTGCAGTACCTGGTGGCGGGAATGCCCCTGGCCCCCTTCATCCGGGCCCTGCGGGCCGTGTTCAACGACGGTGCCGGGCTGGCGGGTCACGTGCTGGGCCTGACCATCGTGCTGGTCTGGGGACTGGCGGCCTTTGCTCTCGCGGTGAAGCGCTTCCGCTGGGCCTGACAGGACTTTGCCCCTGCCTGTTCCAGGCCGATGATGGGGATATGACCGCTGGACACCCACCCGGAACGCCCCAGGAGTCGCTCGAAGCCCTCAGGGAGCGGGCTGAAGGCCTGCAGGTGCGGCTCGAAGCCACCCAGGGCATGCTCGACGCCATCTCGGAAGCCATCTACGTCCAGGACGCCGGAGGACGCTTCCTCGACGTGAACGAGGGCGCGGCGAGGATGTACGGGTATCCGCGGGCCTTCTTCATCGGGAAGACCCCGGAAGTGCTCTCCGCGCCAGGACGGAACGACCTCGACGCAGTGGCCGAGGCTTTCGGCAAGGCCCTGCAGGGCGTGCCTCAGCAGTTCGAATACTGGGGCCGGAAGCAGGATGGCACCACCTTCCCCAAGGAGGTGCGGCTGTATCCCGCTACCCACCAGGGGCAGCCCGTGGTCATCGCCGTCGCCCAGGACATCTCGGCCCGGAAGCGGGCCGAGCTCACCCAACGGGCGACCTACCGCATCGCCGAGGCAGCCCTCGAATCCAGGCACACCGAGGATCTGTTCCCCCGGGTCCATGCCATCGTCCGCGACCTGATGCCTGCGGAAAACCTCTACTTCGCCCTCTGGGACCCGGCGTCCGAGATGGTGTCCTTTCCCTACTGGATCGACCAGTCGGACCCCGCGCCACCCACCCATCGCCTCGGCCGGGGGCTGACAGCCTATGTCCTGCGCCGGGGCCAGCCACTCCTCGTGGACCAGGAGGCGCTGCTGGCGCTCGAGGCCACGGGCGAGGTGGAGCCCCTCGGCACGCTGTCCCTGGATTGGCTGGGGGTTCCCCTGAAAGGGAAAGCCGGTGTGTTTGGGGCCCTGGTCGTTCAGAGCTACGAGGGCGGCCACCGCTACAGCACCCAGGAACGGGACCTGCTGGCCTTCGTCTCGACCCAGGTGGCCCTGGCGGTCGAACGGGCCAGTGCCCAGTCCGAGCAGCGCGTCCTGACCGCCGCCATGGACTGCGCCATCGATCCGGTCTTCGGTATGGACGAGGCGGGGCACTTCGTCTTCGTCAACCAGGCCGCCTGTGGCTCCCTGGGCTATGCCCGGGAGGAACTTCTCGGCATGCACGTGTGGGACGTGGACCCACGGGTCCTTCCCGACCAGTGGCCCCTCCGCTGGGAGCGGCTCCGGTCCCGCGGGGCCAACCGCGAGGAGACCTGGCACCGGCGCAAGGACGGCTCAATCTTCCCGGTCGAGATCAGCAGCAGCTTCCTGGCGGCTGAAGGGCGGGAGGTCGGCTTCACGCACGTTCGCGACATCAGCGCCAGGAAGGCCGCCGAGGAGGCCCTGCGCGCCAGCGAGGACAAGTTCTCCAAGGCCTTCCAGGCCAGCCCGGATGCCATCAACCTCACGCGCCTGAGCGACGGGACCTACTTCGAGGTTAGTGAAGGTTTCGAGAAGATCAGCGGCTGGACGCGCGAGGAGGTCCTCGGCCGCACGGCCCTGGAGCTGAACATCTGGGCGGATCCAAGGGACCGTGACCAGGCCGTGGGGCTCATCCGGCAGCACGGTGAGTTTAGTGGACTGGAGATCACCTTCCGGCGGAAGGATGGCCGCCTCATCACCGGCCAGATGTCCGGGAAGATCATGGAAGTGGGCGACGTGGCCTGCCTGCTCTCCGTCACCCGCGACATCACGGACCGGAAGCTCGCCGAGTCGGCCCTCCGCGAGGCCGAGCAGCGGCTACGGACGGTGCTGGCCAACTCCGAGGCCGTGATCTACCAGCTGGATCCCGAAGGTCGCTTCCTGATTTCCGAAGGGCTCGGTCTGGCCCACCTCGGACTCTCTCCCGGCCAGGTGGTGGGCTTGAGCGCCCTCCAGGTGTACCAGGACGACCTCGAGACGGTGGCCCAGATCCGGGACGCCCTGGGCGGTCAGGCTTCCCGCAAGATCACCCATGCGGCCGGACGCCTCTTCGACAACTTCCTAACTCCGGTCTGCAACGACCAGGGGCAGGTGGAGAGTGTCATCGGCATCGCCACGGACGTGACCGAGCACCAGCAGACAGAGGACACCCTCCGGGCGGAGCGAGGGCTGTTCGTGGGCGGGCCGGTGATGGTGGTCCGTTGGGGCGCGGCTCCGCCCTGGCCTGTGGACTACATCAGCCCCAATGTCCAAAAACTCCTTGGTTATGCGCCAGAGGATCTGACCTCCGGACGCTTCCTGTTTAACGACCTAGTCCACCCCGAGGACCGGGGGCGAATCCACCAGGAATCCAGTGCCTATCGCAGCCGAGGGCTCAGCCACTATGAGCAGCGGTACCGCCTCAGGAATGCGGCGGGCGAATACCGGTGGTTCCAGGACTTCACGGCCCAGGCCAGCCCCGATTCCAACGCCTCCTATTACCTCGGCTATATGCTCGACATCACGGAGCGCCTGCAGGTGGAGGAGGCGCTGCAGCAGTCCCAGAAGCTGGAAAGTCTTGGAATTCTCGCCGGCGGCATCGCCCACGACTTCAACAACCTGCTCACGGTGATCCTGGGCAACCTGAACCTCGCCCAGATGAACCTGCCGGAGAATGCCGCCGCCCAGCCCTACCTTGGCAGGATGGAGGCCACGGTGCTGCGGGCCACGGAGCTGACCAAGCAGATGCTGGCCTACTCCGGGCGCGGTCACTTCCTGGTGAAGCCCCAGGACCTCAACGCGGTCGTCCACGAGGTCACGCACCTTCTGGAAGTGTCCATCCCGAAAAAGGTCAGCCTGGGGTTCGACTTGGAGCCAGGGCTCCCGGCCATCCTGGCCGATGCCGCCCAGATCCAGCAGGTGGTCATGAACCTCGTGACCAATGCCGCCGAGGCCATCGGGGACCGGGAAGGCGTCATCCACCTCTCGACCTCCCTGGCCAGTCTCGAGGAGCAGGACCTGCACTCCGTCTACAGCACAGAACCGCTCACCCCCGGCCGCTACGTGCTGCTCGAAGTCGTGGACACAGGCATCGGAATGCCCCCGGAGGTGCTGGCACGGATCTTCGATCCCTTCTTCACCACCAAGGCCTCGGGCCGTGGCCTCGGCCTGTCCGCCATGCTTGGCATCCTGCGCGGCCACGGGGCCGGGCTGCGGATCCACAGCGAAGTGGGGCGTGGCAGTACCTTCCGCCTGTGCTTCCCGGCTTCGGGCGAGCAGGCACCCACGGCGGATCCCGGTCAGGACGGTGCGGTCGCCACACGGCTCCAGGGGCGGGTCCTCCTGGTGGACGACGAGGACCTCATCCTCCAGACCATCGGGGCCGCCCTGGAGGCCATCGGCCTGGAGGTCATGACGGCCAGGGACGGGCTTGAGGCTCTGGAGCGCTTCCGGGAGGCCCGCCCGAGGCCTGACTTGGTCCTCATGGACCTCACCATGCCCCGGATGGACGGCCGGGAGGCCTTTCGGGCCATGCACGACCTGGACCCTACGGTCCCCGTGGTGCTGAGCAGTGGCTTCGCGGAGGGAGACTCGCTGCAGACCCTCTCCGGACAGGGACCCGCGGGATTCATGCAGAAGCCTTATCAGATCAAGGAACTCCGCCTGCTGCTGCAGCGGGTGCTGGGGAGCTGAGAGGCGGGACCCTCCGCCGGGCTACACTGGGGGCTGGAGAGCCTCATGCAGTCGACCAAACGTGCCAGGATGGCCATTTTTCTCACGGTCTTCGTTGACCTTCTGGGCTTTGGCATCGTCATCCCCATCCTCCCCCTCTATGCCCAGGCCATCGCCGACCACCCGAGCTCCTGGATGGCCAGTGTCAATCAATTCCTGGGACTGGGCGGCACCGGGACCACCCCCGGCGCCTTCTGGGCCGGCGTGGGCTTCCTCAGCTTCAGCCTGATGCAGTTCATCGCCTCGCCCATCCTGGGTCGGACCTCCGACAAGGTGGGCCGCAAGCCCGTGCTCTGGATCAGCCTCGTGGGTTCCGCCCTGGGCTACCTCATGCTCGCCCTCACCAGCCGCTTCGAGTGGATGCTGGCCGCGCGGATCCTCGATGGCATCACGGGGGGCAACATCTCCGTGGCCCAGGCGGCCATGGCCGATAGCTCCGAGCCGGAGGAGCGCTCCAAGGTCATGGGCATGATCGGCGCCGCCTTCGGCCTGGGTTTCGTGCTCGGCCCCGCCCTGGCCGGGATCCTGAGCGGCAGCCACTTCGGCATGCACCTCCTGCAGACCCGCGGCTGGCACCTGCCCTTCTTCGTGGCGGCGGGGCTCTCGCTCACCGCCTCCATGATGGTGCTGTTCTGGCTACCGGAGACCCTCACGCCCGAAGTCAGGGCCCGGGCCCGCTCCCACGAAAGCCGCGGCCATGCCCTCGTCAAGGCCATGAAGATCCCCGGCATGGCCCAGCTGCTCATGGTGTCCCTGCTGGCCATGGCGGGCTTCGCCATGATGGAGGGCACCTTCGCCCTGCTGGTCCACCAGCGCTTCGACTTCCACCAGCGCGAGGTGGGATTCCTGTTCGCGGGCATCGGCGTCCTGATGGTGATCTACCAGGGCGGCCTGGTCCGCCTCGTGGCCAAGCGCTTCCCGGAGCGGGCAGCTCTCATCACCGGCCTGCTGCTCATGGGCATCGCCCTGCCCCTGATGCCCATGGCCCCCTGGATGTGGCCCTTCCTGCTGCTCTTCATCCCCCTGTCGTGGGGCAGCGGCATGGGCAACACCGCGGGCTCGGCCCTGGCCAGCCAGCTGACGCCCCCCGAAGACCAGGGTGCGCTCTTCGGCGTCCTGAACGCCATGAGCGGCGTCGGCCGCATCGTGGGCCCCGCCGTGGGCACCTTCGTCTTTGCCCGCTGGGGTGGCCAGTCCACCTACACCGTGGCGGGTCTCACCCTGGGTGCGGCCCTGTTGCTGGCCCTCACGCTCAAGCCCAAGGAAGCCCGATGATCCACCTCGATGGCCACTCCCTGACCGCCCCCCTGCTGGCCCGCATCGCCGCCGGTGAGGGGGTCACCCTCGACGAGGGCGCCCTGGCCCTGGTCGCCGAGAACCGCGCTGTGGTGGACCGCATCGTGGCCGAGGGCCGCACGGTCTATGGTATCAACACCGGTTTCGGCCAGTTCGCCACCGTGGTCATTGCGCCTGACCAGCTGCAGCAGCTCCAGCTCAACCTGATCCGCAGCCACGCTGCGGGCGTGGGCGAGGCCCTGCCCAAAGACCAGACCCGCGCCCTCATGGCAGCCCGCATCAACTGCCTGCTGAAGGCCCACAGCGGCATCCGCCCCGAACCCATCCACCTGCTCACAGAGTGCCTGAACCGCGACGTGGTCCCCGTGGTACCCAGCCAAGGCAGCGTGGGCGCCAGCGGCGACCTGGCCCCCCTGGCCCACATGGCCCTGCTGCTCGTAGGTGAGGGGCTGGCCTGGTCCAGTGAGCGCCAGATCCCGGGCGGCGAAGCCCTGGCCCAGGCCGGGCTCCAGCCGGTGACCCTGCAGGCCAAAGAGGGCCTCGCCCTCATCAACGGCACCCAGCTCATCACCTCGCTCGGCAACCTCGCCGTGGAGAAGTTCACGCGCCTGGCCGGGCTGGCGGATGAGATCGCGGCGCTCAGCCTGGAGGCCCTACGCGGCACCCGCGCCGCCTTCGACCCGCGCATCCATGCCGCCCGCCCCCATCCGGGCCAGATCGCCGTGGCGACGCGGATGCGCGAGCTCCTCGGCGCCACCAGCGCCATCGCCGACAGCCACCAGGACTGCCACCGTGTCCAGGATGCCTACAGCCTGCGCTGCATCCCCCAGGTGCATGGCGTCACCCGGGACGCCCTCCACTTCGCCGGGGCCATCCTTGAGCGTGAGCTCAACAGTGCCACCGACAATCCGATGATCTTCACGGACACCCAGGAGTCCCGGTCCGGCGGCAACTTCCACGGCCAGTACCCGGCCTTCGCCTGTGACGTGCTCGCCATCGCCGCAGCGGACCTGGCCAGCATCTCCGAGCGCCGCCAGGAGCGCCTAGTGAACCCGGCCTACTCGGACCTCCCTGCCTTCCTCACCCAGAACGGCGGCCTCGAATCCGGCTTCATGATGGCCCATGTCACCTCCGCCGCCCTGGTCAGCGAGATGAAGGGCCTGGCCCACCCGGCCTGTGTGGACACCATCCCCACCAGCGCCGGCAAGGAGGACCACGTGAGCATGGGCCCGATCGCGGCCCGCAAACTGCTGCGCGCCGTGGACGCCCTCGAACAGGTGCTGGCCATCGAGGCGCGCATGGCCCTGGAAGGCCTTCGCATCATCGGCCTCGCCCCCGCCGAGGGCCTGCAACCGCTCATGGACTGCCTTTCCAAGGCCTGCGCGCCCTGGGCTGATCGCGTCATGTTCGAGGAGGTCAACAAGGCGCTTGGCGCCCTCCGTACCTACGAGGAATCCCGCTCATGACCACGCCCTGGCGGGTCGCCTGCGAACACGCGCTGCGGCGCTTCTCGGACGCGGACGCGATCCGGTTCTGGGGCATCGGCCACGAGGTGGACGGCACCTACCAGCCCATCTTCAACTACCGCTTCGAGCACACCTACGCCGCCGTGCTGCTGGCGCGCTGGCTGGCTCACGCCACCGGAGCCGATGCCGAGGTGGTGGAGTGTGCGGCCTGGCTGCATGACGTGGCCAAGCGCCTGAAGGATCCCCACTCGAAGGACACCCACGCCCAGGATGCCTCCGCCCAGGTCGAGACGATCCTGGCCGACACGGATTTCCCGCCAGCGAAGATCCCGGCGGTGCGCCACGCCATCGAGCATCACGTCGGCCTCAGGCTCACGAAGCGGCTCGAACCCCTCGAGACCGCCTGCCTATGGGACTGCGACAAGCTCAGCAAGATCGGGGCGGCCAGCCTCATCCACTTCGGCTGCATCAGCGGGGCCTTCCAGCCCATCACCACGGCGGAGATCCTTCGGCGTGGCACGGCCTGGCTGGACCTAGCCCGGGGCATCACCAGCAGCCTCAACACTGACCCGGCCAGGGAAGAGGGTCAGCGCCGCCTCACCTTCCTCGAAGCCCACTACGCCCAGCTCCAGCGCGAGTGGTCGGATCCAGCGGAGGTGACGCCCCCATGAGCGACTTCCTGCAGCTCTCCCAGAGTCTGGCCGTGGCCCTCAAGGCGCTGCAGATGTACACCGCGGCGCACCCCCGGGCCCAGGAGGGCCTTGCGGCCGCCCACACGGTCCTGGAGCAGTGGCTGGTCCACCAGGACCGCCTCCAGTTCGTCGTCTCGGGCACCAAGGCCTTCGTGGATAGCCAGGTGCAGGACACCCGCAGTCCCCATGTCGCCGCCCTGGTGCGGCTTGTGTCCGAGCGGGGCATCAGCGGCTTCGTCTTCGAGCGAGGCGTCCGGCCGGATGAGATCCTCGTCTTTCTAACAGGCCTTGGGACCAAACCCCAGAAGCTGGAGGAGCAGGGCGGCTTCGAGGCCCTGCTCCGGAGCTCGGGCGTCGTCAACATCAAGGTCTCCCAGACCCGCTACCAGGAGATCTCGGAGGGGGAGGCGTTCGCCGGGGACAAGGCGCCCGCCCTTTCGCCCGCCCCTGCGATCTCGCCCTCCCCGGAAAACCTGGTCAAGTTCATCCGGGATGCCCTGCTGACGTCCATTGCCAAGGGTGCCACTTCCACGAGCGGATCGACCCAACGGGCGAGCGCTGCCTACCTGTTTGGATCGCCGGAGGGTGCGACCCGAAGCGGTGGCTCCTCTGGAGGGGCTGGTGCCCCCGGAGGGCTCGCCGAGGATGGCTGGAGCGACCCCCTGAGCGGCTTCGGCCCTGCGGACCTGAGCGGCCTCGGTCCCCTGGGACGGGAGCTTGGCCTTGGCGAGGGCATGCCGACCCCCGGCCAGCTCGGCACCCTGCGCCAGGTGCTGATGGGCCTGAGTCCCGAAGTCCAGCTGGGCCTTCTAGCGGGCCTAGGCAGCCTCCCTGAGCACCCCGCGGGACTGGCCCTGGGCGTGAAGGCCCTGGCTGGGGAGCTCCTCGGTGTGGCCACCAGCGCCATCCTCGCCCGAGGGGCGACCTGGGCCCAGCTGCGGGGGCCCATCCAGGACATCCTCCGCCCCATCCCTGACCGGGAGCGGCTGGTCCGGACGCTGTCCTCCCATCTGCGCATGGCCGGGCAGGATGCCTCCCAGGCCGAGGCCATCCTGCGTCACCTGGAGTGGGAGGCCCTGAGCCTGGAGGCCAAGCTGCTCAAGGTACTCGAGGGGGGCCACCTCTACGACCTCAGCCTGGAGGAGCGGCTGGCCCTCCTTCGCGAGCTGCTGGACCTGCGGCGCTTCGATGACTTCCTCCGCATCCAGGAAGTGCTCCTGGAGACCCTCCACAGCGATCGGCCCGACCTACGGCTGAAGGCGGCCCAGACCCTCAACGGCGTGGCGCGCTGGGCCCACGAGCCTGGGTTGCCCCCAGAGGGCGAGGGTCCCCTGGCCGAGGGGTTGAGGGCGCATTTCGCCTGGGAACCGGATCCCCCCACCCACCGCTGGGCGACCGAAGCCATCGAATCCCTGCTTGCGGCCCTGGTCCTGCGGGGGGAGCTCGGGCCTGCCCTCTCCGATCTGCAGGACCTCGAAGGCCTCTGCGCCTTCCTGGAGGAGCCGCATCCCTGGCGGAAGGACGCCCTGGCCCGGCTCCGGACCTCCCTCCAGCGCCCCCCCCTGCTCGAGGCGGCTGTCACCCGGGCCTTCGCCCTGGAGCGGGACCAGATGCTCTTGGAGGTTCAACCCTTCTTCGAGTTCATCGGCGATCCAATGGCCGGATACCTGGTGGCACGGCTCGGGGAGGAGACCGACCGCACCCGGCGGGGCCGCCTGGTCGAGGCGGTGCGGAGCATGGGACCCACGGCCCTGCCCGTCCTCATACACGCCCTGACCTCGCCGGCCTGGTTCATGGTTCGGAATGCCCTCACGCTCCTCTCGGACATCGGCGATGCCGGCTGTGTCCCGCCCATCCTCCCCCTCCTACGCCACCCCGAGCCCAGGGTCCGCCGCACGGCGGTACGCGCCCTGTGGAAGCTGGGCGGCCCCGTGGCCGAGCCGCACCTGGTGGCCCAGATGAAGGACACGGACGCGGAGACGATGCAGGAGATCCTCTTCGCGCTCGGGCAGCTGCGGTCGGAAGGCAGCCTGCCCCAGGTCATCCAACTGGCCCAGGACAAGCGCGTCCTCGAAAAGCTGCGGATCCAGGCCCTGGACACCCTCGGCCACATCGCCTCGTCGAAGTCCCTTCCGGTGCTCCTTGAGTGCCTGCGTCGCAAGGGGTTCTTCGGAGGGGGGGAGACCCAACCCATCCGACTCGCCGCTGCCAAGGCCCTGGCCGCCCTGGGCAGTCCAGAGGCACGGGCCGCGCTCCAGAAAGCCGTGGAGGCGGAGCCCAAAGGCGAGGAACGGGAGGCCATGCGCCGCGTGGCAGAGCGCCCGGTGCTGCCGTGACCGAGGCACAGGCCCATCCCGATCCCCGTCAACTGCTGGAGGCCTTCGAGGCCTTCACGGCGGCCTCGGAGCATCTCCAGACCCGGTACGAGGCCCTCCAGGTCCAGCTGGGACAGCTCCAGGGCGAGTTGCAGACGGTCATCGAGGCGGTCCCCTTTGCCATCTGGGTGCTGGCGGAGGACGGTTCTCTGCGGTTCACCAACCGGCCCCAGGGCCTCGAGGGCCGGTTCCTGCGGGGACCCGCACCCTGGGAAGCCGGCAGCCCCGGTGGCCAGCGCCGAGTCCAGACCACGGAAGGCCGCGAGCTGATCTTCGAGGAGGAGCGCCGCTCCGCCCCCCACGGCGGAGTCATCGTGACCCTCCGGGATGTCACCGAGGCCGTGCTGCGCGCCCAGCAGGCCACGCGGGAGGACCGCCTGGCCGCCATGGGGCGCATGGCTGCGGAGCTGGCCCATGAGATCCGGAACCCCCTGGGCAGCCTGGCCCTGTTCTCCGGGATGCTCGTGGAGGACCTGGCCGAGCAGCCGGGCCCCCTGGAACTCGCCAGGAAGATGCAGGAAGGTGTGGGCCGACTGAACAGCGTGGTTGGCAACACCCTGGCCTTCACCCGGGACCTCCACCCCAAGCAGGGGATCCTGGCCCTGCGGAGCTTCTGGGAGGAGGCCCTGCGGAGCACCACGCTGGCCGAGGCCGTCCCCTGGGAGAACCAGATCCCCGAGCAGGCCACCTGGCTGGGCGATCCCGATCTGCTGCGCCAGGTCGCGCAGAACCTGCTCCAGAACGCCATCCGGGCCCTGGAGGACATGGATCGTCCGCGCATCATTCTGTCCGCCGTGGAAGAGCGGCTGGAGGGCCAGCCCTGCTGGCATCTCACGCTCACCGACAACGGCTGCGGCATCCCGGAGGAGGCCTTGGCGAAGGTGTTCGATCCCTTTTTCAGCACCTTCGGCGGCGGCACCGGCCTGGGCCTTGCCGTCTGTCACCGCATCATCGTGGCTCATGGCGGCCTGCTCTTCATCGAGAGCCAGGTGGGGCGCGGGACCACGGTACATCTAAGGCTGGCGGCCCCCACCCTCCCGTGACGCCAGTCAGGGACCATGCGACCATCGAGCCCTTGCGGAGCGCCCATGTCCTTCATCCACCTCCACCCCGGCAACCAGGCGCCTGAGATCGTCAACGCGATCATCGAGATCCCCACGGGCTCGCGCATCAAGTACGAGATCGACCACCACACGGGCCTGGTGCACGTGGACCGCGTGCTCTTCTCACCTTTCCACTACCCCGCCGAGTACGGCTTCATTCCAGGCACCCTGGCCGACGACGGCGATCCCGCCGACATCCTCGTGCTCATCAACGGCTCCACCTATCCCGGGGTGGTCATCCGCGCCCGGCCCATCGGCCTGCTGCGCATGACCGACGACAAGGGGCACGATGCCAAGATTCTCGCCGTGGCCACGGACGATCCCACCTACGCCCACGTGACCTCCCGCAGCGACCTTCCCCCCCACTTCCTGCTCGAGGTGGAGCACTTCTTCCTCACCTACAAGGACCTCGAGCGCAAGAGCGTCTCCAGCGATGGCTGGGGCGGCAAGGACGAGGCCCACGCCTTCGTGCGGGCCTCCATCGAGGCCTACAACCGCCAGCAGAACCAGCTCTAGGCGATGCAGAAGCTGGAACAGCCCGCCGGGCTCGTCTGCTTCGACCTCGACGGAACCCTGGTGGATCCGTTGCTGGGCGTGCAGAACTGCCTGACCAAGACCTGTGAGGCCTTCAACCTGCGGATGCCCGATGAGGCCACCATCCGCGGCTGGATCGGCTTCGGCATGCGCGAATCACTGGCCACCTTGGAGGGGCTGGAGGACCCGCAGCGACTGGAAGCCGCACTCGATTTCTACTGGGAGCGCTATCGGCAGGATGGGGTCTTCGAGCATGAGCTTTACCCCGGGATGTTCAACCTGCTGCACCGCCTGAAGCGCCAGGGGCACCGCATCTACGTGGTCTCCGCCAAGCCCAGCCTCTTCGCGCGACGCATCGCCTACCAGTTCGACCTGAACCTGATCTTCGACGACATTTTCGGCAGCAGCCTCAAGGGCCAGTGGCAACCCAAGACCGAGGTGCTCGCGGGCCTGGCGGAACGGGGCACCATCTGGCCCGGGGGCGTCTTCATCGGGGACCGGGGCGTGGACATGATGGCCGCCCGCGACCACGGCCTCGAGCCCATCGGCGTGGGCTGGGGCTATGGCAGCCACGAAGAACTGGCCGTCGCCGGGGCCGCCAGGATCTTCGACACGGTCGCCGACCTCGAGGCCTGGCTCCGACTCCGCTTCCCGCAGCCCGAGCGCTTCGACGCCTTCAGCCGCTCGGAGTAGACCAGCGGGTGCCTGCGGGGACCTGCAGCTTGAAGGTGTCGGCCGCGAGGGGTGCCGGCGACTTCGGATTAAGCAGTTCCAGGGTCTGGCGCGCTCCGGAGGGATCGATCCAGGCCAGGGAATGCAGGAGCCCCTTGCGCCCCGTGACGCTCAGTTCGGGGAGGCCGGGCTCCCGAGGCAGGAGCTTCACGGACTCACCACCAAGGGACTCCGCCCGGTAGAGCCGTTCAAGGCGGGCCGGATCCAGCAGGATGCCCAGCAGGGGAAAATCGCGCACCGCCCGTGCGAGTTCCACCCGCTGCGCTGTGCGGGTGTCCGGATCGTACTGCACCAGGTGGCGACCATCACAGGTGACGGTGAGCCCACCCTCGTAGGTGACTCGCAACCGCCCACCCCGCGCCAGGGCCAGGCGCCCCTGCCGGGCCAGCTTGCCGAACACCAGGCTGTCGCTTTCCTGCCGGAAGCGGCTCTCCAGGGAGGGCATCCTGGTGAAGGCGGTCCACCAGCTGGGCATGGCCGCGAAGCACGGGGACACCGCCAGCCAGACCAGGGTGGGCAGGCGCACCTCAGCTCCGCTTCAGCTCGACGCTGAGCTTGGCCGTGCTGCCCTTTCCGGGCGCCGGACGGCGGATCTGACCTTCCACCAGGACCTGGCCCTGGTGCCGAAGCTGGACCACGACCTCGATCTCTTGCCCATCCACTTCCGTGGGCACCTCCAGGCGCAGGATCGAGGGGGCACCGGACCGCCCCACCTGGGTCAGCTCGCCCATGAGGGAGTTGATCGCGTCCTTGTGGTCCACGGGCTTGGCTTTGGCGGGGAGTCGCCTGGTTTCCACATTCAGGGAAGCCAGCGCGGCCAACGGATCCATCTTGACGCCCGACCTGGAGGGACGGGGGGCCGAAGCGACCTCGGGTGGCGGCACTGGATCCGGAACGGCCTCGACCTCCGGCCTGACCTCCACCGGAGACGGGAGGGGGCCCGGCGCTTCCACGTTCACCGGCGCTTGGTTGTGTTCCGGTTCGAAGGCGGGAACAGGTAGTTCCTCCACCTCGGGCAGGGCCGAAGGAGGCAGCAGCTCCTCGTCCTCCATCAGGAAGGCGATGTCGTCCGCGGCCGCCTCGGGATGCTCCGGCAGGATGGGGGCCTCGATGAAGAGACCGCTGTCGTCATCCTCGTCTGGAAGGGGCATCGACTGTGAGGACAAGCCCATGGGGGACGAGCCCTCGAGATCCAGCAGGTCGGTGACCGAGGGGAGGTCGGACAGCGTGAGCGCCTCAATTTCAGGGCGCGCCGGCTTCACTTCCAACGGCTGGGCAGCGACCTGGGACTCGCCCAGCACATGCGCCTTGATGTGGGAGAGAGAGAGCTTGGTGATGCCGCGCAACGTCTCGAAAACGCCCGTGCCGTCAGAGGCGATGGACTGGAAGCTGGGAGTTCCCTTGGGGTTGAAGGCCGCTTCAAGGTCCTCGATGGGCACCACGTTCTTCAGGTCCCGCTTGTTCCACTGGAAGACCATGGGGATATCCCCCAGGTTCAGGCCCAGCTCGCGGAGGTTCTCCTCCAGGTTCTGGTAGCTCTCCTTGCAGGCATCCAGCATGGGGGTCTGGCTGTCCACTACGAAGACGATGCCGTCCACGCCCTTCAGCACGAGCTTGCGGGTGCTGTTGTAGAAGACCTGACCAGGCACCGTGTAGAGCTGCAGTTTAGTCTTGAAGCCGCCCACCATGCCCACATCCATGGGCAGCAGGTCGAAGAAGAGGGTGCGGTCCGTCTCGGTGTTGAGGCTAACCATCTCCCCACGGGCCTTCTGGCTCGTCTTGCCGTAGATGGTGTTCAGGTTGGTGGTCTTCCCGCACAGGCCAGGGCCGTAGTAGACGATTTTCGCCGTCATCTGCCGGGTGGCGTGGTTGAAGAACACCATTCCAAGACCTCGTGTGAATGGACGAAGTCTAGCTTGGAAAGTGCCGCCGGCTCAATGCAAATGCCGGATTTCCCTAGGACATTGCCTTCAGGAACGCCAGTACTTGCTGGTCATGGTCCTTGGTCCTGGTATCCGTGATCACCTTGCGAACCAGGCCCTGGCGGTCAATGAGGAAGGTGACGCGCTTGGCAAAACCGAGCAGGGGCATCTTCACACCATAGGCCCCGATGATGCGCTTCTCCGGGTCGGCCAGAATGCTGAAGGGCAGGTGGAACTTCTCCGCGAAGGCCTTGTGGCTCTGACTGTTGTCCGCACTCACGCCCAGGATCACCGCCCCTGCCGCCTTGATCTCGGCAAAACCGTCCCGCAGGCTGCAGGCCTGGGCGGTACAGCCGGGCGTATCGTCCTTGGGGTAGAAGTAGAGCACCACCGACGACTTGCCCTGGAAATCGACCAGGCGCACCAGGGCACCGTTCTGGTCCTGCGCCTCAAAGGTCGGCGCCTTGGTCCCTTCCTTCACCTCTGCGGCTGAGGCCAGCCCGAGCATGGCGATGATTCCCATCCCTACCCTCCATGTCCGTCCCATGACCCGCTCCGGAAAGTGAGAGGAGTGTGGCACCATCGGCCGTATCCCAGGAGTCGAAGACTTGGACAAACCGGTTCGCATCGCCCTTATTCCCGGCGACGGGGTTGGCCCGGAGGTCATGGCCGAGGCGCTGCCTTGCTTGGCCTGGGCCGAGGCCAGGGGCCGCCACCTCGAAGCGGTGCGGTTCCCCTTTGGAGCCGACCACTGCCTGAGGACCGGTGACACCCTGCCCGACTCGTCCTACTGCGACCTGCGCGATCAGTTCGACGCCATTCTTTTTGGGGCCGTGGGCGATCCGCGCCTGCCGGACGGCCGCCACGCGGAGGCGATTCTCCTGCGACTCAGGCAGGGCCTGGAACTGACCGTGAACTTCCGCCCTTGTGCCCCCTTCCTTGCTGGAAGCCGCACCGGCCTCGACCTCGAGGTCTTCCGCGAAAACACGGAGGGTCCCTACTGCCTGCAGGGCTCCACGGAACCGGGTCGCGCTGTGGACTTGGCCATCCACACCGAGCCTGCGGTGCGGCGGCTGCTGGTGGCGGCTTTCCGGCGCGCAGAGACCTTGTGCCGCCCCCTCACCCTGGCCCACAAGGCCAACGTGCTGAAACACGGCCATGGCCTCTGGCTGAGGGTATTTGAGGACCTGCGGACCGAATACCCCGGGGTGTCCGCCCGGGGCATGCACGCCGACGCACTGCTATGTGCCCTGGTGCAGGCTCCGACCACGTTCGCCGTCATCGCGGCGGACAACTACCTGGGCGACCTCATCAGCGACCTCTGCGCGGCCTTCATCGGCGGCATGGGCGTGGCACCCTCCCTGAGCTGGGCACCCCATCGCCCCTACCGCTGCTCGGTCCTCGCCGAGCCCGTGCACGGCTCCGCGCCCGACATCGCGGGCAAGGGATTGGCCAATCCCGTGGGCATGATGCTCAGCACGGCCCTTCTCTTCCGGCATCTGGACTGGGAACCCGAAGCGAGGGACCTGGAGGGCGCCGTGTCAGGCGCCTTGGCAAATGGTGCGAAGACCAGGGATCTCGGCGGCACACTTAGCACGGTTGCCATGGGCATGGCCATCCGGGATCGATTGCCCAGCTGAGGCCATCGAAAAACAGGAACCCCGAAATCCGCGAAATCGCCTTTCGGGCGCGCGAAAGGAGATTACTTGTCTTTCCTTTCGCGCCCATTTGGCATCTTTCGCGGTTCCTGCTATTCGTTTTCAGCAGCTGCGCATGACGCCCACAAGGACGCCCTGGATGTCGATGAGCTGGGGCTCATAGCAGCGGGGCTGCAACGCGGTGTTGTGGGGAATGAGCCAGACGCCCTTGGCGTCCCGGCGGAACTCCTTGAGGGTGACCTCCTCACGGTCGATGAGGGCCACCACGCGGTCGCCGTTCCGGTACTCGCCCTTGCGCTGCAGCACCACGAGGTCGCCATCGAGGATGGCGTCGTCGACCATGGAATCGCCCCGTACGCGAAGCACGAAGAGCTCATCCCGCTGCCGGTGGATGCTGTTGGGCACCTCGATGGGCAGGGCGCGACTCTCCGGCAGGATGGGCGAACCGGCGGCGACGTCGCCGCAGAAGGGGAAGATCCGCACCACGGGCGCACCGTCCGGCCGGGCGTCGCCGCGACCGGTGCGCGAGGAAGGAGGCTCCTCCTCATTACCCGTGGCCACGACCAGGTTGTTGCCCTTGCCGTGGCTGCGGACGAGGAAGCCCTTGTCCATGAGGTGCTGGACATGTTTGTGGATGGTGGACACGGCGCTGGAACCCACGCCCTTGGCGATTTCGGCCAGGGTGGGGCTTCGCCCTTCGCTCTGCACGAAGGTGCGGATGAACTTCAGCACGGCCTGCTGGCGTTTGGTGAGATCGCTGGCTTTCATGGGCTCAAAGGTAAGAGTTGAGGCGCAGGTCGTCAATCCCTTTTTTTTCGCTTTATTTAAGACCCCCAGTCGGGACCGCTCCAAGACCCTCCGTGGAACCCACCTGTGACCTATGTCATACTGATCGACGGCCTTGAGGGTCAGGTATTTACGCCCTTCTCGTCCTCTTTTGGCCCCACTCGTTGCCCGTGTCCCGATGAGAAAGGAGTCTCCATGACTGCCAGCCTTGCCGCCCCTTCGACGCCCATGGGAGCGAAAACCCGGATCAATGATTTTTCCATCCAGGTGGCCACGGTCAATGGATCGGGCTCCCAGACGGCCAACACGGTACTCCTGCGGGCCATCTTCCAGATGGGCGTCTTCGTCAGTGGCAAGAACCTCTTTCCCTCGAACATCGCGGGCCTGCCCACCTGGTTCACCATCCGCGCCAGCGCCAAGGGCTATGTGGCCCGCAAGGCCAGCAACGAAATGCTGATCCTGATGAATGCGGAGACCGCGAAGGAGGACATCGCCAAGTCGGATCCCGGCGCCCTGGTCATCTACGACGAGCCCCTGCAACTGGACAAGCTCCGCGCTGACCTCTCCTACATCCCCGTGCCCTTCCAAAAGCTGGTGACGGCCTCCTGCCCCGAGCCCAAGCTCCACAAGCTGGTGAAGAACATGATCTACGTCGGCGTGGCGGCGCGCTTGCTGAGCGTGGACATGGAAGAAGTGAAGAAGGCCATCACCAAGCAGCTGAAGGGCAAGGCCAAGGCCATCGAGATCAACCAGGCCGCAGCCATGGCGGGCTATGACTGGGCCATGGAGAACCTCCAGGACCAGGACCACATCAAGGTGGTGCGCGACAACAAGACCAACGGCCTGATCATCGTGGATGGCAACGAGGCCTGCGCCCTGGGCGCCCTCTTTGCGGGCGTCACCGTGGTGGGCTGGTATCCCATCACGCCAGCCTCGAGCCTGGTCGAGACCTTCATCGACTACGCCGAGGAGTATCGCAAGGACCCGGCCACCGGCAGGTCCACGGTCGCCATCGTGCAGATGGAGGACGAGCTGGCCTCTGCTGGCGTGGTGCTGGCCGCCGGCTGGGCCGGCGCCCGCTCCATGACCTCCACCGCCGGCCCCGGCGTGTCCCTCATGAGCGAGTTCATCGGCCTGGGCTACTACGTGGAAGCACCCGGCGTGTTCTTCAACGTGGCCCGCACGGGCCCCAGCACCGGCCTGCCCACCCGCACCCAGCAGTCCGACGTGGAACTCTGCGCCAAGTGCAGCCATGGCGACACCCAGCACATCAACCTCTACCCCGGCAACATGGAGGAGTGTTTCCAGTTCGCCTACGACGCGTTCGACCTGGCAGAGCGCTTCCAGACGCCCATCTTCGTGGTCACCGACCTGGATCTCGGCATGCAAAACTGGTCCTCCAAGCCCTTCGCCTACCCCGCCAAGCCCTATGACCGCGGCAAGGTCCTCAACGAGCAGCAACTGGCCGAGGCCAAGGACTGGGGCCGCTACAAGGACGTGGATGGCGACGGCATCTGCTACCGCTCCCTGCCCGGCACCGCCGGCGGCAAGGGGTCCTATTTCACCCGTGGGTCCGGCCACAACGCCTATGCCCAGTATTCCGAGAAGCCTGAGGACTACGTCGAAGTGGTGGACCGCCTCCGCCGGAAGTACGAGACCGCCAAGACCCACGTGCCCACGCCCGTCCTCCGCAACCTGGGCTCGGCCAAGGGCGTCCTGGCCTTCGGCTCCAGCGATCCCGCGGTCGTCGAGGCCCAGGATCTCCTCGCCGAGGGTGGCCTGAAGACCGACTACCTGCGCCTCCGCGCCCTGCCCTTCACCGCCGAGGTGGATTCCTTTGTGACGGAGAAGCAGGTGGTCTACGTGGTCGAGCAGAACCGCGACGGCCAGATGGCCAACCTCTTTCGCGAGACGTATCCAGAGCACGCCACCAAGTTCAAGAGCGTCCTCCACTACAACGGCCATGCCATCGACGCCAAGTGCATCGTGGACCAGATCACCGCCTTCGAGCAGAAGTAAGAGGAGCCGACCATGACCACTGCCACGCCCTCCGCTCCCACCAACAAGCTCGGCTTCACCAAGCAGGACTATGTGGGCTCCAAGTCCACCCTCTGCGCCGGCTGCGGCCATGACGCCATCACGGCGCAGATCATCAACGCCGCCTTCGAGTCGAACATCGAGGGCCACCTCGTCACCAAGTACTCGGGCATCGGCTGTTCCTCCAAGACCCCGGCCTACTTCATCAACCAGGGTTGGGGCTTCAACAGCGTCCACGGCCGTATGCCGGCCATCGCCACCGGCGCCTCCCTGGCCAACCGGGACCTCATCAACATCGGCGTCTCCGGTGACGGTGACTCGATGTCCATCGGCATGGGCCAGTTCGTCCACGCCGTGCGTCGCAACATCCCCATGATCTACATCATCGAGGACAACGGGGTCTACGGCCTCACCAAGGGCCAGTTCTCCGCCACCGCCGACAAGGGTGCCTTTCTCAAGAGCGGCGCCAAGAATGACCTGCCCCCCATCGACCCCTGCACCCTCGCCATCGAGCTGGGTTGTGGCTTCGTGGCCCGTTGCTTCTCGGGCAACCCCAAGCAGCTGAATGCCATCCTCAAGTCCGCCTTCGCCTATGAAGGCACCGTGGTGCTGGACATCATCAGCCCCTGCGTCACCTTCAACAACCATGATGCCTCCACCCGCTCCTACAAGCACGTCAAGGACCACGACTTTCCTCTCCATGACCTGGGTTTCATCCAGTATTCCGAGGTCGAGGAGGTGGAGATCTCCGCCGGTGCTACCGAGGTCGTCACCTTCCCCGACGGTTCCAAGGTCGCCATCAAGGCCATCCACGAGGACTACGACCCCACGGACCGCTTCGGTGCCATGAAGGCCATCCACGAGTCCATGGCCAAGGGCGAGTTCCTCACGGGCCTGCTCTACATCAACCCAACCCAGCCCCCCCTACCCCAGGTGCTGAACCTGGTGGACCAGCCCCTGGCCACCCTGACCGAGGCCCAGGTGAAACCCAGCCCGGCCGTGCTGGAAGAGATCATGCAGAGCCTGATGTAGTTCATGGTTCCAGCGCAGAGGGCCTCCCATCCGGGCGGCCCTCTGCGCGATGCTCCGCCATTGACGCGAACTGCCACCACGCTAGACTGGAGCTTCGTGGGCCTGTAGCTCAGCTGGGAGAGCGCTGCGTTCGCAATGCAGAGGTCGTCAGTTCGATCCTGATCAGGTCCACCAATCCCATTTGAACGGCGGTCTCCGGGCCGCCGTTCTCTTTCATGGGACGACCTCGCCAGTTCTGAGGGCAGAGGTCGTCAATCCCGCTTAGAACACCGCCTCCATGGGCGCCGTCTCGCCGGCCAGCAGGCCCACGGCGTGGGCGGCCACCAGGGGCAGCCCCCGGTGGGCGAAGTGGATCGCGGCCTGCACCTTGTTCTGATAGAAGGCCGCTTCCCTGCTCCCTGTGACATGGGCACGGACGGCCGACGGGTCCGCCGTGTCCACGCCGCGGTCGGCCATGAGGGTCCGGGCCTTCCCCTGGGCCACCTCAGCCTGCTGGAGGAGCAGGTAGCCCCCCACGACGTGGCCGAGCATGTCGAGAATGGGCACGGCATTCAGCAGGGTCAGCAGGGTGGCGTTGTCGCGCGTGGGGATCTGGGTCAGCACGGCCGCCATGTCCTTCACCGCATCGCCGAGCTGGCGGGCGGAGGCGCCGAGCACCGGGTCGCCCACCAGGGACTGGGCCGCGTCCGCGGCCAGCTTCAGCAGCGCCTTCACGGGGCGGCCCTCCTGCATGCGGAACTTCCGGCCCACGAGGTCGAGGGCCTGGATGCCGTTGGTGCCTTCGTAGATGGAGGCGATCTTGCAATCGCGCAGGTACTGCTCGGCCGGGTAGTCCATGGTGTAGCCGTAGCCGCCGTACACCTGGAGCGCCCATTCCGTCACGCGGAAGCCCCAGTCCGAGCACCAGGCCTTGCTGATGGGCGTGAGGAGTTCCACCAGGCCCTGCCAGCGATCCCGCTCGTCGCCATCTGACACATGGGCCATGTCCATGCACCAGGCCGTGTAGGTCACCAGGGCGCGCATGGCCTGCACGTAGGCCGACTGGAGCAGGAGCGAGCGCCGCACGTCCGGGTGTTCGATGATGAGGGACTGGCCGGAGGTCTTGCCCGCGCTGGGCCCGCGCCCCTGCAGGCGTTCCTTCGCATAGGCCAGCGCAGCCTGGTGGGCCGCGGAGGCATTGCTGAGCCCCTGGACGCCCACCTCCCAGCGCGCCGCGTTCATCATCTGGAACATATGGGCGAGGCCCTGGTTCTCCTCACCTAGCAGGAAGCCCTGGCTGCCGGTGCTGGAGCCGAAGACGAGGCTGCAGGTGGGGGAGCCGTGGATGCCCAGCTTGTGCTCGATGCCGGCGCAGACCACGTCGTTGGCGGCGCCGAGGCTGCCATCCGAGTTCACGCGGACCTTGGGCACCACGAAGAGGCTGATGCCCTTGGGCCCGGCGGGGGCTCCCGGAGTGCGGGCCAGCACGGCGTGGATGATGTTCGAGGTCAGCTCGTGGTCGCCGCTGGTGATGAAGATCTTCTCGCCGGTGATCAGGTAGGTGCCGTCGGCCTGGGGCACGGCCTTGGTGTTGAGCGCGCCCAGGTCGCTGCCGGCACCGGCTTCGGTGAGGCACATGGTGCCCGTCCACTCGCCGGAGTACATCCGCTCGCAGAAGGTTCCCTTGAGCTCATCGCTACCGAAGGTCTCGATGAGGTGCGCTGCGCCGCGGGTGAGCAGGGCCTTGAGGCCCAGTGCCGTGTTGGCGCCCATGAGGAACTCGCTGATCCCGGCCCCCACGGATTCGGGCAGGCCCATGCCGCCGAACTCAGGACTCATGGTGGCGCTGATCCAGCCGCCCTCGGCCAGATCACGGAAGGCCCCGGCGAAGCCCTCGGGCAGCTCCACCTTGCCTTGGTCGAAGCGGGCGCCGACCCGATCCCCCGTCTCGTTGCAGGCGGCGATGCTGCCCCGGGCCACCTTGAGGGCCTCGTCCAGCACCATGCCCAGCTGGTCCCGGTCGATCTCCCCGTAGGGTCCCGATTTCAGCAGCGGATCCAGATCCAGCCACTCGAAGAGGTTGAAGCGGATGTCGCGATCGTCGTCGAGGTACTTCATGGGGCCTCCGTCTTGCCATTAGGGGTTGGCGACGCCGGGGACCAGTTTCAGCCCGAATGCGGCGTTGTGCCCGGGTTACTTCAGTTCAGGAAACTGCTCTTCGCGGAATTCCGTGGGGGAGTGCGATGCCTCCGCGGCCCGCTTGCGCAGCTCCACCCGACGGATCTTGCCGGAGATGGTCTTCGGGAGGTCGCCGAACTCCAGGATGCGGATGCGCTTGTAGGGAGACAACCGCTCTCGGATGAACCGGAAGAGGGCCAGCGCCGTCTCGCGGTTCGGGTCCCAGCCGGCGCGGAGGATGACGTAGGCCTTGGGCACCGTGAGCTTCAGGGGATCGGGGCTGGGCACCACGGCCGCCTCGGCCACGGACTCGTGCTCGATGAGGAAGGACTCCAGCTCGAAGGGGCTGATGCGGTAGTCGGAGCTCTTGAACACATCATCCGCCCGGCCCACGAAGAACAGGTAGCCATCCTCGTCCCGCGTCGCCACGTCGCCCGTGCGGTAGAAGCCCTCAGCCTCGGCCTTGGCCATCTTGGAGGGATCGTCCTTGTAGCCCGCCATGAGGCCCAGGGGCCTTGGGCTCAGCTTCAGGGAGATCTCACCCTCCTCCGCCTCCCGGCCTTCGGCATCCAGCAGCACCACCTCATAGCCTGGCAGGGAGCGTCCCATGGACCCGGCCTTCACCGGCTGCCCGGGCGGGTTGCCCACCTGGGCCGTGGTCTCGGTCTGGCCGTAGCCGTCGCGAATGGTGAGGCCCCAGGCCTTCTGGACCTGACTGATGACCTCGGGGTTCAGGGGCTCCCCGGCGCCCACCAGCTCCCGCAGCTTCACGGGGTAGGCCGCGAGGTCCTCCTGGATGAACAGGCGCCACACGGTCGGTGGGGCGCAGAGGGTGGTGATGCCCTTGTCCGCGATCACCTGCAGGGTGGCCGCGGCGTTGAAGCGGGCGGCGCGGTAGACGAAGATGCAGGCGCCCGCGTTCCAGGGCGCGAAGAAGCTGCTCCACGCGTGCTTCGCCCAGCCCGGCGAGCTGATGTTGTAGTGGATGTCACCCTCGCGGAGGCCCACCCAGTACATGGTGCTGAGGTGGCCCACCGGGTAGGACTGGTGGGTGTGGAGGACCAGCTTGGGCTTGGCCGTGGTCCCCGAGGTGAAGTAGAGCAGCATGGGGTCGGTGGCGTGGGTCACGGCGTCGGGTTCGTACGAGGGGCTGCCTTCGTAGAGCGACGCCATGCCGAGCCAGCCCGGAGCCTCGCCGCCGACACAGATGCGGGTGAGGCTGGGGTCCATGGTCTCGAACTTGCCTGCCTGGGCGGCGTCCACCACCAGGTGCCGGATGCCGCCGCGCTCGATGCGGTCCAGGAGATCTGCCTGCGAGAGCAGCAGGGTGGAGGGCACCAGGACGGCCCCCAGCTTCATGCAAGCCAGCATCACCTCCCAGAGCGGGAGGACGTTGTCCAGCATGATGAGCACGCCCTCGCCCCGGCGGACGCCCAGGCCCCGGAGGGCGTTGGCGACCTGGTTGCTGCGGGTGGAAAGCTCCTGGAAGCTGACCTTGGTTTCGGCGCCACCTTCCTCCACGATCCAGAGGGCTGGCCGATCATTGCCCCGGGCATAGGCATCGAAGTGGTCCAGGGCCCAGTTGAAGTCGCCCAGCGCGGGCCAGCGGAAATCCCGGTAGGCTCCGGCGTAGTCGTCCCGTCGCTCGACGAGGAAATCCCGGGCCTGGAGAAAAACCTGGCGTGAGGTCATGCCGCCCCCTGTTGTATTGGGTAGTGAGCCCAAATCTATAGCGCGGTTTCCGGAGCGTCCATATCGAAACCCGACCTTCAGGAGAATAATGACTTCCAGCACGGACCGGCCTTCCGCTGGCCCGTGATAGGGTGATCGCGTCACTCCAGACTCGCGAGGCCCAGCGGTGTTCAGCGTCATCCCAGAGGGGGCAGCCTATCGGGAATTCGTCCTGCTCAAGGACGGACGCGGCGTGCTGCTGCGGATCGCCTTCGCAGAGGACATCGACCGGGTGGAGGCCTTCATCCGGGGCCTCTCCCGGGAGAGCCTCGCCATGCGTTTCATGGGCGGTGTGTCCAGCGTCTCCCGCAAATTCGTGGAGGAGCTCTGCACGCCGAACCTCCGCCTGCAAGCCTGCCTGCTGGCCGTGGAAGGGGAGGGCGACGAGGAACAGGTCCTGGGGCTGGGCAACTACATCGGCGGCGGCGGACCCGTGGCCGAGGTGGCCTTCATGATCGGCGACGCCCACCAGGGACGGGGCATCGGCACCCTGATCCTCGAACGCCTGGCGGGGCTGGCGGCGGGGGTCGGCTACCTGGGCTTCGAGGCGGAGCATCTGACCGGCAACAAGAAGATGGGGAACGTCTTCATGGACACGGGCTTCGAGACCCGGCGGGCCATGGAGGATGGCGTCATCCATGTGCATTTCCCCCTGAGCGCCCCCGAGGCCCTGCGCGAACGCACAGACCTCCGCGAGCGGGTGGCCACGGCCAACTCCCTGGTCCCGCTCCTGCGACCGCGTGTCGTGGCCGTGGCCGGCGCCTCCCGGGATCCCAGCTCCCTCGGCAACACCATCTTCCGGCACATCCTCCAGAGCCGCTTCCAGGGCTCGGTCTACCCGGTCAATCCCAAGGCCACTTCCATCGAAGGCGTGCAGGCCTACCAGTCCCTGGCGGCCCTGCCGGAGACGCCCGACCTGGTCATCCTCGCGGTACCGGCAACCAAGGTCTCGGCCCTCGCGAAGCGGGCCCTGGATCGCGGGGCCCGGGGCCTCCTGGTCCTGGCGGCCGGATTCGCCGAAACAGGGCCCGAAGGCGCCCGGCGGCAGGATCGCCTGCTGCGCCTCACCCGCAGCCACGGGGCGCGGCTGGTGGGTCCCAACTGCCTGGGACTGCTGAACACCAACGAGGCGGTCCAGCTCAATGCCAGCCTGGCCACGGCCATGCCGCCCCGGGGGCGGGTGGGATTCTTCAGCCACTCCGCGGCCCTGGGCGTGGTCATCCTGCAGTACGCGGCCGAGCGGGGCCTGGGGTTCTCCACCTTCGTCTCCGCCGGGAACCGGGCCGACGTCTCCGGCAACGACCTGCTGCAGTACTGGGACGAGGACCCAGACACGGACCTGGCCCTGCTCTACCTCGAGACCTTCGGGAACCCCCGGCGCTTCGCCCGGCTGGCCCGCCGGATCTCCCGACGGAAGCCCATCCTCTGCGTCAAGAGCGCCCGGAGTCACGCCGGCCGGCGTGTGGCCCTCGCCCATATCGCGGCGGCCCCGCGGGATGACGCGGAAGTGGAGGCCCTGTTCCACCAGGCGGGCGTGATCCGGGCCGACACCCTGGAGGATCTGTTCGACATCGCCCTGCTCCTGGCCCACCAGCCCCTGCCCCGGGGGAACCGCGTGGCCATCGTGAGCAACTCCGGCGGCGTCGCCACCATCTGCGCCGATGCCTGCGAAACGCACGGCATGGAGATCTCCGGCACCGGTGTGGTGAACCTGCATGCCATGGCCACGCCCGAACACTACGAACAGGCCTGCCGCGAGGCTCTGGAGCATCCCCAGGTGGATGCCCTCATCGCCTCCTTCGCCTGCCTCGGAACCTGCGATCCCACGGTGGTGGCCCGGGCCATCCGCCGGGCCGCGGTGCGGGCCGAGCAGACCACTGGCATCGCCAAGCCGACCCTGCTCTCCCTCATGGGCATGAGCGGCGCCGTGCCCGTGGGCTCGGCCGCCCTGGCCGAGAGCGGGGGCAAGCACCGCACCTTCCCCTCCTACCGTTTCCCCGAATCCGCGGCCCTGGCCCTCTCCAAGGTGGTGGAATACGCGCAGTTCCGTGCGCAGCCGCCCGGACGGATCCTGGGCTACGAAGACCTCCATGGCGGCGAGGCCCGCCGACGCGTGGAGCAGCTCGTCGAGGCACTGCCCAGTCCAGGTCCCGCGCCCTTTTCGGAGGCCGAGACCCGGGAGCTGCTTGGGGCCTTCGGCATTCCCGTCGCGGGAGCTCCGGAACCCTTGAACCGGAAGGAACCCCAGGTGTCGCTCCACCTGTCGTCCGACCCCGACTTCGGCCCTATCTGGCGTTTCCGCCGGCAGGGCGTGGACTCCATCCTCCGCCTCACACCACTCACGGATCTCGACATCGCCGAAGTGCTCAGGCGGATTCGCCTGCGCCCGAACAGCGGCCTGGCCGAAACCCTGGGACGCCTCACGCAGCTCGTGGAGGAGTTGCCCTGGCTCCACACCCTCGAAGCCACGGTCGCCATCCGCGGCGATGTCGAAGCCGTCGGCCCGCTGCCGCTGGCACCGGGCCTGCGCCTGACCTTCAGCCAGACCGGTTCCAGAAAGCCCTGAACGCCCCAACTCGACCCAGCGGAGGCCCCATGCTCGTGAAAGAAATGATGCGGAAACCGGTGCTGGTGATCGCGGTCGGTGCCACCATCGGCGAGGCCGATCAGCTCCTCCATTCCCGAGGCTTCCGCCACCTGCCCGTGGTGGACGAGGGCCGCCTGGTGGGCATCCTCACAGATCGGGACATCCGTTTCTCCACCAGCAGTCTCTGTTCGACGCCCTGCAGCGCAGGGGATCCCGTCAGCCTTGCCATGAGCAGTCCCCCCCTGACGGCGGATCCGCTGGATCCGGTGGAGGACGCCGCCCGGATCATGCGGGAGAACAAGATCGGGTGCCTGCCCGTCCTCGATGGCGGCGAGCTGGTGGGCATCCTCACGGGCATGGACCTCCTCGATGCCCTGATCACCCTCACCGGCGTGACCAAGCCCTCCTCTCGGCTGGAGGTCGTCCTTCCGGACCAGCCGGGCGAGCTGGCCCGCCTCACGACCTTTCTCGCCACCCGCCGGGTGAACATCCACTCCATCCTCACCTACCCCACGCCCGACACCACGGTGCGCACGGTGCTGCGAGTGGACTCGAACCAGATCCGTCCGCTGTCAGAGGAATTGCGCGGCGCCGCGTTCACGGTCCTCTGGCCCCTTCCCAAGAGCTCTCAGCTGCACTTGACGTCCAAGCCATGGCAACCCTGATCCACCGCCCGGAGTACGCCGGGTACGACTTCGGCCCGGAGCACCCCTTCACGCCCGCCCGGCTCGCCATGCTCCTGGACCTCATCCGGAGCCTGGGCCATGCCGCCCCCACCGTCGCAGCACCGGCCGCGACGCGGGAAGACATCCTGTCCGTCCACGACGAGGCCTTCGTGGCCATGGTCGAGGCTCTCGACCGGGGCGAGTCCCTGCCCGAGGCTGGACGCTTTGGCCTGGGCACCCAGGACAACCCCATCTTCCCAGGCATGGATCTCGCCGGGCGGTGGCTGGTGGGTGGAGTCCTCCACGGGGCGCGGCTGTTGATGGAGGACACCGAGACCCGCGTGCTCCAGCTGGGTGGCGGTCTGCACCATGCCCAGAAGGACCGGGCCGCAGGCTTCTGCCTGTACAACGACCTGGCGGTGGCCATCCGTGCCTTCGTGGATCACGGGTGGCGCGTGGCCTACCTGGACATCGACCTCCACCACGGCGACGGAGTCCAGAACCTCTTCTATGACCAGGACCGGGTGCTGACCCTCAGCCTCCACGAGACCGGGCACTACCTGTATCCGGGCACCGGCCACATCCACGAGCTGGGCACCGGCGCGGCCCGGGGCCTCAGCCTGAACATCCCTCTGGAACCCTTCACGGAATCCGAGAGTTACCTTGAAGCCTTCGAGGCCGTGGTGCCCCGGGCCTTGGAACAGTTCTCCCCCCATGTCCTCGTGGTCCAGGCCGGGGCGGACGCCCACTTCGCCGATCCCCTGGGCGACCTGGCCCTCACCACCCAGGCCTTCGAGACGCTCTTCCGCAGGATTCTCGACCTGGCCGGCGAGCACACCCAGGGCCGGGTGCTGTTCACGCTGGGCGGCGGCTACGAGGCCCAGGTGGTGGCCCGGGTCTGGACCATCCTCTACCTCACCCTGATGGACCTGCCCGTTCCCCAGGAACTTCCCGAGGCCTGGCTGGCGCGGTGGCAGCACCTGCTCGGGCCGGAGGTCGGCCACACCCTGCACGATCCGGTGCCCGCCTACCCTGAGTTCCCGGGCCGCGAGGAGCGCACCCGCCGCAACCGCGACGTGGTGGACCGCCTGCTGGACTCCCTGCTCCGCTACTGGTTCTGAGCGCCGCGGCACCGCTGGGCTTCAGCTATCCTCGAAGCATGATCGGACGACTGCGCGGGGAACTCATCCAGAAGCTGCCGAACCTGGCGCTCGTCGAGTGTGGGGGGGTGGGCTATGCCGCGGCCATCAGCCTCTCGACCTATGGGCTGCTGCCAGAAGTTGGGGCCACCGTGGTACTGCACACGGAGCTCCTGGTGCGCGAGAACGAGATCGCCCTGCTCGGCTTCTCCTCTCAGCAGGAACGGGAGCTCTACCGCCTGCTGATCAAGGTGGACGGCGTGGGCCCGAAGCTTGCCCTGGCAGCCCTGGGCGCGCTGTCCCTGGAGGATCTCGTGCAGGCCATCCGCGGGCGTGACGTGAAGGTCCTCACCCGCATTCCCGGCGTGGGCAAGAAGACCGCGGAGAAGATGTGCTTCGAGCTGTCGGAGAAGCTGGGCGGGCTGTCGGGACTGGACGGCCTGTCCGGCGGATTCTCGGGTGATCCCTGGGAGGAGAGCCTGCGCTCCGCCCTCACGAACCTCGGCTTCCGGGAGGATGCGGTGCTGCCCGTGGTGGCCGAGCTCCGCGCCGCGAAGCCGCCCCTGGCCGAGGCCATCCGCCAGGCCCTGAAGGCCCTGCAGCGGTGAGCGTCCGCATTCTCGGCACGTCCCCCCTCGTGGGCCCGGCCCTGACCAACCTTGGCGCGCGGTTCCCGGAGCTGCTCCTGGCCCCCTTCCGCTCCGCCGAATGGAATGCGGCCCTGCGCGAGACCGAGGTGCTGGTGGCACTGGTCTCCGAGTCCATCACCGAGGCTGACCTAGACGCCGCGCCGAGGCTGAAGGCCCTCGGCACATACTCCGTCGGCATGAACCACCTGCCCCTGCAGGCCTGCCAGGCCCGCGGCATCACGGTCGTGAACACGCCCGGCGTGCTGACGGACGCCACCGCCGACCTCGCCCTGGCGCTGCTACTGGCCCTGACGCGGCGCGTGGCCGAGGGCGAAGCCCTGGTGCGCTCCGGACAGTGGAAGGGCTGGGCCCCGGACCAGCTCCTGGGCACGGGCCTCGCCGGGAAGACCTGCGGCATCCTCGGCAGCGGCCCCATCGGTCTGGCCTTCGCCCGGCGCACCTGGGCGCTGGGCATGGTCCCGGTCTTCTGGGATCGCGAGGGACAGGGTGGCGACGTGGACTTCGGCCCCGGTCGCGCCCCTCGCATGATCCTGTCCGACCTGCTTCGCCGCAGCGCCGTGGTCTCCCTCCACTGCCCCCTGACGGATCAGACCCGCGGCCTGCTGGATCGCGCCGCGCTGGAGCTGCTGCCGCCTGGAGCCGTGATCATCAACACCGCCCGCGGGGGCATCCTCGATGAGCACGCCGCCATAGACCTGCTGCAGGCAGATCGGCTCGGCGGCGTGGGATTGGATGTCTACGAAGGCGAGCCGGAGGTCGACCCGCGCTGGCGGGAGGCTCCCCGCTCGGTGCTCCTCCCGCATCTCGGCTCCGCCACGCTGGAGACGCGCGCGGCAATGGCCGGCCTGCTTTGCAAAGGGCTCGCAGCCGCGCTTGGGTGATACCCTGAACTCCAACACGAGGCATCCCATGGCACGCCCCTGGCTCAAGCTGCTGGACCCCGGCCTGACGGCGCTCAAGACCGCCGCCAGGACCTCCTTCGATGACCGCCTGGCCCTGGCTCGCGCCTACAACGGCCGGGCCCGCCATGAGGAGGCCCGGGAGGTCCTGGACCAGCTGCTGGCCGAGGATCGCTCGAACGCGGAGGCCTGGTTCGAGCGTCTCCTCTGCTTCAATGACCACTCCGGGGAGGAGGAAGGTCTGGAGCTGATGGGCCAGCTGGACTCCCTCCGCGATGAGCAACCGACCGCGGGAGGCCATCTCCGCAACCTGGGCTACCTGCGGCTCCTCATGCAGGACCCTGACGGCGCTGAACATGCGCTGCATCAGGCCCTGGCCCTGAACGGGCAGGACCCGAAGGCCCTGGAGCTGGCAGGACTCGTCCAGCTGCACCTGAATCAGCCCTCCGATGCGAAGGCCTGGCTGCTGAAGGCCCTCACCCTCAACCCCAAAGATCCACGCACCCTGCGCCTGCTGGCCATCGCCATGGAACAGCTCGGTGATCTCAGCGGTGCGGAAGCCCAGCTCATGGCGGCGCTTCAGTCTGAAGAGACCTACTACTGGGGCTGGCATGCCTTGGGCGAGCTGCTTCTCAAGCGCGGGGAGCTCGCGGAAGGCCTCCGCTGCATCCAGCGGGCCCGCAGCCTCCATGTGAGCGATCCCACGAGCTACTTCATCCTCGCCGAGATCTTCAGCGAACAGGGCCACCTGGAGCTGGCCCAGGGTCAGCTCCATACGCTCATGCTGCTGGCGCCTCCCGCGCCCGTGCTTGCGGAGGCGCAGGCACTGCTGGGTGAGCTCAAGCGGGACATGGGCGATCGGGACGGCGCCGTGTCCTACTTCAGCCTCGCGGCGGAGACGGATCCGGACGCCTCGAACCCCTGGGCTGCCCTCGGCGACATGGCCCGCGAGGAGTGCCGCTGGGATGACGCCCTGCGCTGCTACCGCGAGGCCCTGATGCGCGAACCCGACGCCGCGGACCTCCAGGTCCAGCTGGGCTACGTGCTGGTGGAGACCCACCAGGGCACCGCCGCTGAGCAAGCCTTCCTCCAGGCTCTGGAACTCGACCCGGGCGAGTACAGCGCCTACTTGGGCCTTTCCGAGGTCTACCGTTTCGCCAACCGGCGCGAGGACCAGATAAGCATGGTCGAACAGGCCATGACCTTGGCACCCCAGGATGCCGATGTCTGGAACGCCAGGGGAGTCGCGCTCGAGGTCACCAACCGCTGGCGTGAAGCGACAGAAGCCTATGAGAAGGCCCTGGCCCTTGAACCACACCATCGCAAGGCTGCCAACAACCTCGGCTTCGTCCTCGAGAAGCGGATGAACGGTGGCGAATCCGATCTGAGGGGCCGGGCGACCGAGGCGTGGAAGCAGCGCCTCCTCATCTGCCGTGACGAGGACCAGAGCCTGAAGATGGCCACGGAGCACCTTGCGAACCTCGGTATCGATGACGACACCATCCGCGAGTGGTTGCGGCCGGGTTTTCTGGCTGAATCAGAGGCGTGACCCTTCGTTCACAGCACTGTCACCCAAGCGTTTCCAATCAGTTACAAAGGGGGGCCGAACCCCTGTGGAAAAGCCTGCGGATTGACCCACATGGCGGGTGCTAAACCCTGTCTGGAGACGGATTTCCCAACACGAGTAGGGTAAATCCCCATCAATGCAAATTGATTTATATCAATCTTTAAATTGATGATCTCAGCAGAATCTGCCGAATTGTCGAAGTTCGGGGTTTTCCACATTTTCCGCTTTCTTTCGCATTGACACGAAAAAGACCTTGGACCCTATGAAGCCAGAGGCGAAAAAAGTCCTGTCAACTCTTTTTCGTCACACCGAAACCGCACCCGCGGCACATCAAACCAGGGCTTCGGCTTCCCTCAGCTGGACGCTCACCAGACGGGAGCAGCCTGCCTCCTCCATGGTCACGCCATAGAGGGTGTCGGCCGCGACCATCGTCGGTTTCTGGTGCGTGATGACGATGAACTGGGTGTCGGCCTTCATCTTCTGCACCATGGCGGCGAAGCGGCCCACGTTCGCCTCGTCCAGCGGCGCGTCCACCTCGTCCAGGACGCAGAAGGGGCTGGGCTTGAAATGGAAGATGGCGAACAAGAGGGAAATGGCCGTGAGGGCCTTTTCCCCGCCGCTGAGCAGCGTGAGGGCCTTGGCGGTCTTGCCGGGCGGCTGGGCTGTGATCTCGATGCCGCACTCCAGCAGGTTCTTGGGGTCCTCGAGGCTGAGGTGGGCGCTGCCGCCGCCGAAGGCCTCCCGGAACACCTCCTGGAACCGGCTGTTCACGAAATCGAAGGCCTCGCGGAACCGCTCCTCGCTGGTGGCGTTGATCTCCTGGATGGTGGCCTCGAGGTTGCCGATGGCGGCCGTGACGTCAGCCCGCTGCTCGTCCATGAAGGCCATGCGGGTCTCGGCCTCTTCCAGTTCCTGGATGGCCAGCGGATTCACACCGCCTAGGTCCAAGCGCCGGCCCTGCAGCTCGTTCAGCCGCGTCTGGTGGACCAGTTCGCCCTCTTCCCAGGCTTCGCGCTCCTGCTCGCCGAGGCCGTTCAGGAAGGCCGGCACCTCCAGGCCGAGGGAGAACTCCACTTCCTTGGCCAGGGCCTCCTGGCTGCCCTGGACCTGGGCGCCGTGGAGGAGCACCTCCTGGTGCTGGGCGCGGGCATTCTCCAGGGCCTCCTGGAACTCCCGGGCCGAGCGCTCGTGGACCCGCAGGGTCTCCTGGTCCAGCTCGAGCCGTGGCTGGGCCTCCCGGGCCTGGGTCTGCACACCTTCGCGCTCCAGCAACAGGGCCTGGGATTCCGATTCCAGTTCATCCAGGCGGCGGGTGCAGGACTCCATGCGCTCGACCTGTTCGGCGGCCTCAGCCTCCAGGCGTTGCCGCTCCACCTCCAGGTCGAAGCGCCCCCGCTGGGCGAGCTGGAGGTGGCGTTCGTGGCTGTCGCGCTCCGCCCAGGCGGCATCCCGGCCGCGGGCCGCCTCCAGGCGCTCCTCGCGGCGCTCATCCAACCGCTGGCGGGCTTCGCGAGCAAAGACCTCGGCTGCCTGGACGGCCTGGTCCAGGGCCGCGTCGCCGGTCTCTTCCGGGTGCTCGTCGAGCTCACGCAGGAGGCCCTGCAGCCGTTTGATCTCCGTCTCGATCTGCTCCCAGAGGGCATCGGCCCGCTCGCTCGCAATCCGGATCTCGGACAGCTGAACCTGGAGCGACGTCTGCTGGGACCTGAGGCTGTCCGCCCGCCGGCGGAGGGAACGCAGATCCTCCTCGATCTCGAGGGACCGGGCCCGGGCGGCGCGGGCCTCGTCGCCGCCGCGGCCGCGCTGGGTCTCCAGTTCCTCCAGCCGATCCAGCAAGGCTTCGCGAGTGGCCCTGGCCTCCTCCTGCTCGGCCCTGAGCTTGATCGGTGAGGCCGCCGGTGCCGAAACGCCCAGCTGCAGAGGGCCGAAGGGAAGCCGGATGAATGCGGGGGAGACGAAGGCCAGGTCCGGGTGCTGCACCGCAAGCTGCGGCAGGGCCTCGTCGGCACAGCAAAACGCGCGATCCAGGAGGGCCTGGAGCGGCCGATCGGAAGCGGTCCACCGCACGTGGTTCCGCAGCGGCTCGCAGCCAGGTGGGGTGGGGGGGATGGCGACCTGGCCTTCCACCGCCAACAGCAGGTGACCCGGGGCCCCGGCTGTCCGGAGCGCGAGCTCAGGGTCGGCGGAAAGGGTCTGGAGCCACACGCCAAGCAGTCGCTCCAGGTCCGGCCGTAGGGGCTCATCGACGGTCAGCAGCTCCACCAGCGCGTTGGGGCGCACCCCCTGCTCGCGGAGCCAGGCGAGGCCCTTGCGCAGTTCCTCATCGCCGAAGCTCTGGGCCAGCAGGTCCGAGAGCTGGCGGAGGCGCCGTTCAGCGGCGTCCAGCTCCGCCTCGGCGCGATGATGGTCCTGGGCCAGCGTCCGCTGGGCGTCTTCCAAGGCCTCGGTGCGCCGGCGCTGGTCCAAGGCGGCCTCTTCGGCCTGGGCCAGCTGCACCAGGTGTCCTTCCATGGAGCGGTTCACCTGGGTAGCTTCGGCCTGCAGGCTCTCTAGGCGCGGGGCCCGGACGGACTCCTCGTGGTTCAGCGCATCGAGGCGCCCCTCGAGCTGGGCGATCTGGCTCTGGAAGGCCAGCCGCTGCTTCTGTCGGGCCAGGGCCTCCTTCTGGCTATCGGCCTTGCGCTCCCGGAGGGCATGGAGTTCCGCATCCGCGTGGCGTAGGGCCCCATGGGCCAGGACCACGGTCTCCTCGACTTTGGCCAGGTCGGCTTCCCGTCCACTCAGGCGGTCCGAGGCCTCCTGCAGCAGGGCCTCCAGGGCCGAGAAGGAATCACCGGACTCTGCCAGCCGATCGGACAGGGCCTGAATGCGCTCCTGCAGGCGGCTTCGCTGACCCTCGGCCTCGGCCCGGCGTTCTTCCTGGAAGCCCCGTTCCTGCTCCGCCAGCTGGAGGCGCTGATCCAGGGCCAGCATCGCGCTGGTCCGCCTGGCCTGCGCCTGCTGCTGCTCGTCCACGGACAGGCGCAGGGCCTCGACCTCGGAGGCCTTCTCCGAGACCTGGGCGGTGAGCTCCGCCACCCGGCGCTCGGTCTGGTCCAGCTGGTCGAGGATGCGGAGCTTAGCGGCCTCGAGTTCGACGGCCTTGCCTGCGAGGAGGATCCGCTGGGTGGCCTTGATCTCGGCGTCGAGGTCCTTCGCCTTGCGGGCCCGGGAGGCCTGCCGCCGCAGGGAGTCCATCTGCTTGTTCAGCTCGAAGAGGATGTCGTCCAGCCGCTGGAGGTTGGCCTTGGTCTCCTCAAGCCGCTTCTCCGCATCATTGCGTCGAAGCTTGTAGCGCGTGATGCCGGCGGCCTCTTCCAGCAGCAGGCGCCGATCCTTCGGCTTGCTGCTCAGGATGAGGTCGATCTGCCCCTGCTGGATGAAGCTGTAGGCACGGGTGCCCATGCCCGTGTCGAGCAGGAGGTCCTGGACGTCCTTGAGCCGCGCCTCGCGGCCGTTGATACGGTACTCGCTGCCGGTATCCCGATAGAGGCGGCGAGAGATGGCGACCTCGCGGGAGGCCCCGGGCAAGGCCGGATCCGGCATCTCGAGGACCAGCTTCACCTCGGAGAGGCCCATGGGGCGGCGCTGGGCCGTGCCAGCGAAGATCACGTCCGCCATCTCCGCGCCGCGGAGCATGGAGGGCCGCTGCTCACCCAGCACCCAGGCCAGGCTGTCCGAGATGTTCGACTTGCCGCAGCCGTTCGGCCCGACCACCGCGGTCATCCCGGCCGGGAAGCTGAGCTTCTGGGCATCGGCGAAGGACTTGAATCCATGGAGTTCGAGGGAGATCAGGCGCACGCAGTCAGCGCTCCAGGTCAGGCGGATGGGAACATCTCCCTCCATCATTCCACATGACGCGTAGGAACCGAGCCCTGCTTGCGGAGGGCCCCCTTGGGAAACGGCCGGAAGCCCGGTAGACTCGGGGTTCCCCAGGCCAGTCAGGAGTCACCTGTGCAGCCTTTTCCAGCCCCCCCGCGCGACTTGGCGGCACCCGACCGGCCAGGTGCCGGTGGCTTGGTCTGCGGGAATGAGCGCTTCGGGGCAGGGGACCCGCTGTGAAACTCCCCCTCCTGGCACCACCCGATGCCTCCCTCCTCTGGCTGGAGGCCCACCGGGTCGTCGCGGGCACCCACAGGCGCCCCCTGAGTGGGCCCCCCACCGACGACCAGCTGGCCCAGGCCCTGGCCGCGCTGCCGCTCGGCCCCACGCGCTGGGTCGTGGAGGACCTCTGGACACCCTCCATCCTGCTCCGCGACCTCACGGAGCTGCCCAAGGGGGCCGAGGCCCAGGAGGCCTTCTTCCGCTGGCGCTTCATGCAGGCTCTGGCCCTGGAGACCCCCCACTTCGTGCAGGCGCTGGAGGTGGAAGCTGGCATCTGGCTGGCCTCCGGCATTCCCGAAGCGATGCGGGAGTCCATGCTCCAGCTGGGCCTGCGGCTGGACCGGAATCTCCACAACCTCACGCCGCGGTGGCTGCACCTCTACAACCTCCTGGCCCCCTCGCTGGACCTCCCGGGCATGCTGCTGTCCCTGAGTCCCGCTGATTCCGGACGCTACGCCGGCACCCTGGTGGCCTGGGGTCGGACCCTCTGCCTGCTGCGCCAGTGGGCCGAGCCCCTCACCCCGGAGGCGTGGCTCGAGGAGCGCATCGCTCCCAGTGCCGCCTTCCTTCAGCGGGAGTCCCGCACACCCCAGCAGCTCTTCATCTGGGGAGCCGCCGCCTGGCCCGAAAGCAGTCTGCCCACGCGCATCCTGGATGACCGGTCCATCTTCGGGGAGGCGCGCTGATGGCCGTCCCGATCCTCCAGCTCAACCTGGCCCCCCGTCCCAGCCTGTGGCGCCAGCGCCATACGCTCCTGGGCTGGATCGCGCTGGGCATGGGCGGCCTGGTCCTGGCCGGCGCCATCGGCCTGACCTGGCGCGCCTACCACCAAGCGAACCGGGCTGGGCGCGATGCCGTCAGCCTCACGGAAGAGTCCCGGCGCGCAGCCCGGCAGGAGCAGCAGATCCAGGCCTCGCTCCAGGACATGGACGCCACCCGGGAACAATCTCGCTGGAAACTGGCCGAGCGGATCCTGCAGGAGCGCAGCCTGCCCTGGTCCCGCCTGACCACGGAGCTCGAGCAGTGCATGGTGCCGGGCATGCGGCTGAAGGGCATCCAGCGGGCCCGCAGCAACGCCCAACAGGTGGTGCTGAAGCTCAAGGGCGAGGCCCGCACCCGGCAGGCCGAAGCGGAATTCGTGGAAGCCCTGCGGACCACCCCCGTCTTCGCCCAGGTGGTCCTGGAGCGGGAAGCCGAGCGGACTGGCGGGGGCTGGGAGTTCGAGATCAGCCTGCCCGCCGCGGCAGTGCCACCCCCCTTCCGCGCGAAGCCCATCAAGCAGGGACCGGCCACACCGATCAAGGCTGCCATTCCGACCCGCCCACCGGTCGCGGTCCCCGGGCGGCCCATCGGTGCGCCAGCCCCACGTCCCCCGACGGTGCCACCCCCACCCACCCGTCCCTCGGTGGTCACGAATCCAGCTCCCCAGGGCGTGCAGGCTCGCCCTGCTCCAGTTCCGCCTCCTGCGGATGACGAGGATCGGGTCAGCCGACGGAGGCGCCTCGCGCGACCACCCCATCCGACTGATCCGAGGGGCCCCCAATGAGCAGCCCCCTTCGCGCAAGCCGCCTCCGCTTGGCCCTGGGCGCCCTGGGCATGGCCGCAGGCCTCTGCGTGGCCCTCTTCCTGTTGCCCGACGCCTCCCAGCAGCTTGCCCAGCAGCAGCGGGCCAAGCGCGAGGCCGAGCTCGGCAGGAACCAGCAGGTGCAAAGGCTGCAGGAACTCCAGCAGCTGGCTGATCGCATCCGCCGTGGGCGGGAGACGCTGGCAGACCTCGAGAGCCGCCTGCCCAAAGGGTCCGCGGGGGAACTCCAGTGGAGCCTCAGCAAGACCCTCCATGCCCTGATCCAGAAGCACGGGCTCCGCCTGCAGTCCGTGAAGTACGGCCTGCCCAGCCGCGAAGGAGCCAAGGGTACGGACCTGGAAGCGGTCGAGGTGGAATTCGTCGCCCTTGGCGTCTACGCCAACCACAAGGCCTTCATGCACGACCTCGAAGGCTCTGGCCTGCCCTTCGCCGTGCGGGACGGGCGGCTGGAGGAAAGCCCGGAAGGGGCCCGCCTCAACATCGTGCTCCGGGCCTTCCGCAAGGCCGGCCAGCCGGAGCGCGAGGAGAGCGAGGCATGAGCACCGTGACCTCGAACTTCGACTTCCAGGCCATGCGCCAGGAACTGCGGGCCAACCCCAAGACCCAGGTCGCCCTGGCGGCCTTCGCGCTGGTCATGCTCTACGCCCTCTACACGTTCTTCGCCCCGGACTCCCCCAAGGGTGGCAGGAAGGCCGTCGCGGCCCGGACCGGAACGAGCCTGGATCCGCGCCAGCTCCAGGGCCTCCGTCGCCTGCCTGATCTGGCGGCCCTGGGCAAGGCAGGTGAGCTGCCGCCCGTGGCGAAGATCCAGCGGGACCTCTTCATGTTCGAAGCCCCGCCACCACCCCCCCCTCCCCAGAAGCCGTTGCCACCTCCGCCGCAGCCCACCGCCGAGGAGCTAGAAGCCAAGCGGAAAGCCGAGGAGGAGGCCCGGGAATTCGCGGGCCGCCCCCAGGACCTCCGCTACCTCGGGTTCTTCAAGGGAGTCCCGTCCGGCGCCGTCGGAGCCTTCATGAAGGGCGAGGAGCCCGTCACTCTGACCTCGGGGACCGTGCTCAAGGAGCGCTGGAAGCTGGTGTCCATCCTGGATACCAAGGCGGAATTCCAGAACACCAAGTATCCCAAGATGCGGCTCGTCCTGGAGGTCCGCGAGGCCTCCGGCGGTGCGCCCGTGAACCAGTTCTGATCCGAAGGATGCCCCCGATGCCGATTTCCTCCTTCGCCCCGCTCCGCAAGCTCCTGTTGATCGCCGCCGTGCTCCTGCTGGCCGTCGGCTGCAGCCTCCACAGGGCGAACAAGGCCTTCGACGAGGGCCGCTACGACGAGGCCGTGGCCGAATACCGGGCCGTCCTCCGCAACGATCCCACCAACACCAAGGCGCGGATCGGCATCAAGCGCGCTTCCCAGCGTGCCTCGGAGGCCCACCTTTCCCTGGCCCGTCAGGCGGAAGGACGCGGCTTCAGCGATACGGTGCTCGTGGAGGTCCGCAAGGCCCTGGTGCTGGATCCCGACAGCCAGATCGCCCAGGACTGGCTCATCAAGCTCGAAGCCAAGGCCGCCAAGGAAAAGGCCGAGGCCGACGCCGTGGATGATCTCGAGGTGATGAAGGCCAAGGCCGACGCCGTCAACGTGGTACAGCTCAACCCCCGCGCCATGGAGGGGCTCGACCTGAACTTCAGCCGGAAGACCAGCCTGCGGGAGATCTTCGCCACCCTGAGCAAGGCCTCCGGGGTGAACATCATTGCCCACACCTCGTACCAGGATCAGAGCGTCTCCATCGATCTGCGGGGCCTGTCCTTCCAGCGGGTGCTGGACACGCTGATGCTCCAGAACGACTTGTTCTACAAGGTCATCGACAAGAACACCATCATGGTCTTCAAGGCCACGCCCCAGAACCGGGAAGCGTTCGAGAACCAGATCATCAAGACCTACTACCTGTCCTTCGCCGATCCCAACGAGTTGCGGTCCACCCTCACCACCATCAATCCGCAGCTGAGGGTCTTCACGGACAAGCGGGTCAACGCCCTGATCGTGAAGGCCAAGCCCCTGGAACTGGCCATCGTGGACCAGGTCATCCGCACCCTAGACAAGGGCAAAGCCGAGATCATGGTCTACCTCGAGCTGATGGAGGTCACCGAGAACAGCCTGGAACAGATCGGCCTCCTGCCGGTGCTGAATGCCTCCGACTCCTCGGGCACCTACCGCTTCGGCGCCACCACCGTGAACAACACGTCCGGCATGAACACCAACTCGGGCTTCACCAAGATCCACACTGCCGACATCCGGGTGCTGTTCCCGAACCTCGCCCTGGATTTCCTCAAGAGCAACGGCGATGCCCGCCTGGTGGCCAGCCCCAACGTGCGGGTGGTCTCCGGCGAGACCGGCGAAGTCAACATCGGCGAGAAGATCTCCACCACCCAGAGCCAGATTTCCGGGCTCGGCGGCACCAGCGGCGCCAGCACCCAGGCGTCCTCCCTGCTGGCAGGCGCGGCCCAGACTTCGTTCTCCTACGAGGACGTGGGCGTGAAGATCAAGGTGGAACCTCGGGTCCACAACAACGGCGAGATCACGCTGAAGATCGACAGCCTCGTCACCACGCTGAAGTCGGGCTCCACGCCCGGCCGCCCCGACCTCGGCAAGCGCGAGATCAAGACCTCGGCCCGTTTGCGGGATGGCGAGACCGCCATTTTCGGCGGCCTGCTGAAGGATGAGGAACAGAAGAGCCTGCAGGGCGTGTGGGGCCTCTCCGACATCCCCCTCATCGGCCGGCTCATCGGCAACACGCGCAACAGCAAGGCGAAGACCGATGTGATTCTCACCATCCGGGCGGTCCTGGTCCGCAAGCCCGTCATGACCGAACAGGACATGGCCCCCTTCAACCCCGAGGACGCCACAGCCAAGGCCGGTCCCTTCGCTCCCGAACCCACGAAGAAGGCCCCCGCTCCCAAGCCGGTCGTCCCCGTCACACCGCAGCCGGTGCGCCCGTCTGCACCCCCGGCACCCCAGGCCGCGCCGTCCGTCCAAGCCCCAGTGCCGCCACCCCCTGCCACCCCACCTGCGGCACCGGATGCCATCCAGGAGAAGAAGCCCGCCGGGCCTGCTGACGCGACCCCCGCCCCGTCGGATCTGGTCATCTTCATGTCCCCCGTGGCTTCGGAGATCAAGGTCGGGGAAAAGGTCCGCATCGGCCTCACCGTGAGCGGCGGCGGCGGCCTCAGCTCCGGTACCATGGAACTGCGCCTGCCGCCGGGGCTGCGCCTCCAGGCCGTGACCCCCGGTGAGTTCATCACCGGCGAGGGGGGTAGCCTCGAACAGTTCCCGGGCAAGGACGGCCTCCTGAAGCTGGTCTTTCGCCGCAACGCCTCCGGCACCGATGCCGGTCCCTTCGTCACCCTGGATCTGGAGGGCCTCACTGCCGGTAATGCGCCGGTCCTGATCCAGAGCGGGCAGTTCCTCGTCGGCAGCGCCCCGATCTCGGGGCGCTGGTCCAACGCCCTCGTGACGGTGCAGTGAGCCGGCAGCGCGGCTTCACCCTCCTGGAGCTGGTCGTCACGGCCACGGTGCTGATGATCCTGGCCTCGGTGACGGTGCCCTTGGCGCGCAACGGACTGAAACGGCAGCAGGAACTGGAGCTGCGGCGCTCGCTGCGGGAGATCCGCACCGCCATCGACGACTACAAGAAGCAGGCAGAGCAGCAGAAGATCAAGGCGCCGCCCCCGGAAGCGAACTTCTATCCCGAGAGCCTCGAGCTCTTGGTGGAGGGAGCTCCCGCCACCGGCTCCCTCAGCAAGAAGATCCGCTTCCTCCGACGCATCCCCGTGGATCCCATGACCGGCAAGGCCGAGTGGGGTCTGCGCAGCACCAGCGACGACGCGAACAGTACCAGTTGGGGGGGCGGGCATGTCTATGATGTCCACACCCTCTCCCAGGGCACGGGGATGAACGGCATCCCCTACCGCGAGTGGTGAGAATCGGTGTTGCCTCTAACGGCGCACTTTGCTAGGCTTGGAGTTCGGCTGTTTCGGATCCTGCGGGGCCCGGACCGATCTTTCAAGCGGATATGGCGGAATTGGTAGACGCGCTAGTTTCAGGTACTAGTGTTCACAAGACGTGGGGGTTCGAGTCCCTCTATCCGCACCACCATTTTTTGCCTGCTAAGCCGGCGAAAAATAGGGCCGAATGCGACCATCGGGAGCATTGCGGTCCGCAGGCTGAGCGCCAGCGAAGCCAAGGATGATGGCCAATGGCCATCACCAAGATGACGCTGGAATGGTCTCTGCGATGGTTTTGACAAAGGCACCTGGCCTTCACCAGGTTCGACCTCCCAAGCGGCACGGGGCTGCGGGGCAGGTGACGGGCGATCCCCCGAACAGGAGCCACCATGGCCCTCAATGTAGACCAGAAGAAGATCATCATCGACGACTACAAGCAGCACGAGTCGGACACGGGTTCGCCTGAGGTGCAGGTCGCGATCCTCACCAAGCGCATCAACGACCTGACCGAGCACTTCAAGACCCACACCAAGGACTACCACAGCCGCCGCGGCCTCATGATCATGGTCGGCCAGCGCCGCCGCCTGCTCGACTACCTCAAGAAGAAGAATAAGGATCGCTACGCGACCCTGATCGAGCGCCTGGGCCTCCGCCGGTAGATTTGGCTCTATCCCTGCAAAATGCCCGCGAAAGCGGGCGTTTTGTTATGTTGAAAAAATGGAACTGAAACCCCTGCCCCAGCCCGGACACCCGGACCCCTACGAGGTCCTGGGGCGGAGGCTGGTGTACGACTCGCCCTGGATCCGCGTCCGCGAGGACCGCTTCAAGCACCGGAAGGGCGCCGAGGGGCGCTATGCCGTCTGCGGCTTCCACCGCACCGCTTGCGGCGTCGTGGCGCTGGACGAGGAGGACCGCGTGGTCCTGGTGGGCCAGTGGCGCTATCCCCTCGAGCGCTATTCCTGGGAACTGCCCGAGGGCGGCGGGGATACCACCGAGAGCCCCTTCGAAGCCATCCGCCGAGAACTGGCCGAGGAGGCGGGGCTCAGCGCGCGGGTCTGGGAACCCCTTTGCTTCTTTCATCCCAGCAACTCCTCCACCGACGAGGAGGCCTTCCTGTTCCTGGCCACGGGCCTCAGTGCCGTTGACGGCCACCACGCCGAGGAGGACGAGGAGCTGCTGGTCCACCGCGAGCCGTTCCGGGACTGCCTCCTGCGCGTGCTGGGCGGCGAGATCACCGACGGCCTCACCGTCGTCGCCCTGCTGGCCCTCCAGTCCCGGCGCAGTGGAGTGTCCGCCGAGCTGGACGCCGCCCTGGCAGAGCGGTTCTTCCAGCGGCCCGTCGAGCAGCCCTCGGCCGGCCGGTCCCGCTGGGGCGACCTGGGCGCGCCATGATCCTCACCCTGCACCCCGAGACACCCCAGGTGCGCCACCTCGAGCGCATAGTCGAGTTGCTGCAGCGCGATGGCGTCATCGCCTACCCGACCGACACCCTTTTCGGGCTGGGCTGCCTCGCCTCACACAAGAAGGCCGTGGACCGCATCCAGCAGATCAAGGGCCGCGATCCCAAGAAGCCCATGTCCATCCTCTGCTCGGACATGGAGATGTTCTGCCGCTACACGCGGCACCTGGACACCCCCACCTTCCGCCTCCTCAAGCAGATGCTGCCCGGGCCCTACACCGTGCTGATGCCTGCCAGCCGCGAGGTGCCCCGCTACCTCCAGAACAAGCAGGTGGTGGGCCTCCGTATCCCCAGCCAGCCCTTCTGCCACGCCCTGGTGGCCCTGCTCGGCGAGCCCATCATCACCACCAGCGTCGCCCTGCCGGACCAGCCTGTGCTCAACACCGCCTGGGAGATCGAGGAGGAGCAGGGGCACGCCCTGGACCTAGTGGTGGACTGCGGCCAGCCCCTCGGCGTCCCCAGCACCATCCTGGACCTCAGCGGCGACGAACCGCTCCTGGTGCGCGAAGGCGCCGGCCCTTGGCCCCTGTGACTATTTCGCCTTGTCGCGGGCCTTCTTCCGCAGCGCCTCGCATTCCGCTTCGCTGAGCAGGCCGTCGCGCCCAAGGGCATCGATGCGGCGGAGGGCCCCCTCCAGGTCGAAGGCCGGCTTCGCTGGCACTGGAAGCGGCTTGGCGGCAACCGATGTGACCGGCCCCTGAGCGCCGGCAGCCGGGGCCAGCGCCCGGCCCATCGCCTCGCACCAGCGGCCAAAGTGGTAGGAGATCGCATCGGTGTTCGGCCCCGTGATCGTGTCGTGGAAGGCCGCGAGCACCTCTCCCGAATCAGGGTCGACGAGCTTGAGGTCGAAGGAGAGCGTCAAGGGCCGGGCGGCCATGTAGTCATCGTCGCTGCCGAGAGCATCCGCCACACGCCCCACGAGGACCACATCCCCCAGGGTGGTGGACACCGGAAGGGCACCCTTGAGCCCCCGCTTGAGGCCACGCTCCAGGTCGGCCGGGAGCCCCGGCGCCACCCGCGCCAGGAAGGTCTGATCTTTGCCCCCCCGCGGGCCTTGCACCCAGGCGGCCGGTTCCCAGTCTTTGAGACGGAGGCTGCGGTTGCGCAAGTCCAGGTTGGGCTTGAGCCACTGGAAGCCGAGGGCCTTGGACGGCCGAAAGACCACGCCGGGCCCGAACCATGAGGGATCCAGGCGCCCGTCATCCAGGCCCGGGGATTGCCCGACCAGCATGGCGGAGGCGAAGAGGAACAGGGCAGATCGTTGCATCAGCTCTCCGGAAAAGGGGCGCGGTGCTGTCTACTGAGCCACGCAGGACCAGTCCCGCTCAAGCTCAGTCCACCCGGTAGTGACAGCCGCGGCTCTCGGGGTTCTGCAGGGCGGCGTTGAGGATCAGGCGAGCGCAGAGAATGCCGCTGCGCAGCTCCAGCAGCTCCCGGCTCAGGGAGGACTCGTGGTAGAAACGCTCGATGCGGTGGGCCAAGTAGTGCAGGTCCGCCTTGGCGCGCTGCAGGCGATCGCCCGTGCGCACGATGCCCGCGTAGTTCCAGAGGGTGCTGCGGATGAGCCCCCAGTCTTGATCAATGAGCAAGGGGTCGGTGGGTTCCGGGGCCTCGGGCATCCGCCACTGGGCTAGGTCGCCCGGGTCGGGGAGGTCGTCCTCAGCCAGCTCGCGCACGGCCGCCTCGGCCCCGCGGAAGCCCCAGAGCAGGCCCTCCAGCAGGCTGGTGGAGGCCAGCCGGTTGGCACCGTGCAGGCCCGTGCAGGCCACTTCGCCTGCGGCGAAGAGCCCCGGCAGGGAGGTGCGGCCATCCAGGTCCACCAGCACGCCGCCGCAGAAGTAGTGGGCCGCGGGCACCACGGGGATCCGCTGGCGGCTGGGATCCAGGCCCTCGGCGCGGCAGGCAGCCATTACCGTGGGGAAGTGCTCGTCCAGGTCCAACCTCGCGGCCAGGGGCGCCAGATCCAGATAGACGCTGGCTTCGCCACTGGCCGCCATCTCCTGGAAGATGGCCCGGCTCACGACGTCGCGGGGCGCCAGCTCCATGTGCTCCGGCTCATACTTGGCCATGAAGCGCTCGCCCTTGCGGTTCACTAGATGGGCGCCTTCACCGCGCAGGGCCTCGGTGAGCAGCGTCCGCGGCTTGCCCGGAACATAGAGCGCCGTGGGATGGAACTGGATGTACTCGCAGTTCACGATGCGCGCGCTGGCCCGGTAGGCCGCGGCGAGTCCGTCTCCGGTGGCGCTGGGGGGGTTGGTGGTGTGCAGGTACAGGTAGCCGAGGCCGCCGGTGGCCAGGAGCGTGCGCCGGGCCAGGGCCCCCTCCACCTGGCCGGTGGCGGGATCGAAGAGGAAGGCGCCATGCACGCGGATGGGATCGTACACCCGCACCGGGCTGAGGCAGTGGTGGGGGCTCGTGATCAGATCCACCAGGCAGAGCCGTTCCCGCACCTCAATGTTCGGGTGCTGCCGGACCGCAGCGCTGAGGGCCGACTGGATCGCGAGGCCCGTGGCGTCCTTGGCGTGGTAGATGCGCCGGGCGCTGTGGGCCGCTTCGGCCGTGGGATCCGGGGTGCCGCTCTCCCCCAGGTCGAAGGGCACTCCCAGGCGCTCCCACAGGAAGCTCCGGCAGAGCTTCGGCCCCTCCTCGGCGAGCAGCCGCACTGCCTCATGCCGACAGAGCCCGCCGCCTGCCCCCTCGATGTCCGCAGCCAGCAGGTCGGGGGAGTCCCCCGCCTCGGGAGGCGCCAGCCCGATGATGCCGCCCTGGGCCCAGGAGGTGTTGGTGCCGCCCAGCTCATCCTTGGCCACCAGCACCACCGAGGCGCCCAGGTCCGCCGCGCGCAGGGCCGCGGAACACCCGGCGATGCCCGCGCCCAGAACCAGCAGGTCAACCGTGTGGTTCATGCCAGCTCCCAGGTGGGGCGGTCCAGAGCCCAGAGAAGCCCGAACACCGCATCATCGTCCGTGTCTCCGGTCATGCGCCTTCCATGGTCCAGCCTCTGTGCCGTCAGGTCCAGGGCCGTCTCCGCACGCACCTCGCCCCAGGGCGTAGCCACCCGCCCGGCACATGGCTCAAGACGGCCCAGGGCCTCCTCCCAGAGGGACAGTAGGCCGGGCAGGTTGTGCTGCTGAAGGTGGTGGTAGCCCCCCGCCAGGAGGATGAGGCCCTGCAGCCCCTGCTTCAGGTCACCCTCCGCCTGCGCCCACAGCGGTTCCAGGGCGTCATGGCACTCGTGGTAGAGGCCGTGGTTGAAGAGGGACACGCCGCAGGCCAGCGGGTAGCGCTCGCCCATCGGCAGGGGCGTGAGCGCCGCCAGCTGCCAGCCGCAGCGCAGGCTCACCAGGGGGCCCCAGGCA
>NZ_JBATQW010000056.1:0-24229 GCF_049292215.1 Geothrix sp. | reverse complement strand
GCCCGCGGGGGGGGCCAGCCGCAGGGCCCGGGCCACGTTGCTGCTGCCGTCCGGCTGCACCACCACTCGGCCCTCGGGGTCGGTCCAGGCCACCTCCTTGACGGCCACGGCCAGGGGCGCGGTGCGGAGATCGGCGCCCGAGAGCCGCAGCTGTTTCCAGCGGATGAAGGGCTCGTTCAGGAGGGCATCACGCGCCTCCAGCCCCTGCACCGAGGCGCCGCCCAGGAAGGTGAGGCCGTCCGACTTCCGCCCTTCGAAGGCGAAGCGCAGGCGGCCGTCCACGCCCAGCTTCCCGGAGGCGATGCGGAGGTCCAGCGAGGAGTCGAGGTAGGGATCCCAGGTGCCCAGGTCCAGGCCCTCGGCTTTGAGGCTGAGGTCGCCGCTGGCCTTGAGGGGCGCGAGGCTGCCCTCCAGCTTCAGCGAGCCCGCCGCCAGCTTGAGGTCGAGGGAAGCCTTGCCGGAAGCGGCCGGATCCAGCGACAGGTCCTGCCAGTGCAGGTTCAGGTCCGTGGCCTCCACCTTCAGGGGCCGGGCCAGCGCCAGGTCCTCCCACCCCAGGCGGAAGCCCCGCAGGGCCAGGTCCCGGATGAGCAGCTTGAACGGTTTCTCGTCGTCCTTCTTCACTCTGGGCTTCGTTGGCGCGAAGAGGCGCGCCAGGTTCAGGCCGTTCTCCCGGCCCTTCTGGAGGCGCACCACGCCCTGTTCCGCGCGGATGGCGCCCACGTCCATGGACGATGCCAGCAGGTCCAGCCTGGCGTTCTGGACCTCGAATAGGGGCAGCTCCACGGCGGGTTCGGCAATGCCGCGTTCCGCCAGCCTCAGGTCCTTCAGGGTCAGGCCCAGGTCGGAGACCTCGACGATGTGCCGCGCCCCCCATTCGAAACGGTACTGGGCTCGCAGGGAGGCCGTGCCGCTGCGAATCTCCGTGGCGACCTGCTCCTGCTCGTAGGGCCGGTACTTGGGCAGGGAGACGTTCTCGATCAGCAGAGTGCCCTTCGAGGCCAGGGGCTTGAGGCTGAAATCGCCCTCCCAGGCCAGGTGTTCCTTGGCTTCGGTCCAGGCCTCGAAGGTGTAGTCGCTGCGGTGGCCCACCTGGGTGCGGATGCCGTCCACCCTGAGGTTCACGGGGCCCAGGGCGGTCCTGAATGGCGTCCCCTGGCTGCGATCCACGAACACGAACTCGCCCGCCTTGAGCTGGAACCTGCCGATGGCGAAGTCCCAGGCTGAGGGCGCCCCCTCGGGCTTCGGTTCGGCCTTGGGGCCTTCCAGCAGATCCTGGAAGTTGGGCCGGCCCTGCTCGTCCAGTTCCACCCGCACCACGAGCCCATCCAACTCCAGGGCGGCCAGTTCGATGGTCCGGCTGATCAGGCGGTGGAGCCGGTAGTCCAGGTATAGCTGCCGGAGGGTGATCCAGTCGCTGCCGTCGCGGTTGGGCACCCGCAGTCCTTCCAGCCGCGCCGTGAACAGGATGGGGTTGAAATGGACCCGCTGCAGGGTGACCGGGCGGTGGAGCTCCTCGGCGGCGAACTGCTCCACCCGGCTTCTCAGGACCCGCGGCACCAGGAAGAAGCCGAGCAGGAGCCAGAGCCCGTAGATGGCCGTGAGGATTAGCAGCGGCCGCCGCCAGCGGCGGAAAAAGGTCGAAAGGGCGGCAGGGATGGACATGGGAAAAGCATAGACGCATTGGTCATCTGTGACCCGGGACACCTCCCCCTTTCAAGAGACGCGGAACGGAGCTATCCTCCCTGGGTCGCGGTAGGGCCAGGACTGCCACCATCGAGCGTGTCGGCCCGCCGCTGGACCGAAAGGCATAGTGTCATGGCGACACGGCGTGTGGTGATCCTGGGGGCCGCAGGGCGCGACTTCCACAACTTCAATACCGTCTACCGGGACAATCCGGACTTCCACGTGGTGGCCTTCACCGCCACCCAGATCCCCGACATCGCGGGCCGCAAGTACCCCGCCGAACTGGCCGGGAAGCTCTACCCCCAGGGCATCCCCATCTTCGACGAGTCCGAGCTGGTGGACGTCATCCAGAACCTCAAGCCCGACGTCGCGGTCTTCTCCTATTCTGACGTCCTGCACACCACCGTCATGCACCTGGCGAGCCTCTGCATCGCCCACAATGTGGACTTCGAGCTGCTGGGCGCCGACAAGACCATGATCCAGGCCAAGGTGCCAGTCATCGCCATCACCGCCGTCCGCACGGGGGCTGGCAAGAGCCAGACCACCCGCTACATCAGCCACATCCTGAAGGGCCTGGGCAAGAAGGTCGTGGCCATCCGCCATCCCATGCCCTACGGCGATCTGGCCAAGCAGGCCTGCCAGCGCTTCGCCGCCTACTCCGACCTGGACCTGCACGAGTGCACCATCGAGGAGCGCGAGGAGTACGAGCCGCACATCGACAATGGCTTCGTCATTTATTCCGGTGTGGACTACGAGCAGATCATCCGCAGCGCCGAGAAGGAAGCGGACGTGATCCTCTGGGATGGCGGCAACAACGACCTGCCCTTCTACAAGTGCGACCTTCACATCGTCGTCGCCGATCCCCTGCGCACAGGCCACGAGATGCTGTACCACCCCGGCGAGGCCAACTTCCGCATGGCCGACATCATCCTCATCAACAAGTGCGATTCCGCCAAGGAAGAGGACATCCAGGCCATCGAGGAGAATGCGAAGAAGGTCAACCCCAAGGCCGTGGTCATCCGCGCCACCAGCCCGGTCACTTGCACCAAGCCCGAGATGGTCAAAGGCAAGAATGTGCTCGTCATCGAGGACGGCCCGACCCTCACCCACGGCTCCATGACCTACGGCGCCGGCGTGGTGGCCGCCAAGAACTGCGGCGCGGCAAAGATCGTGGATCCCCTGCCCTACGCCGTGGCGTCGATTGCCGCCACCTACCAGAAGTACCCCAACGCCCAGGGCATCCTGCCCGCCATGGGCTACGGCGAGGCCCAGATCAAGGACCTGGAGGCCACCATCGAGGCCACTCCCTGCGACGTGGTGCTCTCCGCCACGCCCATCGACATCACCCGCGTCCTCAAAGTCAACAAGCCCATGCTGCGCGCCACCTACGACCTGGCGGAAGTGAAGGTCGGCCAACTGGAGGCCGAGGTCAAGAAGGCGCTGGCGGTGCTGGTGTCGCTCGCGTAGCCCGCATGGCTCCGGGCGCTTCGCGCCTTGGCTGCAAAGATGAATGAATCCCTGGTTCACGAAGGCCCGGCAGATCTGCCGGGCCTTCCGCGTTACAGGGGGCAAAGACCGTAACCTGATTCGGAAACCGGAGTCGCCATGTCTCATCTGTTCAGGCCCCTCACCCTCCGCGGCCTCACGCTGCCGAACCGCATCGCGGTGTCGCCCATGTGCCAGTATTCGTCCCTGGAGGGCCTGCCGAACGACTGGCATCTGGTCCACCTGGGCGGGCTCGCCCAGGGCGGGGCCGGGCTGGTGCTCACCGAGGCCGCGGCCGTGCTGCCCGAGGGCCGCATCAGCCCTGACGACCTTGGCCTCTGGAGCGATGTCCAGGCCGAGGCCCTGGCACCCAGTGTCCGCTTCATCAAGGGTCAGGGTGCGGTGCCCGGCATCCAGCTGGCCCATGCGGGTCGGAAAGCCTCGGCCTTCTCACCCTGGAAGGGCAGCGGGAGCGTACCGGCCGGTGCCGGCGGCTGGACCCCGGTGGCTCCCAGCGCGCTGCCCTTCGACAGCACCTGGACCGTGCCGATGGAACTGGACGAATCCGGCATCAAGGCTGTGATCCGGGCCTTTGCCTATGCCACCCGCCGGGCCCTGGCCGCCGGGTTCGAAGTGGTCGAACTCCACGCGGCTCACGGCTACCTGCTGCACCAGTTCCTGTCGCCCCTCACGAACCACCGCACGGATGGCTATGGCGGCAGCTTCGAGGGCCGCACACGCCTGGTCAGGGAAGTGACCACCGCCGTGCGCGCCGTGTGGCCCGGGAACCTGCCCCTCTTCGTGCGGATCTCCGCCACGGACTGGGTGGAGGGCGGCTGGGACCCAGACCAGTCGGTCGAGCTGGCGAAGATCCTCAAGGGCCTGGGCGTGGACCTGGTGGACTGCTCTTCCGGCGGCCTGTCGCCACATCAGAAAATCCTGCTGGGGCCCGGCTATCAGGTGCCCTTCGCGGACCGCATCCGCACTGAGGCGGGTCTGCCCACGGGCGCCGTGGGCCTCATCACCGAGCCGGAGCAGGCCGAGCAGATTCTGGCCGAGGGTTCGGCCGATCTGGTGCTCCTGGCCCGCGAACTGCTCCGGGACCCCCGCTGGCCCCTGCGCGCCGCGCAGGCGCTGGGCGCCGAGGTGCCCTGGCCCGCCCAGTACGCCCGGGCGGCCAAGGGACCGGTGCCGCTGAGGCAGGGGCTGTAGGCTTCAGGCCTCACAACGCCCAGAACAGCGTCAGCACGCGCACGTCGTCGGCCCCGCCCTCGCGTAGCGCCTGGGCGCAGCGCAGCAGGGTAGTGCCGTCAGTCCAGACGTCGTCCACCAAGAGGACGAGGCCCCGGGGCGCGGCGCCCCGACGCAGGGAGATGGCCCGCTTCGGCAGGCGGCCGCCGTGGTAGTCCCATAGGGCGTCGCCGCGATCCTAGGCCGTGGCCTCGGGGCAGTCCCCGTCGGCATGCACCAGGGCACAGCGGAGACACGCCCCTCGGGCAGGGCCAGCAGACCACCCCAGTAGCGGGCACAGAGGCCCGCCTCGGCGCCTTCCCCCACGGGCCCTAGGCAGCCCCGGCAGGGGAACAGGCCACCCCGACCAGGGCCAGACGGGTCTGAAAGGCGGCCGGAAGCATGGGGCATGATAGCGGCCTGGATTCCCTGCTAGCATCGCCGGAAGCCCCCCTTGGCACCCCTTCCTGGAACACCTTTCCGGGTCCCCATTCCCGGATCGCATGGAGTCTTGTTCATGTCGAACGAACCGCGCCCCGAATCCCAGATGTTCGCCCGCAAGCCCCTGGCCCTCCTCCTCGAAGAGGCCAAGGGCGAGAACCGCCTCCGCCGCGTCCTCGGCCCCGTGCAGCTCACGGCGCTGGGCATCGGCGCCATCATCGGCGCGGGCATCTTCGTGGCCACCGGAGCCGCGGCCCACAACATCGCGGGCCCCTCGCTGATGGTGAGCTATGTGATCGCAGGGATCACCTGCATCTTCGCGGCTCTCTGCTACGCGGAGTTCGCCGCCATGGTGCCCGTGGCGGGCTCGGCCTACACCTACGCCTACGCCACCCTGGGCGAGCTGTTCGCTTGGATCATCGGCTGGGACCTCATCCTGGAATACGGCGTGTCCAGCGCGGCAGTTGCCACTGGGTGGAGCGCCTACTTCCAGAGCGCCGTCAGCAAGATCGGCATCCACATCCCGAAGATCGTGAGCGAATCGCCCTGGAAGTACGATCCCGCCACGGGCCACTTCCTCTCGACAGGTTCCGTGATGAACCTGCCCGCCCTCGTCATCGTGGCGATCATCACCCTGATCCTCGTGAAGGGCATCCAGGAGAGCGCCACCTTCAACGGCGTCATGGTGGCCATCAAGGTGGCGGCCGTGCTCTTCGTCATCGGCGTGGGCGCCTTCTTCATCAACACCACCAACTGGCACCCCTTCGCGCCCTTCGGCTGGACCGGCATCAGCTTCTTCGGGCACCGGGTGGCGGGCATGGTGGACGGCGGCGGCGCCCCCATCGGCACCATGGCCGGCGCGGCCATCATCTTCTTCGCCTACATCGGCTTCGACTCGGTCTCCACCCACGCGGAGGAGGCCAAGAACCCCCAGCGGGACGTGCCCATCGGCATCATCGTCTCCCTGCTGGTCTGCACGGTGCTCTACATCGCCGTGGTGGCCGTGCTCACGGGCATGGTGAAGTTCGACCAGCTCGACATCAACGCCCCCGTATCGACCGCCTTCAAGCAGAAGGGCATCGGCTGGGCCGAGGGCCTCATTGCCACCGCCGGCGTGAGCGGCATCACCTCGGTGCTGCTGGTCATGATGCTCAGCGGCCCCCGCGTGTTTCTGGCCATGGCCCGGGACGGCCTGCTCCCCAAGGCCACCTTCGGTGACGTGCACCCCAAGTTCCGCACCCCCTGGAAGTCCACCATCCTGGTGGGGATCTTCGTGGGCGCCCTCGCCGGCTTCCTGCCCATCGACGCCCTGCTGCACCTGGCCAACATCGGCACCCTCTTGGCCTTCGTCATCGTCTGCGCCGCCGTGCTGATCATGCGCAAGAAGCACCCCGAGGCCGAGCGCCCCTTCAGGTGCCCCTGGGTGCCCTTCGTGCCCGTCATGGGCGTGCTGACCTGCCTGATGCTCATGTTCTCCCTGCCCGTGGCGAACTGGTGGCGGCTCATCGCCTGGCTGGCCCTGGGCTTCCTCATCTACTTCGCCTACGGCAAGCAGCACAGCGTCATGCGGCATAACGCCAGCTAGGGGACGGGCCATGTCACTCTGGACTGACCTGACCCCCTCGAAACGCTGCGATTGGATCGACCAGCTTCGGGGCTGGGCCGTCATCGTGATGATCGAAGTGCACGTGGTCAACGTCTGGCTTCACCCCGGCCTTCGCCCTGACTGGCTGAACTACCTCAACGGCCTGGTGGCGCCCAGCTTCACCATGGCGGCGGGCTACAGCCTAGTGATCTCCACCTTCCGCACCGACGGCACGCTGCGGCCGTTCTGGCCGGACACCGCCCGGCGCCTGGGCTTCATCCTGCTCTGCGCCTACGCCCTGCATGCCCCGGGCATCACCGCGGCGGACTGGACCGTGCTCAACACGGTGCAGAAGGCCCGGGAGCTGTTCAAGATCGACGTGCTCCAGTGCATCGTCTACTCCCTGCTGATCCTCCAGCTCCTGGCCCGGCTGGTGCGCAACCCCCGGGTCTTCACGTGGCTCGCCCTGGCGATCGCAGTCCTCGTACCGCTGGTATCGCCCCACATGTGGGCCCATGGCGTGGCAGACGGCACGTGGCTGCCCATCCGTGGTCTCTTCAACGGCAACACCGACCGGGGGGTGTCGTCCCTCTTCCCCCTCTTCCCCTGGATCGCCTTCCCGGCCTTCGGCGCCTTTCTGGGTGGACTCTACCGGCATCTCCGGGTGGAGCCCGTGGAGGGCAAGGCCCGCATGAGCGAGTCCAAGTTCCTCGCGAGCCTGGCGGTGCTCGGGGCGGTGCTGCTGGCCTGGGGCACCGCCCGCCAGCAGCCTTGGCTCTGGGGCGGCCAGTGGCTCCAGGAGAACGGGGTGTGGATGCTGCACAGCCCCACCGGCGCCTTCACCTATGGTGAACTCGGCGCTATCGCCAACACCACGCTGCCCAGTGTGGCGGGGCGCGTGGGCTACATCCTCCTGGGCGGGTCCCTCATGGGCGCCATCGAGCTGGTGCGCCCCAAGTGGAACGGCCCGAATCCCATCAAGGCCGCCAGCGCCGAGTCCCTGTTGCTCTACATGCTCCACCTCAACATGATCTTCAGCGTGCTCCTGGCGCCCGCCGTCATCGCCCTCACGGGCTGGGGCTGGGGCAGCCTTGGGTGGACTGGCACCCTGCTGCTGACCGCCCTGATCATCGGCCTGAACCTCTGGGCCGGGGTGGCCTGGCAGAAGGTCCGGCAGACCCCGGAGCGCATGCGCTGGCTGCAGCAGAAGGCGGTGGCGGTGCTGGGCGTGTGGTTCGTGGTGGGGGGCTGGTGGACCTTCCGCCACTTCCTGCAGAGTCCCGAGCTGGCCAAGGAGCCCTACCGCTTCCTCAATGCCGCCAGGATCCGCAAGGGCCTGCCTCCCACCCCGGATGGCCTCTCCCGAGACCCGGAGGAATACTTCCGGGAGGCCGAGCGGCGGCGGATGCACCTCAGTGCCGATGCACGGGCTGACCTGAGCCGGCAGATCCTGGCCCGACGGGAATCACGGTAGAATTGCCTGGACAATGACTGAGTCCGGCGGCAGCGCTCCCCCAACCTGGTACCTCTTCGCCGCCCTGGCGGTGGGGCTCTACCGCTGTGCCATGGCGATCCTCCTGTCGGCCTTCCACGCCCTGCCCTCGGTCCAGCGGCGGCGCCTCCTGGAGGAGGAGGCCATCGCGGATCCGCAGCTGGCGGAGCTCCTGGAGCGCCCCCGGTCCCTCGGCATGGGCCTGGAGTTCTGGAACCAGCTGCTGCTGCTGGTCCTGGTGGCCCTGCTCTGGCCCGTCCACCACAGCCTGCCGGGCGGCGCCTGGACCTTGGGTCTCCTGGTCCTGGTGGGCCTGTGGCTGCTGGACCTGCTCCTCCCGGCCCTGCTCGCCTCCCGCAACCCCGCCCTCTGGCTGGTCCAGCTCTATCCCCTCTACATGCCCGCCCAGTTCCTCCTGGGCCCCCTGGTCAACCCCCTGGCCCGGATGATCGACCGCCGCCACGCGCTGGAGCGGACCAAGGACGACGATGACGAGGAGACCACCGAGGAGGCGGTCACGGCCCTCCTGGAGGAGGGCGAGGCCGAGGGCATCCTCGAGGCCGAGGACCGCGAGCTCATCCGCAACGTGGTCACCTTCGGCGACACCGTGGTGCGCGAGGTGATGACGCCCCGGACCCGCATCGTGGCCCTGCCCATGACGGCCAGCATCGGCGAGGCCTGGGCGGCCTTCACGGAGAGCCGCCACTCGCGCTTGCCGGTCTACGAGGGCAGCATCGAGCAGGTGCGCGGCGTGCTGCTCCTGAAGGACCTCATGCAGCTGGCCGACGCGGCCAAGCCGCCCCTCGCCACGCTCCTCAAGCCCGCCCACTTCGTGCCCGAGAGCAAGCCGGTGGCCGAGCTGCTGCGCGACCTCCAGCGGGCCCGCACCCAGCTGGCCCTGGTGGTGGACGAGTTCGGCGGCGTGTCGGGCCTGGTCACCATGGAGGATCTGCTGGAGGAGGTCTTCGGCGAGATCCAGGACGAGCACGAGGCGCCCGCCGGACTGATCGAGCAGGCCCCCGGGGTGTGGCTGGTGGCGGGCCACTCCCACGTGGAGGACGTGGCCGAGGCCCTGGGCTTCGCCTGGGAGCGGAATGGCTTCGACACCCTGGCCGGTCTCGTCATGGCCAGCCTCGGTCATGTGCCCAAGCCCCAGGAATCCGTCGAGGTCGAAGGCGCCCGCCTCACCGTGCTGCGGATGGAGGGTACGCGCATTGTGCAGGTGAAGGTCGAGAAGACCTGACGGCCCGCCGGAGGAGCCCCATGACCCAGCACCCCATCGCGAAGCACCGACTGGAGGCCCTCGTCGATGGCGTCTTCGCCATCGCCATGACCATCCTCGTCCTCGAGGTCAAGGTGCCTGAGCTGATTGACCGCCGCTCAACGGCCGAGCTCCTGGACAAGCTCCAGCACGCCTGGCCCACCCTGGCGGCCTACCTCGTGAGCTTCTTCCTCCTGGGCCTGTTCTGGCATTGGCACCACCGGCTCATCGCGAAGATCCTCCGCGTGGACATCCCGGTCTTCGTCCTGACCCTCCTCTTTCTCGCCCTGGTCAGCTTCTTCCCCTTCGCGGCGGCCCTCATGGGACGGTATCCCACCAACCCGGTGGCCCTGATGATCTACCTGCCCACCATGGGCCTGCTCCTGACCACCCAGGCCGCCAACTTCGCGCTGGCCCTGCATCGAGGCTGCGTGGATCCCGACATCCCGGAAGCGGAAATCCGGGCTGCCCAGCGGCGCAACCTGCGCGGCTGCGGCATCTTCTTCCTGGCCGCCACGCCCAGCGCGATCCGCATCGGTCCCATCAGCCTGGTCCTCTGCCTCCTCGCGGCGGCGGCCTTCTTCATCCTGATGCGGCGCGTCGGAACCCGCCGACCCGCTTCCCCCGCCTGAGCGGCCCGAAGGCTGGGGCAAAGCATTTCCTAACTCCAGGATTCAGCCGCTAGGCTGGTCCCTGGAGCCCGTCCGCATGATCCGCCGCATCCTCGTCCTGATCGCCCTGGTGGTCCTGCCGGCCACCCTGCTCCTCGTGCGGCGCTCGCAACGCCGGGCCCTGGTGCCCCAGCCCCGGGGCTTCGTCCTGGGCCTCTACGCCGGCGTGCCGGACTACGACTACGCCGAGGAGCTGGACCGCATCGCCGCCACCGGGGCCACCTGCGTGAGCCTGCAGGCCATCTACCGCATGGACACTGGCCACAGCGTGGAGATCCGCCGCCATCCCACCTCCAGCCCCACCGAAGCGGCCCTGCGCCGCACCTTCCAGCAGGCGAAGGTGCGCGGCCTGCGCATGATGTTCTTCCCCACGATCAACATGCGGGACGAAGCCGAGAACGCCGACTGGTGGCGCGGCAACATCGCCCCCGAGGACTGGGGCCTCTGGTGGCGGAACTACACCGCCTTCAACGTCCGCCTCGCGACCCTGGCCCAGGAGGGCGGCGTGGAGTGGTACAGCCTCGGCACCGAGATGGCCTCCACCCACCCCTTCCCGGACCAGTGGCGGCGCCTGGCGGCCGAGGTCCGCCAGGTCTTCAAGGGCAGGGTGGTCTACAGCGTCAACTTCGACAGCCACGACAGCTTCACCTTCGGCGACTGCCTGGATGTGATCGGGATCAACACCTACGACCCCATCGCCAAGTATGACGACTACCCCTCGCCCGAGCAGATCCGCGATGCCTGGTGGTGGATCGTCTACAAGGCCCGCACCCTCACGGCCCGGTTCCAGAAACCCGCGATGATCACCGAGGTGGGCTACCCCTCGGTGGCCCACGCCCACGTGGGGCCCTGGGACTTCCGCACCGACAAGCCCCTGGATCTGGCCCTGCAGAACCTGCTGCTCAAGGGCGCCTTCGGAGTTTTGCGGCACTGGAGCGACGGAGACGCGGTGTTCTACTACCTCTACGGCGAGAACCTCGCCCAGAAGCCCGTGGGCGGGCCCCTGGACCGCACCTACGCCGTGTGGGGCAAGCCCGCCGAAGCCACCCTCCGGAAGTACTTCCGCGAGCCCATCTGGGACCGCCACCTGCCGCCCAGGGCCGAGGACATCCGCGAAGCGGTGGTTCAGTCCCTGGTGAGCTGGCACCGCAAGCTGCGGGACTACGAGGACGCCGAGCTGCCCCCCTGGGTGCTGGACTGGGAGGCCCGGAACCCCGCCGACGCGGCCGAAGCCCGGGCCATCCTCGCCCAGGAGCCCGCCCCCGCCCGCCGGATTCCAAAAGGCGAGGAGCGCTGAGCATCGGCCGATAAGGATAGACTCAGCGTTGCCCATGAGCCTCCCGACCCGTCCCCGCCCCCTGCCCCTCCCCGAGATCCCCACCAAGACGCTGCTGGTGGTGGAGGACGACCGCGCCACCCTGAGCCTCTACCGGGCGGGGCTGAAGGGCCTGCAGGGCTTCAAGATCATCATGGCGGAGAACGGCGGCCAGGCCTTCGAGATGCTGCGCCACGAGCCGGTGCACGTGCTGGTGACCGACCTGAACATGCCGGTGATGGACGGCTTCAACCTCATCGCCAAAGTGAGCCGCTTCTACCCCCAGGTGCCCATCATCGTGATGACCGGCCTGGACGAGAGCCAGCACCTGAACACCCCGCTGCAGCTGGGCGCCATCCGCATCCTCACCAAGCCGCCCCGCCTCACCCTGCTCATGGACGCCATCCGCGCCGCCGCCCAGTTCGAGCCCGCGGGCATGGTGCGGGGCATCGGGCTCAACAGCATCCTGCAGCTGCTGAACTGGGAGAAGAAGTCCTGCACCCTCACCGTGAAGTCCGAGGCCGGCATGGGGCTGCTCTACCTCAAGGCCGGCGAGGTGGTGCACGCGGCCTACCGGGCCGACGAGGGCCTGCCCGCCGCCTACGAGATCCTCTGCTGGGACAAGCCCGACATCGAGTTCGTGGAGACCTGCCGCGTGGAGCAGACCATCGTGCTGCCCCTCACGGAGCTGCTCATGAACGCCGCCATGATCTCCGACCACCGGCACCCGGAGTTCGGGGAGGCCTGATGGGCCCGGCCTGACCACGGCCTTCCGGGCGGCCCGGCTTTGACGGTTCGACCCTAAAACGGTCCGAGAATGGGACTTTCGTCAAAACCCAACCGGGGCGTCAGCGATTGGGCCCCCAATGGGCACCCTTGGGGGAATAATGGCGCCTGTGCGGCCCCGCGGGGGCCCCTTCCCAGGCAGGTGTCCATGTCCCAGCTGAAGCCCTTCCGCGCGTACCGTCCCCGGCCCGAACTGGCCGCCCAGGTGGCCGCCGTCCCCTATGACGTGGTGAACACCCAGGAGGCCGCCGAGCTGGCCAAGGACAACCCCCACTCCTTCCTCCACGTGGGCCGTCCGGAGATCGATCTGCCCGCCGGCATCGACGTCCACGCCGACGAGGTCTACGCCAAGGGCGTGGCCAACCTGCGCGGCCTCATCGACCGCGGCACGCTCTTCCACGAGAACACGCCCTGCCTCTACGTCTACCAGCAGAAGATGGGCGACCACGTGCAGGCGGGCCTGGTGGGCCTCTGCTCCGTGGAGGAGTACGAGACCGGCCTCATCAAGCGCCACGAGTTCACCCGCAAGGACAAGGAGGACGACCGCACCCGCCACGTCACCGAGCAGGCCGCCAACGCCGAGCCCGTCTTCCTCACCTACAAGGCCGTCCCCTACATCGACCACATCGTGAACGACATCCGGAAGCAGGTGCCGGTCTATGACGTGGTCACGCCGGACGGCATCGGGCACACCGTGTGGGTGGTCTCGGGCGAGACCGTGGTCTACGAGCTGGTGCACCTCTTCAACGGCGTGGAGGCGCTCTACATCGCCGATGGCCACCACCGCACCGCCGCCGCCATCCGCTATGGCCAGTTCCAGCGCGCCGAGGCCCAACTCCGGGGCGAGGTCCTGGATGGCGACGAGCCCTGGGAGAGCTTCATGGCCGTGGTCTTCCCCCACGACCAGCTGAAGATCATGGACTACAACCGCGTGGTGAAGGACCTCAACGGCCTCAGCCAGGAGGCCTTCCTGGACAAGGTGCGCGAATCCTTCGAGGTGGCCGTGTCCACCCACCGCGCCGCCCAGGCGCCCACCACCTTCGGCATGTATCTCGGCGGCACTTGGTACGAGCTGAAGGCCAAGCCCGGCAGCTTCCCCGCCAGCGATCCCGTGCGGGGCCTGGATGTGAGCATCCTGCAGGACAACCTGCTCAATCCCATCCTCGGCATCGACGATCCCCGCACCAACACGCGCATCGACTTCGTGGGTGGCATCCGCGGCATGGACGAGCTGGAGCGCCGTGTGAAGGAGGGCTACGCCGTCGCCTTCTCCGTGTATCCCACCTCGCTCACCCAGCTCATGTCCGTGGCCGACGCCGGCGAGGTCATGCCGCCCAAGTCCACCTGGTTCGAACCCAAGCTGCGCTCCGGACTGCTGGTCCGGATGTACGAAGGATAAGGGACACACCATGCACATCCTCATCGCCGACGCCTTCGACGTCAAGTTGCCGGAACGCCTTGCGCCCTTCGGCACGGTCAGCGCCGACATGGCCACCCTGAGCGAGGCCCATGTCCTGCTCGTGCGCTCCAAGACCAAGGTCGACGCCGACCTTCTCACCACGGCCCCCAACCTCAAGCTCGTCATCCGGGGCGGCGTGGGCATGGACAACGTGGACAAGAAGCTCTGCGCCGAAAAGGGCATCAAGGCCGTGAACACGCCCCGCGCCAGCAGCGTGGCCGTGGCCGAGATGGCCATGGCCTTCATGGTGGCCATCCCGGCCCGCCTCATCGAGGCCCACACCTCCATGAAGGAGGGCAAGTTCCTCAAGAGCGAGCTGAAGCGCACCGAGCTCTTCAAGAAGACCCTGGGCCTCATCGGCGCGGGCAACATCGCCACGGAGGTCGCCAAGCGCGCCCAGGCCTTCGGCATGGAGGTGATCGCCTACGATCCCTACCTGAAGGAGCACCCCATCGCCCGGCTCGTCGGCCTCGATGAGCTGGCCGCCAAGGCCGATGTCATCAGCCTGCACCTGCCCCTCACGGACGAGACCCGCGGCATGATCAACGCCAACTTCCTGGCCAAGGCCAAGGACGGTCTCATCCTCATCAACACCGGCCGGGGCAAGTGCATCGTGGATGCGGACGTGGCCGCCGCCCTCACCAGCGGCAAGCTCCGCGCCTACGGCACCGACGTGTGGCCCAGCGACCCGCCCCCGGCGGACTGCCCCCTGCTCACGGCCCCCAACGTCTTCATGGCCCCGCACCTGGGGGCCAGCTCCAAGGAGAACCTCGGCCGCATCGGCGACGAAGTCGTGCTCATTCTTCAAGATTTCAAAGCATAAAGGAGCCCCCATGACCCATCGTGCGATCAACTTCTACGCCGGCCCCGCCGGTCTGCCCCTGCCTGCCTTGGAGCGCGCCAAGGAGGAGTTACTGGACTTCGCCGGCACCGGCATGTCCGTCATGGAGATCAGCCACCGCTCCAAGGAATACGACGCGGTGCACGAGGAAGCCATCGCCCTCACCAAGGAGCTGATGGGCCTGCCCAGCAACTACAAGGTGCTCATGCTCCAGGGCGGCGCGCACCTGAGCTTCGGCATGATCCCCCTCAACCTGCTGCGCGGCGGCCGCAAGGCCGACTACATCGTCACGGGCAACTGGGCCGAGAAGGCCACCAAGGAAGCGAAGCTCGTGGCCGGCGACAACGTTCGCATCGCCGCCAGCACCAAGGAGCAGAAGTTCAGTCGCCTGCCCTTCGAGAGCGAGATCAAGGTCGGCTCCGACAGTTCCTTCGTGCACTTCACCTCGAACAACACCGTGGAAGGCACGCAGTGGCAGGCGTTCCCCCAGGTCGGCGGCGTGCCCTACGTCTGCGACATGAGCTCCGACTTCATGTGGCGGCCCTTCGATGTGAGCCCCTTCGGACTCATCTACGGCGGCGCCCAGAAGAACCTCGGCCCCAGCGGCGTCACGCTCACCATCATCCGCGAGGACTTCCTGGAGATGTGCGAGGCCCAGGACCTGCCCAGCTACCTGCGCTTCAAGCTGCACGCCGAGAAGAACAGCCTCTACAACACCCCGCCGACCTTCGGCATCTATATCCTGCGCAACGTGCTGGCCTACAACAAGAGCCTGGGCGGCCTGCAGGCCATCGAGGCCGCCAACCGCCAGAAGGGCGAGCTGCTCTACGGCTGCATCGACAAGCATCCGGGCTTCTACCGGGGCTTCGTCACCGAGAAGAGCCACCGCAGCCTCATGAACGTGGACTTCTTCCTGCCCACCCCCGAGCTGGACGACCAGTTCGTGAAGGAGGCCAAGAAGGCCGGCATGGTGGGCCTCAAGGGCTACCGCGACATCGGCGGCATCCGCGTCAGCACCTACAACGCCGTCACCGTGGACAACGTGAAGACTCTGGTCGAGTTCATGGAGCAGTTCGTCAAGACCGACGGGTAGTAGCGGGCCAAATCCTGAGCAGAAACGGGCACCGGAACCGGTGCCCGTTTCGGTGTAGGGTGGGCAACCAGCCCCCTCCCCAAACTCCCATTCTTGGGATTCTTTGCCTTTGGGCCGATGACATGAGGGCGCTCCCCGGCGCTCCCTCTGGAACCCAACCTCCGCCCATGGAATCCACCCCGACTTGGCTCGACTGCCTGCAGACCCTGGCCGCCTCCGAATCGGTGCGCCTGGAGGCCCTCGGCGCGGAGGGGTTGGAAGAGTTGTTGGCCCGGGGCCTCATCCAAAAGGATGCTCGGCCCAAGCAGGCCAACCTGGAGGCCCGCTACGAGACCCTGCAGGAGACCCACCGCCAGATCCTGGAGGCCCGGACCTGCGCCGAGCGCCTGCGTCGCAGGATGGCGCCCAGATCACGGTTCGCGGGCCTTTTGGGGGTGGGCGTACCGCCTCCCCCGGGCCCTGACGATCCCGACCTGGTGGCCCTCCTGGCACTCCTGGAAGGCCTAAAGATCCAGGTCCGGGGCGTGAAGGACCTGGACCAGATCCCTGCCCACCTGGACCGCATCCAGGACTACATCCAGGTGGAGGGCCGCGAGTGCCTGGACCGGCTGGCCGATACCGACCGCGAGATCGACGTTCTGCAGAAGCAGGCCCCGCCAGGCACCCTGGTGGAACCCGAGGGCTTCTTCACCCTCACCCAGGCCGGCGAGGCGGCCCTACCCGAAGCCACCGTCATCGAAGCCTTCGAAGCGGCCCTCCAGACGGCCTTCGGGCCCCTCACTCACCGCAGCGCCAGTTCCTCCCATTTCCGCGAGGATCCCGCCAGCCTGCTGTCGTACCTCTTGGAAGGCATGGCCCGGGGCGAGCGGCCCTCCACCCTGGTCTCGGACTACGAGAACCTGCTGGACGCCTACGACCGGGTGTCCCTCTTCTCCGACTTGCGTTCCCTGCGCGCCAAGATCGGCTTTCTGCTGAGGCTGCTGCGGGCCTCGCGGGACGAACCCAAGCGTGCCTACCTATGGTGCAACCGCGAGCGGCTTCAGGCCCTGGTGACCCGTCTGCGGCCCCTCGTGCCCAGCTCTGTGGCTGCCTCCGGGTGGCACCTGCCCTATGCGGTGGACCTCTTCCTTGCCGATGGCGGACTGGCGGGGGAAGCGGGGCAATTGGAGGGCCGCACCCACCTGTTCGAGGCCGTTCACCGGATCCAGTCCGAGCTGCTGCAGGACACGCGCATCGCCGATGGCCAGTTCGTGCGCCTGGTGCTCACCCTCACGCACGCGGCCCGGACCCGCAATTTCGCACCCGGGGTCCTCATGGACCGCTTCGTCCGACAGGCCTACGACACCCTCATGGCGGCGGCAATGGAGGCCCCCTATCACCTGGGTGACCGAGGCACCCGACTGATCTTCGGTACCCACCTGGCCCACGCCGCCGGATTCGCCAGTCCCCGGCTGAAGACCGTCCTGGCCACCTTCAAGACGCTCCACGAGCGGCTGCAGGGCGAGGGACATGGCACCACCCTGCCCATCCAGGCCCAGCTGCACGCCTTCGCCACCCTGGACCGGCTGGAACGCCTGGGCGCGCCGGTGCCGCTGGAGGCTTACGCCGGTCTGCTCGCCCGTCTGCGCAAGCGCCTCCACCACCACAAGGTCGTGGCCCGGGCCTTCCGCACCGAGCAAGCCATGGCGGAAGACGAGGCCACCCTCATTGCCAACCTCGCAGCCCGGGTCTGCTTCCAGGGAATCGCCGTCCCGGAAGGCGCCAAGCGCCACCCCGATGTCGGCATGGCCGGGCTCTACGAAAGCCGGGAGGCCGGCCAGCCCCCCATCCTGGGCAGCCCCTTCGGCACCCTCATGCTGAGCTGATCAGGCCCCGAGGGGCTGCGCAGTCACGAGCTCCTCGATGCGCGCATCCTTGTCGGCCCACATAGCCTGGACCCAGGCCTGCATGCGGGCGCGAAAGGCGGGGTCGCCCTCGTAGTCGCCGCCCAGCAGGTCCTTCGGGATCTCCAGCTCGCGCACCCGCACCACCACCTGCTGCACCCGCCCCGACAGCAGGTCCCAGAAGGTGGGCACACCGCCGGGATAGACAATGGTGACGTCCAGCAGGGCGTCGAAGCGCTCGCCCATGGCGCTGAGGGCCGTGGCCAGCCCGCCCACCTTGGGCTTCAGCAGGTGCCGGTAGGGCGACTGCTGTGCGTCGTGCTTTGCGCGGCTGAAGCGCGTGCCCTCCAGGAAGTTCATCACCGAGGTGGGCACCAGGCGAAACTTCTCGCAGGCCTTGCGCGCCGTGGCCAGGTCCGCCGAGCGGCTGCCGCTGCGGCGCTTCATGAAGGGGAAGTCCAGGGCCCACCAGGCGAGGCCCATGACCGGCACGTAGAGCAGCTGGCGCTTGAGGAAGAACTTCAGGAAGGGCACGCGCCGGTGGAAGACCTTCTGCAGGACCAGGATGTCCACCCAGCTCTGGTGGTTGCTGCTCACCAGGTACCAGCCCTTGCGCCGCAGGCCGTCGAGGCCCTGCACATCCCAGCGGGTCTGCTGCACCAGGGCCATCCAGGCGCCGTTCACGCCGACCCAGGTCTGGGCCAGGGCCATGAGCACCCGGTCCACGACCCGGCGCACCGCCGCGAAGGGCAGCGCCAGCTTCACCAGCGCGAAGGGGACCATGCCCGAGAAGATGGCGATGGCATTGGCCGCCAGCACCAAGCTGGCGAAGCTGCCCTTGAGCGTCGACCAGAACCGCTGGATCATCCGTGCCACTCCTCCCATCGCTGCCGGAGCGACCAGCATAGCCAGGGCCCGGCCCCGCCCTCCCCGGGAATTCCTTGCCGGCCGTTGCCGTTATGCTGGGGGCACGGATCGGGAGGACGCGCATGCGACAACGGGGATGGCTGCTCGGAACCATGCTGGCGGCCCTGGCGCCGATGGCAGCCGCGGCCTCGGAGCCGGACCAGACCCAGTGGCGCCTCAACAACTTCACCTGGCTGAAGTTGGTGCCCGCCGAGGCCGGCGCCTCCGCCAACGCCCACCCGGCTACCCTCAGCGACGAAGCCCTGGTGGCGGCCCTGGGGCCCGTCCAGGCCATGGTGGAGGGCCGGAGCACTCCCCTCTTCGCCAAGGATGAGCTGAAGGGTCTGACCCGGCCCCTGCGAGAGGCCCTGGCCCAGGCCAAGCCTGGCGACGACCTCATCCTGCTCAGCACGTTCAAGCGCGGCGGCGGCTTCATGGAGATGCCCGTTGGCCTCACCGCACGGCTCTTCGTGGCCGACGGGGCCCTGAACCTCATCGTCCACGATGCGCGCCTTAGTTTCATGGACCGCTACTCGGCGGACCGCACCCTGCCCACCTGGGTGTATGGCTCGCGCAGCGCCGCCTCGGGCGCGGCCCTCGCAGCCCCCCAGGCCACCCGCCGCCGCGCCGACTGGCTGAGCTTCCCCCTGGGGGCCGCCCCCGTCCAGGTCGCGGACCCCATCCAGGCACCGGCACTAGCCCCCGCCCTGGCCCCCGCAGTGACGGCAACGCCCGCACCCGGGAAGCCCACGCCAGCGCCGGACCCCGCCACCGCCCGGGACGAGGCCTTCTACGAGGCCCAGGCGCAGCGCCTCCGGGCCCTCAAGAAGCTGCGCGACGAGAACCTCCTCAGCGAGGCCGAATACCAGGAGAAGCGCGAGGCCATCCTGAAGACCCTGTAGCCACCGGGCTCACCCCCAGCCCAGCTCCTCCAGGCGGTCCTCGCCGATGCCGAAGTGGTGGGCCAGCTCGTGGATGACGGTGGTGGCGATCTCGTCGCGCAGGTCCGCCTCGTCCTCGCAGTCCTCCAGCAGCGGCCCGCGGTAGATGGTGATGCGGGGCGGCAGGTCGCCGAGCTCCGGCGGGCCCTCCGTCAAGGAGCGGCCGGAGTAAAGGCCGTAGAGCGTGTCGTCCTCCGGGACGCCCAGCTCGTCCAGCGGCGCGTCCGGCGCCCAGTCCTCGATGACCACCGGCACGCCCGCCAGGTACGGCTGGAACTCCGCCGGGACCAGGCCCAGCGCCTCGTCCACCAGCCTGCGGAACCTCTGATCGCCAACATGCATGGCACGATCCTAGCCCAATGCACCCGCCACCGATCCTGATCAGGCTTTTATTGGTGTCCATCGGTGTCCATCGGTGATTCCAAGGCTTTTCCAGCTCAACACCAACGCGAAGGTCCTGTCCCTTCTACACAGATCTTCAGCAGGTCATTTCTGTCTTCGTTGTGGTTCCTGCGGAGTCTTTGGGGCGCTGCACCACCACGGGAACAAGAATGTTTAGCCACCGATGAACACCGATGAACACCGATCAAAAGATAAGGAATTGCACACCTTCCCCGTTCCCTGTTGTGCCAGCTCAGGGTTTCCCTGTGGCCCCCGGCGGCGGGGCGAACAGCTGCTGGTTCTCGGCCTTCCATGCCATGGCGCGGTGGATGCGGTTGCGGCCGCTGGGGTGATCGTAGAACAGGAACTCCTCCAGGGGCGTGGGGCTCATCTTGCGGTACTCGCCGAGGTGGATGGCGGCCTGGGCGAAGCCGTCCGGCTGGCGGCTGGCCGCGACGCCGTACAGGTCCGCCTCGTGCTCCTGAGTGCGGATGAAGGTGTTCAGGACCGGCGTGAGGACGAAGAAGAAGAGCCCCATCACCAGCACCGCCAGGGGCAGGATGGCCGGATCGGCCACGTCCCGGATGCCCCAGGCCCGGCCCCAGCGCGCCAGGGCCCAGGTGAGCGTCCAGCGCAGCAGGGCGAACATCGAGACGATCACGATGACGAGGAAGGTGAGCATCTTCGGAATGTGGTTCAGCACGTAGTGGCCCATCTCATGGCCCATCACCGCCTGGATCTCCTCGGGCGCGCCGCGCTGGATCAGGTTGTCGTTGAGGGTTATGCGCATGGTGCCGGCGAAGCCGCTCACGTTGGCGCTCATCCGGTTGGTCTGCTTCGAGGCGTCGATCTGGTAGACGTCGTGCACCGGGATGCCATTGGCCCGCGCCAGGCTGAGGATCGGCGCCGAGAGCCGGGGATCCTCCAGCTTCTTGGGCGTGTTGAAGATCGGCTGCAGGAACACCGGCCCGATGAGGATGCCGATGACGATGATCACCAGGGAGGCCACGGCGCCCCAGAGCCACCAGGTCCGCGTCAGGCGCCGGACGATGGTGAAGAGCAGGGCCACGGCGAGGCCGCCCAGCAGCGCGGTGACCAGCAGGCCCTTGGCCTCGTCCCCCAGCCAGGCGCCGAAGGTCTGGGTGGACAGGCCGTACCGGTGCTCGCGGAAGAAGCCCTCGAAGGCCACCAGCGGGAAGCTGAGCAGGTAGGTGAGGCCCACGTACTGCACCCAGTAGAGCAGCGTCTGCGCATAGCGGAAGCGGGTGATGCGCTCGGCCCGCTGGCGCATCCGGGCCGACCAGCCCCGGGTCAGCAGCAGCAGCGAGATCGCCGACGCGACGAGGAAATCCCAGAGGATCAGCCAGTAGCCGCCTTCGAAATAGGCGTCGGACCGCGCCTTGGCCGCCGGCGGCATCAGGGCCAGGTAGGCCTCGGTGGCCGCGTCTACGCTGAAGGCCAGCCCCGGCTGGGCCGCCGGCGGCACGGTCAGCACTGCCGGCGCCGGTGGCGACGGGGGCTTCGGTTCGGCCGCCTTCAGGCCCGCCGACAGCAGCAGGCAGAGGCTCAGGCCCAGGACAGGGGGTCGGACCTTCATGGGTTCCCTCCGGGAAGCGGTCGTCTGGACATGGCAGGGCCTGGGTAGCTGGGAAGGCCTACGCCCGGCACCGGGCTTCCGTTTAGCAGCAGGCCCTCTCCCCGCCGTGCCGCCCGGCTACAGCCCGTCCAGCGGGCTCGGCACGCCCCGGCCACCCCGTCGTCCAATTCAAAGTTAGACGTCACATGGAACACACATGGCCATTCGACCAGGGGCCTTGCGTGGCAGCCTTGACTACGCGCCAGGTTCTCGAAGATGGCTTCCCTATTCTTCGAGTCGTTCACTACTCGGATGATGAAGACTGGGCGTTCACTTGCGGAACAACGAACGCCAACGAAGATGGCCGATTCATAGCAATGGAAGAAGCTATGAAGATCGACCCCACCATCGCAGAAGTCGCTGATCTTCCGCTAGGCTGGGGTGCATCTCGCACTCATATTGGTGGGCAATGGTCCAAATATGCCGTTCCCGACGCCTAACCCTCGGCTCAACTCGGACCCCGCCTGCTTTGTCTCCCGCTCTCTCTCAGCTTCCCACTTCCTCGGCTTCGTTCAGCGTCTCGGTGCAGGCGTGGCCGGTTAGCCCTGTTCGTTAGGCGGTGAACGTCCATGGCAGCAAAATATTGGTGGCAGTGCACCTCGTGCGGTGACCGGCCCACTTGGACGACTGTCTGCGAATCCAAGAGCATTGCTGCATTCATATGGGATGAATTGGCGCCCAGCGGGTGGGATCAGTGCCTGTTACGACGTACTTGCATATGCAAACGGCGCTCTCTTTACATTACATACCGTCTGAAGCGCGGCGATCCAGAGAGGGTCAGTATCAAACACATAGTCGGCTTAAGCCTGGAAGACGACTATCTGCCAATGATCTGGGAAACATTCCGCCATGCCACTCCAAGGACCAAATGGATTGACTTCAAATACCAAAGGGGGCGAAGCCCTTGGGGCCTAACCAAGCGACTTGTCCTCACACAACCGCACTTGTCACGCTTACTAGGCAAATACGAAAAGGCCACGGGTCGGCGTCTCAGCCCGGCTACTTCTCACAAAAAATCTACAGGGTGACTCCATGAAGAATCATGGTCCCAACCGCCTAACCCTCCGCTCCACTCGGACTCCGCCTGCATTGTCTTTCGTTCTCTCTCATCATCTCGCTTCCTCGGCTTCGTTCATCGCCTCGGTGCAGGAGGGTCCCGTTAGCTTCATCCGTTAGGCATCAGAGGTACCAGCATTGCTCCAGAACACTGTTGAAATTCAGATAACGCCATCTGGCATGCCTACATTCGTTAGCGACGAATAGCGAACTCAAACTCGGGCCGGATTGATCTCTTCACTCTCCGAAAAGTGTCCAGCCTATCAGGCGAATTCCCATGCACACGCGGACAACGACTCGCGCTAGAGTCGGCGATGCGAGTAGCCTGCTCGCAATCGCAGGAGATGCCTGATGAAGAAACTTGCACAACTGGCCGCATTGTCGGCCGCGTTCGGCGGAGGAGCTTTCGTGAACTGGGCGGTCGCACAGGTACCCGCCCCTGCAGACCCCCTCACCGTTGCCCCGGCGCACTACAAGGTTCGCTTCGAGAACGATCGCGTTCGAGTGCTAGAAGGCTTTGACGCACCGGGCGAGAGGATTGCCATGCACGGACATCCCGATACGCTTATGGTCGGGCTTTCGTCCTTCAAGCGCAAACTCACCCTGGGCAACGGGCGTGTCATTGAAACTGAATCCAAACCGGGCGACGTGAGATGGATGCCCGCGCAGTCCCATGCGGGCGAGAACACAGGTAGTACAGAGACTCGCGCCCTGTTCATCGAGTTCAAGCCGCACTCGCGCTGAAAAACGCCTACAGAATAATCGGCAGCGGTTACAGGCGCGGAGAAACGTTACTGCTCTCTCCTATGCGCGATGTGGCAGTAACGATGGTGCGTAGGATAGAGCAATCCAGTCTGCACGCGGCGCGCCGCTGATGCCAAACCCCTCGCTCAAGTCGGCCCCAACCTGCACGACCCGCTTTTCTCTCTCTTGTTCCGTCTTTCATAACTTCGTTCAGCTTTTCGGCTGCAGGTTGGGCCGCTTAGCTTTGTCCGTTAGGCGTCTGTAGAAAGGAGGGCCGAGGTGACCACACTGCCTGGAATGCAGACGAGCCGGTTTCTGTTATTCCGGCGCCTGATCATCTTTGTTCTCGCCGGACTGCTGATCTATTACCACATCTTTACACTGTGCGATCTGTATCTAGGCGCTGGCACCAGTGCTCATACAACATTCGAATACGTACAATCGATCCTTCGAGTGGTGATTACTCTCAGTTTGCTGCTCGTCGTCTTTGGCAAACGCTGGGCTTTGTGTGGGATGTGGGCCGGAATCACCGGCCTCATTGCAACGCACTATTGGGCGCATTTCGGGAACCTACCCGTCGATTTCACCCTGGGTAGGCATCCGCTCTCCTATCTCAAGGGCCTCATTTTCCCGACAATTATCACCTTGGCATTCCACACTTCAAGCCAGGTTGGCGATTCAAATGCAGACGCCTAACCTCTCGCTCAAGTCCGACCCCGCCTGCATTGCCTTTCGCTCCTTCTCTTCTTCTCGCTTCCTCGGCTTCGTTCAGCGCCTCGATGCAGGCAGGGCCGGTGAGCTTCATTCGTTAGGTGGCCGTGCATCTGAAAGCCAAATCACCTCTCTTGATTGCTCCAGTGATGGCATTGGTTGTAATAGCCTGTTCTTGCAACCGAGATCGCAGAATTGATTTCGACCATCTTGTAGTTGTTGGGCCGTCACCAATTTTGGAGTTCAACTGTAGCAAGCAAGGTATTTGGTCCTTGGAAATGGCCCTGAGGCCAAAGGATGCTTCGTGCTTTATCCGAAATTGGGCTTCGCGCCTGAAAGGACACACCGTATTGCTTTACGCGCATTCCTCAAAAAATCCACCCAGCATCCAGACAGCCAATTTTTCATTCGTCATGATCAACGGTGAGTTCGAGTTCGTTTATGAAGACAACAATAAGCAACGGCCTCCCCTACAAAAGGAAAGATTCTGAGTCTAATCTTGACGTCCTCCCGGAAAACTAGACCAAGGATAATGTGAGTCCTCCCCCTTTGGAGGGCCCCTTGAGAAAGAGCAGATACACCGAGGAGCAGATCATCTTGGCCTTGAAAGAGCACGAGGCCGGCAG
>NZ_JBATQW010000055.1:0-15451 GCF_049292215.1 Geothrix sp. | reverse complement strand
AGGTTCCTCCTTCGAAAAAAATTCTGAGGCCCGCCGACCTCCGGAAAGCCGTGCTGTCGTTGCGGCGGGTCTTCCGGGTTAGCGAAAGGCGGGCTTGCCAGGTGGTGGACATGCCGAGGTGCACTTGCCGGTATCGAAGTCGCCGCAAGGAGGTCCCTGGGCTGCGGAAGCGGCTCTTGGAATTGGCGGCAGAGCGGAAGCGGTTCGGATCTCCAAGGCTCTATCTGCTGCTGAGGCGGGAGGGGTTCATGGTCAATCACAAGCGGGTGGAGCGGCTCTACAACGAGGAGGGCCTCTGGGTGAGAAAGCGCACTCGGAAGCGGATGAAGGGCGCTCCGCGCCAGGCGCTGCAGCCGCCCGTTCGGCCAAATCAGCAATGGGCGATGGACTTCGTATCTGATGCCCTGGCCGAAGGGCGGGCGATCCGAACGCTGAATGTGGTGGACGTGTTCACCCGTGAGGGCCTGGCCATCGAGGTTGACTTCAGCCTGCCGAGCCTGAGGGTGGTTCGGGTGCTGGAGAACCTGATTCGACGTCGGGGAATGCCCGAGGTGGTGGTGAGCGACAACGGGCCTGAGTTCACATCGAGAGCCTTCGACCAATGGCGACACGGACGGGGAATCACGCATCACCTGATCAAGCCAGGCAGGCCAATGCAGAACGGAACCTGCGAAAGCTTCAACGGGCGGTTCAGGGACGAATGCCTGGACGAAAATTGGTTCAGGGACCTTGCGGAGGCCCGGCATGTGGCCCGAGGATGGCTACGTGACTACAACCACCGTCGACCGCACACCTCGCTCGGGGGCCTTCCCCCGGCGGAGTTTGCGCGTCGCTGGGCTGAGCTCCGGTCGCCTCCGGCTACCTCCGCCCAGCCCAGCGACACCACCCCAATCAACCCTGATTCCACACAAAGACCGGGCTAATCATGGGGGGAACGTCAATGTGCTTGCACGCGCAAAAACGGCCACCGTGCTGGTGGCCGTAAATGTCGTAATGACTGGAGCCAACTACAGGATTCGAACCTGCGACCTGCTGATTACGAATCAGCTGCTCTACCAGCTGAGCTAAGTTGGCGCTGGCCGTCTAGTTTGCCCTGGGAGGGGCCTGGAATCAACTACTGGCCGAAGGCGGCGGGCAGCTTCATGCCGAGGTTCTTGACGAGGAAGGCCCACTGATCCGCCCGCTCAGCGATCTGCTTGGTGGTGGGCTTCCCCGCGCCGTGGCCCGCGTTCGTCTCGATGCGGGTGAGCACGGGGGCGGGACCGCCCTGGGCGGCCTGCAGGGTGGCGATGAACTTGTGGCTGTGGGCCGGTACCACGCGGTCGTCGTGATCGCCGGTGGTCACCAGGGTGGGCGGATACTTCACGCCGGGCTTCAGGGTGTGCAGAGGGCTGTAGGTCATCAGGTACTTGAACCCCGCCTGGTCGTCGGAGCAGTCGTAGTCACTCTTCCACATCCAGCCGATGGTGAACTTGTGGTAGCGGAGCATGTCCATGACGCCCACGGCCGGGAGGGTCGCGCCGAAGAGCTCCGGTCGCTGGGCCATGCAGGCCCCCACCAGCAGGCCCCCGTTGGAGCCGCCGTGGATGGCGAGCTTCGGAGTGGTGGTGTACCTCTCCTTGATGAGCCATTCGGCCGCGGCGATGAAGTCGTCGAAGACGTTCTGCTTGTTCTTGTGCTTACCCGCCTCGTGCCACTCGCGACCGTATTCGCTGCCGCCACGCAGGCAGGCTTCCGCAAAGACGCCGCCCATCTCCAGCCAGGCCACCGTGGCCGAGCTGAACCGCGGCGAGGCAGGGACATTGAACCCGCCATAGCCGTAGAGCAGGGTAGGGTTCTGGCCGTCGAGCTTCAGGCCCTTGCGATGCGTCAGGAACATGGGGATCTTGGTGCCGTCCTTGCTGGCGTAGAACACCTCCTTGACCTCGAAGGCGGCCGGATCGAAGGCCACCTTGGGCTGGCGGAAGACCTCACTCTTTCCAGTGGAGAACTCGTAGCGGTAGAGGGTCGTCGGCAGGTTGTAGCTCGTGAAGCCGTAGAAGGCCTCGGTGTCCTCGCGCCGGCCTCCGAACCCCATGAGGGAACCCACGCCGGGCAAGGCGATCTCGCGCTCCAACTTCCCCTTCAGGTCGTAGAGGCGGACCTTGTTCAGGGCATCAATGCGCCAGGTGGCGGCGAACCGGTTGGCCACCAATGAGACACCGCCCAGCACATCGCGGCCTGGTCCCTCCGGGATCAAGGTCTTCCAGTCTCTGGGCTCGGGCTTGCCGCGCTGGATGGCCACCAATCGACCCCGGGCGGCGCCCTGGTCGGTGAAGACGTAGAAGGTGTCGCCATCGTTGCCCACCACGCGGTAGGTGGCGTCGAACTTGTCGAGCCAAGGCTCGACCTTGGCGTCGGGTCTGGTCAGATCTCGCAGGAAGATGCGGCTGCGCCGATCGGTACCCTGGTTCTGATAGATGACCAGCCACTTGCCGTCATCCGTGACACCGGCGCCGAAGCCCCAGTCGGGCTGATCGGTGCGCTCGTAGATGACCGCGTCCTGCGCCAGGGGCGTGCCCAGCTTGTGGAAAAAAAGCTGCTGGTTCTTGAAGACGCCGGTGAGGGCGCTGCGGTCCTTGGGCAGGGGATAGCGGGTGTAGTAGAAGCCGCTGCCGTCTTTGGCCCAGCCGCCCACGCCGTTGCGCCCCAGGGGGAGTTCGTCCGGCAGATCCTGTCCGGTCTCGACGCTCCGCACCTTCCAGATGTTCAGGTCGGCGCCGCCCTTGGAGAGGGAGTAGGCCATGAAGCGGCCGTCCTCGGTGAAGACGGTGCCCCCCAGGGACATGGTGCCGTCGGTGCTGAGGCCATTGGGATCCAGCAGGACCCGGCCCTTGTCCTTCAGGTCCGTGGTGACATAGAGCAGGCCCTGGTTCTGCAGGCCCGAGTTGTAGGTGTAGGTGTAGTACTTCCCCCGCTTGCTGGGAGCCCCGTACTTTTCGTAGTCCCACAGCCTGGTCAGCCGTGCCTCGATGGCCTTCCGCTCGGGGATGCCGTCCAGGTAGCTCCGGCTCACCCGGTTCTGGGCCTCCACCCAGGCGGCGGTTTCAGCCGAACGGTCATCCTCCAGCCAGCGGTAGGGATCGGCCACCTTGGTACCGTGGTAGTCGTCCACGACGTCGGCCTTGCGGGTGACGGGGTAGACGAGGGGCGACTGGGCCACCAGGGCCGTGGCGGCCAGGGCCAGCAGGCAGGTTCGGGACAACGACATGGAGGGGCCTCCTGAAGGGCGCGGTAATGCCCTTCAGGATACCTCGTAACACAAGGTTGAACCAGCCCCTCAGGGCTTCATGCCGAGGTTCTTGACCAGGAAGGCCAGGACGTCCGCCCGTTCGGCGATGGCCTTGGCTGTGGGCTTGCCCGCGCCGTGGCCCGCGCTCACTTCGATGCGGGTGAGGATGGGGGCCGGCCCGCCCTGGGCCGCCTGGAGGGTGGCCGTGAACTTGTGGCTGTGGGCGGGCACCACGCGGTCATCGTGGTCGCCGGTGGTCACCAGGGTGGGCGGGTAATTCACGCCAGGCTTAATGGTGTGCAGGGGCGAGTACTTCATGAGGGTGTCGAAGCCCTCTTTCGTCTCGCTGCTGCCGTAGTCGCTCTTCCAGCCCCAGCCCAGGGTGAACTTGTGGAAGCGCAGCATGTCCATGACCCCCACCTCGGGCACCGCGGCGCCGAAGATTTCGGGCCGCTGGGTAAGGCAGGCGCCCACCAGCAGACCGCCGTTGCTGCCGCCATTGATGGCGAGTTTGGGAGTGGAAGTCACTTTGTGGGCGATGAGCCACTCGGCCGCGGCGATGAAGTCGTCGAAGACATTCTGCTTCTTGTCCTTCCGGCCGGCGTCGTACCAGTCGAGGCCGTACTCGCCGCCGCCCCGCAGGTTGGCCATGGCGTAGACGCCGCCCAGCTCCAGCCAGACCATGCGCGAGACCGAGAAACCCGGCGTCAGCGGCACGTTGAACCCGCCATAGCCATAGAGCAGCGTGGGGTTCTGGCCATCGAGCTTGAGGCCCTTCTTGTGCACCAGGAACATGGGAACCTTCGTGCCGTCCTTGCTGGGGTAGAAGACCTGCTTCACCTCGTAGTCCGCGGGCTTGAAGGCCACCTTGGGCGTGCGGAAGACGCTGCTCTTGCCGGTCTTCAGGTCCAGGCGGTAGATGGTGCCGGGGTAGGTGAAGCTGCCGAAGGTGTAGAAGGTCTCCGCGTCTTCGCGGCGTCCACCGAAGCCGCCGACGGTGCCCAGGGCCGGCAGGGCGAGGGTGCCGGTCCTCTTGCCTTTGAGGTCGTAGAACTCAATGACGGAATGGGCATCCCGCATCCAGGTGGCCACGAAGCGTCCGCCCACCAGGGACACGGATTCCAGCACGTCCTTGCCCTTGGCCTGGGGGATGAGTTCGGTCCACTGGGCGTGATCGGTCTCGCCCTTCCGGATGGCCACCAGCCGGTTGCGTGGGGCGCCCTGGTTGGTGCTGACAAAGAAGCGGTCGCCCTCGTTGTCCACGATGCCGTAGGAGGCGTCCATCTTGTCGAGGAAGGGTTCTACGGGGCTGCCGGGCTTCGAGAGGTCCTGCAGGAACAGGCTGCTCTCGGGGTTGGTGCCCTGGCCGGCAGTGACCACCAGCCAGCGGCCATCGTCGGTGACTGACCCGCCCAGGTACCACTCGGGCTGGTCGGGGCGCTGGTAGACAAGCACATCCTCGGCCTGCGGGGTGCCCAGCTTGTGGAAGCAGAGCATGTGGTTGTTGTTCACCCCCGTGAGGGCCCCGCCTTCCTTGGGCGCTTCGTAGCGGCTGTAGTAGAAGCCGCTGCCGTCCTTGCGCCAGGAGGCACCACTGGCCTTGGACCACTGGATCTCGTCGGCGAGATCCTTGCCCGTGGCCACATCGCGCACCTTCCAGGTCTGCCAGTCAGAGCCGGCCACCGAGACCGAATAGGCCATTAGGCGGCCATCCTCGGTGAGGCTGATGCCGCTGAGGGCCACGGTCCCATCCTTGCTGAGGGTGTTGGGATCGAGCAGTATCCGGCCCTTGGCCTTAGGGTCCTCGGTGACGAACAGGACGGCCTGGTTCTGCAGGCCGGTGTTGTAGGAGTAGAAGTAGCGCTGGCCGCGCTTGAAGGGGGCGCTGTACTTCTCGAAGTCCCAGAGCTTGGTGATGCGCGCCTGGATCTTCGCCCGCTGGGGAATCTGCTCCAGGTAACCGAAGGTGACCTTGTTCTGAGCCTCCACCCAGGCCTTCGTCTCGGCGCTGTTGTCGTCCTCCAGCCAGCGGTAAGGGGCCGCCACCTTGGTGCCGAAAAAGTCATCCACCACGTCTGCCTTCCGGGTGGGTGGGTAGGTCAGGGGCGTTTGGGCCGAAAGTGCACTGGTGATGGCGAGAGCCATGGCGAGCATCCTCATGAAACGGGCCTCCAGACAGGGGCCCATTCTCACACCAATCCGAAGTCGAATCCCAGCCGTGCAAGGGCGCCCGCTTGGTGGTAGGGTGCCTGCAGCCCTGGAGGTTTGATTTGGTCCCGCCATCCGGCAAGAAGGTCTTCGTCCTCGATACGAACGTCCTCCTGCATGATCCGAACTCCATCCTCCACTTCCAGGAACACGACGTGGTGCTGCCCATCGTGGTCATCGAGGAAGTGGACCACTTCAAGAAGGACCAGACCGAGATCGGGCGCAATGCTCGCAGCGTCTCCCGCCTGCTGGACCGGCTGCGGGCCACGGGCAGCCTCAGCCGGGGCGTGCCCCTGGACGGCGGCGGCACGCTCAAGGTCGATGTGGCCGCCCACAACCTGGACATCGGCATCCTCTCGGCGGACAAGCACAAGGCCGACAACCAGATCCTGGCCTGCGCCCGGGAGCTGCTGCACACGTGCAAGGACCGCGTGGTCCTGGTCACCAAGGACACGAACCTGCGCATCAAGGCGGACGCCATCGGCGTGCAGGCCGAGGACTACACCACCGACCGCGTGGAGATGGACGAGCTCTACACGGGCCACAAGGCCTGGGAGGTGGATCCCGCCAAGGTGGACCAGCTCTACGACGGCGGCCTGACGCCCGATCCGGCGCTGAACCTCAACCCCAACCAGTTCCTCACCCTGGTCGATCAGCTCAATCCCAGCCACACGGCCCTGGCCCGGTTTATGGCCGGCGAGGGGCTCCTGCGGCCCCTGCGCCGCATGGAATCCTGGCCCTGGGGCATCAAGCCCCGCAACCGCGAGCAGCAGTTCGCCATGGAGCTGCTGCTGGACCCCGCCGTCCAGGTGGTCACCCTGCTGGGAAAGGCGGGAACCGGCAAGACCCTCCTGGCCATCGCCGCAGGCCTGCAGCAGGTGGTGGACGACGAGTCCTACGACAAGATCCTCGTGAGCCGCCCGGTCATGCCCATGGGCCGCGACCTGGGCTACCTGCCCGGCGACATCAGCGAGAAGCTCCGCCCCTACATGCAACCCATCTACGACAACCTCGAGTTCATCGTGGGGGCCAACACCGAGGCCCGGCGCCGCACCACCATGACGGCCAGTCAGCTGGAGGAGGCCGGCTACCTGAGTGTCGAGCCCCTCACCTACATTCGGGGCCGCAGCATTCCCAAGCAGTATCTGGTCGTGGATGAGGCCCAGAACCTGACCCCACACGAAGTGAAGACCATCCTCACCCGGGCCGGGGAAGGCACCAAGGTCATCTTCACCGGCGACCCCCACCAGATCGACAACCCCTACGTAGACGCCAGCACCAACGGCCTCAGTTTCTTGGCCGAACACTTCAAGCACCTCGACATCTCCGGCCACGTCACCCTCCAGAAGGGCGAACGCAGCAAGCTGGCGGAGCTGGCGAGCAACCTCTTGTAGGAGTTCCACCATGGCGGATGGATCCTGGGACAACGGCGGCCACGGTGTTCCCGTCAAGACCGGCATGCCCCTCTGGGGCAAGATCGCCCTGGGCTGCGGCATCGCGTTCCTGGTGGTCCTGGTGACCTGCGTGGGCGGAGTCGCCTACCTGGGGAACCGGATCAAGAAGGATCCCGAAGGGTTCAAGAACAAGGTCATGGGCTTTGCCCTCGAGCAGGTGCGGCCCGACTGGGAGGACTTCCGCGCCGTGGTCGAGCACCTGCGTTCACCGGAAGGCTGTCAGGCCCTCTATGCCGCCAATCCCGGCCTCGCCAAGACCTGGCCCTCCGAAGCCGCCTTCCTGGAAGCCTCCTCCCGTTGGCACAAGGAGGTGGTCACCGCGCCGGACCTCACCCCGGACCTGATGGAGCGCCAGGGACTTCAGATCAACCATGATTTTGGCGGCAAAGTCACGGTCGGCTGGAGCCCGAAGAGCGGACGGGCCGTATACGTCACCTTCGAGAAGGCCCGGAAGGCAGGCGACACCGGACCCAGGCGCGTCGTCGAACTGGATGTCCGCTAGCCCGTCAGGCCGTTCCGCATTGAGCCTGCAGCCTTTTTCCGCCAAGATGCAGTCATGACTGCCGCTTTCGGATCCGCATCTGATGCCTTGGCCCTGCTCACGAAGGGCACCGTCACCTGCCACAAGCTGGACCAGCTGGAGGCGAAGCTGAAGGAAGGCCGGCCCCTGCGGATCAAGGCCGGCTTTGATCCCACGGCCCCGGACCTGCACCTCGGCCACGGCGTACTCATCAAGAAGATGGCCCAGTTCCAGAAGCTGGGCCATGAGGTCACCTTTCTCATCGGCGATTTCACTGGCCTCATCGGCGATCCCACGGGCAAGAAGGCCACGCGGCCGCCTCTGACCCGCGATGAGGTGCTGGCCAACGCCGAGACCTACAAGGCCCAGGTCTTCAAAATCCTGGATCCCGAGAAGACCAAGGTCCGCTTCAACAGCGAGTGGCTGGGCAGCATGGTGGGCGAGGGCTGGATCCGCCTGGCCTCCCGCTTCACCGTGGCCCAGATGCTCGAACGCAATGACTTCGCCAAGCGCATGGAAGCCCGCGAGCCCATCGCCCTCCACGAGCTGCTCTACCCCCTGACCCAGGCTTACGATTCCGTCGCGCTCGAGGCCGACGTGGAACTCGGCGGCAACGATCAGCTCTTCAACCTCATGCAGGGCCGCATCCTCCAGGAGGCCTCTGGGCAGAAGCCCCAGGTGGTGCTCACGGTGCCCCTGCTCCTGGGCCTCGATGGCATCGAGAAGATGTCCAAGTCCCTGGGCAATTACATCGGCTTCATGGAGGATCCGGATACGCAGTTCGGCAAGGCCATGAGTGTGAGCGACGCACTCATGTGGGACTGGTACCTGCTGCTGACGGACCAGCTGCCAGCCGACATCGAGGCCCTCAAGCAGGGTCATCCCATGGACGCCAAGAAGGCCCTGGCCCGACAGATCGTCGCCGACTTCCATGGTGCCGAGGCCGGCCGGGAAGCCGAGGAGCGTTGGATTCGGCGGTTCTCCGAGCGCAGCCCCGAGGAGGCCCCCGAGGTGGCCGTGGCCGCCACCGAAGGTGAGATCCAGCTCTCCCGCCTGTTGGTGGAGCGCGGGCTGGCCGCCAGCCGCAAGGAGGCCGAGCGGCTCATCGGCCAGGGTGCCGTGAGCCTGGATGGCCTGAAGGCCGTCGACTCCGCGCTTCGGATTTCCCTGCGATCCGGTCAGTCGGTGCTGGTGAAGGTAGGCAAACTCAAGCTCGAGCGATGGGTGATCACATGAGCCTTCCGGCCCTCAAGGATCTGTTCGCCCGGCACCGGGCCCGTGCAACCGGCCTGTGGCGGCTGGGGCAGGAACCCCACCGCACGGTGTTCATGGAATCCGGGGACATCGTCTTCGCAGCCAGCACCCACCCACTGGACCGGCTGACCCACCTGCTGGTGGAGCGGGGCAAGATCACCCAGGCCCAGCTCGACTACGCCATGGCCAACCTCAACCCGGCCATGTCCATCGGCAAGAACCTCATCGAGATGGGCTTCATCACCCAGCGGGACTTGCTGGATGTTGCCCGGGCGCAGGTCGAACGGGTGGTGTGGGCGGCCGTCGCGGATCCGGAGCAGACACCAACCTTCGAGGCCAAGGACCTGGATGCGACCACCGTCCGCCTGCCCTTCGACACGGCCGCGATGCTGCTGGCCGGCGTGCTGAAGCTTCCGGACCGGGAGCGGGTGCTGGAGGAGCTGGGCCCCCTGAACCAGGTCGTGGTGCTTGAGGGCAAGCGATTTCAGGAGCTCACCCTGCCCCCTGACCTGGTCAAGCTGCCGGGACTCCTCGATGGCAGCCGGACCCTTATGGAGCTGAGCCGGGAAGCGGGCGTCGAACCCTTCCGCCTCGGGGCTTTTGTCCTCTTCCTCAGGGAGATGGCCTGGGTCCGGCTCCACGAGCTGCCCCCCCTCGACCGCCGCGCACTGGAGCTGGCCCTTGATCCCGCTGAGGCACCTATCACGCCTCCTCTCCCCGAATCCGTGCCCACCCCGCCCTCTCTGTTCGCCGAGATCCATGCCAGCCAGCGGCCGACCACCAACCTCGAACACCTATCCGAGGCACTGGACCAGCTCGGACCCGAAGACGAACTGGAGGACCCCTTCCCGGCCGATTCGACTCCTCCCCCCGAACCGGAGCCCGCCTTGCCCATCCACCATGAAGCCGAAGGCAGCACGGAACAGCCCGAACCCCCGCCGCCCCTCCCCTCCGAGGCTCCAAGATCTTCCCGGCGCCCCCTGGTGCTGGCCGCCGTCCTCGTCCTGGCCGGGCTGGCCTGGGTCGGCTTCACCAGGTTCCGGCGCCCCAAGGCGGCACCCCTCCCGGCGCCGAAAGTGACCGAGATCGTGCCCGCTCCCAAGCCCGTGGCCCCGGAAGTCAAGGCCGCCGAGCCTCCAGCTCCCGCCCCCGAGGTCGTCAAACCCGTACCGCCCCCGGAACCCGAGAAGAAACCCGAATCCGCCGCCACCAAGCCCCCCGCCCCCCCTCCCCAGAAGGAGGAGACGGTCACCGCGGCTTCCAAGGCGGACCGGTTGCAGACCATCAGCCAGGGCGACTGGAAGCGGGCCATGGCTCAGGGGTCGGCCCAAAGGAAGGCCTTGCAGGGGAAATGGACCCTCCGGCTTGAGATCGCCTGCCAGGGCAGCACGGTCCAGCATGCCGCCGACCTGCTCAAGGGGCAGGATCCAGATCTGTTCCTCGTTCCCATGACCATGCGGGACGGTCGGACCTGCTACCAGGTGTTCCTTGGGGCTTTCGGCTCCGAAGCGGCGGCCAAGGCTGCGGCCAAGAAGCTCCCGCCGCCCTTCCTGGCGGAGGGCAACCGCCCCAAGCCCTTCCGGGTCGCCCAGATCCCAGATCGCCAGTAGCTCGTTCTAAACGAAACAAGTGCTCGATATATGCGTTATTGCAATGCCGGTCCTTTACAAACGATCTAAACGCGCTCATACTTAATATGTATACGAGCTGGTCTGTTAAGTAGCGACCAAATGATCTTTGTGGAGCCCAATGCCGTCACCCTTCCATCCAACCAATTGGAGTCAGGCCTGTGTCTCGTGGATCCACGAGATCCAGATCGCCTTCGACCCTCCAGTCCCGGTGGAGCCAGGCAAGGGCGGCTTCCTTAGGCTCATGCGGTGGAGCACACCCCGCGTGGCCACCCTGCTCATCCTCAGCTTCACGCTCCACTGCACCAGGCCGCCGGGCTCCATCCCCGAGGCCGGCACTGGCTCGAGGAGTGGCGCGAATACCTTCGACACCCAGGCCTATGTGGAAGAGGGTGTGGCCAGTTGGTACGGTGGGGACGATGATGGATTCTCCGGCCGGCCTACCGCCAATGGGGAAATTTTCGACCCGGAGCAGTACACCTGCGCCCACAAGACCCTTCCCCTCGGTAGCTTCGTGGAAGTCGAGAACCTGGAGAACCGCAAGCGCACCGTCCTGCGGGTCAATGACCGGGGCCCCTTCATCAAGGGGAGGATCATCGATCTGTCCCGCCGGGGCGCCCAGGAACTGGGCTTCCTGGGGCAAGGAACTTCCAGGGTCCGGCTACGGTCCGTGGATGCCATGGGTCTCCCCGTGGCCCTGGATGCCGCCACCGGCCAGGCCGATCCCTATGTCGTACAGGTGGCATCACTCACAGATCCCAAAAATATCCAATCACTTACGAAGGAACTTGAAAACACCTTCGGCGTCGTCACCCTGCAAAGTGCCCTCACGCGCGGCGGCCTGGCGGTCAAGCGGGTCCGGGTGGGGAGCTACACGACCCGCCAGGACGCCGAGCAGGCCGCCGAGCAGATCGCCAAGCTCCTGAAGGATCGCGGTGTCGAACCCTTCATCACCCGCCAGCGCTGATCCCCTGCGCCCCTTCCTGGTCATTCCCGCCGGCGGGCGAGGTATGCGGATGGGGGGTGGGCTGCCTAAGCAGTTCCGTGACTGGGATGGACGCCCCCTCCTGCAGGTGACCGTCGAGGCCTTCCTGGCCCCTGGCATGCCCCGCCTGGCCGGCATTGCCCTGGCCGTTCCCGAATCCCACCTGGAGGAGGCCCGCAGTTGGTCCTTCCAGGTGCCATGTACGGTCGTCCCGGGCGGCGAGACCCGGCAGGAGTCCGTCTGGCTGGCCCTGCGGACCCTGCCCAACCTGCCCCTCGCCCCAGTGATGATCCATGACGCAGTGCGGCCCTTCCCACCCGCCGCCCCCCTCTGGGAGGCGCTCGAGGCCCTCAACCGGTTCGACGGCGTCCTGCTGGGGGAACCCTCCACCGATACCCTCAAGCGGGTGGACGCCCTCGGCCGGGTGCTCCGCACCGAACCCCGGGAGGAGTTCTACCGGGCCCAGACGCCCCAGATCGCCCGGCTCGGCACCTGGCTCCACGCCTTCGCAGCAGCTCACGAGGCCGGCTACGCCGCCACGGATGACGCGGCCCTGCTTGAGCGACTCGGCCTGGCCGTGAAGCTCATCCCCAGCCCGAGCTCCAATCTGAAGCTCACCACGCCCGAGGACTGGGAACGGGCCCGGCGGCACTGACCACACGGTGTGGTATCGGCGCCCACAGGCCAGTCTAAGTTATTTATAGCTAAACCTTGAAATAATTTAGCTAATAAAAAGGCATGGAATTGGCATGTATGCCTGCGAGGCCAAACCATGCCCCGTAGCACCACACCCCAGACCCTGAGCCGCGAGATCACGATCTCGGGTCATGGTCTGCATGGTAACCGCCCCTGCTCGGTGCGCTTGGTCCCCGTGGCTGCCGCTTCGGGGCTGGTGTTCGTCCACACCCCCACCGGCACCGAGATCCCCGCCCGGGCCGACCTCGCCGGCGATCTGGTCCTGGCCACCACCCTGGTGAAGGATGGCGTGCGGCTCCAGACCATCGAGCACCTGCTCTCCGCCCTGTCCGGTCTGGAAGTCGAGCACCTCCGCATCGAGGTGGACGCCGAGGAACTGCCCATCCTCGATGGCAGCGCCGCCCCCTGGGTGGACGCCATCCTGGAAGCCGGTGTGCAGGGGCTCGAGGGCCGCCGCCGCTTCATGAAGATCACCCACCCCATTGAGATCCGGAACGGCGACCGTTGGATCCGTGCCCTCCCCTTTGACGGCTTCCGCCTCCGCTACGTCATTGACTTCCCCATTCCCGCCCTGGGCCGCCAGAGCCGCGAGCTGAGCCTCACGCCCGAGAAATACCGCCGGGAGTTGGGCGCCGCCCGCACCTTCTGCCTGGCCCAGGAGATCGACATGATGCGCGCCCGGGGCCTGGCCCTCGGCGGCAGCCTGGATAACGCCGTGGTCTTCGGCGCCGATGGCCCCCTGAACGAATCCCTGCGCTACGAAGATGAAGCGGTCCGCCACAAGATGCTCGACCTGGTTGGCGACCTGGCCCTGCTGGGCGCGCCCCTGATGGGTCTCGTGGAAGCCCACGCCGCCGGCCACGCCATGCACGTGGCCCTGGCCCAGGCCATCCTCGCCGATCCCGGTTGCTGGGAGTGGACCGAGGACGCCGAGCCCGCCAACGTCAGCTTCTTCTTCCATCCCCTGGTCGCCCAGCCCGCCTAATCTCTGTTCACCGGGAATTTGCTGTTGCGACGGACGACCTGAAGCTGGCAGGCTGTAGCCTTCACCTTCGAGGTGCACAGGTGTTACTTCATCCCCATCACTGACCTGACGAACCGGGCGGACCTGCCCGGGTGGGTGGCCGCACTGGCCAGGAACGGGGAGAGCGAAGAGGACACGCGGAAGGCCGTGCTAGCCATCCTGGCGGATGTACGCCGAGATGGGCTTGGGGCCGTTCTGGACTGGACGGAGCGACTGGACGGCGTCCGCCTGGGGCCCGCGCCCCTGCGCATTCCCGAGGCCGTGTTGGAGGCCGCCCGGACCGACCTGGACCGCCAGCGGCCGGAGCTCATGGCTGCCCTGCGGGAGCTGATCGCCAACATCCGTCGCTTCGCCGAAGGCCAGCGCGGCTGCCTCCGCGACCTGGAACTGCCCCTGCCCGGCGGCGGCACCGTGGGCGAGCGCTGGTGCGCCCTTAAGACCGCTGGCGTTTACATCCCCGGTGGTCGCGCCTTCTACCCCTCCACCCTGGCCATGACCGTGATCCCCGCCCAGGTCGCCGGCGTGGATCGCATCGTGGGCGTGACACCACCCAAACCCGCCGCCACCCTGCCCGGCGCATGGGGCGTGGATCCGCTGGTGCTGGCTTGCGCCGCGGAGCTGGGCCTCACGGAGCTCTATCCCTTTGGAGGCGCCCAGGCCCTGGGCTGGCTGGCCTATGGCGAGCCCGCGGTGGACCTCATCGCCGGACCCGGCAACCGCTTCGTGGCCGAGGCCAAGCGCCAGCTCATCGGGACCTGCGGCATCGATGCCCTGGCTGGCCCCACGGAGCTGCTGGTACTAGCGGACGACAGCGCCGACCCCGCCTGGCTCGCCGAGGATCTGCTGGCCCAGGCCGAGCATGATCCCGACGCCGCCGCCGTGTTGGTGAGCGAAGACCGCGGACTGCTGGCGGCCGTGGCGGTGGAGTTGCAGACCCGCACCGCCACCTCCCCGCGCCGCGCCATCCTCGAGCAGAGCCTGGCCAGCCACGGACGGCTCGTCTGCACCAGCCGCGACCTGGCCATTGCCCTGGCCCAGGCCTGGGCCCCGGAACACCTCGAGCTATGCGTCAGCGATCCGGAGACCTGGCTGCCCTCGCTCACCACAGCAGGCGCCGTGTTCATCGGCAGTGCCAGTGCCGAGGCCTTCGGCGACTATGGCGCGGGCCCGAACCACGTGCTGCCCACGGACCGCAGCGCTCGCTACACCAGCCCCCTGGGCGTGGCCACCTTCCTCAAGCGGCAGAGCCTACTTCGCCTGTCCCCGGCCGATGCCGCCGCCATGGCTCCCTGGGTGGAGCGGCTGGCCGAGGCAGAGGGTCTCACCCACCACGGCCGCAGCGCCGCCCTCCGCGGCCATCACCACCCCTAGGGAGCGCCCGAGCCATCGGCGTTCCGTTCCGCTTCTCTCCCAATGAAGCCTGGTTTTCTCCTACCCTCAACTCGAGCCACCCATGTCCCTGCTGCGACCCGACCTATCCGACCTGCCCGCCTACCAGCGGCCCCCCGAGCCGCCCACGGGCGTGCGCCTGCACATGAACGAGCCCGCCCAGGACTGGCCTGAGGCGCCCAGGAACGCTCTGCTGGCAAGGCTTCGCACAATGCCCTTCCACCAATACCCCGAGCGCCAGGCCGAACTCACCGAGCGCCTGCGCAGGCGCCTGGGGGCGCCAGAGGGTGGCCTGCTGCTGGGTCCCTCCAGTGGCGCGCTGCTGGACCTGGTGGCCATGGCCGGCCTCAGCGCGGGGGAGCGGGTGGCCATTCCCGATCCCGGCTTCAGCCTCTATCCCCTGCTGGTGCGGCGCCACGGCGGCCGCGTGCGGCTGGTGCCCCAGGGCACCGGCCTCCCGCTGGAGCCCTGGTTCAGCGCCCTGGACTGCCGCCAGCTCTGGCTCACCCTGCCCAACAACCCCACCGGAGCCTGGATCACGCCGGAGGAGCTGGAGCCCCTGCTGGTCGCGGCGGCGGCCCACTCCGAACCACCCCTTGTCGTGCTGGACGAGGCCTATGCGGAGTTCGCCCCGGCCACCCACCGCCTAGCCGTGGACCGCTACCCGAACCTGGTGCTGCTGCGCACCTTCAGCAAGGCCCTGGCCTCCGCCGCCTGGCGCATCGGCTACCTGGTGGGCGATCCCGCCCTAATCGCCAAGCTGGCCACGCTCCAACTGCCCTACTCCCTGCCCACCGCCAGCCTCGAGGCCCTGGACGTGGCCCTGGATTTCGCCGCGGACTTCGAGGCCGCCGTTCGCGTCATCCCGGAACGGCGGGACCGCCTGGCCGCAGCGCTCCCCACCCACCGCGCCGCCCCCAGCGCCGGCAACTTCCTGCACCTGTCGCCGGATCCCTCCGACGCCCTGGAAGCCGCGGGCCTGAAGGTGCGCCGCCTCCCTGGCGCCAACGCCACCCGCATCA
>NZ_JBATQW010000054.1:0-11280 GCF_049292215.1 Geothrix sp. | reverse complement strand
GGGTGGTGAGGGCCGCCAGCCGGGACTGCCGGGCCGTGAGGTCGCGCAGGGCGGCCAGCTCCTCGTCGCGCTGACGGAGGGCATCCGTCACCAGGCCCACGAAGGCGGCGATGAGCGCGGCGGCGATGGCGAAGGCCACCCACATGCCCACCAGGTGGAGCGAGATGCCGCCGCCCCCGCCGTGGTCCATGTGGGCCAGGGAATGCACGTGCACGTTGTAGAAGAAGAGCAGGCCGAAGCCCGAGATGGAGAGGGCCCCCAGGGCCCAGGCCCAGAGGCCGCGCATGACCACGGCCGCCAGGGTGACATGGACCAGGTAGATGGCCGTGAAGGGATTGGCGGCCCCGCCGCTGCCGTAGAGCAGGCCCGTCAGCAGGAGCACGTCCAGGCCCAGCACCAGGCCAGGCAGGGCTGGCCGCACGGGCTCCGGCTTCCGGAGGCGCCACATCAGCGCCACGTTGCTCAGAGCCCCGAAGGCGACCAGCGCCAGCAGGGGCGTGGAGTGGAGTTCCTCGGGCAGCAGGCGCTCTGCCACCAGGATCGCCGCGGTCTGGGCGATCGCGGTGATCCAGCGCAGGCGGAGCAGCCAGGTGAGGGAGATGCCGAAGCCGGGATGGGACATGGTGGAGCCATTATCCACGGGATCTCCCACGGGGCGGCTAGCGGCCGAAGGTCAGGGAGGCCTTCAGCCACAGGGTGCGCCCGGGCTCGTTGACGCGGACGGACTGCACCAGATAACCCGGGATCATGCTGGTGCTCTTGCTGATGTGCTCAGCGTAGGTTCGATTGAACAGGTTGTCTACGCCGCCTGTGACCAGCCAGCCCTTGGCGGGCTTCCAGCCGGCGTTGAGGGAGAGGATGGCGAAGCCGGCCGTGGCACCGATATCCTGGCCCACGATGTTGCCTTGATTCACGGCGTAGCGGTCCTGCCGCTCAACCCCGCGCACCAGCAGGCCTGTGGACCAGGCCCCGCCTTCGTAGCCCAGGCCTAGCCGGGCCTCGAGGGGCGGGATCTGGGCAAGGGCCCGGTCGTCGGTGTCGTTTTCGCCCCGCGTGTAGGCCAGGCTCGCATCCACTTTCAAGAAGCCGGCAAGCTTGGTGCCCATGGCCACCTCACCTCCCCAGGTGGTGGCATCCACATTGCGAGACACCGTCGCCATCCGCGTTCCAGACATCAATGGCTTCACCACGTTCGACTGGATGAGGATGAAGTCCTTCACCTTGCCGTAGAAGAAGGACACCGAGGTCTGGACCGGCCCGGTCTGTTTCATCCAGCCCAGATCCAGCTGGGTGGTCTTCTCGGCCCTGGTGTCGAAGGCACTGGCGGTAGTGAGGCTCTCCTTGCTGATGGCCTCCCAGTAGTCGGGGAAGCGCTCCGCGTGGCCCACCCCGGCATAGAAGGTGGAACCTGCAAACGCTTCCCGTTCATAGCGCAGGAAGCCGCTGCTGAGGGTCTCGTTGCGCTCATGGTTGAAGGTCGGGTTGGCCACGTTGGCCATCATGCTGATGGCGACCACGGCGCGGGGGTCCTCGGCATGCCAGCGATCCGCGCGCAGTCCGGCCACTAGGCGATCCTTCCCCGTGAAGGGGTGCTCCACTTCCGCGAAGAGGGCCGAGTTCTTGAAGCGGCCATCGTCGTTCCGGACCATGTTCTCCACAGGCATGGTCCACTCGTTGGCGGTCTTGCGGATGGTGTGGTCGTTGGCCTGAGTGTCCAGGCCCAGGGTCAACTTCGTGGCTTCCGCCAGCCGCAACCCCATGGCAAGACGTCCGCCCCGGGTCAGACGGTCCGGACTGTTCACCATGGGGCCGGGCATCATCATCGTTGGGGTAAAAGTGCGCAGGGTGTAGTTGTCCATGACATGGTCCACGTAGTTCCGGTAGACCTGGAACTCCACCTTCTCGATGCGATCGGTCAGCTGGCGCCATTCGCCCCGGAAGCCTAAGTTCTCGCGGAGAAATTTTGCGCCATCCATGGTGCGGTCGGCGTAAGCGGCTTCGCCGTTGCTGCGGGTGCCGGATAGTTCCAGGCGGGTGTCGTCGCTTGGCGTCCAGCCGAAAGCGGCATTGGCGCTCCAGCGGGTGTAGCGGGCGTGGATGGTGGTGCCCTTCCCGTCCTCGTAGTCATCCGAGTGGGACCGGGTTCCGATGCCCCGAACGTAGAAGGCCGAGGTTCCGCCCGTGGCGTCCAGCACCGCATCGTTGCGGCCGAAGCTGCCGCCCATCAGGCTGGCGACACCTCGGAAGCCGGGCTGCTGGAAGCGCTCGTTTGAGCGTTCGAAGCGCACCAGGCCAGCCGAGTTGCCGGGGCCATAGATTACTGTCTGCGGCCCCTTCACCACCGTGATCCGATCATAGGATTCGGGAAAGACGTAGGCCGTCGGGGGGTCCATCCGCATGCCGCAGCCGCCGAGGAGCTGCTCGCCATCCAGCAGGATGTTCAGCCGGGAACCGGCCATGCCTCGCAGCACGGGATCGCCGTCCGTGCCGCCCTTGCGGATCACCGAGAAGCCCGGGATGCCCTTCAGATACTCCGCGCCATCCTGGGCCGGCAGCGGCTGGCGGGGCGCCTTGGGATCCATTACGGTCACCAGGGGCTCCTTGGGCAGTGGCGCCGTGACCTCCACCACGGCGGAAGGTTCGGGCTTGGGGGCGGGCTTCTTCGCCTTGTCGTCTGCATCGGCGGCCGTCAGGGGCAACGCACAGACGAGAGAGAGACGGATGCAGAGGGGGGTCAGGCGCATGGGATGGCCTCCAGGGGAACCATGAGGGGAGAACCCTAGCGGGCCTCCCGGGGACACGGGCAATCCAGATGACCTTAGCGGGTTCTATACGCCTTCCCCTGCGTCAAGATGTCGCAGGCCCCTGTCGGGGCAGTGCAGGCACCCGAACCACTGGCGTCATCCCGGTCAGAGCCTCCAGGAAGGCCTTGAGGTCACGCTTCTCCCCGGGTGTCAGTCCCAGAGGGCGGATCCTCGGATCCAGGTTCCCATTGGGCTCCCCGCCCCGGTCGTAGAAATCGATGACCTCCTCTAGGGACGCGGCCGAGCCATCGTGGAAGTAGGGCCAGGTAAGGGCCACGTTGCGCAGGCCCGGGGTCTTGAAGCGACCCCGGTCCTCGGGATCGCCGGTGACCGCCTCCCGGCCCGGGTCCGGATTTGGGCGACCCATCCCCACGCCCAGGTTGGCGAAGCCCTGGTTGGAAAGGGCCGGGCCGTTATGGCAGCGGAAGCAGCGCGCCTTCCCCTCGAACAGGTCCAGGCCCCGCCGGGCGGCTTCAGACAGGGCCCTCCGCTCGCCCCGCTGGAAACGGTCATAGGGCGAGGGGCCCGACATGAGGGTGCGTTCGAAGGCCGCCAGGGCCTGGGCCACACCGGCCTGGGTGACGCCGCTCCGGAACACGGCGCGGAACTGGGCTCGATACTCAGGAATGGCTTTCAGCTTGGCCAGGACTCCCGCGACCGTCTCCCCCATTTCCAGTGGATTCAGGATGGGGCCCCAGGCCTGGGCCTCCAGCGAAGCCGCCCGGCCATCCCAGAACTGGTACTCCATGCGGGCAGCATCCAGCACCGTGCCGGAATTCCGGGCCCCAACCCGACCCAGGACGCCCGTGTCCGTGCGGTCATGGTTCGCCCAGGCCTTGGTCGGGTCGTGGCAGCTGGCGCAGCTGCGAGTGCCGTCGAGAGAAAGCCGGGAATCGAAGAAGAGCTGCGCTCCCAACCGGACCAGGGCGGCGCGGGACTCAGAGGGGCGGTGGGTGCGGTCCGGTGAGGCAATTCCGCCAGGACCAGAGGCCCCAAGACAGGCTGCCGTCGCGAGGCACCACCCCACGAACCGGACCGCAATGACGGGCGTTGGCCCCCCGCATGGTCCAGGGGCGCTGAAGGCGGACCGCTGAATCAAGCCTAATGCTCCGTCATCCCGGCAGACTCGGCGGGGAAGAGGCTCAGCTCGCGGCGAAAGCGCCACCCGCAAAGGAAGTCCTGGATGCCGCTGCTCACATCCAGGCCCTGGTCCGCCTGGCTCATGAGCTCCCGGAGCGACTGGGCGATCCGGTGGTTCTCCCGGCGCCGCTCTGCCAGAAGCGGGGATCGGGCTTGGCTCAGGCGCACCTCCTCGCACCGGAACAGCTGGACCAGATCGAAGGCGAAGTTGGCCAGGAACTGTCGATTCCGCTGGGTGTCGCAGGGGCGGGCGGTCCAGGAGGCGGCCTCCTGGGCGAGGCCGAGTGCGGTGGCCGAGGGGGCCCACCTGCCAACAAAGGCACCCTGAAACCCTCCACCTTGCCCTGTGGCTTCCTGGAATCCCATCTCGTCCCCCCTCTGGCTGGATGCTTCTCAACCTAAATGGCAAGCGGCCCGGCGGGAATGCGGCAAGATGTCGCAGCCCGACGGCGGCAGACCACTCCGGCCCAACGAAAACCTAACGGGTCCCCCCAGAGTCCTAACGCCGTCTTAACGGCCTCCTGGACCATGCTTGCGAAGGTCTGGTGCCCAGAACTCGCTCCCATGGGACCACCGTGGGTTTTAAAGGGAGGCGGACCGCCGTGGGGGATTGCTGTGCACATTGTCATGCCCTGGTTCTTCCCCCTAGCCAGCTTCGTCGCTTGGCTGGGAATGCGGTCCGCCCACGAGATGCGGCACGAGCGCGGGGCCGCGAACAGGAACGCGATCTGGATGCTCGTCCTGATGCTCTTCCCTCTCTTCGCCTGGCTGCTGGCCCAGTTCACGTCCCAACCCGGAGGCACTTCATGAGCCCCACCCTCCTCATCGCGTCCATGCTGGCCCTGGGCCTGCTGGGCTACCTCACCTTCGCCCTGCTGAAGCCGGAGAAATTCCAATGAGCGCGGCCTGGATCCAGAACCTCCTGTTCCTCGTCCTCCTTCTGGTCATCGCCGTCCCCCTCGGCCCCTTCATCGCCAGGGTGATGGAAGGGGAGCGCACCTTCCTCCATCCGGTGCTGGCGCCTGTGGAACGGGGCATCTATCGCCTCATGGGCGTCACGGGCCAGGAGGACATGGGCTGGAAGACCTATGCCTGGGCCATCGCCTTCTTTAACCTGCTGGGCTTCATGGCCGTCTTTGCGCTGCAGAAGACCCAGGGGGCCCTGCCCCTGAACCCCGAGGCCATGGGCAAGCTGCCTACGGACCTCGCCTTCAACACCGCCGTGAGCTTCATCACCAACACAAACTGGCAGGCCTACGGCGGCGAGAGCACCATGAGCTACCTCACCCAGATGCTGGGGCTCGCGGTGCAGAACTTCCTGTCCGCCGCCACGGCCATGGCAGTGCTGGTGGCGCTGATTCGGGGCCTGGTGCGCCGCACATCGCCCGGCATCGGCAACGCCTGGGCCGACCTGGTCCGCAGCACCCTCTACGTGCTACTACCCCTCAGTACCGTCATCGCCCTGCTGCTGATCTCCCAGGGCGCCATCCAGAACTTCGCCAGCTATGTGCGCACGGCTTCGGGCCAGGTCCTCGCCATGGGCCCCGTGGCCTCCCAGGTGGCCATCAAAATGCTGGGCACCAACGGCGGCGGCTTCTTCAATGCCAACTCCGCCCACCCCTTCGAAAGCCCGAACGCCATCAGCAACCTCATCCACATGCTGGCCATCTTCGCCATCCCCGCGGCCCTCTGCCTCACCTTCGGGAAAATGGTGAAGGATCGCCGCCAGGGCTGGGCCGTGCTGTCCGCCATGACGGTCATTTTCGTGTTGGCGCTGTCCGTCACCACCTGGGCCGAGGCCAAGGGCAATGCCGGCCTGAAGAACCTGCCCGTGGATCAGGTCGCCACTCTCCAACAGGGCGGCGGCAACATGGAGGGCAAGGAAGTCCGCTTCGGCACTGGCACCACCAGCCTGTTCGCCACCATCACCACCTCGGCCTCCTGCGGCGCCATCATCGGGTGGCACGACTCCTTCACGCCCCTGGGCGGCCTCGTGCCCCTCTGGCTCATGGAGCTGGGCGAAGTGGTCTTTGGCGGCGTGGGCTCGGGCCTCTACGGCATGCTGCTCTTCGCCCTGGTGGGTGTCTTCATCGGTGGCCTCATGGTGGGGCGCACCCCGGAATACCTGGGCAAGAAGATTGAGGCCTTCGAGATGAAGATGGCCTCCATCGCCATCCTCCTGCCTTCGGCCGCCATCCTTATCGGCACCGCGGCGGCCGTGCTGTCAACGGCGGCCACGGCCTCGGTCTCCAACCCCGGGCCCCATGGCTTCACCCAGATCCTCTACGCCTTCAGCAGCGCCTCCCAGAACAACGGCAGCGCCTTCGGCGGCCTCAGCGCCAACATCCCCTTCTACAACTACGGCCTGGCCCTGGCCATGCTGGTGGGCCGCTTCGGGGTGATCTTCCCCGTGCTGGCCATCGCCGGATCCCTGGGCCGCAAGAATTACACGCCTGAGGGACTGGGCACCCTGCCCACGCACACGCCCCTCTTCGTGGCCGTGCTGGTGGGAGTGGTCCTGCTGGTGGGCGCCCTGACCTACCTGCCCGCCCTCGCCCTCGGCCCCATCGCCGAGCAGCTGGCCCTGCGCTGAGGCTGATGATGTCCACTCCGTTCCCTCAGGCCGCCGACCCCCAGGCCTCCCCGTCCTTCCAGGATCCGCGCCAACCCTGGCTCCGGCTCCTTCTGGTCATGACGGTGCCCGTCCTACTGCTCCTCGTTGGAATCTCCCTGACCCGTTAGTTCATTCGCTCCTTTAGTGAGGCCATGCATGGTTTCCCATTCCCGGCAGGACAACGCTCGTCAGGCCCGCCCCCTCTTCGAACCCAGCATCGTGCGCCGTGCGGTGACCGACTCCTTCCGGAAGCTGAATCCCCTTCACCAGCTGCGGAACCCGGTCATGTTCACGGTGTGGATCTGCAGCGCCTTCACCACGGGCCTGTGGGTGCAGGCCCTGGCCGGGCACGGAGGCGGGCGGCCCGGCTTCATCCTGGCCATTTCCCTCTGGCTCTGGTTCACCCTGCTCTTCGCCAACTTCGCCGAGGCCATGGCCGAGGGCCGGGGCAAGGCCCAGGCGGATTCGCTGCGGAAGTCCAAGCGGGACGTGAAGGCCAAGCGGCTGAAGGGCGCCGACCGACTGGGCGCCTTTGACACGGTGGATGCCCCGGACCTGCGCATCAACGACCTGGTGCTCGTGGCCGCCGGGGAGACCATCCCGGGCGATGGCGAGGTGATCGAGGGCGTGGCCTCCGTGAACGAGAGCGCCATTACTGGGGAGAGCGCCCCCGTCATCCGTGAGAGCGGCGGCGACCGCTCCGCCGTGACGGGCGGCACGCTCGTGCTGTCCGACTGGCTGGTGATCCGCATCTCGTCGAATCCCGGCGAGAGCTTCCTCGACCGCATGATCGCCATGGTGGAGGGCGCCAAGCGCCAGAAGACGCCCAATGAGATCGCCCTGGACATCCTCCTGGCGGGCCTCACCATCATCTTCCTGCTGGCTGTGGCCACCCTGCTTCCATTCTCCATCTTCAGCGTGAAGGCTGCGGGCCAGGGCAGCCCCGTGAGCTTGACGGTCCTGGTCTCGCTGCTGGTCTGCCTCATCCCCACCACCATCGGCGGGTTGCTGAGCGCCATTGGCATCGCGGGCATGGACCGCATGATCCAGGCCAACGTCATCGCAACCTCGGGCCGAGCCGTGGAAGCCGCGGGCGACGTGGACGTGCTGCTGCTGGACAAGACAGGTACCATCACCCTGGGCAACCGGCAGGCTGTGGCCTTCCTCCCGGCCGAAGGTGTGGACATCAAGGCCCTGGCGGACGCGGCCCAGCTCTCCTCCCTGTCTGATGAGACCCCTGAGGGCCGCAGCATCGTGGTACTGGCCAAGGAGCATTACGACCTGCGCGAGCGCGACCTCCAGGCCCTGGACGCCCACTTCGTGCCCTTCACCGCCCAGACCCGCATGAGTGGCGTGAACCTCGGCGAACGCCAGATCCGCAAGGGCGCGGCTTCTGCCCTCGAGGACTACGTCCAGTCCCAGGGCGGTAAGTTCCCCGACGACCTGCGCCGCACCGTGGACCTGATCTCCATGGCCGGCGGCACGCCGCTGGTGGTGGCCGAGGGGTCCCGCGCCCTGGGCGTCATCCAGCTCAAGGACATCGTGAAGGGCGGCATCAAGGAGCGCTTCGCCGAGCTGCGAGGCATGGGCATCAAGACCGTCATGATCACCGGTGATAACCCCCTGACGGCCGCCGCCATCGCCGCCGAAGCCGGCGTGGATGACTTCCTGGCCCAGGCCACGCCCGAGGCCAAACTGAAGCTCATCCGCGAGTACCAGGCCGGCGGCCGCCTCGTGGCCATGACCGGGGACGGCACCAACGACGCGCCCGCCCTGGCCCAGGCCGACGTCGCGGTGGCCATGAACAGCGGCACCCAGGCCGCCAAGGAGGCCGGCAACATGGTGGATCTGGATTCCAATCCCACGAAGCTCATCGAAATCGTGGAGATCGGCAAGCAGATGCTCATGACCCGGGGATCCCTCACCACCTTCAGCATCGCCAACGACGTGGCCAAGTATTTCGCCATCCTGCCAGCGGCCTTCGTGGCCACCTACCCAGCCCTGGGCGCGCTCAACATCATGGGCCTGCACAGTCCTGAGAGCGCCATCCTGTCGGCCGTGATCTTCAACGCCCTGATCATCGTCGTGCTCATCCCCCTGGCTCTGCGCGGCGTGAAGTACCGGCCCGTGGGCGCGGCCAACCTGCTGCAGCGGAACCTGCTCATCTATGGAGCCGGTGGTCTGGTGGTGCCCTTCATCGGCATCAAGGTCATCGATTGGCTGCTTGTCGCCCTGCACCTGGCTGCCTAGGGAGATCCCATGAACCTGCAACTCCGCCCCGCCCTCGTCGCCTTCATCACCCTCAGCGCCATCACCGGCCTGGCCTACCCCGCGGTCATCACCGGGCTCGCCAAGGTCATCTTCCCGAAGCAGGCGGCGGGCAGCCTCATCACCGCCGAAGGCAAGGTGATCGGCTCCGAGCTCATCGGCCAGTCCTTCACCGCCCCCAAGGATTTCTGGAGTCGCCCCTCGGCCACGGTGGATGCCAACAGCAAGCCCCTACCCTACAACGGCGCCAACAGCGGCGGTTCCAACCAGGCTCCCAGCAACCCTGATTTGAAGAAGGCCGTGGAGGCGCGCATCGCCGCCCTGCGCGTCGCGGACCCCGAGTCCACCGGCCCGGTGCCTGTGGACCTCGTCACCACTTCGGCCAGCGGCCTGGATCCCCACATCAGCCCCGCCGCGGCGGCCTTCCAGGTGCATCGCGTGGCCAAGGCCCGGGGCCTGGACGAAGCCAAGGTTCGCGACCTGGTGGCCGCCCACACCCAGGGCCCCCAGTGGGGGGTGCTCGGCGAGGCCCGCGTGAACGTGCTGAAGCTGAACCTCGCCCTCGAGCAGTTGCGCTAGCCTTGCCCTGTGGATGATCGTCGGCCAGACCCGGATGCCCTGCTCCGCAAGGTGCAGGAGGAGGAGGCCCGGGAGCGCCGCGCCAAGCTGAAGGTTTTCTTCGGCGCCGCGCCCGGCGTCGGCAAGACTTACGCCATGCTGTCCGAGGCCCAGGAGCGGCGCTCCGAGGGCCTTGACGTGGTCATCGGTGTGGTGGAGACCCACGGCCGCAGTGAGACCGCCGCGCTCATCGAGGGCCTCGAGGTCCTACCCCGGCGGGAGCTGGCCTACGGGGGCCAGTTCCTGCCGGAGTTCGACCTGGATGCGGCGCTGCAGCGCCGACCCGGGTTGATCCTCATGGACGAGCTGGCCCACTCGAACGTGATGGGATCGCGCCATGCCAAGCGCTGGCAGGACGTGCTGGAGCTGCTGGACGCAGGCATCGACGTCTACACCACACTGAACGTGCAGCACCTGGAGAGCCTGAAGGATGTGGTGGCCCAGATCACGGGCGTGCTTGTCCGGGAGAACGTGCCCGATACCGTGCTGGAGCGGGCCGACGAGGTGGAGCTGGTGGACCTGCCGCCGGACGACCTGCTGCTGCGCCTGAAGGAGGGCAAGGTCTACCTGCCGGAGCAGGCCCGCCACGCCCAGGACCACTTCTTCCGCAAGGGCAACCTCCTGGCCCTGCGCGAGCTGGCCCTGCGCCACACCGCCGAGAGCGTGGACGCACAGATGCGCCGCTACATGGCCGCCGAGGGCATCCACAAGACCTGGGCGGCTGGCGACCGCCTGCTCGTCTGCGTGGGCCCCGGCGAGCTGTCGGAGCGCCTCATCCGCGGCACCCGCCGCATGGCCGGCGCCCTCGGGGCGCCCTGGCTGGCCCTCTACGTGGAGTCCCGGCAGCACCTCCGCTTCACGGACGAGGACCGCACCCGCCTGGAGGCCAACCTGCGCCTGGCTGAGAAGCTGGGGGGCGAGACGGCCGTCATCGAGGGGGCCGGCGCCTTGGTGGAGGACATCCTCACCTTCGCCCGGGACCGGAACATCACCAAGATCGTGGTGGGCAAGCCCTCCCGGCCCCGCTGGGTGGAGCTGGTGATGGGGTCCACAGTGGACGAGCTCATCCGGGCCAGCGGCACCATCGACGTCTACGTCATCAGCGGTGAGCCTGGCCGGGAACCGGCCACCCCCCTCATCCGGCGCACCATCACGAGCCCCCTGCGAAACTACCTGCTGAGCGCCCTGACCGTGGCGGCGGCCAGCACCCTGGCCAGCCTCATCTTCCGCCGCACCGAGCTGGCGGACATCGTCATGGTCTACCTCCTGGGCATCCTCATCGTCGCCACGCGCTTCGGCCGCGGGCCCTCCCTGCTGGCCTCCGTGCTCAGCGTCGCGGCCCTCGACTTCCTCTTCATACCCCCCTACTTCACCTTCGCCGTCACGGACTTCCGCCACGTGGGCACCTTCGCCGTGATGCTGCTGATGGGCGTGGTCATCGGCAACCTCACGGAGCGCATCCGCGCCCAGGCCCGGCTGGCGCGCGGCCGGGAGCAGCGCACCCATGCCCTCTACCGGCTGGGCCAGGAGCTGGCCCGCAGCTCGGGCTCCGCGGCCCTGGTGGCCTCCGCCCTCCAGAACGTGGCCACCCAGTTCCAGAGCCAGGGCGTGCTGCTGCGACCCGACGAGCATGGCCGCCTGCAGGCACCGGCCCATCCGCTGGCCATCCCCCTCAACGATCAGGAGCTGGGTGTGGCCCAGTGGGTCTTTGACCATGCGGAACCCGCGGGCCTCGGCACCCTCACGCTGCCCGGCGCCCGCGCCACCTACCTGCCCCTCAAGGGGGCGGCCGGCGCCATCGGCGTCCTGGGCCTGCTGCCCCAGGGGGCCCCGCGC
>NZ_JBATQW010000053.1:0-26748 GCF_049292215.1 Geothrix sp. | reverse complement strand
GGCCTGGGGCCTCCAGGCCCTGGCGGCGGTCCACCCGGCCGAGGCCCTTGGCCCAGGCTCCTGGCGCGGCCTGGCCGAGCGTGTCTCGGTAGATCCGGCAGCCTTCCTCGGCGCCCTGCCCCATCTGGATGTGAACCATCTCCGGAAGGATCTGCTGACGGCCCTCGACGCCACCCTCGCCAACCGGGCCTCCTTCCCCCGAGTGACGGTCTGGCGGGCCGAGGACGCGCGGCGCGTGTGCCTGGTAGCGCCGCAGCACTGGCTGCTGCTGCAGTCTCCAGTCGCCTTCGACGCCACGCTCCAGGCGGAAGGCGCTCCGGATCTGCACCTGCGAAGCGTGCCCGTGCAGGAGGGTTTCGTCGCGGCGATCCCACCCAGCTCCCTTCGCAAGGGCGCGGCCACGCTCGCTCTGCGCCGCCACGTCGCCGCCCCGGAAAGCCTCCAGGCCGACCTGCTGTTTCTGCCGGAAGTGCCGACCCCAGCACGCCCCGTCCGCGAGGGCCTGGCCCTGCTGACCAATGGCCGCGGCGGCATGGCCCGGCTGCACGCGGACCTCGGCGCCATCGCCTCCAAGTACGACTGCCTGCTGGGGGCGAACCTGCACCCTTCGGCCCCCTCGGAGCGCCACGTGCTGGCCAAGCGGTTGCGCGCCTGGGTGAACGCGGACGGCTTCATCACGCCGCTGGATGGCCACAACCTCGTGAGCTTCGAGGCCGGGGCCTCGGCGCGCTGGCTCTTCCGGGCCAGCGCCGGGGACGGCCGGCGGGTGGAGCTCTGTCTCGAAGCGGAAATGCCGCTGGATCACAACGCCGTGGTGTTGCGCTGGTCCCGCCCCGCCAACGCCGGGGTGGACACGGACCTGCCGCTCGGCCACTCGGTGCGCGTCACCCTCCGACTGGACCTGGAGGACCGCTCTTTCCACGGCGAGACCCGCCTCGATGCGGCCGCCGAGAACCACTTCCTGACGCATACGAAAGCCCTGCCAGACCGGGTCGGCTTCCGCTTCGAGCCGGCCCCGGACCGCCACCTGGAGGCGTGGGTCGACACCGGGATCTACCACCCGCAGCCCGAGGCCTGCCGGGGCATCCCCCACCCTGTCGAAGGCTCTCGGGGCCTCACGGACTCGGGCGACGCCTGGAGCCCCGGCTGGTTCGACCTGACCCTTCCCCCGGGCTCAGCGGTGCGGATGGTAGTCCATGCCGATGCCACCGCCCCACCCCCGTCGGCCCATGAAGCGCGCCCGAAGCTTCTCGATGTCCCGGGGCGCCTGCGCCAGGCCCTCCAGACCTTCGTGGCCCGCCGGGCCAGCGGCCTCACCGTCATTGCGGGCTACCCCTGGTTCCTGGACTGGGGCCGGGACACCCTCATCGCCTGCCGGGGCCTCCTGGCCGCAGGCCAAGCCGAGGACACGGCCCTCATCCTGCGCACCTTCGCGGCCCTAGAGGACGGCGGGACCCTGCCCAACATGCTGGGCGCCGATCACACCGCAGACCGGGACACGTCGGACGCCCCCCTCTGGCTGGCGGTGGCCTGCGAGGAGGCGGCCGAGCGCCTCGGCCCTGCCTTCTTCCAGGCCGAGGCCGGTGGCCGGACCATCCTCGAGGTCCTCACGTCCCTGGGTGAGCACATGCGCGTGAGGGCCAGAAACGGGGTCCGGATGGATCCAGCGTCGGGCCTGCTCTGGAGTCCCGCGCACTATACCTGGATGGATACCCGCTATCCCATGGGCAGCCCGCGGGAGGGCTACCCCGTGGAGATCCAGGCCCTGTGGATCCGCCTGTTGCGCCTGCTGGATCGGCTCTGCGCACCCAGCGACGGCGAGCCATGGTCGGTCACCCTGGCCAGGGCCGAAGGCTCCCTTGGGGCCTTCTGGCTGGAAGACCGGGGCTGGTTCGCGGATGTGCTCCTGGCGGCGGAGGGTGTCCCTGCCCTGGCGGCCCTGCCTGCGGATCACCTGCGCCCCAACCAGCTGCTCCTGGTGTCCCTGAGGCTGGTCGAGGGCGACCGGGCCCGGCGCTGTGTGGCTGCCTGCGCCCGCCACCTGCTAGTGCCCGGTGGCCTGCGGAGCCTGGCTCCCCTGCCGGTTTCCGTGCCGCTGCCCATTCCAGCGCCCTGGGGCGGCACCCTGAACGATCCCTCGCAGCCCTACCAGGGCCGCTACGAAGGGGATGAGGACACACGCCGCAAGCCCGCCTACCACAACGGCACGGCTTGGGCGTGGCAGCTGCCCATGCTCTGCGAGGCCCTGGACCTGGCCTGGGATGGCGACCCCGCTGCCCGGGCGACAGCCCTCGCCTGGCTGGGTTCCATCGCTCCGCTGCTGGACACTGGCTGCCTCGGACAGCTGCCCGAAATCCTCGATGGCGACGCCCCCCACACCCCTCGCGGCTGCGATGCCCAGGCCTGGAGTGTCAGTGAGGCGCTCAGAGTCTGGAAGCAGTTGAGCTGAACTGTGACGTCTGGACCTCAGGCGGACCTGTCCGCCGTCCACTGGCCGATGCGGAAGATGACGAACTCCGCGGGCTTCAGGGGTGCCACGCCGATCAGGCAGACCAGCCGGCCGTTGTCGAGGTCGCTCTGGGTCATGGTGCTGCGATCGCAGCGCACGAAGTAAGCCTCGTCTGGTTTGGCTCCCATCAGGGCGCCATTCCTCCATTCGTTGTAGAGGAAAGCATCGATGATGCGGCGCAGGTTGACCCACAGCGCCTCGTCATTGGGTTCGAACACGGCCCACTGGGTGCTGCGAGCGATGGAGCCTTCCAGGTAGTTGAAGTAGCGGCGCACGTTCAGATACTTCCATTGGGGATCGCTGGCGAGGGTGCGTGCCCCCCACACCAGAAAGCCACGCCCTTCGAAGGCGCGCAGACAGTTGATGCCCTCGGGATTGAGGAGATCCTGTTGCTCCTTGGAAAGGGCCACCTCCGGCCCCAGGGCGCCCAGCAGAGGCACATTGGCCGGGGCCTTGAACACGCCCTGCTGCAGGTCCGACCCGGCATAGATGCCGCAGAGGAATCCGGAGGGGGGCACCGCCACAGTCGGGGGCTGGCGGGATGAGCCCCTTGCCAGGGGATTGGCGACCGTCACCCAGGGGTAGTAGAGGGCGGCATGGCTGGAATCGAGGCCGCCCCGGAAGGTCCGCACCTCGCCCGGGGACAGACCCGGCGGCGGATCCAGGACGGCGAAGCGGAAGGTGCCGGGCTCCTGGGCAAAGGCCAGCAGCTGCGCCTGGATGTCCTGGCAGGCGGCCTGGTCGATGGCCCAGCGGACCGTGCAGCCAGGAGCGGCCAGGGTGGACAGGTCCTCCAGGGGTTGGAGGGTGGCCAGGGCGGCCGCATAGTCCGCCGGGGTGGGGGGTGTTCGCGTCCGGTTGGGGCGGGTTCGGGCCACGTAGAGCCGCCTGCCACCATTCTCGAAGTAGTAGCGGACGGCAAGGGCCACATGGTTGCGTTTGAGCTCCGGCGGAGTGGCGAGTAGCAGGTCGGCACAGGTGCCGTAGATGCGCTCAAAATCCGCCCAGCTGGTGAGTAGCGCCGGGCGCTTACCGCATGGCCCCTTGCGGGTCGGTCCCACGAAGGCGGTCGTGCCGGTGCTGATGCCCTCGATGGACTGGGCCCGGAAGCTGGTTTCCTCGATGAAGACGCCGGGGGAGAGGTATTCGGGCATGACCGACCTCCTGGGACTACCCCGATCTGAAACGATCCGCGGGCTGCAGGGATTGTTACAGAAAACAGCATCAATCACCCGGCTGCCTGCCCGCCAGGGGCGGCAGGTGTTCACACAGGGGACGCCAGCCAAGCGGACTCCCGCTATCCTTGGCCTTGCTTCCCGGAGAACACCCCCCGCCATTCATCCCGCCACGGGCCCCTGGTCCACCTTTTCACGAGGACACTCATGAACCTCCGATGCCTCGCCTTGCTGCCCATGCTGGTCCTAGTCGGCTGCAAACCCACCGCCCAGGAACTGAAGATCGGCGTGTCGGCCCCCATGACCGGCGATATCTCCGCCATCGGCCAGTCCACCAAGAACGCCATCGCCATCGCCCAGGATGAGATCAACGCCGGCGGCGGGATCAAAATCGGCGACAAGCTGGTGAAGGTGAAGTTCATCATCGAGGATGACGAGAACAAGCCGGAATCCACGGCCACGGTCTTCCAGAAGCTCATCAACCAGGACAAGGTGCTGGCCATCATCGGCTCCCAGACCAGCAAGTGCTCCAACGCGGGTGCACCCATCGCCGAAGCCTCGGGCATTCCGCAGATCTCGCCCTGGTCCACCAACCCCAACGTGACCAAGGGGCGGAAGTTCATCTTCCGGGCCTGCTTCATCGATCCCTTCCAGGGTCGCGTGGTGGCGCAGTTCGCCACCGAGAAGCTGAAGGCCAAGACCGCGGCGGTGGTCTACGACGTGGCCAGCGACTACAACAAGGGCATCGCCGAGGTCTTCCGGGACGAGTTCACGAAGATGGGCGGCAAGATCGTGGGCTTCGAGACCTACAACACCAAGGACACAGACTTTTCGGCCCAGTTCACCAAGATCAAGGGCGGCAAGCCCGACGTGATCTTCCTGCCGAACTACTTCAATGAAGTGCCGCTGCAGATACAGCAGGCCCGGAAGCTGGGCATCACGGCGGTCATGCTGGGCGGCGACGGCTGGGACAACCCGGAGCTGGTGAAGCTCGGTGGCGCGGTCATGGACGGGGCCTACTTCTCCAACCACTACTCGCCCGACATCGACAACCCCATCGCCAAGACCTTCATCTCGACCTACCAGACCCGCTACAAGATCGTGCCGGACGCCGCCGCCGCCCTCACTTACGACTGCGCCCAGCTGCTCTTCAAGGCCATGGCCAGCGCAGGCAAGGCTGACTCCAAGGCGATCCGTGACGCCTTGGCGGTGACCAAGGGCTTCCAGGGTGTCACGGGGTCCGTTACCTACTCCGGCTCAGGCGATCCCGTGAAGGGGGCCGTGGTCATCAAGGTCGAGAACGGCAAGTTCGTCTTCGACAGCGCCGTCAACCCCTAAGCCTGCCCCTTGGACACCGTCATCCAGCAGCTGTTCAACGCCGCCCAGCTTGGGGCGGTGTACGCCCTCATCGCCCTGGGCTACAGCATGGTGTACGGGATCATCCGGCTCATCAACTTCGCCCACGGCGACATCTTCATGCTGGGCGGCTTCATCGGGCTTCTGCTCACCACTCACTTCGGGTGGATGCCCTTCTACCTCATGATGCCCCTGGCCATGCTGCTGACGGCCATGGCCGGGGTCGCCATCGAGCGGGTGGCCTACCGCCGCCTGCGCCATGCCCAGCGGATGTCCGTGGTCATCACGACCCTGGGCGTGGGCATCTTCCTGGAGAATCTGGTCCGCCTGACCGTCGGTCCCGAGACCCGCCAGCTCCCGGCCCGGCTTCCGACCTCGCCGGTGCTCTGGCTGCAGGAAAATCTCGGGGCCTTCGTCACCTGGGACAAGCTGCTGATCATCCTGATCTCCCTGGCCCTCATGGCCGTCCTCTGGCTCGTCATCAACAAGACCCTGGTGGGAACCGCCATGCGTGCTGTGGCGGACAACAAGGACGTGGTGCCCCTGATGGGCGTGAACCTCAACCTCATCATCGCGGCCACCTTCGCCATCGGCTCGGCCCTGGCCGCGGCCGGGGGCATCTTCTACGGCCAGGCCTACTCCATCGATCCCTACATGGGCATCGACCTGGGCTGGAAGGCCTTCATCGCCGCAGTCATCGGCGGCATCGGCTCCATCGAGGGCGCGGTACTGGGCTCCTTCCTGCTGGCCGGGGTGGAGGTCCTCACCGTGGCCTACCTATCCTCCAACATGAAGAACGGCATCGCCTTCGGCCTGTTGATCCTGCTCCTCCTGATCTGGCCCAGCGGCATCATGGGCAAGCCCATCCTGAAGAAGGTCTAGCGCCCGATGAGCCCTCAGCCCCCTCCCAAGCCAAGCCGGCTGCGCTTCTGGATGGTCTGCGGCGCGGTCCTGGCCCTCGCCATCCCGCTGCAGCTGCTGACGGACGCAGGCCTCTTCCCGGCCATCCTCAATCCCTACTACCTGCACCTGCTGACCATCATCGGCATGAACATCATCCTGGTGGCCAGCCTGAACCTGCTGAACGGCTACCTGGGTGAGTTCGCCCTGGGCCACGCCGGCTTCATGGCCGTCGGCGCCTATGCCGCCGCCATCCTGGCGGCCAAGGTGCTGCCCGCTTCTGCAGCCCTGCCGCCGGTCCTTGGCACCGTCTTCATCCTGGGCGTGACCCTGGCCGGAGCCATGCTCGCGGCGGCCCTGGTGGGCTACCTCATCGGTCTGGTGACATTCAAGACCGTGGGTGACTACCTGGCGATCATCACCCTCGGCTTCAACATGATCATCGTCAACGCCATCCAGAACATCGACTTCGTGGGCGGCCCCCGGGGCTTCACGGGCATCCCCAAGAACACCACGTTCCTGGCCGTGATCCTCTGCACGGTGCTGACCGTGGCCATCCTCCGCAACCTGGTGCAGTCCACCTTCGGTCGCGTCTGGATCTCCATTCGCGAGAATGCCATCGCTGCCGAGCTGATGGGAGTGAACCTCAACCGCGCCAAGAACCAGGCATTCACCATCGCCGCAGCCTTCGCCGGGCTGGCGGGCGGCCTCTGGGCCCAGTACCAGCAGTTCATCACGCCCCGCAGCTTCGACTACATCAAGACCACCGAGATCCTCGTCATGCTCTATCTGGGGGGCATGGCCAGCCTCTCAGGCTCCATCCTGGGCGTGGTGGCCTACACCCTGCTGATGGAGCTGGTCCGGAATCTGTTGAGCACCTTCGCGCCCCAGTTCGCCGAGTGGCGGATGCTCATCAGCCCGCTGATCCTCATCGTCATCATGCTGACCCGGCAGTTCGGGCTCCTGGGCAACCGCGAGTGGTCCTGGCTGCGCCCCAAGCGGGAGGCCTGAGAATGCTGCGCATCGAGGGCCTGACCAAAGCGTTCGGCGGCCTCACCGCCGTCTCCGGCCTGAACCTTGACCTGGGCGACCACGACATCCAGGGCATCATCGGACCCAACGGCGCCGGCAAGACCACGGTCTTCAATCTGATCACCGGGATCTACCAGCCGGATGGTGGCCGGGTACTGCTGGAGGCCAAGGAGATCACGAGACTTGCCCCGGATGCCATCGCCCGGGCTGGCATCGCCCGAACTTTCCAGAACATCCGGCTCTTCGCCCACATGACCGTGCTGGACAACATCACCATGGCCCTCCATGGCCGCGCCGGCTATTCACTCTGGGAAGCCGTGCTGCGGACTGGGGCGTTTCGGCGTCAGGAGGCGAAGCTGGTGGCCGAGAGCCGCGACCACCTGGCCCGCTTCGGCCTGGCGGATCGCCAGCAGGAGCTGGCCGGCAGCCTGCCCTACGGGGAGCAGCGGCGGCTGGAGATCGCTCGGGCCCTGGCCACGGGCCCGAAGGTGCTGCTGCTGGACGAGCCCGCCGCGGGCATGAATCCGAAGGAGGTGGAGGAACTCATCCAGCTCATCCGTCAGGTCCACCGGGACTTCCCCCTGGCCATCCTCCTCATCGAGCACCAGATGCCCGTGGTCCTTGAGCTCTGCAGCCACATTCAGGTGCTGGATTTCGGTCAGACCATCGCCGCTGGCTCGCCCCAGGACGTCACCAACAACCCGCTGGTCATCGAGGCCTACCTGGGCGAGGCGGAGGCGCCGGCATGAGCACACTGCGCGTGGAGAACCTCTCCGTGGCCTACGGCGCCATCCAGGCCCTGCACGGCATCGACCTGGTCATCCAGGAGGGGGAGATCGTTTCCCTGCTGGGCGCCAACGGGGCCGGCAAATCCACGGCCCTGCGGGCCATCTCCCGGATGATCCCCGTCAAGGGCGGCGACATCTTCTACCGGGACCAGAGCGTGAAGCCCATCCCACCCCACAAGCTGGTGGCTATGGGCATCGCGCATGTGCCCGAGGGCCGGGGCATCTTCCCCAACCTGACGGTCCAGGAGAACCTGGCCCTGGCGGCCTGGACGCAGCATGACAAGGGGCGCCTCGCGGCCTCGTACGAGAAGGTGTTCCGCCTGTTTCCGCGGTTGGCGGAGCGCCGTGCCCAGCTGGGCGGGACGCTGTCGGGCGGCGAGCAGCAGATGCTGGCCATGGGACGGGCCCTGATGACCGACTGCCGCCTCATGCTGCTGGACGAGCCCTCCATGGGCCTCTCGCCCCTGCTGGTCAAGGAGGTGTTCCGGGCGCTGCAGGAGATCAATGCCCAGGGCATGACGCTGCTGCTGGTGGAGCAGAACGCCCACATGGCTCTGAAGATCGCCCACCGGGGCTACGTGCTGGAGAACGGCCGCATGGTGTTGGAGGGGCCCGCCGCCATGCTGGCCCAGGATCCCCGGGTGCGGGAGGCCTACTTGGGCGTGCAGAAGGCGGCAGGTCCAAGCCCCAGCTAGAGACTGTCCACGATTCCGTCCCCATGGCTGATCGCCCAGGGCCTAGAATGGTCCATGGAACTGCCCCGTCTCGCCTCGACCTTAGGCGATCTTGATCTTCACTTGCTCGGCGAGGGCACCCATCTGCGGGCCTACGAGAAGCTGGGCGCCCATCCCCGCACCGTGGATGGGAATGCGGGCGTCAGCTTTGCGGTCTGGGCCCCCAATGCACGCAGCGTCAGCGTGGTCGGGGACTTCAACGGCTGGGACGGCCGGGCCCACCCCATGGCACAGGCCGGCCCCAACGGCTTCTGGGAGACCTTTGTGCCGGGCTTGGTCCCGGGGATGCTCTACAAGTTTGAGCTCCATGGCCCCACCGGCAAGCTGCTGCCCCTGAAGGCCGACCCTTATGCCTTCCGCTGCGAGCGAGCACCGGGCACGGCTTCCATCGTCCAGGGCCTCCCGACCCATGCATGGGGTGACGCCGCCTGGATGGAGGCTCGCCGCAACACCAGGCCCCACGCCAAACCCATCAGCATCTATGAACTCCATCTGGGCTCCTGGCGGCGGCGACCGGACGGCAGCTTCATGAGCTACCAGGAGATCGCCGCGGACCTGGCGCCCTACGCCAGCTGGCTGGGCTTCACCCATGTCCAGCTGCTGCCCGTGACCGAGCATCCCTTCGATCCCTCCTGGGGCTACCAGCCCCTGGGCATGTTCGCACCCACCAGCCGCTTCGGCGGGCCCGAGGACTTCAAGGCCTTTGTCGATGCGATGCACCAGGCGGGCCTAGGGGTCATCCTCGACTGGGTGCCTGCCCACTTCCCCGAAGACGCCCACGGCCTGGCCAGCTTCGATGGCACGCACCTCTACGAGCACGCGGACCCCCGCCAGGGCCGCCACATGGACTGGGGCACCCTCATCTACAACTACGGCCGCGTGGAGGTGCAGAACTACCTCATCTCCAACGCGCTGTTCTGGCTGGACCAGTTCCACATCGACGGCCTGCGGGTGGACGCGGTGGCCTCCATGCTCTACCTGGACTACAGCCGCGAGCCGGGCCAGTGGATCCCCAACCGCCACGGCGGCCGGGAGAACCTCGAGGCCGTGGCTTTCCTGCGCCGCCTCAACGAGACGGTCTACGGCCAGTTCCCGGACACCTTCACCGTGGCCGAGGAGTCAACCGCCTGGCCCGGCGTGTCGCGGCCCACGGACAAGGGTGGCCTCGGCTTCGGCTTCAAGTGGGACATGGGCTGGATGCACGACACCCTGCGCTACCTGGGCGAGGGCATGATGGCCCGCCCCCACCACCACAACGACATCACCTTTTCCATGCTCTACCACGACGCCGAGAACTACGTGCTGCCCCTCTCCCACGATGAGGTCGTGCACGGCAAGCGCAGCCTCTACGGCCGGATGCCCGGCGATGCCTGGGAGCGCATGGCGAACCTGCGCCTGCTCTATGCCTGGCTGTTCGCCCACGGCGGCAAGAAGCTGCTCTTCATGGGCGGCGAGTTTGCCCAGGGGCGCGAGTGGAACCACGACACGGCCCTGGACTGGGGCCTGCTCGACCAGCCGGCCCACAAGGGCATCCACGACCTCATCAGGGACCTGAACGGCCTCTACCGCCAGCACGCCGCACTCCACGAAGGGGACTGCCAGTCGGGCGGATTTTCGTGGATCGACTGCGGGGACCGCTTCAACAGCGTGCTCACACTCCTGCGCCGGGCCGCGGATCCCTCCGATTTCGTGGCCATCGCCTTCAATTTCACGGCCCTGCCCCAGCATGGCTACCGCATCGGCGTACCTGCGGCCGGAGTCTATGCCGAACTGCTGAATACGGACTCCACCTTCTACGGTGGACGTAACGAGGGCAACACCGGGCGGATCCGGACCGAACCCATCCCCGCCCATGGCTTCCCCCAATCCCTGAACCTCATTCTTCCGCCCCTGGCGGCGCTATTCCTGAAGCCCGAAGCCTAGCTTCGCCCCCTCGATTTTTTTAGGACCCGTCATGGACAAGCTCCTCCCGAAGCTGCACAAGCTCACCCAGAACCTCTGGTGGACCTGGAAACCCGAAGTGCGGACGATCTTCCGCGACCTTGACCTGGACCTGTACCACAAGGCCCACCGGAACCCGATGTCATTCCTCAAGCTCATCGCGCCAGAAAAGCTGGAGCGGAGGGCATCTGATGTGGATGTCCCGGCCCGGGTGGACCGCGCCCTCCGGCAGCTGCACGAGTACCTCACGCCGGCCACCACCTGGGGGCTCACCCACACGGGAGCCATGCGGTCCCGGCCCATCGCCTACTTCTGTATGGAGTTCGGCATCCACGAATCCCTGCCCATCTACTCCGGGGGCCTCGGCATCCTGGCCGGCGACCACCTGAAATCGGCCTCCGACCTAGGCATCCCCCTGGTCGGTGTCGGCCTGCTGTACCACGAGGGCTACACCAGCCAGGTGCTCAACAGCGACTACTGGCAGCAGGACGTGGTGGAACCCTTCGACATCGCCGACCTGCCCCTGGTCCACGCCAAGGACCGCCATGGCGAACCCATCCTGGTAGCCGTCGAGCTGCCGGGGCGCATCGTCCATGCCGCCGTGCTGGAGGTACTGGTCGGACGCATCCGCCTCATCTTGCTGGATACCCGGGTCAAGCAGAATGACCCCCAGGACGTGGCGCTGGCCGCCCGACTCTACGGCGGCGACCAGCGCATGCGCATCGAACAGGAGCTGCTGCTGGGCGTGGGCGGCGCCCGGGCCCTGCGCGCCCTCGGCATCACGGCCAGCGTCTTCCATCTCAACGAGGGGCACTCCGCCTTCGCCCTGCTGGAGCGGGCCCGGCACCGCATCCAGGCGGACGGCATGGATCCCCACTTGGCCCTGCAGGAAGTCGCCTCGGCCACCGTGTTCACCACCCACACGCCCGTGGATGCAGGGCATGACCGCTTCCCCGCGGACCTGGCCGCCGAGCACCTGCGCACCCTGGCCGAAGGGCTGAAGCTGCCCCTGGTGGAGGTCCTGGGCCTAGGCCGAGTGAATCCCCACGACCATGGCTCCCCGTTCCTGCCGACGGTGCTGGCCCTCAAGCTGTCGCGGCGCGCCAACGGCGTCTCCGCCCTGCACGGCGTGGTCTCCCGCAAGATGTGGAACCACCTCTACCCGGGCCTGCGGGAAGACGCCGTCCCCATCGGCCACGTCACCAACGGCGTCCACCTGCCCACCTGGCTTGCCACGGAGATGAACCACCTCTACGAGTCCCACCTGGGGGTGGGCTACCAGAGCGCCCTCACCCGCCCTGACACCTGGGCGAAGATCATGGGCGTGTCCTCGGCCGAGATCTGGGAGACCAAGCAGGTGCTAAAGGCCCGCACCATGCGCTTCGTCCGGGAGCGGCACGCCAAGACGCGGGCCCGGCTCGGCCTGCCCGAGATCGAGCCAGTGCCGCTGGATCCAGACGCGCTCACCATCGGTTTCGCCCGCCGCTTCGTGCCCTACAAGCGGCCGGACCTGCTCTTCACGGACCTGGACCGCCTGGACCGCCTGGTGAACGATCCCGACCGGCCCGTGAACCTCATCTTCTCCGGGCGGGCGCACCCGGCGGACAACACCGGCAAGGGGCTCATCCAGAAGGTCGCGAAGCTCCTGGAAGACCCCCGCTTCCGCCACCGCATCCTCTTCATCGAGAACTACAACATCCACGTGGGCCGCATGATCTACCAGGGCATCGATGCCTGGCTGAACAATCCCCAGCGCCCGCTGGAAGCCTGCGGCACCAGCGGCATGAAGGTGGTCCTCAATGGCGGCCTCCACATCTCGGTCCGGGATGGCTGGTGGGCCGAGGCCTATGACGGCGAGAACGGCTTCGCCATCGGCACCGGCGAGATCCACGCCAACCAGGCGATCCAGGACGAGCGCGACGCCGAGGACCTCTTCCGGCTCCTGGAGGAGGAGGTCGTCCCCCTCTACTACGGGAACCGCAATGCCGCCGGCGTGCCCCGCTGCTGGGTGGAGCGCCAGAAGCAGTCGATCCGCACCCTGGCCTGGCGCTTCAACGCCGACCGGATGCTGCAGGACTATGTCCAGCATCTCTACCTGCCCGCCGCCGTCGGCAGCAGCTGCCAGATGCCACCCGCCTAGGCTCGAGCCAGGCAGCAGTCGAATCTTTCCATGGGAATGATCGCCGTTCCTTATCGCCAGGGTCGGGCCAGCCGATACGGGTGCCAAGGAGCGGCGGCCATGGCCGGATCGGCCCATGCACCATCCAATGCCAAGCGCCTGGACCTGGAGCGCAGGGCCTTTCTCGACCTGCTCCAGATGGCCAACACGCTGGCCGAACCCAAGGAACTCGCCCGCCAGCTGGTGGTCCTTGCCCAGCACCTGTCGGGTTGCGAGGCCGTGGCCGTCCGGCTCAAGTCAGGGCCGGGCTACCCCTACGCCGCCCACCTGGGGTTCAAGGCCGGCTTCATCTCCCTGGAGAGCGATCTTTGCGCCGCAGACGAGGCCGGGCATCTCCAGAGGGACTCCCAGCGCAAACCGCTCCTGGCCTGCCTTTGCGGCAAGGTGCTGTCCTGTCAGCTTGAGCGCACCCAGCGCTTTTCTACGGACCGGGGCAGTTTCATCACCGCTTCCACAACCGAACTGCTGGCCTCGCCTGAGGCGGGCTGCCTGGGGTCGACCCGTAACCGCTGCTGTGATGATGGATACGAAACCGTCGGGCTCTTCCCCATCCGCCGGGACGATGTGACTTACGGCCTGATCCAGTGCAACGACCCACGGCCGGGCCGACTCACGACCCAGAGCATCGACCTGATGGAGCACTTGGCTGCCAGCGCTGCGCACCTGTTCCAGCTGACCATGGCCTGATCGGCTCTACCGAATTCATGTCCAGACCGCTGGGTGAAGATGAGGTGGGCAGGAGGCCCTAGCCCGGACACCGCCATGCCCCTGACTCCACACGAAGTCATCCAGAATCTGGGGGAGCTGCCGCCCCTGCCCCAGGTGGCCACCCGAGTCATCCGGATCACCGCGGATTCCGACACGTCGACCGAACAGCTCCAGAACCTGATCCGCACGGACCAAGCCCTCACCTCACAGATCCTCAAGGTGGCCAACTCCGCCATGTTCGGCCGGATGCGGGAGGTCAGCACGCTGACCCAGGCCATCCTCACCCTGGGCTTCTCCACCACCCGCAGCGTGGTGCTGGCTTCCAGCGTCAAGAACCTCTTCACGCGTGGTCCCGCGGGCCTGCAGGAGCGCATCCTCTGGGAGCATGCCCTGGTCACGGCCCTCACCGGCAGCGCGTTCAGCAAGGCCATGCGGTTCCCGATCGCCGAGGAGGTCTTCCTGGCCGGCCTGATGCACGACATCGGAAAAAGCGTCATGTTCCTGAAATTCCCCGAGAGCTATGGCACGGTGCTCCGAAACCTCCAGGAGGATGGTGGGGACGGACTCAGCATGGAGCTGGACACCTTCGGGTTCGACCACGCCATGGTGGGCGAGGCCCTGCTCGCGTCCTGGAACCTTTCGGAAGGTATCGAGGTCGTCGCCCGCTGGCACCACGATCCTCTCCAGGCTGCGGTGGAACACCAGCGCCTTGTTGCTCTTGTGGCCCTGGGAAACCAGATGGCATTCGATCTACAGGTGGGCATCGGCATGCCAGATGCCCTGGCCGGGGCCACCTGGGAGGCCATGGACATCCTGCAGCTGAACGACACGACCTACCAGGAGCACCGGACCTTGGCCCTGGAGGCCCTCGAGCGGGACAAGGGCCTGATCACCGATCTCTGATCTGGTTCGGCCTCAGGCCAGGCCGAGGCGCTTGAAGGTGCGCTTCTTACCGTCTTCCACCTCGGGCTGGTCGAAGGGATCGAGGTCCAGCGCCATGCCCAGGATGCCGATGATCGCCTGCCAGGCCATCATGAAGGCGCCCACTTCGTGCTCGGACAGGGCCGGCATGGGCCAGCGCAGCACCGGCACGCCAGCGGCTTCCAGGGCCCCCATGGTGCCTTCGGCCTGGGCCCGCAGGATCTCGGCACCCTGCAACCCAGCCAGGCCCGGATAGGGGGAACCCGGTGGGGGGTCCAGCTTCTCGGGGACCGGCGTCCCATCCAGGGTCATCACGATCACCCCGAGGTTCCGGGGCCCGGCCATCCAGCGCTGCAGCTGGCTGTGCTGGTCCACTGGCCCCACGGCGCGGATGGGCGTGTAGCCCTTGCGGGTGCCATCCTTCGCCACCTTGCCCAGGGACTCGGCCACCAGCTGCACCCACCAGGCCGAGAGGTTGTCGAGGCGCATGGCATAGGGCATCAGCACCCACTCGGTGATGCCCTTCCGGTGGGCGTCCAGTAGGAGATCCACCGTGGCGGCCACGCGGTCGCGCCAGGGGCCGTGGTCAGCCTCAAGCTCGGCAACGACCTCACGCCCGCCTTGCAGGAAGGCGGCGGCGTCCCGGCCCATCCAGGCCAGGGGCAGGGTCCCGATGGGCGTGAAGGCCGAGAAGCGCCCGCCCACATCGACGGGAATCGGCAGGATGCGGCAGCCGTTGGCCCGCCCCCAGGTGGCGAGTGGGTTGGCGTCGTCCTGAGTGATGAGGATGGGCGCGGCCAGGTCCCCATGGCCCGGCAGGGCCCGCAGCCGGGAGATCCAGGTCCAGAGTTCCAGGGTCTTCCCGCTCTTGGAGGCCAGGACCAGCTGGTCCCCCGGCTGGATTCGGAAGTCCGGGGTGGGTTCCGGTGAGGCCAGGGGCACCCAGTTCCGGATGGCCCGCTCATCCCCGAAGGCCCGGATGAGGGTTTCGGAGGGCAGCAAGGATCCGCCAATGCCGCACCAGAGAAGGCGTTTGGTTGGATCCAGCCCAGGCAGTGTCGGCTCGGCCACGTGCCGCCAGCCGCCCATGGGATGGGCGGCGATGCTCTGCCAGTGCGCGTGGATGTCCATCTCAGTCCCCCTTGGGTGGAATGGTTGCATAGAGCTCGAGGTAGGCGCGGGCCGGGCCTTCCCAGCCGAATTCCGTGGCCATCCCACGCCGCTGCACCTGACGCCAGGCGGCGGGATCTCGGAACAGCGCCAGGGCATCGTTGATCGCCTCACCCAGGGCTAGGCCCGTGGCCCAGTCGAACTGGAAGCCGGTGGCGGTGTCGGCGGCCAGGGTCTCTGGCGTGGCCCCCACCACGGTGTCGGCCAGTCCACCCGTCCGGCGGACCAGAGGCAGGGCACCGTAGGCTTGGGCATAGAGCTGGGTGAGCCCGCAGGGTTCCTGGCGAGACGGCACCAGGATCACATCCGCCGCCGCGAAGGCCCGGTGGGCCAGGATCTCGTCGTAGCCAATGAAGACAGCGACCCGGCCCGGGTGGCGCTGGGCCGCCTGGCGGAAGGCGCCCTCGGCATGGGGATCCCCGGTTCCCAGGACCGCCAGTTGCCCGCCCTGGCGGACGAGATGGTCCACGTTGTCCAGGACGAGGTCGAGTCCCTTGAGCGGGTCCAGGCGACTGATGGCCGCGAAGAGGGGCGCGTCCGGATCCTCCTGCAGGCCCATCCGGCGCTGGAAGTCCGACCGGTTCGGCGTTCGGCGGCCAGGGTGCTTCAGATCGTAACGACTGACGAGATGGGAGTCCCTGGCCGGGTTCCATACGGTGCTGTCCACACCGTTGAGGATGCCGCGCAGGTCCCGGCTCCGGTGCGCCAGCAGGCCCTCCAGGCCATGGCCTCCGGCCACCTGGATCTCGCGGGCATAGGTGGGGCTCACCGTGGTGATGCGGTCCGCGAGGCGAAGACCCGCCTTGAGGAAGCCGATGTCGCCGTGGAACTCGACGCCCTCGGGCGTAAGGGCATGGCGGGGCAGCCAGAGATCGCTCAGCAGCTTCGTGGAGAAGCGTCCCTGGAAGGCGATGTTGTGGATGGTCATCACCGTCGCAGGTCGGGGGCCCTCGCCGTAGGCCACATAGGCGGGCATCAGGCCCGTGTGCCAGTCGTGCCCATGGAGCACCTCCGGTCGCCAGCCGGCAACGTCGCCCACGCGGCCCAGGTGCGCTGCGGCCCAGGCCAGGGCGGCGAACCGCTGAGCCAGATCCTCTGGCTGTCCATAGGGGCCGCCGGGCCGCTCGAAGTAGGCGGGCTGGTCCAGCAGGTAGAGGGGCAGGCCCGGAGCTTCGGCCCGCAGGAGGCGGGCGGGTCCTCCCCCCATGAGGTCCGGCAGGACGGTGACCTCTCCCTGCAGCTCGACCGCCTCCAGGACGGCCGGGTAGGCGGGGAGAAGGAGGCGGACCTCGGCACCCAGGGCGCGCATGGCCCTGGGCAGGGCAGCCATGACATCACCCAAGCCGCCGGTCTTGACGTAGGGGAACAGCTCAGAGGCAACAAACAGAATTTTCAAAAGGCTAGCGCTCCAGCTGATCCAGCATCCGCTGGGAGATCAGCGTAACGCCTGCATCCGTGCGGTAGAAGCGCCGGCTGTCCTCTTCCGGATCCTCGCCCACGACCAGTCCTTCCGGGATCCGGCAGTCCCGGGCGACGATGCAGCGGCGCAGCCGGGCATGGCGGCCGATGTCGCAGTTGGGCAGGATCATGGCGCCGTCCAGCCGGGCGTGGGAGTGGACGAATACCCGACTGGATAGCAGGGAGTGGTGCACGTGGGCGCCGGAGATTACACAGGCGCCCGACACGAGGCTGGAGAGCGCCACACCATTGCGCATCTCTCCCGCGTGGACGAACTTCGCAGGCGGCAGCTGCTCCTGGTGGGTGGTGATGGGCCAGGCCTCGTCATAGAGGTTTAGCGCCGGCAGCACGTTGGTGAGGTCCATGTTGGCCTCCCAATAGGAATCCACGCTGCCCACGTCCCGCCAGTAGGGCTCCGGGTGTCCGGCATTCGGGATGCAGCTGCTCTCGAAGCGATGGGCGAAGACCCGGGCCTCGCCCACGATCCTGGGGATGATGTCCTTGCCGAAGTCATGGCCCGAGTTGGGATCTGCCGCGTCCAGGAGCAGCTGCTCGTACAGGAACTCCGCCCGGAAAAGGTAGATGCCCATGGAGGCGAAGGCCTTGTCGGGCTTGCCCGGGATCGCCGGGGGATCCTCCGGCTTCTCCACGAAGGACACGATGCGGTCCTGCTCATCCACGTGGGCGATTCCGAAGCCACGCGCGGCGTCCCGGGGCACCTCCAGGCAGGCGATGGTCATGTCCGCCTGGTTCTCGAGGTGGTCCCGCAGGAACACCTTGTAGTCCATGCGGTAGATGTGGTCGCCGGCGAGGATCAGCACGTTCTTCGGGTTGGCCGACTGGATGTTGCCCAGATTCTGGTACACCGCATCCGCCGTGCCGCTGTACCAGGCGTTCTTGTCGAAGCTCTGCTGGGCGGGCAGCACGTGGACGTACTCGTTCAGCTTGCCGGGCAGAAAGGTCCAGCCGAACTGGAGGTGCTCGAGCAGCTTGTGCGAGTTGTACTGCGTGAGCACCATGATCCGCCGGAAGCCCGAGTTCACGCAGTTCGACAGGGTGAAGTCGATGATGCGGTACTTGCCGCCGAAATCGAGGCCCGGCTTGGAGTAGTGGTCCGTGAGGTCCATCAGGCGCTTGCCACGCCCTCCGGCCATCACCAGCGCAATGGTGTGCCGTGGGGAAAGTCGCGATTCCGAGATCGTCTGCATGGGAGTCCTCGGTGGTGGCCTGTGGGAATGATAGCCACGCCCCGGCTGGAACTCCCTACTGAACTGACCAGTCCCCCTTGCGGTCCCCCGCTTTGAGCGCCAGGGCGAGCTCCAGCAGGAAGAGCGGCCTCGGCACCCTCTGGAAGCCGTAGCCGACCAGACCCTCATGGGGAAGTTGGCCGTCCAGCAGGGTGAAGCCCCAGGCCGCAAGCCGTATTTCGAGGGCTGCCAGGGCGGCCCGGCTGGCTTCGGCCTCAAGGCTGAACATGCTCTCCCCGAAAAAAGCCCCGCCAAGAGAGACCCCGTAGAGCCCACCCCGCAGCTCGCCGTCCCTCCAGGCCTCAACGCTGTGCGCGTACCCCGCCCGGTGCAGGTCCAGGTAGGCCGAACGCATCTCCGCCGTGATCCAGGTGCCATCCTGGCCTGGGCGGGGCACTTGGGAACAATGGGCCAGGACCTCTTCGAAGGCCGTATCGAAGCGGATCTCGAACGGTCGCTGGCGCAGACTGCGGCGGGTTCGTTCCGACAGGTGGAGGTGGCCCGGCCGAAGCACGGCGCGCTCGGGCGGCGACCACCAAAGGAGGGGATCCCCCTCACCGAACCAGGGGAAGATGCCTTTGCGGTAGGCCAGCAGGAGCCGCTCCACACAAAGGTCCCCGCCGATGGCCAGGAGGCCATCCTCGGCCAGCTCCGGGTCCGGGAAGACCAGCTTCTCGGTCAGCCGAAAGACAGGCACAGCCGGTCGCCCTTGAGGTCCACCTTGGCCCTGCCGCCCTTGGCCAGGGGCCCGAAGAGCAGCGCCTCCGCCAGGGGGCGGCGCAACTCCTTCTCGATGAGGCGGGCCATGGGTCGGGCCCCGAAGGCGGGGTCGTAGCCCTTCTCCGCCAACCAGGCCCGGGCCTTGGGCGTGCAGGTGAGGGTGACGGCCTTCTCGGCCAGCTGGGTCTCCAGCTCGCGCAGGTGCTTGTCGGCCACACGCTCCATTTCCTTTCGGCCCAGGGGGGCGAACTGGAGGATGGCGTCCAGGCGGTTGCGGAACTCCGGGCTGAAGGCCTTCTCAATGGTGCCGGTGGCCGAGCGCCGACCGCCGGCGTCCGCGAAACCCACCTGCCGGGCCGACAGCTCCCGGGCGCCCACATTGGTGGTCATGACGATGACGGTATGCCGGAAGTCCGCGCTGCGACCATGGCTGTCCGTAAGGGAGGCGTGGTCCATGACCTGCAGGAGCACGCCAAAGAGGTCGGGATGGGCCTTCTCCAACTCGTCGAGCAGGAGCACGGCATGGGGCTGCTTGCGGACGGCGTCCGTGAGCAGGCCGCCCTCCTCATAGCCCACATAGCCGGGCGGCGCGCCGATGAGCCGGGCGACGGCGTGCTTCTCCTGGTATTCGCTCATGTCGAAGCGCAGGAAGGCGATGCCGAGGGCCTTGGCCAGCTGCTTGGAGAGTTCGGTCTTGCCCACCCCAGTAGGCCCCGCGAAGAGGAAGCAGCCCATGGGCTTCAGGGGATCGCGCAGGCCCGAGCGGGCCAGCTTGATGGCACTGGCCACGGCCTCGCAGGCGGGGTCCTGGCCGAAGATCTGTGCCTGGAGCGCGGTCTCCAGGTGAGCCAGGGCTTCGCGGTCATCCGCGCTGACGGATGCCACCGGCACCCGCGCCATGCGGGCGATGACGGCCTCGATCTCCGCGGGGCCGACCTTCTTCACGCGCTCCTTCTTCGGCAGCAGCTTCTGGGCGGCGCCCGCCTCGTCCACCACGTCCAAGGCGCTGTCCGGCAGCTTGCGGTCCGGCAGGTGCTTGGCGGCCAGCCGTACGGCGGCTTCCAGTCCCTCCGGCGAGTAGGCCACGCCGTGGTGCTTCTCGTAGGCGGACTTCAGTCCCTGCAAGACGGCAAGCGCGTCCTCGGTGGAGGGCTCGCTCACCTCCACCACCTGAAAGCGCCGGGAGAGGGCCCGGTCCCGGTCGAGGGAGCCCTTCAGGTCCTGGAAGGTGGTGGCGCCGATGCAGCGCAGCTCGCCGGAGGCCAGCGCAGGCTTCAGCAGGTTGGCCGCATCCATGGCACCGCCGCTGGTGGCGCCCGCCCCCACCAGGGTGTGCATCTCATCTACGAAGAGGATGGCGCCCGGCTGCTCGCCGAGAGCCTTCAACACCGCCTTAAGGCGTTCCTCGAAGTCGCCCCGGTAGCGGCTGCCCGCCAGCAGGGCCCCCAGGTCCAGGGCGTAGATCCGGGCGGACTTGAGCGGGTCGGGCACTGAGCCTTCATGGATGCGCCGGGCCAGGCCCTCCACAATGGCGGTCTTGCCAACGCCGGGATCGCCCACCAGCAGGGGGTTGTTCTTGCGACGTCGGCAAAGCACTTGGGCCATGCGGGTGATCTCGGCGTCCCGGCCCACCAGGGGATCCAGCCGCCCGGCCGCCGCCCGGGCCACTAAATCCATGGCGTAGGCCTCCAGGGGGTTCTCGGCCACCGTGGCCTCTTCCCCCTCTCCAGCGTCCTGCTTCTTCGCCGGAGCCTTGGGTACGCCTTTCCCGGCCGTGGGGCCGTGGCTCAACGCCTTCAGCAGGGTGAGTCGCTTCACGCCGTGGTGCTCCAGCACCTGGCGGGCATGGCTGGCTTCCTCCTCGAGGAAGGGCGGCAGCAGCTCGCCCCCGCGCAGATCCTTGCGCCCCGAACTGAAGGCGTGGATGAGGGCCCGCTCCACCACCCGGACGAAGCCGAGCGTGCTGTGGGGCTGGAAGGCCTCACCTTCCGGGACCGTCTCGAAGGACTTGTCCAGGATGGCTTCCAGGTCAGCCCGCAGGCTGTCCAGGTTCACGCCGCAGCCCTTCAGGGCCCTGGCGGCATGGGCATCGTCGAGCAGGGCCAGAAGCAGGTGTTCCAGGGCCACATCCTCGTGGCGCCGGGCCTTGGCCAGCTCGAAGGCCCGCTGAAAGCCCTGGTTCAGCTCGGGGGTGATCTGCGGTGAGTCAGGCATCGTGCTCCTCCACCGTGAGCAGGAGGGGAAAACCGTCCCGCTCCGCCAGCTGGCGCCCCCGCTCGGCCCGGGTCTCGGCGACATCACGGGTGTAGATGCCGGCCACGCCCACACCGGCCTTGTGCACCGCCAGCATGATCACCGTGGCCTCTGCTTCCGGCTTCCGGAAGACTGTCTTCAGCAACCAGACCACGAATTCCTGGGTGGTGTAGTCATCGTTGTGGAGCAGGACCTTCCACATCCCCGGCTCCCGCAGCTTTGCGCGTTTGCGGGTGAGGACCTGGCCGTCTTCCTTCACCTGCCTGGCCATGGGTCGTGCCTCCACGGGATCAGGATAGCGGTCGATTGGAACAGAAACATTGTCACTTCACTCTCAATGGGGATCAGGAACCTGATCCCCCCTTTGGCGGATGGTGTTCCCAGTCCACGACCTTCAATCCTTTGACGCGGTTAAAGTGCTTCGTGTTCCCAGTGACCAAGATCATTTCATGGGCTAAGGCGGTCGCAGCAATCATGGCGTCTTCGGTCTCGATGCGGTTCCCCAGCCTGCGCAGCTGCGCATCAAGGGCCGCCCACTGGTAGGCCTCCTCTCGACCAAAGGGCAGGACTTGGATGGGCCGTAAAAATTCCTCAACCTTGCTCAACTCACGATTTGGATCCTCAGAGAGATGGGCACCGATAACCAGTTCTCCAACCGTGAGCGGTGAGACCGCGACCGAGGCTCGGGAAACACCCGCAAGAGCCTTGAGTGCCCATGGCTTGCGGCGAAGACAGGCGATACAAACATTGGAGTCCAAGAGGAAGCGCTTCATCAGAGGCTTCCCTTTTCGCCAAACAGCCGGTCCCTCCTGGATTCCTGGCTCCCCGCAGGGGATCGCTCAGGGAGCTCGATCGTAGAAATGTCCCAGCTATCGAAGTAGCCGATCGGCCAACCCATGGCGTCGGCATGCTTCAGAACCAGAGCCTCACCATCCTGGTAGGCCACGACACGCTCGCCCGGTTCGAAGCCGAGGGCCTTGGGAAGACGCAATGCAGCCGAGTTGCCTGATTTGAAAACGGTCAGTTCCAGGAGTTCCGATTTGGGTGCACGCATGGGCCCTCCGTAGTTAGTATATACTCAACGTATACACCAAACAAGCTCAAACGCCTTAGTGAGGCGAGCAAAGTCTTAGAAATCCCCCCTTCGCCAGCTCCCGGATGAACAGGGCGGTCCGGGTGGTTGTATCGGCTTCCTCGGGAAAGGCCCGGCCGACGAGCTCAGCCACCTGGCCCACCGTGCGGACCCCATCGCAGGCCTGCCAGACGGCGGTTCCTCGGGCATCCAGTTTCACTCGGTAGTTGGGCTTCTTCATCATGCGGAGCAGCCATAGCCAGCGCCTGGACAGGATCTTGGGGCGGATCAGGACCACGGTGCCGCCCTCGCCGGACTCCCAGGCAAGGTCCTGAATGGGCACTGCGGCCAGAAAGGCGTCGTCCGGAAATGCGTTCATGGTCCACCTGATAAGAACGGGGCGCGGTTGCCCGCGCCCCGTTTCGGTTCAACCCAACCTAGAAATTGGCGCTGGGGGGCGCGGGCTCGTCGGCTTCGCCGGCGTTGGCCAGGGGCACTCGGACGAGGTAGACCGCGATGCCCGCCAGGATCAGCAGGCTGATCCAGAACATGCCGGGGTTGGCGAAGATCTTGTACTTCACCTCGAAGAAGGCAAACGATGCGAAGAGCAGGCCCACCAGGGCCTCACCGGCGATCAGGCCGGCGGCCAACAGCACGCCGTTGTTCTCGACACGCACCTTCTGGGCCTCGTTCAGGCCCCGCTTGGCGGCGAACATCTCCACGGTGCCCTTGATAAGTCCGCCGAGGAAGATGGCGAAGGTCGTCTCCAGTGGCAGATACATGCCCACCGAGACCAGCATGGGGCTCTTCACCTGCATGAGGATGAACGCGAAGCCCATCATCATGCCGACGATGATCAGCGGCCAGGCCATCTTGCCTTCCACGATGCCGCGACTCAACAGGGCCATGAGGCCCGCTTGGGGGGCGGCCAGCTGCTTGGAGCCGAAGCCGGCATCCAGGGAGAGGACGGCCTTCTTCTGGTCGGCGGGCAGCTGCTTCACCTGATCCAGCGTGTAGGTCTTGCCATCGGGGGCAGTGACGACCTGCACCTGCTGGGCGGTCAGCTCAGCAATGCGCTTCGTGCCCTGGGCGGTGATGTCGCCCTCGTGCAGCACCATGAGGGGGATGAACAGCACGACGGAGGCCAGGGCCACGCCGAGCAGGTCGCCCATCTCCATGCGCCACGGGGTGCCGCCCAGGATGTGGCCGGCCTTGAGGTCCTGCAGCATTTCGCCCGCGACGGCCGCACTCACACACACGATGGCGGCGACGCCGAGCACAGCAGCCACACCTTCCTGGCCCTTGACGCCAAGGATGACCATGACCAGGGCGGTCAGGACGAGGGCGGTGAGGGTCAGGCCCGAGATCGGGTTGTTGCTCGAGCCCATGATGCCGACGAGGTAGCCGCTGATGGCAGCGAAGAAGAAGCCGAGGATGACCATCACCAGGGCGGCCACGAAGGAGACGAGGGCGCCCACGTGGAAGATCTGCCAAGTGACGAGGAAGGTGACAGCGGCGGCGAAGCCGATGCCGCCGAGGACATAGGTGAAGGGCAGATCCTTGTTGACACGGTCCACCACGTGATCGCCGGAAGCGGCCTTCCTCACGTCGGAGACGGAGCGGGTGAGGCCCGTGGCCAGGCTCTTGCGCATCTTGAAGAGGGTGAACCCGGCGCCCACGAGCATGCCGCCGATGGCGATGGGACGGACGATGAACTTCCACACCGAGTAAGAGAGGGCGATCCAGTCGCCTTCCGGGGCAGCTTCAGGCAACACGCCAGGGGCCAGGAAGTAGGTGATGATCGGGACCAGGAGACCCCAGGCGATGATGCCGCCGGAGAAGTTCAGGGCGCCGAGCTTGGGACCAATGATGTAGCCCACACCCATGTAGGCGGGACTGATGCCGGGCGAGCTGAGCAGCATGCCGCCCGCGACCTTGGCCTTCCAGGCACCGGCCAAGTTGATGGCCGAGGTCTTGAAGTGAACGAACTTCTCCCAGGCGCTGGCGAACAGCGACAGCTGCACGAGGGCCTGGATCGAGGCGCCGAGGCCCATGGCGCCGAACAGGAACTTGGTGCCGCTGCCGCCACGGGCACCCGCCTTGTGGATCTCGGCGGCGGCCACGCTCTCGGGGTAGGGCAGCTCGGCGTCCTCGACCATGACGCGGCGCAGAAGCGCGACAAACATGATGCCAAGCACACCGCCGGCGAACATGATCAACGAGCTGGTGACGTAGTTGCCGGCCGTGAAGAAGCGGGGCCAGATGCCGCTGATCACGAAGGCGGGGATGGTGAAGATGGCGCCGGCGGCCACGGACTCGCCAATGCTACCCACGGTTCGGGCCATGTTCTCTTCCAGGATGGTGCCCCTCATGAGCTTGATGAGGGCCATGCCGATGACCGCAGCCGGGTAGGTGGCGGCGATGGTCATGCCCGCCTTCAACCCGAGATAGGCATTGGCGGAGCCGAGCACCACGGCCATGACGAGGCCGATGAGCACCGCCCGTAGGGAGAACTCCCTCAGGTTCTGGTCGGAGGGGACAAAAGGTTGCATCGGTGCTCCTGAAAAGGCACGGCGGGATAAGAACAAGGCCGAATGTAGCGGATAGTCTAATACCGAATCCGGCCCGGACAGCACCGCCCCCGCGCCACCCCCGGGCTGGATTCCACCTGTGAGCGTCCGCACCTGAATCTCTGGAGGAACCCCCATGCGTTTGGTAAAGGTCCTGGCCGTGGCAGGAGTGGCCCTGTTATTTGCCTGTCAGACCACGACCCCGGTTGTCATTCCCCCGAGACCCGTCATCCAGGTGCCCCAGGGGCCTCCTCCGAAACCGAAGATCGCCCTTGTGCTGGGGGGCGGCGCGGCGCGCGGCTTCGCCCATGTGGGGGTCATCCGGGCGCTGGAGCAGGAGAAGATCCCCATCGACATGGTGATCGGCACCAGCGTCGGCAGCCTCATCGGAGCGATCTACGCCTCCGACGTCAACAGCTTCGACCTGGAATGGACCGCCTTCCAGTTGGAGAAGGAGGACATCTTCGATTTCGGGGTGCTGAACGCCGTGACCGGCATGGGGTTCGCGAAGGGAGACAAGCTCGAGGCCTGGGTGAAGGGGCACATCAAGACCACCAACATCGAACAGATGAAGATCCCCTTCGCCGCCGTGGCCGCCGACCTCAACTGGGGCTACAAGGTGGTGCTAGACAAGGGCTCCGTGGCCCGCGCCATCCGCGCGAGCGCGGCCATTCCGGGCGTGTTCCAGCCGGTCCAACACCAGGGCAAGATCCTGGTGGATGGCGGTGTGGTGGACAACATCCCCATCTCGGTGGCCAAGGCCAAGGGCGCAGACCTCGTGATCGCCGTGGACATCAGCAGCAACCTCGGCAATCCGAACATCACCAATCTGCTGGGCGTCAGCCTGCAGGCCACGAACATCATGTTCGCCCTCAACGTGGAGCAGTCCAAGAAGGCCGCCGACGTCCTCATCACGCCCGCTGGCATCGGCGACGTGGGGATGCTCGACTTCACGCAGAAAAAACGCTGCATGCAGGCGGGCATCGATGCCACGAAGCAGGCCATGCCAACTATCCTCAAGGTCATCGACGCCTGGGTCGCGGCCAACTCCCGCCCCGCGGCTCCTCTCCCCTGAACCCCGCAGAGGCTGTCCCGTGCCCCTCCTGACCAGCAAGGCCAACCCGCGCTTCCAGGCGCTGCAGCAGCGCCTGAAGAAGGGCGGCTTGCGGCGCGAGGTCACCTTGCTGCTAGGAGATAAGCTCATCGAGGCCTGGGCCGAGGCCCGACACACCACGGCCGGAAAGCGCCTGCAACCTGCCCTCTGGCTGCGCCTGGAGCAGACCGGTCCCCATCCATTGGAGGCGGTCCTGGGGGTGGAGACCTTGGTGCTCGGCGAGGCCCTGATGCGTGAGCTGGCTGATGCGGGCAGCCCGCCGGAGCATGCTCTGCTGGTGGAACTCGGCCCTGAGCCCACTGCGCCGCTGGCCTCGCGGGTCATCGGTGCCTGGGGCATCCAGGACCCCGGCAATCTCGGCGCCATCCTGCGCAGCGCCGCCGCCTTCGGCTTCCAGGAGGCGCTCCTGGGTCCCGGCTGCGCCGACCCCTTCCACCCCAAGGCCCTGAGGGGCAGCATGGGCGCCGCCTTCCTCCTGCCCCTGCGCCGGGTCGAGGCGCTGGCCCTGGACCCAGGTCGCTGGTTCGCCCTGGACGGTGGCCTTGGCGCCACCCCCATGGCCGATGCCGACTTGTCAGAGCCCCTGCGCCTCCTGGTGGGCAACGAGGGACATGGCTGGCAGGGCGTGGACCTACCCGAAGGCATCCAGCGCCTGGCCATCCCCATCCAGGGCGTGGAGAGCCTGAACGCGGCCGTGGCCGCGGGCATCGCCTGCTTCGAGACGGCGCGGAGGTATCCGGTTTGAGAACAGGCTGGCTCCTCAGTTCCTTCAGCTCCCTGGTCCTGGCCGTGCTCTTCGTGCTGGCCTTCCGCTTTCCCGGTGCCCTGGGCGGCTGGCTGGAACCCGTCATGGCCCTGCTGTTTCCGCTGCTGCTGCTGGATGGACTGTTCAAAGGCCGGC
>NZ_JBATQW010000052.1:0-1654 GCF_049292215.1 Geothrix sp. | reverse complement strand
GCAACTGCCCGCCACGCCGGAGGGCCGGGCCCGCCTCCTGCTGCGCCCCGCGCAGACCATCGCCCGACTCGACCTGGACCTGCCCACCGACTGGCCGGCCGAAGCACGAGTCAAGGTTCGCAGGGCCCTGCAGGACAAGTTCAACCTCGCCGAGGGACGGCCCTTCCACGAGGGCAGCTGGAGCCGGGCCCTGGAGGACCTGCTGGTGGAGGCGATCCTGCGGCAGGCCCCCATCCTCGACCTGCGCGGCAGCGGCTTCTCGCCGGACGGTACTCTGCGCCTGCGGGTGCGCGAGCCCCGGGTCAGTGCCATCCGCAGCCAGGACCCGGCCCTCCAGGAGCCCCTGGCCCGCTTCCTGGCCCCCATCCAGGGCAAGCCGGTGCGGACGGATGTGCTCGAGGAGAGCCTCCAGCGGGCGGCCATCCGCCTGGGCGTGACCCGGCTCAAGCCGGAACTCCGCCAGGAGGAGGGAGCCTTGGTCCTGGCCATGGATCCAGAGCGGGCCCCGAACATCGTGCTCTCCCCGCACCTGGCCTATGAGAGCAGCTGGGGACCCCACTTCGCCCTCGACCTCTTCGCGCCGAACTTCCTGGGCTCCGGCTCGCCGCTGTCCCTCCACGCCGCCGTCAACAACCTCCAGAGCCGCTTCCAGGGCCAGCTCATGGGCGTCTTCAGCGCGCTGCCCAGCGTCGCCATCGGCCTCGTCGGCAGCCTACAGAAGCAGTGGATCCTGACCGACCCGCCGACCCCGCTGACCCGGCTGGAGAAGGACGACGTGGCCCTCCGGACCCAGGTCCGCTTCGGCCGGGAGGATCGCGGCCTGCTGCAGCTGGATGTGGGGCGCCTCCATGGCAGCATGGTGCTGGCCGGCGTCGATCTGCCCGTGGACCACGCCGGGTTCGGGCGGCTGGCGGCGGAGTGGGATTCCGTGGATTCCCACACCCTGCCCATGCGCGGCACGGTATTCCGGGCTTCCTGGACGCAGGCGTTCCGCCCGGACCCCGGCCCCGCCTACCACAGCGGCTACTTCCGGGTGCGCCGCCTCTGGTCCCAGGAGGAAGCCCGGCAGATCCCTGTCGGCCTCGACCTGGACCTGGAGGTGGCCGGCCAGCGGGATGCGCCCCTAGAGCGCTGGTTCGTGGTCGGCGGCTCGGACTCCCTGATCGGCACCCACAGCGCCTCCTACCTGACCCCCAACTTCGGCATCCTCCGCGTTGGCCTGCCCTTCACCCTCGTCACCCTCTTCGGGGTCGCCATCCAGGCCGTTCCCCGCCTGGACCATGCCTGGCTCGCCCAGGACTACCGCCACCTGACCCAGGGGCTGCGCATGCAGGGCTACGGGGTGGTCCTCCGCGGCGCCCTGAAGAGCCTCTACATCGAAGTGGCCGGGGGCCGCACCCACGCGCGGGACGTCACCACGGGCGCCGTCCAGGACTACCGGCACATCAGCTTCCTGCTCGGAACGCGACCCTTCGACCTGTGGAAGGGGCGGTGAGGCCAACCCGGGGTGCCGGGGCATGACGCGCATCCTCGTCCTCGGCGGCGGCATCTCCGGCCTGCTGGCGGCCTGGCACCTGCAACGGCGGGGGCAGGCGGTCGAGGTCTGGGAGGCCACGGAGGCCGTTGGCGGCTGGGCCCAGACCCTGCCCTGGCC
>NZ_JBATQW010000051.1:0-85858 GCF_049292215.1 Geothrix sp. | reverse complement strand
CAGGGCTGTTCCTGACGTAGCTATAAATATTCCAGCTCTGGGTGTGCTCAAAATGCTGATCCCGAGCCGGATCGGGGCTGGCGAATCGTCCAAACCAGGGCACGTAGAAGCGAGCCTGCATATGGCTCGCCTGGAGGCGTCCTTACGGTACTGGGGCACACCAGGAGGCTGGATTGCCTATTTCAAAGAACTGCCATGAGTGTACCGCTGGAGACGCCTTGAGGCGATTTCAGAAGCAAAGGAGGAGCCATGAGGAAAAGTCGGTTCAGCGAGGAGCAGATTGCCTTCGCGTTGAAGTAGGTGGAGAAAGTAACCAACGGCACTCAAGATAGCCCATGCTTGGAGGAACGCATGCACGGGCGTGACCACGAAAAGCCCCCGAAGTTAGGGGGGCTCTTCGGGGGATTGATCAGTGGTCGAACTCGTCTTTCAGAAGCTGGCGAAGCTCCTTTACACGCGCTTGGGTCATTCTGGTCATACAGTCCAACTTGATTTGAAGCTGAATTGTCCCGCCGTTGTAGAAGTAACCTTCAAACTCTGCCTCGGCGTCACGACACTTCTGCCATGCCTCCTGGGACGCTTTAAATGACTTCTTATGTGCTTCATCCGACAACTTAGAAAGCAGGGTGGAGCAGACCTGATCTAGGTCCTTCTCTGCATTCTTAAGCTTGAACGCAGCGCACTCCCTCATTTCTAACGTTGTCTTTGGGTTGTCGCATGGGTTAGCGCTTGGTTGCTGGCAGAAACCACCAGTCGAACCCACAGCCACCATAACCGTGACCAAGCTTGGAACCAGCCTCATAGAACCTCCTCAATCAATCTCACCCTCAACACGAATACATTCCTCATGACGGGGACCTCTCATGGGTATGTGCCGTTGTTATAGAGGTCTGTTTCTCGATCCCTTCGCCCCGGAATTCCCTTTCCACCCTTAAGCCAACCACGGAATCCATCTTTAATGTTATCAGCGGTTGCCTTGCCGGAATTAATACTCTTTAGGAGTTGCGAACTCTCAAGAAACCGTGACCGACGTTGTATGTGAAATCGACAAGTGCGTCGAACTGCGTCTGCGTCAGTTTTACCTTGACCAGCCTCTGAACAGCCCCGACTGAATCTTTCAGGTCGGCATCTAGCCAAGCTGTTCTGACCGTAGCCGGGACTTCGGTTCCAACCGGATATTTCTTCTTCTCTTCTTCGGTCAGCTTGTGACCAACGCCTGCTGTTGGGTTTTTGTCCTTGCTGCTGTCCGGGTAGACCTTGCTCCTATCACCGCCTTCATTGTCTGCGATGAACTTCTTACCCAGATCACTTACCTTCAGATCCTTGGGCTCGAATGTTTGCGCCTAATCAATGCGGACCTTTCGCAAAAACTGGTCTCGTGGAGACGGACCGGTTTCCTTGGCATAAAACTCAATGACAAAAGATCGAGCATTTACGTCCTGCCGAACCCCCCTAGCCACGTCAACAAGTCGTTGTTGCTCAATAGGATTAGAAATTCCATACACAGTGATCAAAGTATACTTGCTTCCCGGAAGCCCATAAAATGCTTTGTGGTCAGGATGAAGAGTGGACATTTCAAATTGATACTTTTTTTCCAACCTTCTACAAATCAGGGTACGCTCGTCGGCATCCTTCGCATCCGGGAAACCATTCAAGGGCGGGAAATAGTCCGACGCATATAGGATTCCATACCATTTCCTTGATTCGGGCTTGACCCCCATCCTCATCAGGCATACCAGTAGAAGCAATAAGCCAATCGCAGCGCCGGAAATACAGACCCACTTCAGTTTGTCCATGGATTCGCTCCTACACCGCGCCAACCGGCAGTTAATCCAGCATTCGATAACACAGTATTTGCCCATCCCGTGCAGTTATAGGAACGACTCCAGAAGCCATTGTTTAAGGTGTAAACAGTTGGGCTCCATTCCATTCCCTGCTCAACATGGGACAAGGTTGTAGCATCAACCCAAAAAGCATAAGTCGGATCTGCGTTACGAGGATGATCTGAATCATCCCTGACCTCACCAGGAGTCGCAACAAATGCCGCAGCATAATGCCAGGATGCTTTAGGATAGAAGCCTTTTGTCTTATTGGGCGTCTGAATGAATGTATGCGGAATTAATGCGCGTGTGTTGTCCCAGACATACACAGGGTATAGCCCCTGCTTTGTTTGCGGCTTAGGCTGTGAAGTTTGCGGCGCTACATGCACGCCTTCATTCAGGAATCGTTCCTTGTCGTATCTTGGTTTTAGCGGCATCGCCCCCGCAGGTTTTTTGTTCTTACCGTCAGTACAACTTTCTGTTTGCGCCTCCTTCTTCTTCCTTTCTTCCTCCCGCTTTTTCCTTGCCGCCTCTTCGGCTTCATTATTTGCTTTCGCGGCAAAGTTCCCAGTGGCGCTGTTTGATCGTGTTCCCTCATTCAGCATGATCATTCCCGTTGGATCGGTGCTCATGACAGGGCTGTTCCGCACGTAGCTATAGATGTTCCAGCTTTGAGTGTGCTCAAAATGCTGATCCCGTGCCGGGTCTGGGCTGGCGAATCGTCCAAACCATGGCACGTAGAAGCGAGCCTGCATGTAGATCAGCCCCGAAGAATCCGTCTGCTCATGATTTGTGTAGCCCTTAGCACTCTTGAAGGTGCCGGACTGCTCCAAGAGCTCGCCGTAGGGCAGGTATTTCTGGCGGGACTCCACCGTACCTGTTGGACCGGTCACGACGCGTGGACTCCCAAGATGGTCCACTTGGGTGACATGCATGCCATTGGCGTCGATCTCGGCTGCCTCCCGGGTTCCCAGGTACAGGATGTCCCGCTTCCAGGTGAGGCTGCCTGAGGCGGTCTTCTCCCACTGGGAAACCACCTGCCGGGCATCGTTATAGAGGTTCACCCGAGTTTTCTGAAGGGTGGTCCCGCTGTATTCCTGGATCAGGGTGCGAAGCCCCTCGGCGGAATACTGGTAGGTCTCCGTGAGGCCGGTCCTGGTGCTGGACACGCTGAGCACCCGGCCCAGGGCATCGTAGGCCATGGTGAGGAGCACCGGGTTCACGCTGGTTGGCTTTTCAAAGACCTTGGTTAGGTTCCCCTGAGCATCATAGACCGCCCCGGTGGGCAGTCCAGCTGAGGTGGTGGCCGGGAGGCGATTCTGGAGCAGGGCGGTGCTCCCCTGGGTGAAGGCTGCGTTCACCACAACTGAGTTGCCAGGGTTCAAGAGCGTGGAGGGCGCCAGGAAGGCCGTGGATGCCCCCTTCGCCCCACTCCAACCTGTAACGCGTTGAATATTGCTGGAGACTCGGTTTCCAAAGGCGTCGTAGTCGAACTGTTGGAGCTGCTCGCCGTAGGTGGGGGATTGGATTACCGCCGAGATCAACCGATTGAGCTCGTCATAGGCATATTGGTCGAAGGCATAGGACCCGGCGCCATCGGGGCGCTGCTTGTCGAATTCACGAGTGAGGTTACCCACCTCATCGTAATTGTATAGCCAATCTGCCTGAGTGGCCGTTTGGCCATCCAGGTGTTTCATTCCCTTTAGGCGGGCCTGATCGGGGTCGTATTCGAAACTACTGGCCGCTCCGTTCCCGTAGGCGATGGATTTCACAGCCCAACTTGTGGGGTCATAGAAAACCCATGGGGTGCTCGCGATGGCCTGGGCTCCATAACTGAGCACATTCGGAAGGCCTGTCAGGGGGTGGTACGACTGGGTCCAGCCGCCATGGCTCGTGCTTCCCCCAGTTCGGCTCCCATAGGAGTCGTAGGCAAAGGTCTGGTTGAAGGTTTCAAGAACGCCCTGCACCATGGCCTTGGTTGTCAATGCATCGAGGCGCTTACCCAGCCCCCCGTACCTATAGGTGGTTGTCACACCGCCATCCGTACTAGACGAGAGTTGTCCCTTGCCATTCAGGGCCGTGTCGTACAAGAACGCCTGGTTGACCGTCCCATCGGTTGAAGTGACGGACGTCGGTCGCCCCATCCAGTCGGGGGTCATCTGAACTGTGCGCCCGTTGTAATTGGTCGTCGTGGGCTTGCCGGCGACCGTGAACGCCCCGTAGGAAGTCGTTCCACTCTCCGGTTGAACGAGATTGTCCAGCCACCCCAATCGGTTGTATCCCCACGAGCGGATCTGGGTTCTGTTGGCCTCGTCGATCTGCCTGACCTCCTTGATCCTGTTCCCACCGTCATAACGGTATTCGGTTTTCAGGTTTTGGACCGTCCGGGTCCCAGGGTTCAAGGGATCTGTATACCTGGACACCGGAGTAATCAGGCGGACCAGGCGACCCGTGGCGTCCGACTCCAGCCACTTCACCTGGACAGAAGTTGTCCCGGGTCCAATGGTCACCCGGCGCACAGGCCCAACGTACGTCGTGATTCCAGGCGGAAGCGTGCCAGGTCCGAAAAATTCAGTCGTGGTCTGGACCTTGTTCGCATCCTGGGTGAGGTTCACCCTCCCTCGACCATCGTACCCGGTTGCGACACCAGCGTAAGCCGCTGCAGTGGTTGTCTCCGTGGTAGTGCCCGGAATCGTCTGCCAACTAATGCAGACGGCATTCCCCTCTTCATCCACACCCCAACGCTTGCAGATGGTCTGGTCTTGGGTGGTTGTTATGGTCTTGATGTCCCTGGTCAAGTTGGGCAGGATCCACGCGCTTTCGGCACTGGAACCGTCTCCACTCAGCCACACGGTCTCGCCAGTCCTTCGGCCCAATTTGTCATATCCATGTAAGCGGTGCGACTTGGAACCATCCTCTCCGGTTCGCCGCTCGAGGATGAGATTCCCATAGGCGTTGTATCTGAACTCCATGACACGGGTCCCCTGGGTCATGGTGATGCCCCGGTGATCCGTGTCGTTGTACGAAATTGAGATGGCGGCATCCCCATCTGAGGATGTAATTGCAGACAAGCGGCCTGCAGAGTCCCAAGTGAAGGTCTTTACCCCACCATCCATGTCGGTTTGTGTGATTGGTCTTCCGATTTCATCCGAAACCTGGGTCACCGTAAGGGTGGTCTCAACGTTCGGCTTCTGACTGATGGAACTCAGATGCCCGAGCGCGTCGTAACCGTAGGCGCTGACTCCCAACTGTCCGCTCAGCCCAAGACCAGGCGAGTTGAGGTAGGCACTTTGCATCTCCAGGGCTGTGATGCCGGTGGTCCCTTGGAAAGTGAAATTGGTGGTCACCGTCGGGGCACCCGTGTTGCTGATGCCCACTGCCTCCACACGATTGATGTCCGCGTTGAAGGTGCGCGTCAGCAATGGCTCGGCACTGGGAATGGTCACCCCCGTGGCAATGAAACCAGTGCTATCCGAAACCGTAGTGGTTTGTTCGGTTTTGACCCGGGCAAAAATCCAGTCCGTCTGCTTAGGCTCGAAAGTCTTGTCGGTCCGGAGGTAACCCCCCTTGTCGGTGGGATAGGTCTCGTTGCTCAGGCCCTTCTGCTTGAGGCTAAGGTAGTCCATGGGCAGAAGCGGGGCAGCAGTGATGGCCGTGAAAGTGTGAGACGTCTTCCACCCAAAGGCGGAAGTGTCCCAATCAGTCGATTCCTCCACGGTCAGGATTTGAGATTCCTTTTCCCAGGTCCTCACTCGAGTGGGGTAAGGAACTGATCGAAGCGTGAGTTCTCCGTTTGGCGCTCCCGCAGACCTGACATCGAATCGATCCTTGACTACCCATTTGAATGCGGAACTGGAGGCGGGGCTGGTGACCGAAAGATCAGCCTGCCAGTCGATCCCAGGCTCGTAGAACCGTACCTCCCGCTCCAGCGTCTTGATGAAGGCCAGGTTCTGCATGCCATCGGCGCCCGTGATGCCATTGACCAGCGAAGGGGATACGAATCGATGGACGCTTACGGAACCATCAGGCTGGGTGATCGCGTCATAAAAGGTGGTGTCCACCCACTGATCCGCTGGTGCCTGGTGCATCGGCTCATTAGACCAATTCGAGATTGGGAGAACGCGTGTATGCCGTGTCTGCCTGCATTCGATTCCGTCCATATCGTCAAGACGAACAACTCCATATCCGACGGCTGGGCGACCTGGATCCACACTGCTAATAAACCCACCCCAAGCCTCCGGGCTATAGTTAGGGCGATATCGATACAAGTCCCAAACCAAGTTAACGGTTCTGGTTGGGTATGTTATGGCATTTACCACAGTTGGAGCGATAGCCACGCTATTCCAAATGAAAGACGGGCCGACTCCATAGGAATAGCGAATCTCTTCGCTGGTAGCCTCCTGAAGCACCCGAAGTGGTTGAATCGACTGGACACTTGTATCGAAATTCGTCCAGTCCCAATCGATGGTACCACTTGGACTGTTAGCAGCCGGGCTCTCTGGTCCACCTCCCGAGGCGAGCCTCAGCGCCGTGCCCAGAGACGGATCCGACACTTCCAGTAGGTAACTAGAAGTGGGTTGGCTGATGCCAAGGTAACTTACCCTGATTTGTGTGGCAGCCGTAACTTGGAACCTGCTGTCGTTCAGGCGGGGCTGCCCTGCTGGGACTGGCGTGGTGCCTACGACCTGGACACGGATCTTGACAGCAGGGTTTGTGCTCCACGTAGCTGTGTAGCCTATTCCATCGGCATCGTAAGTAAAATCAATCGATTCACCAAACTTGTTCCGGATTCTCGTGATCACGTAATGACCACTGTAGAGCTGGTTCTTATCCTTGTTGGCTAGATAGGGGATGACCCGAATCATGTAGGTGTGGTGCACATAATGAAATTCGTAAGCGACTTCTCCGTTGATGACCACCACACGACGCGGGAAGTCCCACTGATATAGGACTGATGCTGGGTTCTGTTGGATGTCAGCCGAAACCTCGTCTGTGATCTGTGTGGCACCGCCTTGGGCTCGAAGGCCGAGAATGAGACTTCCATCCGAACCCATCTGAATGAGGGGCACCCTGGGGGTGAAACCGACCTGACTTGGGACGTTGCCAATTGTGTCGTTCGCGCTGTACCCAAATTTCATGAGTAGAGACTGCGCGGCAGTGGTCGTCATTGAAGAGGGGAGCTGCCCGAGTGCATGACCGCCACCACCACCTGGCAAGGCGTAAGTGTTCTTCTTGCGGTCCATGGTGCTGACCATGGTCCCCAGATCGAAGGTTCCGGGGCTGAAAGAGGCCGACCCAAAGCCCCGCTGGTACAGAGTGTCCATCGTGGTTACGACCGGAGGCTTGGTTGCCCAATTGGGATCGCTCAACACATTTTCATCGCTTGTGCTAATTGCCATCTGGGGATTGATACGCATGGACAGAGATGGGCGAAACTTAAGTCCCCGTTCTCCGATACCCGGCCCGAAGGGGATATTCATGCTTGCCGCACCCGTGGCCGCATCAACCTCTACACCGGCAGTAAAGGTGGCAGGCCCTTTCGCCCGGTCGAATTTTGCACTTGAGAAGGAGGTCTGGTAACTCTGGGCCCCTAGATGATTCCAGCCAAGGCTGAGGGCCAGGGCCATTGAGAAAAGCAATCTGCGCAGCATAGGGTTCCCACCAAAGTTGACTTTGTTGTGATCATTTCCAGTATTAAACGACCCTTGTGTAATTTTTGTCAAGACGAAGTGAAAGGACCTTATTGCCGGTGGCTCGTCCCTGATGTTCATTCCCTGCTGACGACCATCTCGGTCCCGAAGCTCACACGTCAGGTCAACGGGGAATTCCCTTCTTTTCCGGAATTCCCAGTAATCCGGTGATGGGTAATTGGCCTGTTGCCCTAGCGGTTTGGTCATTGGAAGGTGCCCGTGCCAGTTGGCACCCTGTGGAGACCCATCATGAGCAAGCTGTTCGGAACCGGTTCCGCCAAGCAGGATTCTCCCGCTGCATCTGCCAGCAGGAAGAAGTCCCCTCTGGAGTTCTTCCCCGGCAAGGGCCTGGGCAGTTACCACTGCTTCGGCCCCACCGATGACAAAGGGAAGAAGCTCTTCCGTTCTGCCGTGCTTCAGGTCGGGTCGCTCGCGATGCTTCCGAATGCTGACGAGGCGCTGGCCTCGGTGCTGCCTAAGGGGTTCTGCGAGGAGGCCACGAAGCAGGGCTGGACCCTCCGGGAGGCCGTGCTTGATGCTCAGGCACACTTCGCCATCATGCCATCCTCCACCAAGCCCAAGCGAGAGACCGTGGACTTCGACACCTGTCGGCTCTCCGGGATTCTGGTCGCGCTCTCGCCGAACGACCCTCTCGATTCCCTTCTGTCGGAGCTGAAGGGGCTCATCACGGACAGAGGTGATGCCACCCTGAAGCATCTCACCCGCATGGCTGAGGAAGCTGGTCGTGATAAGGAGGGCTACATCTACCTCCGGAGGGTCACCCGGTAACAGTCCGAAGCGATGAACTACGACGAGGCCCCAGTGGTCCTCGTCTCGTTTGGATCAATATTCACTCGCCAGCAGGCATGTAAACACCCAGGTCGTCATGTCGTCGCAGGCAGGGTCCTCAGAGGCTTCGGTCGGATCCCAGCTCCTTCCGAAACAGTCCACCTCGAAATAGAACGTGTCGCCCCCAAAACCGCGACGGTTACAGTTCCTAGGCAAGCGCAATCCAAGGCTTGAAATGGGCCATTTCACGAACCCATTAGTTGAATTCTAAGACTACTATAATCAACAACATATTTTATTCTACGAATCTGACGTTGTTCTGGGAGCTGAGGGCCGACGATCGGTGAGTATCGTCGCAAGGAGCCGGACCCGCCCATCGAGAGAGTGAAATTGTTGTGCCACCTTTGTGCCACCTAGGGGTGTCCACAAGGGGGTTTTCAGTGTCCTGGGGTGTCCGCTCATGACCAAAGGCTGTGTTCGCAGGAACAAAGAAAGAGGCCCGCAAACGCAGTGTTGGCGGGCCTCTTCGGGACTTGCGTTGGTAGCGGGGGTAGGATTTGAACCTACGACCTTTGGGTTATGAGCCCAACGAGCTACCGGACTGCTCCACCCCGCGGTAGGGACTTGAGTGTAGCAGGGATTGGGTGAACGACAAGGGCCCATCCTGGGCCTGGCTTGGTATGCTCGTCGCACGCTCGGGAGGTATTGATGACACGGCGCTGGACCGTTCTGCTGGTGATGTTCGCCACCCTTGGACTGGTGGCGGGGCCGCGGACCTGGACGCCGGAGAAGTGGTTCGACAAGGCGAAGTCCCCCAGGATCGCGAACTACCGCATCGAGGCGACGCTGGACTTCGAGCACAAGACCCTGGAAGGGCGGGAGACGATCTCCTGGCGCAATGCGGGCACGGCACCGACGCAGGAGCTGCCGCTGCACCTCTACCTCAACGCCTTCAAGGGGCCGCAGAGCCGGTTCGTGCAGGAGAGCGGGGGACGCCTGCGCATGGATCGCCAGGACCGGCCGGCCGATCCGCAATCCTGGGGCTACTGCCGACTCACCAGCGCGCGGGCGGAAGGGCGGGACCTGGAGGGTCACGACGGCGAGGACGAAACGGTGCGCTGGCTGAAGCTCCCCCGGGCCGTGCCGCCCGGCGAGACAATCCAGGTGGAGGTCACCTGGGAGAACCGCTATCCGAGGGTTTTCGCCCGCAGTGGCTGGGCAGATGACTTCCTCATGTCCGGGCAGTGGTTCCCCAAGGTCGGCGTCTACCAGGGCGATCACTGGAACTGCCACGCCTACCATGCCAACACGGAGTTCTTCTCGGACTTCGGCACCTACGACGTGACGCTGTCGCTGCCGAACGCCCTGGGACTGGCCCACACCGGGACCGCCATTCCCCAGGTCGATCCCAACGGGGTGGAGCGGGACGCAGCCCAGGATCCCAAGCGGCCCCTGAACTTCCTCTGGCGGCTCCATGCCGAGGATGTCCATGACTTCGCCTGGGCCGTGCGCCCCAGCGCCAGCTGGCAGAAGCCGGCGATGTACGAATACCGGGGCGTCCAGGTCTTTTACTACATCAATGGACCCAACCGCGGGAACCTCCAGCGGCAGCGCCGCGCCGTGGAGAGCGCACTGCGCTGGAGCGAGGAGTGGTACTTCAAGTACCCCTACCCCACCCTGACGGTGATCGACCCCCCCGATGAAGCCCGAGGGGCCGACGGCATGGAGTACCCGACCCTCATCACGGCCAGCTCGGTGGCCTTCGATCCCCTGGGGGTCAGGGCGCCCGAGCTGGTGGCCATGCACGAATTCGGCCACCAGTACTTCTACGGACTGCTGGCCAGCAACGAGTTCGAGGAACCCTGGCTGGACGAGGGCTTCACCAGCTGGTTCACCCACAAGGCTCTGGAGCGGAGCTACCACACTCTCCTAGGTGGACGGCGCTTCCAGGTGGGCACCGATTTCGGCGAGTGGGCCGGCTACTGGTTCCTTCCGACTGCCGATCCCCTCACCCGCTTTGGCTTCAAGACCCTGAGCATGGAGAGCTACTTCGTCACCGCCTATGCGAAGCCCACCCTGGTGCTCAACCAGCTGGAAGCGATGCTGGGCCGCCCCGTGATGGAGCAGGTCCTGCGGGCCTATGCGCAGGAGATGGCCTTCCGGCACCCGACGCGCCAGGATTTCCGGCGCATCGCGGAGCGGGTGTCCGGCCGGGACCTTGGAGCTTTCTGGCGGGATTTTGTGGAGGGGACGGAGGTCCTCGACTACGCCATCCGGGGCGTGAAGACACGAGAGGTCACCCAGGGCGGCTGGCTCTTCTCGGACAAGGCTCCGGTCTTCGCCTCGCCTCAGCCGGCGGCGCCGGGCCGGGTCGGCTCCATCACGCTGGAGCGGAGGGGCGGCCTGCGCGTGCCCATCACGCTGTGGGTGCGCCTCGAGAACCGGGAGGAGCAGCGGCTCGTCTGGGACGGCCAGGACCGCTGGATCACCTACGAGTTCGACTCGCCCGTGGCCGCGGCGGTGCTTGACCCCGACGGCAACTACCCGATGCTCAAGGACCGGCTCCATGCGAGTTACACCTTGAAGCCCGTGCGGCGCGGCTTCCACTACTGGGCGCAGATGGCCTGGGGCGCGGTGGCTGGCTGGCTGCAGGGGTGTGGCATCGGCTGAGGACTCAGGGCCGTTCCGGCGCAGCGTCTCCCATGCGAATGGACCGGATGCGGTCCTTGCCATCCAGCTCGATGAGGATGGGGAACCACAGCAGGCCGATTCGCTCGAAGGCGGGCCGGCTGGCGGCGAAGGAAGCGGTGGCCCCAGTCAGCTGCAACCGCTCTCCCAGGGCCCGGCCTTCCGCCAGCAGGGGTTCAGGAAGAGAGGCATCCCGCTTGTCCAGAGCACCAGATGCGCTGGGAATGATCCAGGCCGTTCCGCTCGGGAGGGTCGGGACCGGCCCCTCCTCGAGGGGGCAGACCCAGATGCGCCCACCCAGCTGCTCCAGGCTCAGGTCCCGGTAGGCCAGCCCGGGCAGGGCCCACAGCCGCAGCGTCGGCGAGGGGCCTCCGAGCAGACCGAAGAGGCCCTGGAACGCTTGATGGACGGCCTCGGAGGCCGGATCCGCGGTCGGCCTGAGCTTGGCGAACCGAGCTTCATCCTGCTCGGCCAGGGCCCAGCACAGGGCATGCCGGAGGGCGTAGCCCCGGGTCAGGGCCGGGCCGGCGCTGAGCAGCTGGTCCTCCCACACTTGGCGGAGGTCGCGGTCGAAGGCCCCCGCCCGGACCTGGGCTTGCCCCCACCGCCACAGGGCCAGGGCAGTACCGGCTTCCCGGGGAGACAGAGCCTTCAGGTAGGCCGTCAGCTGTTCCCTGGGCACCGTCGGCAGGCGTCGGAGGGCCTCCGCTTCCCGGCGTTCGCGTCCCGAAAGGAAGGGGCTGACGGGCAGTGCTCCCGTGGGATCGAAGGTGGCGGCGCGCCTCAGCCATTCGTAGGTCAGGGCGGCCTGGCCTTTCAGTTTCGGCCTCAGGGGCAGGGGATGCCCCCAGTCGTAGGCCTCGAGCAGGGCCTCCAGGGCCTTGGCTCCGCTCGGTGCAGGGGCGGTGATGGGGGGCGGGGTGGACTGCAGTGGGAGGGGCATGGCGCCTCGCTTGATGGCAAACTGGTCCTCCGCATCATACGGGAGTCCCCTTGTCCGCCTCCGCCTTGAACCTTACGCCCCGCGAACGCCTCGTGGTGGCGCTGGACGTGCCCACCGCGAAGGAGGCGCTGGCCATGGCCGCGCGTCTGTCTGGCCGGGTGGGGATGCTGAAGGTGGGCCTGGAGCTCTTCTGTGCGGAAGGTCCAGCCTTCGTCAGGGAACTGCAGCAGCAGGTGCCCGTCTTCCTGGACCTCAAGCTGCATGACATCCCCACCACCGTTCGGCGGGCCCTGGAGGCGGTGCTGAAGCTCGATCCGCGCCTGGTGAACGTCCACGCCCAGGGCGGGCCGGCCATGCTTGAGGCGGCGGTGGAGGCCGTCCGCGTCCACCGGACCGCCGGCGGCCGCACCGAGCTGCTGGCCGTGACGGTGCTGACCAGCCTGGACCGGGAGGCCCTGGCCGCCCTGGGTCATGCCGGACCGCCGGAGGAACTCGCCCTCGGCTATGCGAGGCTCGCCCACCAGGCTGGTTGTGGCGGGGTGGTCTGCTCTGCCTGGGAGGCTGCGGCCATTCTCGAGGCCTGCGGCGAGGGCTTCCATCGCCTGACGCCGGGCATCCGGCCCTCGGGGGCAGCGACCCAGGATCAGGCCCGGGTCATGACCCCCGCCCAGGCGCTTCGGCAGGGTGCCACCTGGCTGGTGGTGGGGCGCCCCATCACCCACGCGGAAGACCCGGCGGCGGCGGCCGAAGCCATCGTGGCCGAGATGCAGGCCTAGGTCCCTGATGTCCGCTGGCTCCCCCCTCGTCTTTCGCCCCTCCTTCGCCCAGCGGGCCATGGCCATGCTCCTCTTCGCGGGCTCCTGGCTGGTGGGCGTCCGGGCCCTTGCCCAGATCATGGAACGGCTGCCGGTCCTGCGGGCCTCCCTGAAGGTGGCCGAGGCCGCCGGCGAGCCGACCTGGTCCTTCTGGGTGGCCGTCTCGGCCGCCTTTGGCGCCGTGGTGGCTGGCAGCCTGCTGCTGCTGGGGACCCTGCTGGGCGTGCTGATGGTGGAGGGTTCCCAGGTCCTGGTGGATGACCTGGGCCTGTCGGTGGAGCACAACGCCCTGCCCACGCCCCTCGCGAGAAGGGTGGGAGCCGGGCGCCTCCTCTGGAAGCAGGTGTCGCGCATCGAGCGGTCCGGCCCCTTCTTCGTGCTGCGGGGCGGCGGCGAGCCTGCCCTTGGCCGGAAGGATCCGAGCCTGCGTTTCCTCATGGTGGATGAGTTGGAGCGTCTGGTGCTTATGATCCTGGAGCGCAGCCCACACATCCGGCACGACGACTGATGCCGGGCTGGATGGAGGTGTTTGGTTTCGTCACCGGCGCGGCCTGCGTGGCCCTGCTGGTGCGGCAGAACATCTGGAACTGGCCCTTGGGCATCGCGAACAACTTCGCGTTCATCGTGCTGTTCTACCGCACAGGGCTCTACGCGGACATGGGGCTCCAGGGCTTCTACATCGCCATCTCCATCTACGGTTGGTGGAGCTGGCTGCACGGGGGACGCGACCACGGGGCCCTGACCGTGAGCCGGGTGAAGCCGGTTATCGGGGTCCAGCTGGCTTTGGCGGTGGCGCTCATCACCGCCAGCCTGACCTGGCTGCTCCGGCGCTATACCAACAGCACTGTGCCCGTGCTGGATTCCCTCATCACGGCCCTCAGCCTGGTGGCGCAGTTCATGATGACCCGCAAGTGGATCGAGAACTGGCCCGTGTGGATCGTGGCCAACTGCATCTCGGTGGGTCTGCTGATCTCCAAGGGGCTCTACGTGGCCAGCGCCCTGTACCTCGTGTACCAGGTGCTCTGCGTCATGGGGCTGCTGGAGTGGAAGCGGGCGCTGCAGCGCGAAGCTACATCTTCGGCCGGCTGAGGAAGGCTTCGGCGCCCTTCATTTCGGCGGTGGGCCCGTGGGCGGGCTTCTTGGACCGGACCTTGGCCTGCTTCAGTCCCCACAGCGTGGCCAGCTCCGTGGCCTCGGGATTGCCCGGCGCCAGGTCCAACACCTCTGCGAGATCTGTGCGTGCCTTGGCGGCCTGTCCCAGCTTCTCGCGAAGCAGGGCGCGCTTCATGAAGCCCCAGGGGTTGGCGGGTTCCTTGGCGATGACCTCTGTGTACTCGGCCTCGGCCTCGATCCAGCGCTCCTCCTCCTCGGCGGCCTCGCCGCAGAGCAGGTTGGTGACGGCGCAGAACCCCAGCCAGCGCTTCTGCTCCGCGAACTCGGCCGGGGTGAACCGGGACCGGGCCTTGGCCCGCTGGGCCGCCTGGTCGAGGTGGCGCAGGGCCTTCTCCGTGTGGCCGTCCACCCTGGCGAAGATCTCCGCGTCACCGCTGGCCCGGTAGAAGTCCGAGCGGATGCGGCCCTCGGCACGGTACTGATCGTACATCCGTGTGCCGGGATACAGCGCCAGGGGGCTGATCTGGCAGTCGCTGGGCCGGGTGTCCCGGATGAAGGCGGCGCTCTCCTCCACATCGGCCCAGGTCTCGCCGGGAATGCCTGTGATGAGGTAGATGCCCAGGTTCATGCCCACCTTGCGCACCAGGTCCAGGGCGCGGCGGGCGTGGCGGAGGTTGGTGCCCTTGTCCAGCAGGGCCAGCACGCGCTCACTCCCGTGCTCGACGCCGAACTGCATGAACTCGCAGCCCGCCCGTTTCATGGCCACCAGGCGATCCTCGTCCACGAGGTTCACCCGGCTCTGGCAGTTCCACAGCGGGTGGAGCCCGCTGCCCTGAATGCCGTCCATGAGCTTGAGCACCCGGTCCCGGTTGGCGGTGAAAGTGTCGTCCCGGAAGCTGAAGTAGGTGAGGCCGTGCCGTTCACGCAGCAACCGCAGCTCCCGCAGCACCGACTCCGCGCTGCGGAACCGGATGGAGGTGCCCCAGAACTCCGGCGTGTTGCAGAAGTTGCAGGTGGCCGGGCAGCCCCGGCTGCTGCTCAGGTAGGCCAACTGGCCCACGTCGTCGAGGAAGTCGGCCTCCAGGTGCTCGGCGGGTATGCCGACCGCATCGAGGTCCTCCAGTGGGGGCTGGGGCAGGGTGCGACCTTCCCGCAGGATCAGGCCCGGCGTGCGCTGCCACAGGTCCGACCCGGGGGCGGCATGCAGGCGCTCCACGATGCCCAGGAGCACGGTCTCGCCCTCCCCCTGCACGATGGCGTTCAGGGCGGGGCAGTCCTCGAAGACCTCCTCGGCCAGGTGGGTGGGATGGGGACCCCCCGCCAGGAGGATCGCGTTCGGGCAGGCCTCCCGGGCCCAGGTCAGCAGCTCGTACGAGCGTTTGCGGTTGAAGGTGAACATGGAGATGCCCAATACCAGCGGATTTTGGGCCCGGAAGTAGGCCAGGACCTCCTTCCGGCCCTTGCCGCTCAGGTTGGCCACCCGGCAGGGGAACGACCGGGACTTGAGCATGGCCTGCAGGTAGCCGAGACCAATGGGGAGGAATGTCATCCACTCGTCCCCGAAGCCGCTCCGGGGGGCGCTGTAGGCGAGGAGGGTTTGGGGTGGCGGCATCGGTTGGGATTCCAGAACTTTCCAGTCTACGGGAGTCCCTGCATGATGGAAGCACGAACACTTGTGGAGGCGCCTTGGCCGGCAACCTGATCCGGAATTCGGAGACCATCCTGGAGATCTTCCAGCGCGCCTGCGGTCGCCGCGAGCTGCTGATCCTGGTGACCCCCTACCTCCGGTTCGAATCGTCCTTCGTCAAGGTTGAAGGCTCCGAGTTCCATGTCGTCGCGACCATGGGCCAGGAGGATGCCACCTTTGGTCTCCGCAACGCCGGGCTGAAGATGCGGTTCCCTCATGGGGTCAGCTTCCTGGAGGCCCCGACGGAGATGAGGGGCTTCGGCATGTACGACGGTCGGCGCACCCTGCGCCTGCGGCTGCCGGATGTGCTCCAGGAGGAGGATCACCGGGGCTCGTATCGCGTAGACCGTGTGGGCCGGATCCCCGTCACCTTCAGCACGCCGAAGTACGACCTGATCGTGGGGACCCTCGTGAACATCAGCACCACGGGCGCCAGGATCTACAGCAGCCGGGATTTCATGGACGGGGAACTGGAGCCGGGGCAGGAAATGGCCGTCACCATCCAGGTGACGGACCAGATCCGCATCAACACCAAGGTGAAGCTGCGCCATGTGCAGGGCCGGACCTTCGGCGTGGAATACCGCCCCCAGCTGGACGAGCACGTCCTGCACCCCTTGTCGCGCTGGGTCTTCGAGAAGAGGGAGGAGGATCTCGAGCGCATCGCCCAGCGCGGCGTGGAGACCGCCACGCCGGCCGGAAGCTTGAAGGCGGTGACCAGTCGCCCGGCTGGTCTGGTCCTGGTCTCCGGGGACGCGGCCCTGGAGGAGTCCCTGCAGGCGCTCCTGGGTGGGCTCCAGCCACTCAAGCGGGTGCCACCCACCATGGCGGCCCTGAAGGATGCCCTGAACCTGAGGCCGGCCCTGGTGCTCTACCACCTGCCCAGCCTCAGCCTGGACGAGCGCCGCCGCCTCAGACCCATGGTCGAGAGCATCCAGGGGCGGGTGCCCTTCCTGCTCCTGGGAACCGGCGTGGAGGGAGGTGCCCTGCTGGAGCTGGGCACGGACCTGAAGGCCGCGGTGTCCATCGTGTTCAACCCCGAGCGGGGCACCTTCTTCCAGCGCCTGGTCCAGGGCGTCCTCCGCCGCACCTATGAGGGCGGAGAATCTCCCATGGCGCCCGTGGACGCCGAGCCTACCTGACGCTTGTCAAGCCTCGTTCGGAGGGGACGTAGCCGGTAGAATCAAGGCTTGCGGAGCCTCCATGTCTGTTGCCCACGAACCGGCCGTCAATGAAACCCTGGCCCTGGAGCTGGGGCTGTCCAAGGACGAGTGGCAGGTCATCCTGCGCCTCCTAGACGGCCGCCTGCCTACCCACCCCGAGCTGGGCGTCTTCAGCGCCATGTGGAGCGAGCACTGCTCGTACAAGTCGAGCCGCATCCACCTGAAGAACCTGCCTACGGAGGGCCCCCGGGTCATTGAGGGCCCTGGCGAGAACGCCGGCGTGGTGGACATCGGGGATGGCTGGGCCGTGGCCTTCAAGATGGAGAGCCACAACCACCCGAGCTTCATTGAGCCCTACCAGGGTGCGGCCACCGGCGTGGGCGGCATCCTCCGCGATGTGTTCACCATGGGCGCCCGGCCCCTGGCCAACCTCAACAGCCTCCGCTTCGGGGAGCTCGATGCCCCCCGCATGAAGGGCCTGGTGAAGGGCGTGGCTGCGGGCATCTCGGGCTACGGCAACTGCATGGGCATTCCCATGCTGGGCGGCGATGCGGGCTTTGATGCCAGCTACAACGGCAACATCCTCGTCAATGCCTTCACTCTGGGCGTGCTGCGCAGCGACCGGGTCTTCAAAGGATTTGCCTCGGGCGTGGGCAACAAGGTGATGTACATCGGCTCCAAGACGGGCCGCGACGGCATCCACGGCGCCAGCATGGCCTCGGCGGAGTTCGGCGAAGGCAGCGAGGAGAAGCGTCCCACGGTGCAGGTGGGCGATCCCTTCACGGAGAAACTGCTCCTGGAAGCCTGCCTTGAGATCTTCCAGACCGACTGGGTCATCGGCATTCAGGACATGGGGGCCGCTGGCCTCACCTCCAGCAGCTTCGAGATGGCCAGCCGCGCCGGCACGGGCCTGGAGATCCGGCTGGACCAGGTGCCTCAGCGCGAGGAGGGCATGACGCCCTTCGAGCTGATGCTGAGCGAAAGCCAGGAGCGCATGCTGCTGGTGGCCCGGCCCGGCTGCGAGCCGAACATCATTGCCGTCCTGCACAAGTGGGGCCTCGATGCCTGCGTGGTGGGCGAAGTCACCGACAGTGGCCGCTTCATCGGCAGCTGGCACGGCGCGCCCGTCATCAACCTGCCCATCCAGCCCCTGGTGGACGCAGCGCCCAAGTACGACCGGCCCCGGCAGCGGCCTGGCTACCTCGATGCGGTGAATGCCGAGCCCCTTCCGGCCGACCTCAAGCCCACCGAGGTGGAGCGCACCCTGCGCCACATCCTCCAGGCGCCCACCGTGGCCAGCAAGCGCTGGATCTTCGAGCAGTACGATGGCACCGTGCGCAGCAACACGCTGCTGGGCATGGGCCGGGGCGACGCCGGCATCATCCGAGTGAAGGACGAAGCTGGCCTGGACACGGGCAAGGCCGTGGCCATGAGCAGCGACTGCAACAGCCGCTTCTGCTACCTGGATCCCTTCTGGGGCGCGGCCCACGCGGTGGCAGAGGCCTGCCGCAACCTGGCCTGTGTGGGCGCCGAGCCCATCGGCCTCACGGACTGCCTGAACTACGGCAACCCCGAGAAACCCGAGAACATGTGGACCTTCGAGCAGGGCTGTCTGGGCATCCGCCAGGCCTGCCTGGCCCTTGACGTGCCCATCGTCAGCGGCAACGTGAGCCTCTATAACGACACCGAAGGCCAGAGCATCTTCCCCACGCCCATGATCGCCGCGGTGGGTCTCGTGGAGGACTGCGCCGGTCAGGTCGCCATCGACGCACCGGACGCCACCGCCCTTTCCAGAGTCGGCAATCGCATCTGCGGGTCGGGCTTCCGCGCGGCTCACGACGGCATCTTCCTGCTGGGCGAGACCCGCGACGAGCTGGGTGGCAGCGAGTATCTGAAGCTGCGCACGGGCAAGGTGGAGGGCGCCTGCCCCGAGCTGCGCCTGGACGAGGAGCTGCGCCTGCAGGCCTGCGTGCGCGAGGGCATCCGTCTGGGCCTCATCCGCAGCGCCCACGACACCAGCGAGGGCGGCCTGCTGACGGCCGTGCTTGAAAGTGCCTTCGGCGGGGAGATGGGCTGCCAGCTGATGCTGACGAAGGGGGGCTTGCGCCTGGACAGCCTGCTGTTCGGCGAGTCCGTGGGCCGCATTGTGGTAAGTGTCACTGGCGAGGGCGAAAGCAGCTTGGCCACGCTCTGTGCCACCCACCGCGTACCCTTCGCCAAGATCGGCACGACCGGCGGCTCCCGGGTCACCCTGGCAGTGGATGGTCAGCCCCTTCTGGACGCGGATGCCGCCGAATTGAAGGGACTTTACGCCAACGCCCTGGAAGTGGCCCTGGGCTGATCCCGAGGACATCTTGCCCACCTCCTGGAAATCCCCCCAGCCGCCCCTGCTCTTTCTCGCCTGCCTCCTCCTGGGTGCGGCACTCCGGTTCATCCACCCTCTGGATCTAGGCCTGCCGCAGGCCATCAGGCTGGGTCTGGGCGGATTGCTACTGCTCCTGGTCGCCCTCCACGGCGGCTGGGGCCTGCTCACCTTCCGGCGCATGGGCACCACGCCGGAACCCAATGGCGTGGCCTCGGCGCTCCTGACCTCGGGCCCCTTCCGGTGGACGCGGAACCCCCTCTACCTCGGACTCGCGACCTTGCTGGTCTGCTTCGGGGTCCTGCTGGACTCGGCCTGGGTGCTGGGCATGGCCCTGGTGCTGGTCCTCCTGCTGGACCGCCTGGTCATTGTTCGCGAGGAGGTCCGCCTCCGGGCCCAGTTCGGGAAGGTCTACGAGGCCTACGCCCGGCGGGTCCGGCGGTGGCTGTAAAACCGCTCCAGGCTGGAGCCGGTGGGTCACATCCCCATGGCGATGGGGGTCCTCAGCTTCCCCAGGAGCGTGCGCAGGGTCGCCTCGTCCGACTTGAGGAGCGCTTTGAAGGCGGCGCGATCCGTGTGGTGGATCTCCCGCTGGAGGTCCTCGAGGCGATGCTCCAGGGTCCGAGTGAGGAGTTCCAATTCCTTGGCGTCCAGGTCGAGTTCCATGGCAGCCTCCTGGGTGGCCCGGAGAACCCTCGGGTGCGGGCCATGCCCGGAGGAAATATCGGGCTCCCGACCGGTTGGCGCCACTCCGTCAGGCTCTGTCAGGCCTCGAAATACAGGGCCATCTCATAGGGGTGGGGGCGGTTGCGCACCGCGGCCTCCTGGGCTCGCAAGTGCTTGAGGTAGTCCACCAGCTGGAGCCGGTCGAAGGCACCCCCGGCCAGCAGGAAGTCCAAGTCCCCTTCCAACGCATCGCAGGCTTCCGTGAGGCTGGTGGGCAGGCTCTTGATCTTCCTGCGCTGCTCCTCGTTCCAGCTAAAGATGTTCTGGTCGATGGGGCCGAAGCCTAGGGCTGTGGGATCCATCTGCTTCTGGATGCCGTCGATGCCTGCCAGCAGCTGGGCTGCCAGGGCCAGGTAGACGTTGCAGGTGGCGTCGGGCGGGCGGAACTCGAAGCGAGCAGTCTCGGGCTGGTCTGCGTACTTGGGCACCCGGATGGCTGCCGACCGGTTGCCCAGGGAGAAGAAGGCGCTGACGGGAGCCTCGAAGCCCGGCACCAGGCGGCGGTAGCTGTTGGTGCTGGGGTTGGTGATGGCCAGCAGGGCCGGGCCGTGGGCCAGGATGCCGCCAATGTACCAGAGGGCCTCCTGGCTCATCCTGCCGTAGCCCTTCTCGTCGTAGAAGAGGTTCTTCCCGGCCTTCATAAGCATCTGGTGGAAGTGCATGCCGCTGCCCGCCTCGCCGTAGAGGGGCTTGGGCATGAAGGTGGCCGTCTGACCCCGGCGGTGGGCCACCATCTTCGTCACATACTTCACGATCTGAGTGGCATCGCCGGCCTTGAGCAGAGGGAACAGGGGCGTCTCGATCTCGCACTGGCCAGGGCCGCCCACCTCGTGGTGGTGGTACTTCACCTCGACGCCCATGCGCTCCATCTCCATGCAGATCTCGGCCCGAAGGTTGTAGAGCTGGTCCTTGGGCGCCATGGCGTGGTAGCCGCCGTGCAGGGGGATGAAGTGGCCGTGGCCACCCTCGTGGCTGTGCCAGTCGGCCTCGCGGCTGTCGACCCGATAGGAGGCGGTGTTCACGCCATTCTCGTAGCTCACTTTGTCGAAGACGTAGAACTCGTATTCGGGGCCCCAGATGCTCTGGTCGGCGATGCCCGTCTCCCGCAGGTAGGCCTCGGCACGAATGGCTATGTTCCGGGGATCCACGGAAAAGGGAGCCTTGGTGTCTGCCTCGAAGGCGGAGCAAATGAAGCCGAGGGTGGGCAGGTCCCAGAAGGGATCCATGAAGGCGGTGGTGAGGTCCGGGATCAACACCATGTCGCCGGACTTCACGGACTTCAGGCCCACGCTGGAACCATCGAAGCCCACACCGTCGCGCATGAGGGATTCCGTGAACTGCGAGGCCGGGATGCTGACATGGTGCCAGCGGCCCCAGAGGTCGCTGAAGATCAGGTCGATCATGCGAACCGAATGCGCCTGGATGTATTGTCTGGCCTGCTCGAAACCAGTGAACACGGGGCCTCCACGGGACCCGGTCATTGTAGATCGATGAATCAACAAAGAGTGTGATCTGGCTCAACCCTCGATCAGGACCGGAGGATCCGCCCCGGCAGCAGGAACAGCCCCCGCACGATCCCGAAGGCGCCCTCGACGGCGAAGCCCAGGATGCGGAAGGGCAGGAGCAGGAGCCAGATCAGCGGATAGAGGATCAGCGCCAGGAGGGCCAGCGGCCAGCAGACCAGCAGCAGGATGAGCCAGAGCAGGAATCCGACCATGGAGGCCTCCCAGGACAGGTTGCGCCGCTCCTGCCCGGCACGCGGGCCTGGATCGGCGAGCCCGCGCCGGGAATCGGCGGATGGTCGTTGCTATGATCCTTTCAGCCCTCCAAGGACAACCCATGACCCGTCATCCGGATTCCGCAGCCTTCGATCGCCGTGTATTTCTGGGCGCGGGTCTGGCGCTGAGCGCAGGCGCGCTCATGGGGGGAGGCGGGAAGGCCCCGGCCACCAGTGGCCTGGTGCTGGAGGAAGCTGACGTCGAGTACCTCCAGGCTGGCATGGCTGCGGGAGGCTGGACCTCGGTTGACCTGGTGCGCCGCTGCCAGGCGCGGATCCGGGCCCTGGATCGAACCGGCCCGAAGCTGAACTCGGTCATCGAGCTGAACCCCGAGGCCCTGGCCAGCGCCCGGGCCCTGGATGCGGAGCGCAAGGCGGGGAAGGTGCGCGGTCCGCTGCATGGCATTCCGGTGCTCATCAAGGACAACATCGACACCGCCGACCGCATGAAGACCACGGCGGGCTCCCTGGCCCTGGGCGATGCGCCGGTTCCGAAGAAGGACGCGTTCATCGTGGCGAAGCTGCGCGCGGCGGGCGCGGTCCTCCTGGGGAAAACGAACCTCAGCGAGTGGGCCAACCTGCGCTCCACCCGCAGCAGCAGCGGCTGGAGCGGGCGCGGCGGCCAGACCCGCAACCCCTACGCCCTGGACCGCAGTCCCAGCGGCTCCAGCTCTGGCTCTGGCGCCGCCACGGCGGCCAGCCTCTGCGCGGTGGCCGTAGGCACGGAAACGGACGGCTCCGTGGTGAGTCCCGCCAACGCGAGCGGCCTGGTGGGCCTGAAACCCACGGTGGGTCTGCTGAGCCGCCGCGGCATCATCCCCATCTCCCACACCCAGGACACCGCCGGGCCCATGACGCGCACGGTGCGCGACGCGGCCCTCCTGCTGGGCGCCATGGCAGGCACGGATCCTGGGGATGCCGCCACCCGCGAGGCGGATGCCCGGCGGGAGGTGGACTACACCCGCTTTCTCACGAAAGATGGCCTCAAGGGCGCGCGCCTCGGCGTGGTGAAGAACCTTCTGGGTGTGCACGCCCACGTGGATGACGTGATCCTGCCCGCCCTTGAGGCACTGAAGGCCCAGGGCGCAACGCTCGTGGACGTGGAGCTGAAATCCGCGGCCTACGACGACGCGGAATTCGAGGTGCTGCTGTTCGAGTTCAAGGCGGATCTCAACGCCTACCTCGGGGGCCGGGGCGGCGCCGTGAAGGACCTGATCACGCTGATGTCCTTCAACGAGCAACGGCGCCAGGAGGAGATGCCCTTCTTCGGCCAGGAGCTGCTGCAGCAGGCGCAGGCCAAGGGACCGCTGACCGATCCGGCCTACCTGAAGGCCCTCGAAACCTGCGCCCAGGCCCGCCGGGACATCACGGGCCTGCTGGAGAAGCACCAGCTGCAGGCCCTGGTCGGCCCCACGGGCGGTCCTGCCTGGCTCATCGACCACGTCAACGGCGACAGCTCGAGCCTCAGCTTCTCGAGCCCCGCGGCGGTGGCTGGATGTCCCCACATCACGGTGCCGGCCGGCTTCGCCTTCGGCCTGCCCGTGGGACTGTCCTTCGTGGGCGGCCCCTGGCAGGAAGGGGCCCTGCTCAGACTGGCCTTCAGCTTTGAGCAAGCCACCCGGGCACGCCGGGCGCCGAGGTTCGCGGCCACTGCCGCCGTTCCCCGTTGACATCCACCCCGGCCCCCCGCACCCTGGGCCATTCCCCACAGGAGAATCCATGAACCGAGCCCTGCTTGCCCTTCTCTTCGCGGCCGCCTCCGTGGCGGCCCTGGCCCAGACCAAACCCGCGCCAGCACCCGCTGCCAAGCCCGCCGCCCCGGCCGCCAAGCCCGCCGCCCCCGCTCCCGCGGCGAAGCCCGCGGGCGCCATCCTGGCCAACAAGGACTCCAAGACCTACCACCGCGCCGACTGCAAGGCCGCCGCGAAGATCAAGGAGGCCAACCGCACTTCCTTCGGTTCCGCCGCCGAAGCCGACAAGGCCGGCTACAAGGCCTGCAAGGTCTGCAAGCCTTGAACGCAACCACCGCCATCGAACGGAGCTGACATGAAACTCGTACTTCCGATCCTGCTCGGCGCCTCCCTGGCGCTCTCCGCCCAGATCCCATCCAAAGAGGAACTGAAGGCCAAGGCGGACGCCGCGGTGGATGCGGGCAAGGCCAAGGCGGATGCCAAGGCTGAGGACGCCAAGGCCAAGGCCGACCAGAAGGTCACGGACGCCAAGGCCAAGGCGGATGCCAAGGCCGACGCAAAGGCCGGCGCAATTCCCGGCGCCAGCGACAAGGTGAAGGCCGCCACTTCCAAGGGCGAAGGCGCCGCCAAGTCCCGTACCGACAAGGCCAAGGCCAGAACGAAGAAGGGCACCGACAAGAGTGCCGCCAAGGCCAAGGCGGTTACGGATAAGGCGGCCAAGTAGGTCTTCTCATGCTCAAAAAACGGGCGCCGAGAGGCGCCCTTTTTTGGTGTGGGGACGACGCCCTACTTCTTCGGGAACTGCCGGTCGTAGGCTTCCTGCGCGTATTCGCTGGGGGGCACGCCGAACCGGCGCTTGAAGGCGCGGGTGAAGGCGCTGGCATCGTAGAACCCCAGGATCTTCGCGACGTCGCTGGGGCGCTCGCCGTTGGCCAGCAGGGTGACGGCGCGCTGCAGGCGCCGCTCGATGAGGTACTGGTGGGGGGTGGTGCTGGTGGCCTCGCGGAACAGGCGGATGAAGTGGTCCGGAGTGCACCGGGCCATGGTGGCCAGCTCGGGCACGCTGTTCTTGGCGCCGAGGTGGACTTCCATGTGGTCGAGCACCAGCTGTAGGGTGGATCGGTTCAGGCGGTAGGGGAACCGGCCCCGGTCTTCCTTCTCCGTCAGGCGCGCCAACTCGGCGCCCAGGAGGATGAGGAACAGCTCCCGCGTCATGAGCTGCACGCCGTCGGGGTTGGTCAGCTCCTGGGTGAAGATGCTGAAGAGCTGCTTGAGGCTGAGGCTGCGGAGCACCGCGAAGCTGGACTCCTGCCACTTTCGAGGCGGGTGCTGCAGGGAGGACAGCAGCGGCTCGGGGAAGGGCCCCTCCATGAACAGCGCCGTGAAGCCGAAGGGCGTGTTCGCGTGGTGGCGCTTCAGCGTGTGGCCGAAGCCGGGCAGCAGCAGGGCCAAGTCGCCGGAGCGGATCACGCCTTCTTCCCGGTCCTCCCCGGTGCACACGCGCACGGCGTGGGTGGGCTGCAGCAGCGTCCAGGCATCCCGGGCGGGCAGGATCTTGGAAGGAACTGGGTCGCGCTTGAGCACGGCCAGGCGGAGGGGGCCGCTGGTATAGGTGAGGAGGTTTTTGGTTTCGGGATCGCTCATGGCCCAGGAATAAAAAGAGATGCCTACCGAGGCATTACGGGAGGATGACAGGAAAATCATCCCAAAGATGGGCGATTTTCACAGCGCCGTCATTTGTGATTCCCGTCAGGCCCGGACGAAGGCCGCCGCGAGGCTCCTGAACATGCCCAGCCCCCCCGTGGGCCCGAGCTTGGGATCCACCGCCCGCTCGGGGTGGGGCATCATTCCCAGCACGTTCCCGCCCAGGTTCACGATGCCCGCGATGCCGTTCATGGCGCCGTTGGGCACGTGGGCCTCGCCGATCTCGCCCTTCGAGGAGCAGTAGCGCAGGGCCACGCCGCCACGGGCCTCCAGGTCCGCCAGGTCCGCGGGATCGAGGGTGAAGTTGCCTTCGGCGTGGGCGATGGGCACCTGGAACACCTCGCCGGGCTTCATGGCCCGGGTGAAGGGCAGGTCGGCCCGCTCCACGCGCAGGTGGACGTCGGCATGGATGAAGCGCAGGGACTCGTTGCGCAGCAGGGCGCCGGGCAGCAGCTGGGCTTCGCAGAGGATTTGGAAGCCGTTGCAGACGCCCAGCACCAGTCCGCCGTTATCCGCATGTCGCTTCACATCCGCCATGATGGGCGCCAGGGCGGCGATGGCGCCACAGCGCAGGTAGTCGCCGTAGCTGAAGCCGCCTGGTACGAAGACCAGCTCGGTGTTCTCGGGCAGCCGGGTCTCCTGGTGCCAGACCGGGATCGTCTCCCAGCCCATCACCGTGCCGCAGGCATGCAGGGCGTCGTGGTCGCAGTTGGAACCGGGGAAGACCGGCACGGCCACTCGCATCACAGCACCTCGATGGAGGCCTTCTCCATCACGGGATTGACCAGGAGCTTCTCGCACATGGCCAGGGCCTTGGCCTTCACCTCGGCGGGGTCCGTGCCCGGCACGTCCATCTCGATGAGGCGGCCGATGCGGACGTGGTCCACGGCAAAGCCGAACCCGTGCAGGCCCTGTTCCACCGCCTTGCCCTGGGGATCCAGGATCCCGGGCTTCAACTGCACCGACACACGCACCTTCATGGGGCCTCCACACCTCCAGTTTACCTGATGCGGGGCCCCTTCAGGGCCGCGGAGCCCAGCGATAAGCCTGCAGGTCCAGGTTGCCCAGGTCGTCCACCTCGATGCCCTCGTCACGCAGGCGTCCGATCTGCTCGAAGGCGCCCCACCAGCGGCCCCGGCTGGGCACGTAGCCCCGGTTGTTGACCACCCGGTGCCAGGGGAGCCTCGTGCCTTCCGGCAGCCCCGAGAGCACCATGCCCACCTGCCGGGGACGCCGGGGGAAGCCCGCCAGGGCGGCGATCTGCCCGTACGAGGCCAGCCTTCCCTTCGGGATCTTCTTCACCACCGCCAGGACTAGCGTGCGGAAATCGGGGACCAGTGCCGGGGACTCGAGGGATTTTCGCGAACCTGTGGGCATCCAGGACTCCAGGAACATTTGGCAAACACTTCCCTTCCAACCTCACGAGTCATCCTGCCACTGTTGTGATCCGATAGGGACCCTGGGGGATGCTTCGGAGGCCACCGCAGACTTGATTGTTTGCATCACTTCGAAGTCCTTGCTGTCGAGGTCGCATGTTTCGCTGGTTCACGGATGTGTCAAGCCGACTCTCTGGGCGCATTTCGGCCATGGTGGAGGGCCTTCCCCTCGACTCGGAGGAGAAGACGCGGCTTCGACTCTTCATGGCCTTCCTGCTGCTCGGCGTCCCCACCATGCTGGCCTTCGGGATCTACAACTGCCTCCAGTCCAACTGGGCCCTGGGGGGGGTGGTCTTAGCCATGGCCACGAGCCTGGTGTTGGCCTGGTCGCTGCTAAAACGGCTCCAGAGTGGTGCCTGGCTCTACCGCATCAACATCGTGTTCTTCGCCGGGATGCTGCTCTACATGGCATTCATCGGGGGGGATGACGGGTCCAAGGCCATGTGGCTCTTCACGTTTCCGCTGATCGTCTTCTTTCTCCTGAGCACCATCGAAGGTCTGGTCTGGACCGTGGCCATGTTCCTGGGGGCTTGCTGCATTTTCTGGCTGCCGCTTATGGGGGCTACGAAACACGTCTACTCCGGGCAGTTCACTACCCGGTTCGTGACGGTCTACATCATCCTTGCCGTGGTCGCCTGCTGGTTCGAAGTCCTCCGGCGGCACTACCGGAAGGGCATGGATGCCGAGCATCAGCGTCTGCTGGCGGAGCAAACCGCCCTCCAGGAGGCCTTGTCACAGGTGCGGCAGCTCAGTGGCCTGCTACCCATTTGTGCCTGCTGCAAGAAGGTGCGGGACGATGGGGGCTACTGGACCCAGATCGAGTCGTACATCCGCGACCATTCCCAAGCAGAGTTCAGCCATGGCCTCTGCCCGGATTGCGGCGAGGACCTTTACCCGGGAATGTGGAAATCCACGAAGCTGATCTGACTTGACCCTTGGCGGAACAGGATCGCCGGCAGGCCGGCCCCGATTTTTTAGGCTAGGCGCTCCTGCTTCTTCCTCACCACGCACATCCTGTGCGCGGCCTTGCGGGCTTCGCCTGCGGCAAAGTGGGCCTGCGCTCCTGCTTCGACTTCAGGCCTGCACCCCCGGCCGCTGGTCGGCGGGCATGCGGGAGCGGAAGCCCCCTTCGTAGCTGTGCCAGTGGCCCAGGTCCTCCTCCGGGTAGGCCCAGCACCAGTAGCCGTCGCCCGAGTCGAAGTCCACCAGCCAGAGCCCCTTTACGTCCGCCTCCAGGTCATTCATGCTCTGCTGCCAGCTCTGCACCAGGATCTGCAGCCGCTCCCGCAGGGCCTCGGCCCGGGACTCATCCTTGGCGTCCTCGGCCTGGCTCAGCTCCTCGGCCAGGCTGGCGGCCAAGGTGTAGACAGGTTCCGTCGTGGCCTTCACTTGCGGCATCAGGGCCCGCGCTTCGTCCAGGGTGAAAATGCGGCCCATGGTGCCTCCGTTGCTCCATGATAAACCCATGCGGTTCGTGCCCCTGATTCCGTCGAGTTTTGACCCGGCACCCTGGCTGGGCGTGGGTCCCGTCGCGCTCCAATGGGGCGGGATCCTGGCTGACCACTGGCCCCAGGCTGTGCGGCGAGGGCTGGACATCCATGCCGTCCACCTCCCTGGCAAGTCCCCGGTGGAGGAGGCCCTGGAGGTGCTACGACATGGTCTGGGCCTGGATTTCCTGGTGATTCCCGTGCGACACCCGGAGACGCGCGAGGCCGGCTTCCGGATCCTCGGGCACCTGGAGACCCTGCTGGAGGCCACCTCGGGACGGGGGGTCAAGTTGGCGCTGCGTCTGGAGCCGGGTTCGGAGACCGCCGTGCTCGAGCTCCTGCGCCAAGCCCAGGCCGAGGCCATCGGCTTCTGCTGGCATCCCGGAATCCTGGATGCCGAACCCCTGGCGGACCGGCTCTGGTACGCCGTCTGCGAACCACAAACAGACCTTCGTCGGCTCCAGGCTTTGGGCTATCGGTGGGACATGGCTCTCGCTGCGCCGGACCCTGAGTCCTTCCGGGCCCAGGCCGAGGCGCTGCAAGCGGTCCATCCGCCGGTATTGTTTCCCGCCGAGATGCCCACCAGGATGCTGGGACGCCCCGTGGTGCCTGATGACAGCCTCATCTTTGGCCTTCATCTGAACCGGGAAGGGGAGGGCGCTTGACCCGGACCCTGCTCGTCGTCGCCGGCGAGGACTCCGGCGACCTGCACGGCGCGGAGCTGCTGCGTGAGTTGAAGCTCCGCGAGCCCGGGCTGCGGATCATCGGCGTAGGCGGCCCCCGCATGACGCCCTTCCTGGATCGGAAGCTGGCGGACGTGAGGGACCTGGCCGTGGTCGGTTTCATCGAGGTCATCAAGCACCTGCCCCGCCTGAACCGGCTCTTCAAGCAGATCCTCGCCGCCACGCGGGAAGAGTCCGTTTCGGCCGCCTTGCTCATCGACTACCCAGGCTTCAACCTGCGGCTGGCCAAGGCCCTGCGCCGGCAGCAGCCCGGCGTGACGCTCCACCAGTATGTGTGCCCCCAGGTGTGGGCCTGGAAGAAGGGCCGCATCCCGGACCTGGGAACGACCCTCGATACCCTCTACTGCCTCTTCGACTTCGAGCCGGAGCTGTTCCGCGGCTATCCCGTGGACGCCCGGTTCGTGGGGCATCCCCTGGTGGAAGTCGTGAAGGCCGAATGCGACCGCGCCGCCTTCTTCGCCGAGACCGGGCTGGATCCCGCCAGGCCCATGGTGGCCCTGCTGCCCGGCAGCCGCGCTGGGGAGATCCAGCGCCTGCTGCCCCCCATGGCCGAGCTGGCCCGACGCTGGCAGCTGGAGCGGCCCGAGGTCCAGTGGGTGCTGCCCGTGGCGCCGACGCTGGACCCATCCTTCGTGCGTGGCTACCTCGGCGGTGCCCCCGTGACCCTGGTCGAGGACCGGACCTACGCCGCCCGGGCCTACGCCAATGCGGCCCTGGTGGCCTCGGGGACCGCGACCCTGGAGACGGCCCTGCTCGGCACGCCCTTTGCCATCGTCTACCGACTGAACGCCCTCACCTACCAGATCGCCCGACGCATCGTGAAGGTGCCCCACTTCGGCCTGGCCAACGTGGTGGCCAGGCGGGAGGTGGCAGTTGAACTGCTGCAGGACGAGGTCAACCCGGAGCGGTTGGGGGTTGAACTGTCGCGTTTGCTGGAGCCCGAGACGGCCCGGCGCGTGCGCGCCGAGTTGGGGGAGGTGCGCGGGCACCTGGGCGAACCTGGGGCGGCGGGGCGCGTGGCAGAGGACCTGCTCGGGAAGTTCTGACCCCCGACTGTCTCGGCACGGCAGGATCGAAGGGGGCCACTAGCCCAGGACCGCGAGTTCCCGGGTGTTCTTTGTTGATACAGCATAAGTTTGTGACAATGGTCAGCTTGAAAACAAATTTCGGATGAGGCAGAGTGATCTGCTGCCGCAATACCACCCTCCCCCAGCCCCAAGCCCCATCCTGTCTCGATGGATCACTGGAGTATCCACCGACATTGCTGAACCCACTTCCCCACGCCCGGGATTGATGAACCTGGGTCAATTCCCCGAGGTCACATCATGCTGCAAATCTTGGAACCGCGACGGCTGGCCCAGCTGCTCTTCGCCACCAGCCTAGGGATGTCCCTGCAGGCGGGAAACTGGGAACTGGGGGGAACCTTCGGCGTCTCCCAGGAATCCGAGGGAACCATCAGCGCCATTGGTTCTTACCCGACCATGCCCTACACCATCGTGAACAACAAGTTCACGGGGCTCTGGTGGCAGGGCGGGCTGTCTGCCGGATACGAAGTGCTCCATCGCGGCTCATGGGGACTATGGGTCCAGGGGCATTATGCCGAGGGTTTGTCCCATCCCGCGCTCTACCACTCGGGAGAGAACGTCTCGGTGGGCTCCACCATTTCGGAAACCTTCAACGGGTCTGCAAGCTACAAGTCGACGACCTTCGGCATCGCCATCACCCGGACCTTCCTAGTCGGCGAGTTCGGGTTGGGCATCGGCTCCAGATCCCATGATTTGAGCGTGGAAGGGCCCCGCCAGAACCGGGTCAACGGCACCTTCACCTATGATCACTACACCGCCAGCTATTCGGCCCGTGATGTGCTCGTCTCCCTGAGCTTCACGATGACCCAGGACCAGGGACGGTTCCGCTCCTTCCAGAGGGTTTCCTTTGGAACCGGCTTCGGAGCTTCCCTTCCGACCCTGAACCCCGGGCCTGAAGACTGGAAGATGAGAGAGGCCTACCTTGCCAGGATCCTGCCGAACAAGGGCATGACCCTGGTCCTGGGCGTGCGATTGTAGATCGCCCTCGCCTGGGGTGGGTCCGCCTTCCCTGGCGGGGCTCCAACCCGGACCGGTTTGGCGAGGCCCGGCCGGTCGAGTGGCGAACCTTCACGGCCTTTGGCGGCATCTCAGGATGGGAGGTGTCTCATGAATCCCATGCTTCTGTTCGCCCCAATGCTAGTGCTGCAGTCCCCCCAGCCGCCGCTGCCTGAAGTGGAGGCCAAGGACCTCGCCCCGGCTCCCCGGGGGCCCATGGTTCCTCGGGTTCCGGATGCCGGCGCCGAGCGCAGCGCCTTCGGCCAGGCCCGCCAGGCCGCGCGGCGGGGGCCTTCCCTTCCCGCCCTGCAGCTGCCGGGCGGCAGTGTCCGCGTGAAGGACAAGATCCCGGACATCAGCGGCTGGCGGGCCTATGCCATCGAGGTGCCGGGCGGCGCTTCCGTGAAGGCCCACGTGGTGGAGGGGCGGAAAGGCTGGCTCCGCGTCCTGGGCGTGAACGCCTGGGGCCGGGAGGAGCCGGGGCTGCTGCAGAACCGGATCGCCACCGGGGAACCCCGGGCCACCTACAAGAACCCCGGCCAGGAGGCCCGCACGATTTATTTCATCGTGGACACCTTGGATTCCAACATGACCGGCGAAGCCTTCACCCTGGAAGTCACCCGCAGCTAGCGGACATCACTCGGAGGGAGCGGACAGGCGCTGCGGCAGCGCATCATGGAAGGCCTTCCGCAGGGGCTCCGGGGCCGTCTGCCAGGCCTTCAGGGCCCTGGTCCGGTTCGGGTAGGTGCCGAAGCAGGCCCGCCAGAACCGGAATCCGTCTTTGCGGACGAAGGGCAGGATGAAGACCTCCGCGACCCTCGGCCCCGCGGCCCGGGCCACGATACGCAGGCCGTCCGCGCGGCCCGAGACTACCAGGCCTATGGTCCAGGAGCCTTCAGGCGCCCTGCTTCGGTGGGATTCGCCCCGGGACAGGGCCTCCGCCAGGTCCATGCGGTCCAGGGGCTTGCTGGCCTCCTCGGGGTTCTCCAGATCCTTCTCGGTGAGCACGCGGCGGGGAGCCTCCACGCGGACCTCCACGCTGCGGGAGGAGCCGCCCATGAGGTTGCTCACGCTCAGGGTGTAGACCGTGGTCTTGTCGGGCACCACAGCGATGCTGGACTGGCCGTCCAGCTCCAGGCCGCCGGGTTCCAGGCGGACCTTGGCGTCGCCCTGGCAGATCCAGCGCAGGTCCACTTGCTCGCCAGGCTTCACCACCGTGCGGCTCGCCTCGAAGCTGCAGACCGTGGCCGTGGTCGGAGGCAGGCTGGGGGTCAGCCGGCCCAGCACCGAGACCTCCACGGTGCGGCTCTGGCCGCCGGCAGCGTTGTTGGCGGTGATGGTGTAGCGCGTGCTCTCCAGGGGCGTGACGGTGACCTCGCTCTTTCCATCCAGCTCGAGTCCGCCGGGCTCAAGCCGCACCTTGGCGCTGCCCGCGCACTCCCACTTCAGGACGACGGGTTCGCCGGGCAGCACCGCCTTGGCGCTGGCATCGAAGGCGCAGATGCGGGCCGGGTCGCCCAGGGCCATGCCGGGGGTGACGCGAACCTCGGCCTTCCCCAGTTCTGCACCTCCGGGCCGGGCATCGAACACACGGTAGGTGGTGGTGTAGGCCGGCCGCAGGGTCACCTGGAACTTGCCGGGCAGGACCATTCCCCCGGGTTCCAGGCGAATCTGGGGCACCTGCGGGCAGGCCCAGGTCAGCAGCACCGAGTCGCCGGGCCGGACCTCGCCGGGCTCGAGGGTCAGGGTGCAGGGCGTGGGGGCCTGGGCCAGGCAGAAGACCAGGGACAGGGGAAGGAGGGAGGGCATTTGGGGAGTGTAGCCCGGGTGCCGGGGTCCCGGTGGCCCGCCGGACGGGACCTGCCCGGTTCCATCCGGTCTGACCACCAGTGGGTCACAAATCTCTGGACAGACGGGGTAACATTCTTCCCGACTAGTCTCACATCTGGAAAGGAAGGCACCTAGCCTGTGCGGGTTGCCCCAATGCCGTGACGGTGATCCGCGCCGCCCACGCCCATGGATCCTCAGTCCACCATCCCCCTCCTGCCCGGTGACGTGGTCGGCCGTTACCGGGTGGAGGACTTCGTCGCCGAAGGCGGCATGGGGCAGGTCTTCCGGGCCTGGGACACCACCCTGGAACGCCGGGTCGCCCTGAAGATCGTCCGGGCCGACCACGCAGGGGACAGGGAGACCCTGCTGCGCTTCCAGCGGGAGGCGCAGATCCTGGCCAGGCTCGACCACGCGGGCATCTGCCGCGTCTACGACTGGCTCGACAAGGACGGCACCCTGGTCATGGCCATGGAGTGGGTGGAGGGCGTACCCCTGTCGGCCCTGGTGGACAAGGGGCCGCTGCCCGTGCTGCAGGCCATGCGGCTGCTCTGGGATGTGGCCACGGCCCTGGCGGCGGCCCACGCCAAGGGCGTCATCCACCGGGACCTGAAGCCCTCGAACATCCTCATCCGAGAGAACGGCCGGGCCAAGGTCCTCGATTTCGGGCTGGCGAAGGAATACGGGCCGCTTCCCGATGACGAGGTCACGGGCAGCTGGGCCACGCTCGCGGAAGAGGAAGCCACGGCCTTCATGTCTCCGGACCGGACGAACCCGCTCACCCTGCCGGGCACGGTGCTGGGAACCCGCGGCTACATCGCACCAGAGCTGCTGCGGGGTGCGCCGGCCTCCCCCGCCACGGACCTCTACGCGCTGGGCGTGATCGCACACCTGATGCTGACGGGCGCGCCCTACCAGGGGCAGAAGGAAAAGCCCCTGTCCTGGCCCCATCGGGTCCTTCACCCGCCCACCAGCTCCAGCCCACCCCGTCCCGGCTCCCACACCCTGTGGACCCTGGTGGACCGCCTGCTCTCCCTCAATCCCCAGGGCCGTCCGCAGGCGCAGGAAGTGGTGGAAACGCTGGGCAGGATTCTGGCGCCGTCCTCCAAGGTGTGGTGGGCGGCCCTCGCTGCTGGGCTCAGCCTGTTGGCAGGGGGAATAGGGTTGTGGATGTACAGTCGCGGGGCCATCCCGGAGTTCTCAGCCGGGCGGCCTGCGCGAATCGTCGTCGTCAAGGTGCGCCATGCCTCGACTCGGACAGACCTCACGCCTTCCGTGGAGATCACCACCACGGAACTGATCGAGGATGCCCTGCGCAACTTTCCCCAACTCCGGGTGGTTTCAGATCGGGTGAAAGACCGGGAAGGCCGTGAAGTCAGGCCCCTGCTCGAGGCCCAGGACGAAGCGGCAGAGCGGACCTTCATTCGCCGCGTGGTGACCAGGACCGGGGCCGACCTCGTGCTGGTTGGTGAAATCGCCCAGGATACGGGCACAGGGCGCGGCACCCTGCGCATCCGCCTGCTGGACACTGGTGGCAGAGAGCGCATCCGGAAGGAGGCCTCCTCGGAGCAGGGTGCCTTCGAGCCAAACCTGGCGGCGCTCGCTGTCCTCCAGAGCCTGAACCAATCCCTTTCGCCCATGCGACGACCGCCAAACATCCCAGCCCTTCCATCCAAGGAGGCCCTGGACGCCTACGGACAAGGCAAGGACCGGTACGAGCGATGGGATGACAAGGGTGCCCTCCCCTTCCTCGAAAGAGCCGCCCTCCTGGCACCCCACCACGCACCCGTGGTGCTCTACTACGGGTTGGCGCTTTCCGGGACCTCTGACCCGCGGGCGCTGTCAACGCTGATGTGGGCCGTGTCCACGGCACGGGACTCCGGAGATCGGCATTTCGAGGCCGCGGCCCTGGCGAGTCTGGCCCGGCTCGTCCGAAGGACGGACAAGCTGGAGCCACTGAATGCGGTGAACCTCTTCCAGGAGGCTCTGTCCGTTGCCAAAGCCAGTGGCGATGAGGACCAGCAGGCGGCCATCCTGGAGCGGCTCGGCATCTGCTACATCGACCACAGAGAATGGAAGGCCGCCGAAGCGGTGCTGAATCCGGCCCTGGTCATCGCCACCGCCAAGGGCAACAACATCCTGCGTGCCTCGATCCTGGTGGACCTCGGGAATATGGCCAAGTACCAGGGTGATTTCAAGGTGGCCCGGGCCTTATATCAGGAGGCGGTGGCCGCCACCGTCAAAATGGAAGACCCCATTGCCGAGACCGTCCACCGCAACAACTTGGCGCTGATGGAGCTCGAGGATGGAAGGGCGGAGTGGGCCGAGCGGGAGTTTCTGCATGTTCTGAAGGTCCGGCGGGAGTTTCAGGAGGAAGAGGGCGAGTGCCGCGTCTTGCTGAACCTGGGCATCGTGGACTTCATGCAGGGGGCCCATGAGAAGGCCACAGCCCACTTCCAGAAGGCCCTGGAGATCGCCCGACGGCGGGACTTCGTACAGCAGGAGGGCCGGGCCCTCTTCCGGCTGGGGGATGTCCTGCGGGCCCAGGGGCGACTGTCTGAGGCGGTCCAGCGGCTGACGGAGGCCCAGAGACCCTTGAAGCTGGGCACACCCCTCAACCGTGTGGAGGCGCTCACCGCCCTCACGGAATGCAAGGCACGCCAATCGGACCTCGCCGCCGCGGAGCGCCTCATGAGTGAAGCCCGAGCCCAGGGGCCCAAGGATCTCCCCCAGATCCTGCGGGCCCAGGCCTGGCTCTACCGGCAGTCCGGCAAACCACAGGCGGCCCTGGACTGTCTCGCCCGCGCCCAATCCGATCCCAACCGGGATGATCCCGAACACCATGCTGAGATCCGGGCCCTCATCAAGGCCTGGGTGAGGAACCGTAGCTAGCCCCTTCAGGGCGGCCCATGGTGGGCCGAACACTCTCAACCCCTTTTTTCTGAATGGAGAAGACCATGGCTTTACCCCGGTTGTTCACCCACGTGAACTTGAGCCAGATACAAACCCTTCCTCCTCCTTCTTCTGGGACCCCGACCTCCGGCATCAGGTTTTGGGATGCTCCGGACTCGTTGGGAAATGACTTGGACCCGACCAAACCTCACAGCATCTACATCAAGAGTGATAATGGTTGGGCCATCCGAAGCCTCGAAAATGGCGCAGATGGTGCCATCGTGGGTACCTTCCCAAAGGGTGAGTACCAGCTGATCTTCGTCCCGAGCTCCAATTGCCTGCAACTCATCGCCATCGATCCCGATCCGGGCACGGGTACCCGGCGTTGAACTGGCCTGGACTCAGTTCCCCAGGTAGGTGAACCAGAACCGCACACCCAGGTACTGCCCGTCGTACCCCTCTGGCAGCCGCTGGAGGGGGGCGGAGCGGAGGACGGCCATGCGGGCGCTCTCGTCCATGGCGGCGTTGCCGCTGGGGATCTCGACGCGCACGCGGTCGAGGCTGCCGTCCCTGGCGATGCGGAAGTAGATCTGCACGCGGCCCTGGGTGCTGGACACGCGGTTCCAGTTGGTGGTGATGCGGGCCTGCACCTGTTGCAAGTACCAGGTGTAGGGGAAGTCGCCATCCACGCCGCCCACAAGGCCGACTCCGCCCTGGACGCCCGAGGTTGGATTCAGGCCCGGGATGCCGCTGCCCGCTCCGAAGGCCGCACCATTGCCAGTGCCCACGGCGCCGGCCACGGGATTGACGGCGGCGGTCTTGCCCTTGGCGGCGGTGGTGCCCGTGCCCTGGCTAACGGGATCCGAGTTGTTACCCTTGGCGGCGGCCAGGGTGGTCTTCGTGGCGAAGGGATCGGGAGCGGTGGCCGAAGGCGCCGTCTGGCGGACCGGTGCCACTTCCTCGACGCGCCGCAGCCGCTCGCCGGACTTGCCCACTTCCATGGCCTCGGACCCGCCGGAAGCCCCGGCCATGGCCGCGGGCAGGTTCACCCAGGTGACCTTCACGTCCTCCTGGGGGTCGGAGGGGCCACCCCGCGGCCAGAAGAAGGCCACGCCCAGGGTCAGGTGCAGGGCCAGGCTCAGGGCCAGGCCGGGGCCCCAGCGTAGCTCACCGAGGTGTGCGCGGCTGCGGAGGTAGACCTGCAGATCCTGGCTCATTTCAGGTCGATGGGGGGCGCCGCCGGAGCGGCGGCGGTGACGAAGCCCACCTGCGTGAAGCCCGCCTCGCGGATGGCATCCACCACCTGGATGACCCGGCCGTAGGGCACGTTGTGGTCGGCGCGCACCAGCACCGGCCTCTTGCCGCCGTTCTGGGCCTTGGCCTTCAGCTGGTTGGCCAGCACGGGCAGGGCCATGAAGGCCTTGTCGAACTGGAGGCGACCGTCGAAGGTGATGGACACCGTGAGGGCCTCGCTCTCGAGGTTGCGCCCCGTGCGGCTCTCCGGCAGCTTCACGTCCACGCCCGTGGTCATCATGGGCGCCGCGATCATGAAGATGATCAGCAGCACCAGCATGACGTCGATGAGGGGCGTCATGTTGATGTCGGCCATGGCGCCGCGCCTGCTGCCTGGGGTGAAAGCCACGGATACCTCGTTCAGTCCGGCTCCAGTCTAGCGCGTGGCGGTCTCGGCAACGGCGCGGCTGGATCCCGGGCCCTGCGGCCCCGGTCTCTGGTCGACTCCCCCGCGAACGGACGCGACATCCAGTCGCGTCCTCCCGCGTCGATTCCGCTGCGCGGACTCTCAGCGGAGCGCGGCCCTGATGGCGCAACGTTAGAAGTTGAATGGATCCACGAGGTAGCGGCCTTTGGCGTCCCGGCTCACGGTACCGGCCGGGATTTCAGGGTCGTGCTCGAAGACACAGACTGTGCCGTTCCCCGTGACTTCCGCGAGCACCTTCTGGCGCTCGTCCACGCAGGTGACCACGTCTAGGTCGTAGCCCATGACCCAGGCGGGCTGGATGTGGCGGGCTGTGGGAATTAGGTCGGCGAGGTACAGGAGGCGCTTCCCGCCGCCCTCGATCACCACGTTCTGCAGGCCCTCGATGTGGCCAGGAGCGGGACGGACGGAGATGCCGGGCAGGAGCTCGGCGGTGCCTTCCACCGTGTCGAGGAGTCCGGCGGCCTCCAGGGGCTCCCAGTTCTGGGGCAGGTAGCTGGCCTTCACGCGCAGGTGCGGATGCCTGGCATCGGCGAGGTCCTGCGCCTGCACCACGTAGCGCGCGTTGGGGAAGCTCGGCACGGTGCTGCCATTGGCATCGAAGCGGGTGCTGCCGCCCGCGTGATCGAAGTGCAGGTGGGTCAGGATGCAGAGGGTGATGTCAGCGGGCTTCACGCCGTGCTTCGCCAGGTTGGCGTCCAGGACGCCACGGCCTTCGCATTTGAAACGGGCCATGAAGTCGTCGGTCTCCTTGTCGCCTACCCCGTTGTCCACGAGGATGACGTGGCACTTCCCGTCCACCTCGCCTCGGATCAGTAGGCAGTTGGTGTCCATGAGGATCTGGTTGTCCTCATCGGCGGGGTAGATCTTGTTCCACACCACCTTCGGCACGGTTCCGAACATGGCGCCCCCGTCCAGCCGGACGGTACCGCCGCTGACGATCTGGACATCCCAGGGACCGAACTGCATGGAGACCTCCTAGAACGACAAGACCTTCTGGGCCGCGGCCAGCACCTTGTCGGTGTTGGGCAGGGTGGCGCGCTCGAGGATGCGGTTGAAGCCCACGGGGGTGAACTCAGAACCCACCCGCTCCACCGGCGCATCCAGCCAAGGGAAGCACTCGGAAGCCACGATGGCCGCCAGCTCGCCGCCGAAACCGCCGAAAACCTTGTCCTCATGGGCGATGAGCACGCGGTGGGTCTTCTTCACGGAGGCGATGATGGCCTCGGTGTCCAGCGGGCTCAGGCTGCGGAGGTCCACGACCTCGGCGGACTTCCCCTCCTTCTCCAGCTTGGCCGCGGCTTCCAGGGCGAAGTGCACCGGCGTGCCGTAGGCAAGGATGGTGAGGTCCGTGCCCTCACGGCGGACGCGGGCCTTGCCGAAGGGGACGGCGAAGTCCGGCGGGATGACGGCATGGGCCATCTTCGCGTTGTAGAGGAACTTCGGCTCGAGGTACAAGGTCGTCCCGCGGCTGCGCAGGGCCGTTCGCAGCAGGCCCGCGGCATCGTCGGCGAAGGCGGGCACCACCACGCGGATCCCAGGCAGGGTGGTGAGCCAGCCCTCCACGTTCTGCGAGTGGTAGAGACCGCCGCCGATATACCCGCCGGAGGCGATGCGGATGGTGATGTTGGGGGAGAACTGGCCATTGCTCCGCCAGTAGTCGTGGCTGGTCTCCACGATCTGCTCGGCGGCGGGCCAGATGTAGTCGGCGAACTCGGCGCCCTCCACCACCACGCGGATCTTATCGTCGAGGCGCACGAAGCCGTTGGCCGTGCCCACGATGTAGTCCTCGGCGATGGGGCCGTTGAACACGCGGCTCCCGCCGAACTCCTGCTGGAGGCCCTTCGACACGTTGAAGATGCCGCCCTTCTCTTTGTTGGCCATGTCCTGGCCCCAGATGAAGGTGTCGGGGTTGTGCCGGAATTCCTCCTTGAGGGTCTGGTTCAGGGCCGCAATGAGGCTCTGGGCCTCGCCCGCCGTTTGGTGGGTGCCATCCGGGTACAGCTCCGACACCCAGCCTTCGGGAATGATGAAGTCGTGGATGCTGGTCGGCTCGGGATTGGGCGCGGCCATGGCCTTGTCATGGGCGGCCAGGTAGCGGGCCTGGTTGTCGATCTCGATGGCCTTCAGCTCATCCTCGCTGAGCCCGTGCTCCAGGCAGTAGGCGCGGAACGGGGGCAGGGGGTCCTTCGCCTTGGCCTCGGCGCGCTCGGCGTCATCGCGGTAGAGCTCATGCCGGTCCGAGTTGGAGTGGCTGCCGATGCGCACGCAGGTGGCATAGACCATGGCCGGTCCCTTGCCGGTGCGGACGTAGGCGAGGGCCTCCTCCATGGCGCGCATGGAGTCCGGGAAGTCGAGGCCATTGCACTTGATGATGCGGAGGTTCGGGAACCCGCTGAAGTTGTCGCAGATGTGCTCGTTGGCGCTCTGGTCCCGCTTGGGCACAGAGATGCCGTAGCCGTTGTCCTGGACGACGAAAACCACGGGCAGCTGCTCCCTATCGGCGCCGTTGATGCTTTCGAAGCAGTAGCCCTCGGACAGGGAGGATTCCCCCTGGCTGCTGAAGACGATGCTGTCGCGGCCATAGGTCTTCACCGCCCGGGCCAGGCCCACGGCATGCTGAGTGTGGTTCCCCGTGAGGCTGGACACGTTCTGGATGCCGATGGATGGCTTGCCGAAGTGGTTGCTCATGTGGCGTCCGCCACCCGCGACATCGGTGGCCTTGGAGATGCCGTTGAGGAGGATCTCCTCGGGGGTGAGGCCGGCCGCCAGGCAGGTGAGCAGGTCGCGGTAGTAGGGGAAGAGGAAGTCGCGGCCGGGCCGGAACGAGAGGCCCGCGGCCAGCTGGATGCCGTCATGGCCAGCGCAGGGCGCGTGATACGACCAGCCGATGGCCTGCTTCAGGTAGTTCGGCGCCTTGTCGTCCAGCAGGCGCCCGAGGTGCATCAGCTCATACCAGTGGCAGAGATCCTCGCGGCTGGGGCCCTCCTGGCCATCCAGCGCGTTGAGGGCCGTCTTCACCAGGGTCGGAGTGTCCAACATTCACCTCCAAAGGTCCGGACTCTCACCGGCTGTACCAGAGCCCGACATCATCCCATGGACCCACTGCCAGGGCCAGTCTGGGAGCCTGGACACAGGGCTCAGCCGTGATTCCAGTGCAGGGCAGAGCCCTCTCGATTGGCGTCCGTAAAGGCCTTGGCCACGCGACGCAAAGCCGACTTCATGGTCATGTCCTTACCATCCGGAAGCCAGAGGGTGGCCCCGGTCGGGTGGCTACCGACGGTGGCGCGAAGGCGCGACAGCAGCACCTCGGCACCCGAATCACTGGTGTGCGGAAGGAGCAGCAGATACTGGTCTGTGGACAACTCCACGAGGATGTCTTCACCGCGGAGGTGTCCCACCGCGGTGGCCAGTCGGCCTTTGGTGCCTGGGAGCATGGGCTGGGACCACAGGGCGAGGGCCATGGGCTCCCGCCGCCGTCGAGCCATGAAGAGGGCTGAGCGCAGCCAGATGTCCAGGTAGCGGCGGTTGGGGAGGCCGGAGCGAGCGCTGAGCAGGGCGCTGTCCTCCACGATCGCACTGCTCAGTTCCAGGGCGTCGAGGGCGGCCTGCAGCTCCCGCTTGAGGTTCTCGGACTCCAGCGTCCGCGCGATGAGGTGGCCCATGGTCCGCAGCAGGGCCAGCTCAGCATGGGTGAACGGCCTGGGGCCATGATGCTGCACGCAGAGGGTGCCGACCGCCTTGTCTCCCACCTTCAGGGCCACACCGGCATAGGCGCGGATGCCGAGTTCCAGGTAGCCCGGCGACTTGCGCCACCGGGGCTCCTTGGTCGCGTCAGGAATGGTGAGCGGGCGGTCCGGGTGGGCGATCACATAGGGGCAGAAGCCCTTTTCCGGGGCCTCGAAGATGCCTTCCATGCTGCTGTGGGGTGCGACGGACCACCAGAACACCTCATGGCCGAGCCCAGTGACACGGGTGAGGAGAGCCCGGTCCACCCCGAGGGCCTGCACCAGCAGCGCCAGCCCGTGCTCGAAGAGCCGAGCCGAGTCGGTCCGGCTCTCGTGCAGGAGGTCGGATAGCGAGGCAAGATGATCCGCGGTGCCGGTGCGACGCTTGACGGGTTTGGCCACCACCACGCGGATCTCCAGAAATGCCTTTAGGTTGCCCGCCTTTTTGCCAGGCGCAACCCCTACCTGCGGGGATGGCTGAACCTGATCCAGGCTTCTGCCCGAATCCCTACCAGCTGACCACGCGCAGGCTCGGACTGATTTCGTCCTGGAGCAGCCCCTCGATGTAGCGCAGGGTGCCGCTGGTGGAGGAGGGGCAGGAGCCGCAGGCACCGTGGTAGCTGATCTGGAGGGTCTGGCCGTCGAAGGAGATCACCTCCAGGCCGCCGCCATCGCCGGCGAGGCCGGGGCGGATGCGGGAGTCCAGCAGGTGGTTGATGCGCTCGAGAACGGCCTCGGAGTCGCCGCCACTCACCTGGGCCCCGGCCTCGCCGGTGTCGTTGTCGGGCAGACGCAGCTCCTCGATGGCCTCGCAAATGGGATCGATGAGGTCGCTCCACTCCGCCGAGGGTTCCTTGTTCACGGTCACGAAGCGGTCCATGTAGAACACGGAGGTGACCTTGCCCAAGCCAAACAGGCAGGAACCCAGAGGATCACCCACCGCAGCCCCGAAATCCTTGAACGACCTGGAACCCGCCTTCAGGATGGCCGGGTGCACCAGGAACTTCAGGGCATCCGGATTGGGCGTGGGTTCGATGTTGATGACCTTGGGCATGGCGGACTCCTTGTAAAGTTTACCAAATCCGTCAGGATTTACGAGAGCGCATAATCGCCCCATGACCCATCCCGAAGACACGCGCTTGATGGACCCCGGCAGGCCCATCGTCCTGGTGACGGGTGCCACGGGCTACATCGGGGGTCGACTGATTCCGCGGCTGCTGGCGGCGGGCCATCGGGTGCGGTGCCTGTCCCGCAATCCGCAGCGGCTAGCGGGCCGCCCCTGGCCGGGCGTCGAGTTCGCACGGGGGGATGTCTCCGATCCCTCATCTCTGGATGCTGCGCTCGAAGGCGTGACGCAGGCCTACTACCTGGTCCATGCCATGGGGGAGGACAGCCCGGATTTCCGGGGGAGGGATCTGCGGCAGGCGCAGACCTTTGCCGAGGCAGCCGCGAAGGCCGGCGTGCGCCGGATCATCTACCTGGGCGGCCTGGGGGATGCCGCAGGGCACCGCAGTGACCACCTGGCCAGCCGCCACGAGGTGGGTACCGCGCTGGGTTCTGCTGGCGTGCCGGTGCTGGAATTCCGGGCTGCGGTCATCGTCGGCAGCGGTAGCGCCAGCTTTGAGATGATCCGCCACCTGACCGAGCGTCTGCCCATCATGATCACGCCGCGCTGGGTGACCACCCGCTGCCAGCCCATCGGCGTCCGCGACGTGCTGGCCTATTTGGCGGAGGCCTTAGAGCATCCTGAGGTGTCGGGCATCTTCGAGATCGGCGGCCGCGACGTGCTGGACTACCGGAGCATGATGCTGGGCTATGCCGAGGCCCGCGGGCTGCGCCGCATCATCATCCCCATGAAGGTGCCGCTACCCGTGCTGTCGGTGCTCTGGGTGGACCTGGTCACGCCCATCCCCCTCCAGCTCGCGGGCCCTCTGGTGGAGGGCATGGGCACGGAGGTGGTGGTGCGTGACGCCCGGGCCCTGGACGTGTTCCAGGTGCAACCCCTCAGTTACCGCGAGGCCTTGGTGCTGGCCCTGCAACGCCTGGACGAGGACGCCGTGGAGACCACCTGGGCCTCCAGCCTCTCCGGCGAACCCGAAGGACGGGAGCTGGGCTCCCACGAGGGCATGCTGCTGGAGCGGTACCATCGCCATGTGAAGGCGCCGCCCCGCGTCGTGTTCGACACCTTCTGCGCCCTGGGTGGGGAGAGTGGCTGGCCCGCGGGCAACTGGCTCTGGCAGATCCGGGGCCTCCTGGATCGCGTCCTCGGTGGCATGGGCATGCGCCGGGGTCGGCGCCACCCGACCCGGCTCCGGACGGGTGACCCGGTCGATTTCTGGCGGGTGGAAGCCCTGGAGCCGGATCACCTCCTCCGCCTGCGGGCCGAGATGCGGATCAGCGGCCATGCCTGGCTGCAGTTCATGGTGAAGCCCGAAGGCCCCGGCTCTCGGCTGGAACAGACGGCCTTCTTCGAACCGCACGGGCTGCTGGGGCTGCTGTACTGGTACGCTTCGCTGCCCTTCCACTTTTTCGTGTTCCCGGTCCTGATCAGGGCCCTGAAACGCCGGGCCGAAGCCGTCGTGGCAGAATCGGACCCGAGGACGTGACCATGTACGACGCACAGCGGGAAGCCTGCCTGGTGGCGGCCCAGGCCGGCGGGGAGGTGCTGCTGGGCTTCTTCCGGAAGCTCGATCCCGCCACCATCACCGAGAAGACCAAGAACGACGTGGTGACTGAGGCCGACCGCGCCGCCGAAGCCGCCATCCGTGCCGAACTGGACTTCCGCTTTCCCCAGTACGGCTTTGTCGGCGAGGAAGGTGGGAGTCATGGTGACGCCGAGATCCGCTGGATCGTCGATCCCCTGGATGGAACCCTGAACTTCGTCCAGGGTTTCCCCCACTGGTGCGTGTCGGTGGCCCTGTGGGACGCCGAAGGCCCCGTGGTGGGCTGCGTGCTAGATCCCCTTCGCGGGGACTGCTTCCTGGCCGTCCGGGGCCAGGGCGCCACCTGGAATGGCAAGCCCATGCGGGTCTCGCAGCAGGCGGGCCTCGACGGCGCCTTCCTGGCGACGGGGTTCGCCTTCCAGCTGGGCGAGCGCTGGCCCCTCTTCAACGCCGCGCTGGGGCGTGTCTTCCCCCGCGCCAAGGGCATCCGTCGGGCCGGCAGTGCCGCGCTGGACCTCGCCCATGTGGCCTGCGGCATCTTCGACGGCTACTTCGAGCTGGGCCTCAAGCCCTGGGACATCGCCGCCGGCGCCCTGCTGGTGCAGGAGGCCGGCGGCGTGATCACTGACTGGGAAGGGGGGCAGGGGTGGTTCGTTAGTGGGAACATGGTCACCGGCACGCCAGGCGTGGCGCGGGACCTGCTGGGTTGTCTGAAGGACGCCTAGTCCGGAGTGCCTCAAGCGTTCTCTTGGACGTGGTTTATCGATCCAGGACGTCTTGGGGAACCCAGGAAAAATCGACTTGGATACAACGAATATCATGAATGGAAAAGACGCCTTCGAGCTGAAGACGCCATGGCCCGACGGCACCCGCGTGATCTTCTTCTCTGGCGAGGAATGGATGGCAAGGCTATCGGCGCTGGTACCGCCGCCCAGGGCGCATCTGGTTCATTTGTTTGGCGTGTTGGCACCGAATGCCTGGCTGCGAAGGCTGGTCGTGCCAGAGCCCCCGGAGGAAGGAGTAGACGATCCCTGCGGCCAAAGCGTGGCCTATTCCGAAACCCGGAATGGCCAGACTATCCGGAGGCGCTGGGAGCCCTCGGGTCAACTTATCCTGAAGGTCTTTGCAGTGAATGTGATGGTCTGTCCCAAGTGCGACGGAAGAATTCAGAGCATCGCCTTGGCGCATTGTGGGGTCAGCATCCTTGAAAACCCATTGCCAGATCCGGATAGCCCCGAACATCCCAATCGACATCCGTCCAGAATCCTTCATTGGCCAGAATCTCACCACACTTCTGGCAACCCACGCCACCAAGTAATCGGAATGGGGCCTTTGAACTCCCTATACACGGCCCCTGGTTCCTGGAATCACAACCAGCCTTTGGCGATATGAGCCGTGCACTATCGCCGCTCGTGCCAAATTGCTTACATCAGGCACGAATAAACGTGTCCAATTCCGGCACTAGTGCCTCGGCCAGCCGGGAAGCATCATGGATATTTTGTAACCCGGCCAGATTGCCATTCACAGCCAGGGAAGTCAGATTCCCTTTTTCATCGGCGATGGGCCCACTGGACGGGCGGCGCGGGCGCACCTGCACGGGAGGGATGGAGGCAGGGTCGATGGCGCGCCCGAGCTTTGCGGCCAGCGCCCTCACGTCCGCCAAGTTGTCGTCGTAGGCCTCGGGCTCAAAATTGAGCGAGGCGACGAGTTCGTCCACGAGGGGTCCCAGGTCCACCTTCAATTCCTCATCGCTTGGGAAAAGAACCTCGTGACACCAGAGCCGGCAACTTGCCAGCAGGATGTGCAGGTTGGGCGAGGGGATGAGTGACGGATGGATGAGAGCCTCCAGGGGCGATTTTTCATCCTTTTGGGATTCTTCTCTGCGTTTGGCACCAAGATGGCGGCACCAGTAGGAGGTGCCCTGGCTTCGGCCTGAATTCCCACGCACCACGAGGGGCCGGGTTGAAAGGGCGTAGCGGCCTGTTTGGGAAAGCAGAAGCACTCCAGAGACCACATCAGGTATGTAGGGCACCGGGAAATAAGTCCCGTATTTCTGCTTGATGGCCCCCACCAGGCTTCGGTGAGCGAAGCTGTTGTAGAGCATCGGGATGCTTCCGAATGAAATGGACCCATTCATGAAGCCAACCAGAGTGTTGCGACTGTCGGCCGAATAAACTTTGCTGCCATAACCGACAACGAGCGTGTTCCGGTTCCAGGGCACGATGGTGTCGGGCCACCAGTAGGTGTGGCAGGGCCAGGACAGCAGATTGGCCCGGGTAACGTTGAGGATTCGCCTCACGGCTTCGAGCGTGGAGGGTAGGAACCCGTCATCATCCCCAAGGATGGTGATGAATTCCCCCTGGCAGGCATCTAGGCCCCGCTCCCAATTGGCATCCATGTTGAGGGCGGTGTCTGAGCGGAGGTAGCGAATCGGAACGGAGGTAATCGCCTCCACCGCGGCTCGGATGCCGGGGCGGCTGGCGTTATCAGCCACCACGATCTCAAAATCATCTCCCGGCTGGGCCGCCACCGTCGCCAGGGCGTGGACAAAGGTTTCCTGCCTGTCTCGCGTGGGGATGAGAATTGAAAATCGTGGTGAGGTCATCAGATCCGCCTGGAAAACCCATCGGCTGCCACAGGTCCACTCTGGAGTTTGGTGGAGTTGGGTTCAGCCAGTCCGACCGGGCCACTACGGGCGTGAATCAGGCGATTTTTCAATGGCTCAGCGACAGGTGGTGGATCCAGGAAGGGCTAAGATAGTTCGCCTCGCACCTCCCACAGAGGGTTGTTCCGTGAGGGGCAGGGGACAGCCCCGGGAAAGTGTTGACCATGGCCCAGCCCGACGACGATGCCCAACAAACCACCACTCTTGCTCGGGCAGGCCTGTGGCGAGAGGCTGTCGCGGCCTACGCGGAAATCGTCACGAAGGGAGGATCTAGCTTCGCCATCCATTTCAATTTTGGGATGGCCTTGATGCATTGCGGCGCCTGGGCCAGCCGCAGTGACCAGATGCGCGCCGCCTTGCAATACAGCCCGGGTTCCCTCGATGCTCTGAACAATCTGGCCTCGGCCTCCAACAAGTTGGGGAACGCCAATGCGGCAGAACAGGCCAGCCGTCGCGTCATGGCCCTGGACCCGCGCCACTATGTGGGCTGGACTACACTGGGATTGGCCATCAATGAACAGGGCCGAATAGTCGACGGACTGCCCTGCATTCGGAAGGCCCTCGATTCGGCTGCCCGCTATCCACCCTAGGGACGATGCCATAAAGATTCCAACCTCGAAGGGGTGGCCATTGTACGGGTTTGGGAAGGTGTGAGGTCGTTCGATCTGTCCACTCCGCGCCCCAGGGCGCATCGGGACATGGGGCGAAGCAAGGTTAGGACGGCTGCTTCAAGGGGCTCCAATTAGGTGGTGATGATGTTCCAAACGATCTGGTCGTCCACTCCGAAGTGGGCGTCGGCCAGGAAGTCGCGGAAGCCCGCGATGCTCTTCCAAGTCACTTCTGGATGAGGGGCGATCTTCGTCCTGGGCAAGCGCTTGGCCGCTTCGCCCAGGTTCTCTAGGTTGCGCAGCGTGGCCGCCTGGGCTCGCCAACCCTCACAGAACTCTAGGGGGCCATTCCCGCGGTGAGCAGAGCCGTACTCGGCGGATGGCCTCAAGAATGTCCTAGAGGTAATAGCTGGTTTCAAGCGACATCACAGAGGTCCTTCTTCATCAGGGCCAGTAGGGATGGCCGCCAGCTTCGTGGCGCGGCCAGGTTCACCCGGAAAGTGACTAGTTGTTCCAGCTCCTCATCTGAGTCCGGGCCTTCCGTACTCCGGGCCACACTGCCAAAGACACCCAACTAAGCCACGGCAAACCGGTGGCGAAGCCCAGGGAAGGCTTCGCGCGGCCTCGGATCCCGGAAACACGTCACGATTCCTCCCTCACCTATCCATACCGGCCCGGAAGAAAAAGTGTTGACCCAAAACTGGGGAAGATGAACCACGAAGACGGGAAGACCACGAAGAACAGTCTCTTGGCCTTCGTGGTCTCCCTGCCTTCGTGGTAGATCCTTTTCGGTTCGTTACGCCTCGCCCTTCGCCCGCCGGCTGTAGATGACGACGTAGAGGCAGAGGGCGACGAGGGCGCCCAGGCCGATCCACTCACCCAGGGCCCCTTCGGCGGCATGGGCGCTTAGGACGGGGAAGCCCTCCCGCCAGCTGTCCTTGGCCTTGATGGCCGAGGCGATGACGCCCATGATCGCGCCGCCCGCCATGAGGCCGCTGGCGATGAGCACGCCGCGGTTCTCGCGGGCCTTGGCGTCGGCTTCGGAGGTGCCCTTCTTGGGCCGGTTCACCCAGTGGGCCATAAGGCCGCCCAGGAAGAGGGGCGTGTTCAGCTCGATGGGCAGGTACATGCCCAACGCGAAGCCCAGGGCGGGCAGCTCCACCATGCGCAGCACGATGGAGAGCATGACGCCGAGGCCGAAGGCGTACCAGCGCAGGGGCATGGACACGGTGCCGAAGATGCCCTCGAGGATGGCCTTCATGGCGCTGGCCTGGGGGGCGGGCAGGGCGTTGGTGCCGATGGCGTAGGCGCCGTCCGGCAGCTTCTGGTTGGCCAGCAGCCACATCGCCAGGCCCGTGAAGAGGGCCGCCACGAAGGTGCCCACGAACTTCCAGGCGATCTGCCGGGCTGGCGTGGCGCCGATCCAGTGGCCGATCTTGAGGTCGGTGCTGAAGGCGCCGGAGGCCGCCAGGGCCGTGCAGACGATGCCGCCCACCATCATGGTGAGGAACATGCCGTAGCCCCCGGTGAAGTGCAGCTTCAGCATCAGGCCCCCGGTGATCACTAGGGTCAGCATGGTCATGCCGCTGATGGGGTTGGTGCCGATGGTGGCGATGGCGCGGGCGGCCACGGGGGCGAAGAAGAAGGCGATGACCATGATGACGGCCGTGGCCACCAAGGCGGGCACCAGGGAATCCTTGATGCCCAGACCGAAGGTGAGGAACAGCAGGATGCCCAGGGCACAGGTCACCAGACCGGCCGCGATCATGCCGCCAGGGATGCTGCGGTCGGTCCGGTGGACGACCACGGCCTCGGCGCCGGGCTTCTCACCCGCCAGCAGGGCCTTCATGTTGCTGATGATGGAACGGATCATGTTGGGCATGGAGGCGAGCACGCCCATGACGCCGGCGCCTGCGATGGCGCCCACGCCGATGATTCGGATGTAGGAGAAGAACACCTGCTCCGGGCTCATCTCGACAATGAGCCTGGTGCCAGGGGCGATGACCATGGGCACGTGCTGGCCGATGGCGTGGAAGAGGGGCACCAGCACGAACATGCTGAAGATGGACCCGGCCGCCATGACGGCGCTGTAGCGCAGGCCGATGATGTAGCCGATACCCATGGTGGCGGCGTTGTTGAGGAAGTTGAAGGCCAGGAAGCGATCGCGCAGGGCGGTACCCACCCAGACGGTCTTGAGCGTGATGTTCTCGCTCATGACCCGGAAGACGCTTGTGAGGGAGTCGTAGAGCGCGCCGATGCCGGCGGCGATGGCGAGTTCCTTGGCCTGGTTGCCGGCCTTCTCGCCCGTCACCAGGATCTCTGCGGTGGCGGTGGCTTCGGGCCAGGGGAAGATGCCGTGGTTCTCGACCATGAAGTGGTGGCGGAGGGGCAGGATGAAGAGGATTCCGATGCAACCGCCCAGGAAGCTCACCAGGCAGACCTGCCACAGGGTGGGATTGGGCACGCCGCTGCCCGGCGTGTTCGCCAGCACGTAGAGGGCCGGGATGGTGAAGGCCGCGCCGCTCACCACGTGGCTGCTGTTGGCGCCGATGGACTGGATGATGACGTTCTCCAGGATCGTGCTCTTCCGGGGGAAGAAGCGGCTGAGGCCCACGGCCAGGATGGCGATGGGGATGGCAGCCTCGATGCCCTGGCCCAGCTTCAGGGCCAGGTAGGCGGCGGCCATGCTGAAGATGGCGCAGAAGATCAGGCCGAGGACGATGGCCCGGGGCGTGACTTCGGGCACACCGTCCTGGGGCACCAGGGGCACGTAGGCCTCGCCGGGTTCCAGCGCCCGCCGCGCATTCGCGGGCAGACCCTTGATCTCCTGGGGTTCGGATCCGTGGGACATGGAAGCTCCTGGGGGGCGCTAGGCGGAATAGGCTTCGAGGACGGACTGGACCACGCGGCGCGACAGGCCGTGGTAGCCGGGACTGGCGGCGGCGAAGATCGCGCGGGCCAGGGCACGGGTGCGGGGCGAGCCGCCCAGGGCACCGTACAGCGGGCGCAGGTACTTCATGCGACCCACCCGCAGCAGGACCTCGCGGATGCGGGGGAAGGCGGGCTCGTAGTCCGCGGCCGCAGCCAGGGTGAGCCACTCCACCAGGATCTCGTGGTTGCCGCGGCCCATGAGCTGGAAGTGCTCGTCCAGCCAGGCGCAGTCGGCCAGCGTCAGTTGGCGGGGCAGCTTCTGGAGATAGACCTGCAGCTCGGCGGCCTTCCAGCCGGCGATCTGCTGGGCGCTGGGACGGCCGCCGGCCACCCAGCTGTCGGCCAGCTTCGTGAGGCCGTCCAATTGAGCGCTTCGGAATGCCGGCGCGGTGTCGGGCAGGCCGGGCTGGTCCAGGTAGGCCCGGGCATTCACGGCCTCCAGGGCGCCCGGCAGCTTGGCCTCCGCGAAGGCGCAGAACTGCTCCGTGGTGATGGACGTGAAGCGGAAGGCGTCCATGTAGTCCCTGATGAAGCGGAGGAAGCGATCCTCGCCCACCTCCTGCTCCAGGGCCGCCACCAGCCGCGCGCCCTTTTCGTAGGGGATGCTGGAGAAGGCGTCGTCGGGATCGATGCCCTCCAGGTGCATTCGGAGCACGGTCAGGTGGGGTTCCTTCTTGAAGCGGGCCAGGCTGTCCTCCAGGGCCTTCTGGCCCATGGCCCAGCCCAGCGCGGCGGCGTCGTCGCCATGCAGGGTGCGGAGGATGCGCCGCTCCGCCCACACCGTGAAGCCCTCGTTCAGCCAGAAATGCTCCATGCTGGCGTTGGTGACGAGGTTGCCGGTCCAGCTGTGGGCCAGTTCGTGGGCCACCACGTCCACCAGGCTGCGATCGCCTGCCAGCAGGGTGGGCGTGAGGAAGGTCATCCGGGGGTTCTCCATGCCGCCGTAGGGGAAGGATGGCGGTAGCACCAGCATGTCGTAGCGGTCCCAGGGGTAGGCGCCGAACAGCGCCTCGGCCTTCAGGATCATGTCCTCCACACCCGCGAATTCCCAGGCGGCCGAGGCGACGGTCTCCGGCTCGGCCCAAACTCGGGCGCGGGCGCTGAGCTCACGGGATTCCAGCCGCCCCACCGCCAGGGCCAGCAGGTAGGAAGGAATGGGCTGGGGCATGGAGAAGCGGTACACATGGGTGCCATCGCCTAGGGGTTCATCCCCGGTGGGGCCAGCCGACATCACGGCCGTGAGTCCCTCGGGCACCGTCACCTCCGCCTGGTAGGCGATGCGGGCGATGGGCGTGTCCTGGCAGGGCACCATCGTGCGGGCATGGATCTGTTGGCACTGGCTGAAGAGGTAGGGCGCGACCTTGCCCTCGGTCTGTTCCGGCTCCAGCCACTGCAGGGCCATGGCCTCGGCACCTGTTCGGTAGGTGATGACCACCTCCTGGCTGTCCGGCGGCACGTCCAGTCGCAGCCGCTGGCCCAGGATGGCGTCTGCCTCGCCCAGCTCCCAGGCGATGGGCCCGTGGCCCGGCACCTGCACCGTGCGGATCTCCAGGCCCTTGGTGTCGAGATCGAGGGGGCCCGAGAAGGCCTTCCCGAATTCCAGCACCACCTCGCCCTCGATGCGCTTGGCCTTGAAATCCACCGCCAGCTTCAACCGCAGCCGGCGGGCCTTGGGCTGGGCGGCATCGTAGTAGGAGTGCGGATCCGGGCGGTGCATGGGGACCTCGTGGGAACCGCCCATCATCCCATAGGGCGCGGATTTGAGGGCGTCACAAGTACGAGGCGGAGGGGCGGATTGGAAGGAAGGAGGGCCCCGCATTCGGGGCCCTCGCGTCGTTCTCGTCGGGTGGTCAGACCGGTCCTATTCCTCGTCCGGAGCGAGCCCCTCGACCTTCTTCACCTTGATGACGTCGCCGTGCTCCTTCACGATGCAGCGCAGCCAGTCCTCGGGGGCCTTGGGGTGTGTGACCTCGCCCTTCTCGTTGCGCACGTTCCCGTCCAGGTACTTCCAGATGAGGAACTCGCCCAGCTTCCGCCAGCGGGCGTGCAGCTGGGCGGTCTGCGTGGCGGCGTACTGGGTTAGATAGTCCTTCGCCTGGGCGGGGTCCTTCTTGTAGAGATCGAGGGCCTTGCGGTCCACCTCGGCCTGGTCCGCCAGGTAGCGCCCTTCGTACTCGCGCTGCACCTTCTGGACATCCACGATCATGTCGCTCCAGCGGGTGTAGGTGTAGTTCGTGACGAAGTTGAAGGTCCAGAAGGCGCTGTCCCAGTTGAACTCGCTGAAGTTGGCGGTGCCCTCGGCGAAGGCCTTGGGGGCAGCCTGAACGCCGCAGGAGATGGGCACGTAGACCGTGGTGTAGGTGTCATCCACTCCGAACCACAGCACCCCGCCCACAGCATCGGGCAGCCAGGAGCGGCTCTGGCTCACGAAGGAGAAGCCGGTCTGCTGGGTGCTGATGGCGCGCTCGTGGACGTAGTCCTGGCCGTCGATCTTGAACCCCATGGGCCGCCACCGGTAGGGCAGCTTGTAGGGGCCGGCGCCGATGTCCTTGGTCATGTCGAACTCGGTGCCCTCGTAGTGGTCGCGCATGAGCTCCATGGCATCGCGCACATCGAGCTTCTGGTCTGGCTTCACGTAGAGCGGCATGGGCTTGGCGCCCTTCTCGGCTTTCACGAAGTCCATGGGGATCTTCTGGCTCTTGGCGGCCCGGTTGAAGATGCTCCAGACTCGGGCCTCACAGGCGCGCAAGGCGCCGAAGCTAAGGGGGGCGTACGCGTCTACGAAGCTGAACTTCTTGTCCTCACCCTTAAACCAGCCCTTCTCGCGGGCGAACGGAATCAGATCCTTGCTGAGCAGCGTGTTCTCGGGATCGTTCTGGGAGAACTGGCGGATGCGGGCCTGGTTGGCATGGGCGCTGATGGTCCCGTCCGGCAGCTTGGTCGCCACCCAGAGGGCCCCGGTCTGCCCCTTGCCCTTACCGATCATCTCGAGGATCCAGACTTCATTGGGATCGGCGATGGAAAAGCTCTCGCCCGTGGAGGCATAGCCGTACGTCTCGGCCAGCCTGGTCATGACCTGGATGGCCTCCCGGGCCGTCTTGGCCCGTTCCAGGCCGATATAGATCAGGCTGCCGTAGTCCACGATTCCGCTTGGCCCCTGCAGTTCCTTGCGGCCCCCAAAGGTGGTCTCGGCGATCACGAGCTGGTGCTCGTTCATGTTGCCGACCCGGGTGAAGGTGATGGGGGCCTCGGGGATGCGCCCCAGGGGCTTGCCCGTGTCCCACTCGACAATGTCGCGGAAGGCGCCCGCCTGGTGGCGGCCACCCTGCTTGAAGTAGAGCTCGCCGTAGAGCGTGTGGCTGTCGGCGGAGTAGGTGATCATCGTCGAGCCATCCTTGCTCGCACCCTTGGTGACGAGCAGGTTGGTGCAGGCTTCCAGCGCCACACCGGTGGCGAGGAGCGTGGCAAGCAGGGCAAGGGGTCGCAGGCGCATGGGCATCCTTGGGATCGGGGATCAGAACCGGAGGCTGGTACCGACGGTCAGGTAGGAACGGCTGGAGCCATAGTTGGGGTGACGGTTGAAGACGAGGTCGCTGTTGACGACCCGGGCCTCCACGGTGGCGTGGGGGTTGAAGCGCCAACCGACGCCAGCGCTGAGGGTGAACCCCCATTCAGTCTCGGTGTAGGTTCCGCCGTAAGTTGAGTTCGTCGGTCGCAGCGTCTCATTCCACAAGGTGCCGCCCATCCCGAAGATGCCGAAGAGGCCGCTGCGGCTGTGGTCCTCCAGGTGGGGTAGCCATTCATAGGCCACCGAGTAGCCCTCCATGCGGCTCCTGGCGAACTGGGAGGCCGTCACCCAGGCGGAGCCATCCCAGTAGCTGCCTGTGCCGGTCTGGAGGGCGCCCTTCGAGTTCGCCTGCAGGTAGTCGATGCGGAGGCGGCCCAGGTGACGGCTCTCGCGGTTGAAGTGGATCTGCAGCCCGGCCTGGAAGCCGGCGTCGAAGGTCGAACCCCAGGTGTCGAGGGGCAGGAGGGCGGAGAGGCCAATGCCCATGCGGTTTCCACCCGGGTTCTCCTGGGCGGAGAGCCCCAGGGTGGCGAGCAGGAGCGCGGCTGCGGTCGGTCTCATGGGGGCAGGTTACCAGATGGCCGTGGGAGCCTGGCTGGTGGGGGCCGCCTCGCAGCTGAAGGCCTTCCGGAACTCCGGGAAGTCCGCCACGGGACCGAGCACGCGCCAGCGCACCGGGGAGTGGACGTCGGTGGTGACGCCCAGGCGCAGGGCCTCGGGCCGCTGGTTCGTACGCCAGCCCTGGGCGAAGGCGATGAAGAAGCGCTGGTCCGGCGTGTAGCCGTCCACGGGCCTGAGTGTCTTGCCCTTGATGGCCAGCTTGTAGGCCTCGTAGGACACGCGCAGCCCGCCGATGTCGGCGATGTTCTCTCCGAGAGTCTGCTTGCCGTTGATGTGCAAGCCAGGCAGGACTTCAAAGGCCTCGTACTGTTTCACGATGTGGCCCGCGCGGGCCTCAAACCGCTTGGCGTCCTCCGCGGTCCACCAGTCCTTGAGGTTGCCCTGCCAGTCGTACTGGCGGCCCTGGTCGTCGAAGCCGTGGGTCAGCTCATGGCCGATGGTGGAAGCGAGGGCGCCGTAGTTGGCGGCGTCGTCCGCCTTCTCGTCGAAGAAGGGGGGCTGGAGGATGCCGGCGGGGAAGCACATCTCGTTCAGGCTGGGATCGTAGTAGGCGTTGTTGGTCTGGGGCGTCATGAACCACTCGTTGCGATCCACGGGCTTGCCGAGCTTGGCCATGCGGCGCCGGAACTCGAAGGCGGAGGCGGTCTGGACATTCGCGAGGAAGGACTGCCGGGAGACCTTTAGAGCGCTGTAGTCCCGCCAGCGATCGGGGTAGCCCACCTTGCTGCGCATGGTGTCGAGCTTCTTCAGGGCCTGGGCCTTGGTGGCCTCGACCATCCAGTCGGCGGCGAGGATGCGGGCCCGCATGGCCTCCTTGTGGAAGTGCACCATCTTCAGGGCGCGCTCCTTGGCGGCCGGGCTGAAGGCGGTCTTGACGAAGAGCTGGCCCAGGTCCTCACCCAGGGCGCGGTCAGCGGAGGCCAGGACACGCTTCCAGCGGGGTCGGAGCTCGGTGGTCCCAGAGAGGACCTTTCCGTAGAACGCGAAGTTCTCGCTGACGAAGGCCTTCCCCAGGAAGGGGGAGGCGCTGCGCAGCACGTGCCAGCGCAGGTAGGTGCGCCAGTCCTCCATGGGCTCGGAGGCAGTCAGACCGGCCAGGGCCTTGAAGAACTCGGGCTGGCCGACCAGGACGTGCGCCTCGGCGGAAGGCAGGGCCACGGCGGCGAAGTAGGTGTCCCAGTCGATGGCGGCCAGGGCGCCGAGCTCCTTGCGGGCCACCTTGTGGTAGTTGGCCTGGGGATCCCGGAGGTCCACCAGGGTCCGTGAGGCCTGGGCCAGCTTCGTCTCCAGGGCCAGCACTTTGGCGGCCTTGGCCTGGGCGGCCGTCGGCTCGTCCCCAGACAGGGTGAAGAGGCTCGCGATGTGGCGCCCGTAGGCCTGGCGGATCTCGTCAGCCTCTTTGCCGGGGCGCAGGTAGTAGTCTCGCTCGGGCAGGCCCAGGCCGCCCTGGTAGAAGCTGGCGATCATGGCGCTGCTGTCCTTGTCGTCTACCTGGACGCCGAAGCTGAAGCTGGCCTGGACGCCCAGGACATGGAGGCGGCCCAGCATGGCGACCAGTTCCTTGGGGGTCTTCACGGCCTGGATGGCGTGGAAGACGGGGGCCAGGGGGGTGAGGCCGGCCTTCTCGATGCGGGCCTCGTCCATCCCCGCGGCGTAGAAGTCGCCCACCCGCTGGCCGCTGCTGCCCTTGGCCCCGCCCTTGCGGGCGGAGGCTTCGAGGATGCCCTTCAGGAGCGTGAAGTTGCGCTCATCGATCTCCTGGTTGACCCCGTAGGAGGCGTATTCGCCCGGAATGGCCACCTGGTCGAAGGCACCGTTGGCGAAGCCGTAAAAGTCCTTGCAGGGGGAGGTCGCCGTCTGGATGTAGGCGGGATCCACCCCGAGGATGGGCTTGGGGGCCGGACGGGACGGGGACCCCGCGACCAGGGCGGGCATCAGGAGCAGGAGCGACAGAACGGATCGGGCTTTCAAGGAACATCCTTTCAGCGGGCAGGAGGCGGTTTACCAGATGGCCGGACGCACCTTCGCGTCGCGCTTCATGGGCTGGCCATCGGCGCAGCCGAAGGCCTCGTAGAACTCGGGCAGGTTGGACAGGGGGCCATTCACGCGCTCGCGGCCCGGGCTGTGGGAATCGGTCTTGAGGCGCAGGGACAGGGCCGCCTCGCGGATGTGGTTGCGCCAGACCGTGGCTGCGCCCAGGAAGAAGCGCTGGGGCCCGTTGAAGCCCTCGATGGGCACGGGGACGGCCTTGCCCTTGAGGCTGTTCTGGTAGGCGGCGAAAGCGATCTTGAGCCCGCCGATGTCGGCGATGTTCTCACCCAGGGTGAGCGTGCCGTTGACGTGCTCGCCCTTGAGAGGCTCGTAGGCGTCGTACTGCTTCACCACCAGGTCGGTGCGGGATTCATAGGCCTTCTTGTCCGCATCGGTCCACCAGTTCTTGAGGTTGCCCTCGGCGTCGAACTGGCTGCCGCTGTCATCGAAGCCGTGGGTCATCTCATGGCCGATGACGAAGCCCAGGGAGCCATAATTCACGGCGTCATCGGCCTTGGGATCGAAGAAGGGCGGCTGCAGGATGCCCGCGGGGAACACGATCTCGTTCATGGTGGGGTTGTAGTAGGCGTTCACGGTGGGTGGGGTCATGCCCCATTCCGTCCGGTCGATGGGCCTGCCGAGCTTCTTGAGATTCTCCTGGATGCGGAAGGCCGAGGCGCGACGGACATTGCCGAAGTAGTCGTCGCGCTTCACCTCGAAGGCGTAGGTCCTCCACTTGTCGGGGTAGCCGATCTTCACGCCGAAGGCGTTGAGCTTCTTGATGGCCTGCTGCTTGGTATCCGCGCCCATCCAGTCGAGGTTCGTGATGCGCTCCCGGAGGGCGATGCGGAGGTTTTCCACCATCTCGAGGACCTTCGCCTTGGCCTCGGGCGGGAAGGCCACCTTCACGTAGAGCTGGCCCAGGGCCTCGCCCAGGGTGGTGTCGGCGGCGGCCTCGATGCGCTTGGCGCGAGGTTCCCGCTCCGGCGTCCCGCTCAGCACCTTGCCCTGGAAGGCGAAGGACTCCTCGCCGAAGGCTTTGGGCAGGATGTTGGCGGTGGCGTTGAGGACCTGCCAGCGGAGGTAGGTGCGCCACTGGGTGGCGGGCACTTCGGCGGCCAGTTTCCCGAAGGCCTGGAAGTAAGAGGGCTGGGAGAGGTTCAGATCCGCCTGCTTCACACCGCGGGCCTGGAAGTAGCCCTTCCAGTCGAAGCCGGGAACCTCGCCCGCCAGTTGTTCGAGGGTGCGCTTGTTGTAGGTCTTCTGAGGATTGCGCTGTTCCACGCGGGTCCACTGCGCCTGGGCCATGCGGGTCTCAAGGTCGAGCACCACCTTGGCGCGTACGGCGGCTAGGGCGGGGGCGTCCCCCGCCAGCTGGAACATCTTCGCCACATGGGCCTCGTACTTGGCGCGGATGTCCTTGCTGCGAGCGTCGTCCTTCAGGTAGTAGTCGCGGTCCGGCAGGCCGGTGCCACCCTGGTTGAGGTAACCGAGATACTGGGTGGAGGCCTTGGCATCCTGCCGCACGAAGAAGCCGAAGCCGCCGGGGAGGCCCTGGGTATGCAGCTTGGCGAGCAGGGCGGGGAGCTCCTTGGCGTCCTTCAGTCCATCGATGGTGGCAAGGGTGGGTTTCAATGGGGCAAGGCCGCGCTTGTCGATGGCGGCCTCGTTCATGCCGGAGGCGTAGAAGTCGCCCACCTTCTGCTGGACGCTGCCTTTGGTCCAGGTGGTCTTGGCGCTGGTCTCCTCCAGGATCTGCTTGAGGATTGCGCGATTCCGCTCGCTCACCTCTTCGAAGGCGCCGAAGCGGGCCTTGTCCGCAGGCAGGCTGTGGGACTTGAGCCAGCCGCCATTGGCGAAGGCGTAGAAGTCCTCGCAGGGCTTGATGGCGGTGTCGAGGTTCGCCGGGTCGACGCCGGGCCTGGCCTGGGCCACGAGGGAGAGGGCAGCCATTCCGAGGCAGAGGCTCAGGGTGGCGCGGAGGGGGAATGCCATGGATAACCTCGTAAGATGAGGGTAAAAGCCTATCAGGAAGGCTCACGAAGGGATATGTGGATCACTTTGTCGACTTCGGCGTGAGCAACGCCATGGGCATCCACCAGCTGCACGGTGTAGGTCCGATCCACCTTGGGCTGTATATCAAGCAGGCGTCGGATCTCGGCCAGTTCGGTCTCATCGATCCGGAATGTGGCTGTCAGCAGGCTGCGCCCCGGTCTACGGAATCGGATGGTGGCGGCCTTGTCCCAGACCTGGTACTCCGGCCCCAGGTTCTTCATGAGCATCAGCATGTAGAAGGGGTCCACGGCCCCGTAGAGGCTGCCGCCGAAGATGGTGCCGACATAGTTCCGGGTGCGCCAGGAGAGGGGGAGGCGGATGCGGATCTCCCGCCAATCACTGGCGATGTGGGTCACGCGCCCGCCCGTGCCCCGGATGCAGGGCCACAGGTTGAAGCCCCAGCGCGTGAGGCGGGAGCGGAGTGATTCCCCCATCCCTAGAACCGGACGGTGACGTTCTCGCCTTCCTTGATGTGGACCGTGTCGATGAAGCGGACCTGGCGGGCGCCGTAGGTGAGGATGAGGCTGGAGGTGCGCAGGCCGTGGCCGAAGTGCAGCACCCCCTTGAGCAGGTTGCCGTGGGTGACGCCGCAGGCGGCGAAGACGATCTCCTTGCCGGGGCAGAGATCGTCCGTGAAATAAATGCGCCCGAAGTCCACGCCCATGGCCTCGGCCTTCTCCCGGCTCGCGGTGTTGGTGTCCACCTTGAGGCGGCCCTGGATCTCGCCGTTGAGGCACTTCAGAGCCGCGGCGGAGAGCACGCCTTCGGGCGCGCCGCCGGTACCCATGACCGCGTGGATGCCCGTGCCGCTGACGGCGGAACTGATGGCGGCGCTGAGGTCGCCGTCGCCGATGAGCTGGATGCGGGCACCGGCCTTGCGGATGTCGGCGATGAGCTGGGCATGGCGATCCCGGTCGAGGACGCTGACGGTGATCTCGGAGACCTGGCGGTCGAGGGACTTGGCGATGATCGCCAGCGTTTCGTGGACGGGGGCGTCGAGGCTCACCTTGCCCTTGGCGGCGGGGCCCACGACCAGCTTCTCCATGTAGAGGTCGGGGGCGTGCAGCAGGCCACCCTTCTCGGTGGCCGCCAGCACGGCGATGGCGTTGGGGGCGCCGGTGGCGCAGAGGTTCGTGCCCTCAAGGGGATCCACGGCGATGTCCACGGCCGGATGGTCGCCATCCAGATCCGCCCCCATGCCCACCTTCTCGCCGATGTAGAGCATGGGCGCCTCGTCCCGCTCGCCTTCGCCGATGACGATGGTGCCGTCCATGCGGACGCTTTCCATGGCGGTCCGCATGGCCTCCACGGCCAGCTTGTCGCTGTGCTTGCGGCGGCCATGGCCGATGGAGCTGGCGCAGGCGATGGCGGCCTGTTCGACCACCCGGAGGAATTCGAGGGAGAGGGTCTGTTCCATGGGGTCGCTCCCGGGGAGGGGTGGTGGCGGTACTGTCAGGCCAGTCTGTTTACGCTCTGGCGGATCCAGTCGAGGAAGGGCTCGGAGCCCTCTTCGATGGGGAACATCAGGATTTCGGGGACTTCGTAGGTGTGCAGGTCGGTGATCACTTCGGAGACCTGGGGGAAGAGCGCGCGGGTGGTCTTGATGATGAGCATGACCTCCTCATCGAGGTGGGTCTCACCCTTGAAGTAGTAGTAGCTCTTGATGCTGGGGACGATGTTCACGCAGGCGGCATAGGCCTGATCCACCAGGGCGGCGGCGATGGTGAGGGCGGTCTCCTCGCTCCCGCAGGTGGTCATGACGGTGCAGACATCGGTCATCGTGAAGGCTCCCCGCCCGGCGGACGGAACTGGCCATTGTAGCTTGGGAGGCGCGAAGGCACGGATCACGAAAAAGCGAGGCGGGATCGGGACTTTGGCGGAATCGTGGTCTGACCACAGTGAAGGCCGGTGTGCTATTGAATGCATTCGACGGCCCGGCGCCTGTGGAGACGGGCACTCCGGTGTCGAGCATCCTCCCGGTGTGGGGTCGGGCCACTCCCCACATTTGGCGCCGACGCACCAGGGCCCTGGATTCGAACGCGTCTGGCTGCTCCAGCCGCCGGTCCCGCTTCGGCGTGCCATCTAGGCACGCCTCGGGCGGTCCCACTCGGAGGTTCGAATCCTCTCGCTTGCTTCCGACCAGAAACCGAAAGGCACCCCGGAGGGTGCCATTCGGTTTCTGGTCGGGGCGAGAGGATTCGAACCTCCGACCTCTCGGTCCCGAACCGAGCGCTCTACCAGGCTGAGCCACGCCCCGACGAAGGTTTGACTGTACTTCAAACGGGATGAGGCGTCCAGCGTGCCTATTCGGACTCGAGCCCGAGGCGAATCCGCTCAAGGCGGCGGGTGTGCAGGAGGCGGAGGGCGCGACGCAGGGGGTCTGGATCTTCGTGGCGCACTGGAGCCTCGACTGGCGGGTCGCAGGGAACGATCTGGAGGCCCTTGAGGCTCAGGCCCAGGGCGCGGTGGATGCGGTCGCGGACCTGGGGCCACACGGCCTCGGCGGCATCGCGGAGGGCTGCGATGCGGGTCAGTTCCCAGCAGCCCATGACCAGGATGTCCCGGTCCACCCGAAGAGGGGAGGTCCGGTCCGCGAGCGCGGGTCCGACCACGAATCGCCAAGCCTGCCGTAGGCGGGCCTCGGCCTTCTGGTTCTGTTGGCGGGCCCCGAGGGGGACGAGCTGCGGGGGTCGTCTCATTGCTTCCAGCGGGGCGGGGGCAGCGGGGCGCAGGCCCGCTCACCGTTCAGGAGGATCGGCGAGGCCAGGGTGGGAACCATGGTGTTCGTCTCCACCTCGAAGAGGGGCTGCAGCAGGTTGTGGAGGGATCCGCCCTGGCGGTACAACACCTCGTCCACGCTGCGCACGCGGCTGGCCGGGATGGCGTTGGATTCGCAGAGGGCCAGCACCTCCTCCACCGTGCTCTGCTGCGTCCGGGCTTCGATGAGGGGGACGAGCTCCTCGCGGTCCCTCACCCGGCCACGGTTCTTCTTCCACTCGGGGCGGGCTTCCAGGTCCAGGCCCAGCCACATGGCGAGTACCTCGAACTGGCGGTCGCTGCCTACGCCGATGGCCACGTCACCATCACTGCAACGGAAGGACTGGTAGGGCACGATCTGGGGGTGGGCATTGCCCCAGCGCCGTGGCGGTTCACCGGTCATGAGGGAGCCCGCCGCCACGTTCACCAGGCCCGCCAGGGCCGCCTCCATGAGCGGGACTTCGATGTGCAGGGCCTCGCCGGTGCGCTCCCGGTGGAGGAGGGCGGCCTGAATGCCGTTGGCGCAATAGAGGCCCGCCAGCACGTCCACCAGGGCCACGCCCACCTTCATGGGACGGCCGTCGGGCTCACCGGTAATGGCCATCCAGCCGCTCTCGGCCTGGATGATGAAGTCATAGCCGGCGCGGCGGGAGGCGGTGACATCCGAGGCGAAGCCACGCACCGAGGCCAGGATGAGCTTCGGGAACTTCGCGTGGAGGCGCTTCCAGCCCAGGCCGAGGCGATCCGCGGAATCGGCGCGGAAGTTCTCCACCAGGACATCGGCCTCCTTCAGGAGGTCGAAGAGCTGCTCCTTGCCGGCCTCGCTGTGGAGGTCGATGGTGCGGCTGGTCTTGCCCCGGTTGGCACAGCGGAAATAGGCGCTCTCGCCGGCCTCGCCATCCTCGAAGGGCGGGCCCCAACCTCGGGTGGGATCGCCCTCGGGGGGCTCCAACTTCTGCACCTCCGCCCCGAAATCAGCCAGTAGCTGCGTGGCGAAGGGCCCGGCCAATACACAGGACAGGTCCACGATCCTGAAGTGGGACAGGGGCTTGGGCATCCGGGATCTCCGCTCCCAGCCTACTTCATGTTCCGGGTCTTTCGGGTTCAGCTCGCGGCCACCGTCTGTCGGTAGGCCGCGGCCAGCGTGGCGGCGATCTCCTCCGGGTCGTGGCCCAGGAAATCCTGGCGCTGCATGAGGTGCACCAGCTGCCCGTCCTTGAAGATGGCGGCCTGGGGGCTGGTGGGCATGGCGCCCTCGAAGTATTCACGGGCCTGGGCCGTGGCCTCCTTCTCCATGCCGGCAAAGACCGTCACCAGGTGATCGAAGCGCAGGCCTTGGGAGCGGAGCGCCGCGGCCACGCCCGGGCGTGCCCCGGCCGCCGCGCAGCCGCAGACGCTGTTCACGACCAGCAGGGTGGTGCCGGGCTGCTGCAGGGCCTCGTCCACCTGGGTGGGGGTCAGGAGCTGCCGGAAGCCGGCCTGGACCAGCTCATCTCGCATCGGGGCGACCATGGGTTCGGGGTAGTTGGACATGCCATCCTCCAAGGGATGCAAAAGCTTACCAATTAAGTCAGGATTGATCCAGGTCACAATCCGGGAGGAGCCATGCGACTGGTGTTGATGGGGGGAAGTCTCCGAGCCGCTTCACTCAACGCGAGGCTGCTGGGATACCTGGCGCGGGCGCTCGAGGCCCGGGGCCACGAGGTCTCGACCTTCTCCGGGGAGGCCCTGCGCCTGCCGCTCTACGAGGATGGCGAGCCTCCATCCGCCGAAGTCCAGGACCTGCATGCCACGCTGACGAAAACCCAGGGGCTGCTCATCGTGTCGCCGGAATATAACGCAGGGATTCCCGGCCATCTGAAGAACGCCGTGGACTGGCTCAGCACCATGAAGCCCAGCCCCTGGTCCGGACTGCCCGTCCTGCTCTGTGCTGCCAGCCCCGGGGCCTTCGGTGGTGCCCGTGGACTGATGGCCTGGCGCGCCACCCTGGCCAACATGGGGGCCCTGGCCCTGCCCGAGGCGATCACAGTGCCCCACGCGGACCAGCAGTTGGACTCGGAGGGCGCACCCACCGATACCCGCACCGCCGCCTCCGTGCCCAGGACCCTGGACGCCTTCCTGGCACTGGTGGCCCGACTGCGCTAGGTTCGAGCCGTTTCTGCCATCCTGAAAGATCTTCTCCGGAGCCGTCATGAAGGACTTCTTCAAGAGTTTCTTCGCCACCCTCCTGGCCCTGATGGTGGCCGGGGGCTTGGCGTTCGTGCTGTTCTTCGGCCTGCTGGCGGCCGTTGGCTCCTCGAGCAAGCCGACCGTGCCGGGCAAGGCCGTGCTGGTCTTCGACCTGGACACGAGCCTATCGGATGGCGACCGTGACACTGACCCCAGCGAGGCCATCAGCGAGGCCATGGGTGGCGGCGGCGCCCGCAACCAGGTGCTGCCGGTAGCCATCGAGGCCCTCGACCGGGCGGCCTCGGATTCCCGCATCACGGCCCTGTTCCTCACGGGGAACCTCCAGGGCGCGGGCCCGGCCCAGCTGCGGGAGCTGCGGGAGGCCATCCAGCGGTTCAAGGCGAAGAAGCCGGTGCTGGCCTACAACTTGGGCTGGGGCAAGCGGGACTACTACCTGGCCGCGGGCGCCACGACCGTGTTCATCAACCCCTTCGGCGAGATGGAGGTGAACGGTCTGGCCAGCGAGCCCATGTTCTTCGGCGAGGCGTTCAAGAAGTACGGCGTGGAGGTTCAGGTCACCCGCGTGGGCAAGTACAAGAGCGCGGTGGAGCCCTTCATCACCGACCGCATGAGCGATCCCAACCGCGAGCAGATCCAGATGCTGCTGGATGACATCTGGGGCGAGTGGAAGGACACGGTCGCCAAGGACCGCAAGAAACTGCCCGCCGAGCTTCAGACCATCGCTGACGAGCGCGGACTGATCGAAGCTGAAGACGCCAAGAAGCTGGGCCTGGTGGATCGCATCGCACCCTACGACGAAGTGCTCGATGAGCTGAAGAAGCTCGCGGGGAAGCAGCCCAAGGACAAGGACTTTCCCCAGATCACCCTGGCCACCTACGCCGGGATCCCGGCCGAGGCGAAATCAGGGAAGACCCGCATCGCCGTGCTCGTGGCGGAAGGCGAGATCGTGGATGGGGAAGGCAAGTCCAGCCAGATTGGTGGCGAGAAGCTGAGCCGGGAATTGCGGCGCCTGCGCCTGGATGAGCGGGTCAAAGCGGTGGTGCTGCGCGTGAACAGCCCTGGCGGCAGCGCCTCGGCCTCGGAGCTCATCCAGCGGGAAGTCGTGCTCACCAAGAAGGTGAAGCCCCTTGTGATCTCCATGGGCCACCTGGCGGCCTCCGGCGGCTACTGGATCAGCACCTATGGCGACCGCATCTTCGCCGAGCCCACCACCATCACGGGCTCCATCGGGGTCTTCGGCCTCCTCCCCAACGTGAAGAAGCTCGCCAACGGCCACGGCATCACTTGGGACAGCGTGCAGACCGCGAAGCTGGCCAACCCCATGACCCTGACCCGTCCCAAGAACGATCTGGAGCTGAACCGGATCCAGGGTCTGGTGGACCACATCTACGAGCAGTTCGTGGCGAAGGTGGCCGACAGCCGGAAGATGAAGAAGGAGGCCGTCCACGAGATCGCCCAGGGCCGGGTCTGGTCCGGCCGCGAGGCCGTCAAACTGGGCCTGGTGGATGAGATCGGTGGCCTGGGCGCGGCCCTGAAGCACGCCGCCAAGATGGCCAAGGCCGAGAACGACTTCTACGTGGCCGGGCCCGAGCGCGAGCCTGATGCCCTGAAGGACCTTCTCAGGAACCTCAGCCAGGGGAAATCGCGGAAGCTGGCCAAGCCAGGCCCCGTGGACGCATTGGCGGAGGCCTTCAAGCTGCAGCTGGAGCGGGTGTCGGCTCTGAACGATCCCCGGGGTGTCTACGCCCGCCTGGCCTTTGAGATCGACCTCAAGTAGATGGACTCGTCCTCCTTCATCTCGGCCATCGTCCTCCTGGTGCTGGTCACGGATCCCCTGGGCAACATCCCGCTGTTCGTGGGGCTGTTGCGCCAGGTGGATCCGGCCCGGCGCCAGCGGATCATCGTCCGGGAGGTGCTGTTCGCCTTTGCCATCCTGGTCTTCTTCGCGCTGTTCGGACAGCGGGTCCTGAAGCTCATGCACCTCACGGACACGTCCCTGGGCATCGCTGGCGGGGTGATCCTCTTCCTGATCGCGCTGAAAATGGTCTTTCCCCAGCCTGGTGGTCGTTCGGACCATCAGCTCCACGGGGAGCCCTTCCTGGTGCCCCTGGCCATCCCCTTCATCGCGGGCCCTTCTGCCATCGCCACGGTGCTGCTCCTGGTGAGCCGGGAACCCCATCGCCTTTGGGAGTGGCTGGGCGCCCTGTCCGTGGCCATGGCCATCTCCGCCGTGGTGCTGGGCTTCGCAGAGAAGATCGCCGACTTCCTGGGTGAGCAGGTCACCATGGCCTTCGAGCGGCTCATGGGCCTGGTGCTGACAGCCATCGCCATCGAAATGCTCCTGGCGGGCATCCAGAAGTTCCTGCTGCAGCTGCGAGCCGCCTAGGTCCTTCGCTTCAGGCTCAGCTCCAGCGTGAACTCCGCCACCGGTTCAAAGCTGCCGTCCGGGAGCTTCACGGCGGCTTGGATGTGCATGGGCTTGGTGATGCGCTCTTCGGAGTCCAAGGCCCGCCGGACCTGGTCGCGGATGGCCTGCCCCTCCTCGCAGGTGAAATAGACATCCGACTCGGGGCGCTTGAGGAACTGCGCCTGGAAGGCCTTGAAGACCAGGCTCACCCCGCCACCGGAGCGCTTGATCTGGTCCATGGCCAGCAGGCCGCCGGCGCAGTCGGCCCCGATGGCCAGCGCCCCGAAGTACATGGAGCCCAGGTGGTTCTTCGACCAGCGACGCAGAGGCACCTTGATGACGCAGCGGGTCTCGCTGAGTTCCACGACGCTGGGACGGACCGAAGCCAGCAGAGGGATCTTCAGCCAGCCGAAGAGGCGCATCCCGACGGTCTGCCTGAGGCGCTCCAGCCGGGGGCCCATGGGTCAGTCCCCGACCTGGTTCACGTCGAGCAGGCCCTCGGGGGGATCCAGATCCAGACGGCGATTGGGCAGATCCAGGGTCCACCAGGCCTTGATGTAGGGGATGTCGCGCTGGCCAGTGCGGCCGGGCCGCAGGTCCCGCATCACCACCATGTCGTAGCCCGCCGGCCCAGGGTCGAGGCGCAGGACCTCTCCGACCTTGCGGCCGGCCAGGAAGACCTCGCAGCCGATCCACTGGTGGCGGAAGCTCTCGCCTTCGTCCAGGGTCGCTTCGGCCTCGGGCATCCACAGGGCCCAGCCCTTGAAGGGCTCCGCCGCCGTCCGGTCCGGCAGGCCGGCGAAGGCGAGGCAGGGCCGGTCCTGGTGCCAGCGAAAGGTGCGCAACGTAATGCCGCGGGCAGGCGGGGCCATCTCACCCTGCTCAAGGTCCTGAAGGGGCGGGGCGAGCACGAGTCCTGTCATGCCCTCCAGGCGCTCCGGCTTGTCCATGAGGGCGTGAAACAGGAACTCGCCCTTGAGCCCCTGGATCTTGGCGAGGTGGCCGGCGAGCAGCATCAGGCCCCCTGCTCGTCCCCGTCGTACAGCTCGAGATCCACCGACAGACCGGCCTTCTCGCCGGCGGTCTTGCAGAGGGTGCGCAGGGCCGAGATCATGCGGCCGTGCTTCCCGATGATGCGGCCGCGGTCCTGGGGGTCGGCGAAGACCAGCACGTCGCGCCTGCGACCGTCACCCGAGATTTCCACCCGGAGGGCGTCAGGCTGGTCCAGCAGTGGCGTCAGCACATCGCGTAGGAAGGCTTCGAGGTTCATGGTCGCTCCGCATGGAACAAGAAAAGCCGGACCACTGGCCCGGCTTTCGTGGATCTGAGACGGGCTAGAGGACCTGGTTCTTCTTGAACAGGTCGAGGACGGTCTTGGAGGGCTGAGCCCCCTTCTGGAGCCAGGACTTGGCCTTCTCCACGTCGATGCGGACCGCCTCGCCGGCGCCGGCGATGGGATTCACGAAGCCCAGCACTTCCAAGGCCTGGCCGGTGGGGATGCGGTCATTCTCGGAAACGACGATGTGGTAGAACGGGCGCTTCTTGGCACCATTGCGAGCAAGACGGATCGAAAGCATGGGCACTCCCTGAGCAGGAAAGTGTAGCGCGGAAAGCCCCCTTTCCCAAGCTCAAATTCAGGGCTCGAAGGCCGAGGGCGGGAAGCTTCCCTCCAGCACAGCCTGCCGTTCCCGGATGTTGCGCCGCAGGGTCGGCCAGCGGGGGTGCGCCCGGACCTTGGCCAGGAAGGGGGAGCGTTCATACCAGGCGGCACAGCTGAAGCCCTGCACAAAGGCCCGGGTGGCGCAATCCACGCCGCGGTCGGCATCACCGAGGATGGCGTAGGCTTCCGCCTCTTTGAACGTCCACTCTCCATCCGGGATGTGGAGCTTGCCGCGGATCTCGTCCATCTCCCGGAGCTCGACCAGGCCGTCCTTGGGCCTGCCTTCTAGGTAGGCGCGGTAGACGCGGCAGAGGTCGCGGAAATGGGTCGGCGCCATGTCTGGAGCGCTGCCGGCTCGCATGAACCCCAGGGCCTGCTTGTCCTGCCCCTGGAGGAGGGCAAAGTAGCCTTTGTAGAAGAGGAGGCTGGCGTCCTGGCGGAGGGATCCTGCTCGCGCAAGTTCTTGGCCGAAGGCGTTCAGATCGCCCAGGTAAAGGTAGGTGGTCTCCGCAAACCAGGCCGAGGGGGAGGCCAGGGGACCCAGCAAGGTGCCCCGCCGGGACAGGGCCCTGCGGGCCACTTCGAGCAGCCCTGAGGTCCGGCTGGCGTAGGCGATCCCGAGGTAGAGGTCCGGCTGGTCGGGCCGCAGGCGGATCGAACCCCTGAGGGCCTGCAGGGCCATCCTCTGGTTTCCGGTGTCGGTCAACATCATCGACCAGAGGAACGTGGCTCTCGGGTGGCCGGGGACCAGCTCCACGGCCTTCTGGAAGGCATGGTGGGTGCGGGAGTTCAGGCCGACGCCAGCCTGCCGTGGATCCACCCACAAGCTCCGGTAGAGGTGGTCTCCCAGGACGGTCCACCCGGTCGCGCACCGGGGTTCCGCCTCGACGAACCGTTGGGTGATCTCCAGGTGGGCAGCGGCGTTCTGGTCGTCCCGGATGGCCAGGCTCTCCAGCAGGATCCAGAAATTCGAGGCAGCATTCGGGACCAGGGCATCCAGCTGCCGGAATTGCAGACGAAGGGGCCAGTGCTGGACGATGTGCCGCATCGCCTGCGCGGGCTCCTGCGGGGGCAGCAGGTCCTGGATCCAGGGCTTTCCGGATCGGAGCTGAGCCACCGTGTTCCACTCCAGGGTCATGGCCAGCTGCTGGCCAATCCTTTTTCCCGTGAACCGGAGCAGGCGTGTGTCAGAAGGCAGCCGTTGGAGATCCCCCGGAGACGGGAGGGAGGAGGCGTGGGTGACCATCACTCCGGTCAGGACCTCCATGCAGTCCGAGAGGAGGGTCTCCATGCCGGGACCGGCGTTCCTCCCTTCGTCATCGAGGGTTGATGCCAGGATCAAGACGCGCCCCGGGGGCTCACGCCGGGCCACCATCGCGACCATTGCCACCAGGCCAAGCAATACCAGGATCAGCGCGATCCAGATGCCCTGTGGGACCTTGGCTGAGCGCAGAAGAGGCATGGTCTCCTAGAAGGGAAGGTTGGGGCCGCCGCCCATCTTGGCCATGCGCTGCATCCGGGCCATGAACTTGGGATCGTTCATCTGGCCCATCATCTTCTTCGTCTCCAGGAACTGCTTCAGCAGCTGGTTGATCTCGTGGACCGGACGGCCGCAGCCAGTGGCGATGCGGCGCTTGCGCTTCCCGTCCAACAGGTTGTGGTTGTTCCGTTCGGCCGGGGTCATGGAGTTGATGATGGCCTCGAGGTGCTTGATGCGCTTGTCCGTTGCCACCGACGCCAGTTGCTCCTTGATCTGGCCCATGCCGGGCATGAACCCGAGGATCTTCTGCATCGAGCCCAGCTTCTGCACCTGCTGGAACTGCTTGCGCATGTCCTCGAGGGTGAACTGGTTCTTGGCAAGGCGCTTGGCCATGCCCTCGGCTTCCTTCTCGTCGATCCTGTCCTTGGCATGCTCGATGAGGCTCAGGACGTCGCCCATGCCCAGGATCCGTTGGGCCATGCGGTCGGGGTGGAAGCGCTGGAAGTCTTCCAGCTTCTCTCCCTCACCCACGAACTTGAGCGGCTGGCCCGTGGCCTGCTTGATGCTGAAGGCCGCGCCGCCGCGGGTGTCGCCGTCGGTCTTGGTGAGCACCACCCCGGTGATGCCCAGCTTCTCGTGGAAGGCCGTGGCGCTGCGCACCGCGTCCTGGCCGGTCATGGCGTCCGCCACGAAGAGGATCTCGTCCGGAGCGGTGGCGCCCTTGATCCGGACCAGCTCCTCCATGAGTCCTTCATCCAGGTGCAGGCGGCCGGCGGTGTCGAGCACCACCACATCCCAGCCCTTCAGCCGGGCCTCGGCCACGGCGGCGGCGCAGATGGCGACGGGATCCCTCTCTTCCGTGTGATAGGAGGGCACGCCAGCATCCTTCGCCACCACATGCAACTGCTCGATGGCCGCGGGGCGGTAGACGTCGGCCGGCACCAGCAGCGGGGAGCGCCCGAGCTTCTTGAGGAACACCGCCAGCTTGCCGCAGGTGGTGGTCTTGCCCGCACCCTGGAGGCCCACCATCATCACCACCGTAGGCGGTTTCGACGCGAAGGTGATGGGGTGCTCGGGGGCCTGGCCGCCCATGATCTCCACCAGCTCGTGGTGGACGATGTCGATGAAGGCCTGGGTCGGGTTGAGGCCCTGCATCACCTCGGCGCCGAGGGCCTTCTCCTTCACCCGCTGCAGGAAGGTGCGGGCCACGCTCACGTGGACGTCGGCCTCCAGCAGGGCCATGCGCACCTCCCGCAGCACGGCCTCGAGGTTGGCTTCGGTGAGCTTCGACTGGCCTCGGAGGGCCTTCATGGCCTGGCTGAGCTTCTGGGTGAGGCTGTCGAACATGGGACTCCGGCGGGGACCAAACGACCATTGTAGGTGGCGTCGAGGACTTTCCCCGTGTGGAAACAGGATCCTCAGGCATAATCCTGACCGATGGAGTCGGGATAATGCCCAACCACCTTTCGGAAAGCCTCAGTCCCTACCTGCTCCAGCACGCCCACAACCCCGTGGACTGGCACCCCTGGGGCGAGGCGGCCCTGGCGAGGGCCCGGGCGGAACAGAAGCCGATCTTCCTCAGCATTGGCTATAGCGCCTGCCACTGGTGCCATGTGATGGAACGCGAGAGCTTCGAGAACCCCGCCGTGGCCGAGGTGCTCAATGCGCACTTCGTGAGCATCAAGGTGGATCGGGAGGAGCGGCCCGACCTGGACGATCTCTACATGGACGCGGTGCAGACCCTGACGGGGCGAGGTGGCTGGCCCATGAGCGTGTGGCTCACGCCGGACCTGCAGCCCTTCTACGGCGGCACCTACTTCCCGCCCGAACCCCGCGGCGGCATGCCGGGGTTCGTCCCCCTGCTCAAGCGCATCTCCCAGCTGTGGCAGGAGGAGCGTGCCGGGGTCGTGGGGCACGCGGCTGCGCTCGCCGCCGAGCTGCGGCGGCAGGCCACGGTGGAGGCTGGTAGCACGCAGCCCGGGGATGCCAGCCTGGACTCGGCCCTGGACCAGCTCCGCAGGGGCTTCGATGCGCGCTGGGGCGGGTTCGGCCCGGCCCCGAAGTTTCCTCAACAGATGGCGGTGGACCTGCTCCTGGCCCGGGGCACTGGGGCGGATCGGGCCATGGCCCTCCGCACCCTGGATGCCATGTGGGAAGGCGGCATGTACGACCACCTGGGCGGCGGCTTCGCCCGCTACAGCGTGGACGGCCAGTGGCTGGTGCCCCACTTCGAGAAAATGCTCTACGACAACGCCCAGCTGGCCGGCTGCTACCTGACAGCCTTCCAGGCCACCGGCGAGTCCCGTTACGCGGCAGTGGCCACGGAGACGCTGGACTACCTGCTGCGGGACCTGCGCGACCCCAGCGGCGGCTTCCACTCCAGCGAGGATGCGGACAGCGAGGGGGAAGAGGGCAGGTTCTACGCGTTCACCCCCGCCGAGGTGCGGGAGGCCCTCGGCCCGACGGATGGGGAGCGGTTCTGCGCGGCCTTCGGAATCACGCCGGGAGGGAACTTCGAGCATGGGGCCAGCGTGGTCCACCGCTTTTCCTGTGCTCGGGAAGCTTCGCTTCCCGAGGAAGAAGATCAACGGCTTCGGGAGAAGCTCCGGCTCTGGCGGGACCGGCGCGTGCGGCCCGGAAAGGACGACAAGGTGCTGGCCGCCTGGAACGGCCTTGCCCTGTCGGCCCTGGCCCGGGGCTACCAGGTGCTGGGCGACGCGCGGTACCTGGAAGCAGCCCAGGCCTGCGCGACCTTCCTGCACACGGATCTCTGGCGGGAGGGAAGGTTGCTGCGGGTGTGGCGCCAGGGCCGGGCGCACACCTCGGCCTTCCTGGAAGACCATGCGGCCGTGGTGGAGGGGCTGGTGGACCTCTTCGAGGCGGACTTCGATCCTGCTTGGCTGCGCTGGGCCGAGACGCTCGGTGAGGCGATGCTGGCGCGGTTCCATGACCCGGTCGATGGCGGGTTCTACAGCACGGAGGCGGACCAGCCAGATCTGCTGTTCCGGCAGAAGCCCGGCTTCGACAACGCCATTCCCAGCGGCAACACCTTGGCCTCCCGGGCGCTGCTCCGGTTGTCCCGCCACCTGCAGCGAGAGGACTTCCGGTCCGCGGCCGAGGGGACCCTCCAATGCTTCGGACCCTGGATGGCGCGCACCCCCAGGGCCTTTCTCGGCCTCCTTGGCGTGCTGGACCTCGTCCAGAGGGATCCATTGGATGTGGCCCTGTCCGGCCATCCCGAAGATCCCATCGTGCAGGACATGCTGAAGGAAGTGCACCGGCGCTTCCTGCCGGGCCGGGTGCTCTCGGTCTCTGGTGATCAGCTGCTGCCCCTGCACGAAGGCCGGGGCCTGAGCCCGGGAAGGCCCCTGGCCTTCGTGTGCCGGGGCAGGACCTGTGCGGCTCCGGTGGGAACCAGCCGGGAACTCGGGGACCTGCTCCAGGACGCCCCGGCTCCGATGTGATCCTGTCCCTCCAGCGGGTGGATACACTGATTTTACCATTCAGCTCCGCCTAAACCGGAACCAGGGATCTGTCGGATCCGGGCGTGGCGTGGCAGACAAGGGGCAGCCATGAAGAACTTCGTGCTCAGGATCGACCCTCTGACGGGCGAGGAATACTACGAGGTCTACCTTCGGGGGCGGCAGCTCCTGAACAATCCCCACCTGAACAAGGCCTCGGCCTTCACCAAGGAGGAGCGGCTGAGCCTGGGACTGGACGGGATGCTGCGGCCCGGCATCGCGACGCTGGAATCCCAGCTGGACCGCACCTACGAGGCCTTCTTGCGCAAGCCCGACGACATGGAGCGCTACATCTACCTCTCGGGCCTCCTGGACCGCAACGAGGTCTTGTTCTACCGCCTCCTCCAGGACCACCTGGACGAGATGGTCCCCATCATCTACACGCCCACCGTGGGTCAGGCCTGCATGCAGCTGAGCCATATCCAGCGCCGCTTCCGGGGCATCTACATCACGCCCGAGAACATCGCGAACATCGACCAGATCTTCCATGGATTGTCGCAGCCCCAGGTGAACCTCATCGTGGTGACTGACGGCGAGCGCATCCTGGGCCTAGGCGACCTGGGCTCGGACGGCATGGGCATCCCCGTGGGCAAGGTCAGCCTCTACGTGGCCGCCGGCGGCGTGCACCCCGGAGTCACCCTTCCCATCACCCTGGACGTGGGCACCAACAACCCCAGGCTGCTGGATGATCCGCTCTACCTGGGCATCCGCAGGCCGCGACTCAGAGGCGCGGAATACGAGGAGCTGGTGGAAAAGTTCGTTCTGGGTGTGAAGCGGAACTTCCCAGGTGCCTTGCTGCAGTGGGAGGACTTCGCCAAGCAGACCGCCTTCAAGAACCTGGACCGCTACCGCGAGCGCATCCTCTCGTTCAACGACGACATCCAGGGCACCGGCTCCACGACCCTGGCAGCCCTGATGACGGGCATGCGCATCAAGCAGAGCCGCTTCCAGGATGAGCGCTACGTCATCGTCGGCATGGGCCAGGCCGGCACCGGCATCGCCATGAACATCCGCGCGATGTTGAAGGAGGAGGGACTGACTGACGAGGAGGCCCGCAAGCGCATCTTCGCCGTGGACATGCAGGGTCTGCTCATTGAGGGAGATCCCCTCCTGGAGGGGCCGCAGGAACCCCTGGCCCAGCGGCGAGCCGCGGTCGATGGCTGGAGGCTGGACACCCCCTCCCGCATCGGCCTCGAGGATGTCATCCGCAATGCCCATCCCACGGTGCTCATCGGGGTCACGGCCCAGCCGGGCCTCTTCAGCGAGGCGATCCTCGCAGAGACCGCGAAGCATTCCGACAGGCCCATCGTGCTGGCTCTATCCAATCCGACTCACAAGTGCGAGTGCACGCCAGAGGCTGTCTGGAAGGCCACAGACGGCAAGGGCCTGGTGGCAACGGGCAGCCCCTTCGAGCCCATGGACTGGAAGGGACACACCCTCCAGGCCTCCCAGTGCAACAACATGTACATCTTCCCCGGCGTCGGCCTTGGCGCCCTGGTCTTCAAGGCCACGCGCGTGACGGACGGGATGTTCCTTGCGGCCAGCAAGGCCATCAGCACGTTCGTCACGCCGGAACAGGAAGCCATGGGACTGCTGCTGCCCGAAATGAAGGACATCCGTCGCGTATCCGCCGCGGTGGCCAAGGCGGTCGGCATCGAGGCCCGCAACGCGGGCCTGGGACGCCTCCTCGACGACGACCAGATCGCCGCAGTGGTGACCAGGGCCCAGTGGGTGCCGGCCTACACGGCGTATCGACCCGGAACAGTGCGGCACGAAGATTGAATGTCTTCTGCCCCTTGTGGAAGGGGGTGCCAGGCCTAGCCTTTGGGTTGGGAAGAGCCACTCCTTCCTCCTGCGGGGCGACCGTTTTCGCCAGCCCCTTCCGGCCAGAGCTTTATGGGGCCGAGACTACTGGGCACCCTTCGGGGTGCCCTTTCCTTGTCAGGGGCTTCCTTGCTTCCGCGCCTCCAGGTATCGCAGCGCTTTGCGTTGCTCCCACGCGCTTTTGGCGCGCGGACCAGGAGCCTCCCCCCTGGCCCCCGCGCCCAAGCTCGGCAGAGCCAGGCTCGGGCTTGATGGCCTCAGGTGGAGGAGCGATGGTTGTCGAGTACCGTGAACTCCAGTAGCCGACAGACAGTTGGACTGATTGATACGAAAAAGCCCGGCGACGCCGGGCTTTTCATGGGGTGGGAGGGGTGCGGAATCAGGCGGCGTGGACTCGGCGGCTGCGATGCATGACCTCGGCTTCGAGTTCGGCTTCGAGGGCCTGGACCTGGCGGAGGACGGCGAGGCCGCTGGGGGAGCTGCTCATCTGGCGCTCAAGCTGGTTGAACACCTCATGCAGGCGCTCGGCGGTGGTCCAGAAGGCCGGGTTGTGCTGGCGTGCTGTGGTGTCCATGTGCATGGCGGCTCCGTGGGCTTCCTGGACAACATGATCGTGTTTGCTTGTGACTAAGGCTAGTGATAGGCATCACAAGAAATGTCATGAGTTACGAAGTATTTTGTCACGACCGCCGTGACACTTTCCGAAGTCATTGAAAAACATGACATCCAGGTCGTCCAAGGCCCGGTTCAGGCCCTCCGGCTGGCCAGCAGGTGGCCGATGGCCACGGCCGCCGCATCGGCCGCGTCGGCCGCCAAGGGCTCCTTCAAGTTCAGCAGGGTCATCACCATCTTCCCCACCTGGCCCTTGTCGGCCCAGCCATAGCCGCTGACGGCCTTCTTCACCTGCATGGGGTTGTAGTCGCCCACCGGCAGGCCGTGCAGGGCCGCCGTCAGGAGGATGCCCCCGCGGATCTGGCCGAGCTTCAGGGCCGTGGCGGCATTCTTCTCCACAAAGGGGGATTCCACCGCCATGAAGCTAGGCTGGTGGGCGGCGATGGCCTCGGACAGACGGCGGTGGATGAGCAGGGCCCGCTGATCGAAGTCGGTGCCTCTGGGATTCCGGATGACCCCCGCCTCCACCAGGGTCAGCCGGGATCCGAAGCGCTCCACCACGGCCCAGCCACAGGCCAGGGAGCCGGGATCAACCCCCAGGCAGCGCATGGGCGAGGGAGGGACGATCACCGTCCCTTCCGCTTGCCGGTGCCCCGGACACTGCCCTTCGGTGGCTTGGGGCTGGCCTCGCGGGATTTCCCGGCGGTGACACGGGCCTTCTTCGGTGGACGTTGCTTTGAGGTCGTGTCGCGCCGGGGGCGCGGCTCACCGGATCGGGTTTGGGCTCCCCGCCGGGGCTTCTCCAGGTCACCTTCTCTCAGCACCGCGGGTGCTGCGAGCATCGGCACGAACTGGAGGACCTTGCCATGGGCATCCTGGGCCTTGGCCTCGGTGACCCAGGCGCTGACGCGCCGGAGGTCCTCGTCCACGGTGGTGATCTCTACCTCCACCGCATCACCGATGGTGAGCACCACCATGCCCCGCTGGCCCGTGGCCTTGGTGCGGTGCTCATCGACCCAGAAGTTGCCCCCCAGGGCCGCCAGGGGCACGCCCACCTCCACGAAGGGCGACTCGAGGGTGACGAACATGACCTTGGCGGAGAAACCCTGGATGCGGCCCTTGAAGCGCTGGCCGATGCGGGACTTCATGAGCAGGCAGGCCTTCCACTTGTCGTTCTCGCGCTCAGCCTCCGTGGCCTTCTGCTCACAGTCGCTGGCGCCCTTGGCGAGCACCGCCAGCTGGCTGTGCAGGCCCTCGGGCAGCTTCTGGCCGCGAAGCACCTTCCGGAGCAGGCGGTGGACGATGAGATCCGGATAGCGGCGGATGGGGCTCGTGAAGTGCAGGTAGTCCTGAAGCGCCAGACCCGAGTGGCCGATGTTGTCGACGTTGTACTCGGCCTTCTTCAGGCTGCGCAGCAGGAGGGTGTTGATCATGGCCTCCAGGGGGCCGCCCCGGATTTTGTCGAGCATGGCGTTGAGGTGCTCGGGGGTGGGCGTCTCCTTGGGCTTGAGCAGGCCGAAGGTGCGGGCCACCTCCGCGAAGATCTCGAGCTTGAGGGCATCGGGTTCATCGTGAATGCGGTAGATCGAGGGGATCTTCTTCCGGGTGAAGAAACGAGCCACCGTCTCGTTGGCCAGCAGCATGAACTCCTCGATCATGCGGTGGGCGTCATGGCGCGGATACCGGCGGGCATCCACCGGGCGCCCCTCCTCGTCGAAGATGAACTCGGCCTCTTCCGTGTCCAGGTTCATGGCGCCCCGGCCCAGGCGCACTTGGGTGAGGCGACGGGACAGCACCAAGGCCTCGTCGAGGAGGCCGCACAGGGGCTCGCCCAGCTCGGCCCGCTTGCGCTTCGACAGGTCGATGCAGGCGTCCTTCACCTCGTCATAGGTGAGGCGCTTCGCGCTGCAGATGACACTCTCCGAAAGCCGCGTTTCCACCACTTCGAGATCCGGCGAGATCGTCATCCAGGCCGTCATGGTGAGGCGGTCCACCCTTTCGCGGAGGCTGCAGAGGTCGCCGCTGAGGCGTTCGGGGATCATGGGGATGGCTTCATCGGGGAAATAGACCGAGGTGCCCCGCAGGCGGGCTTCTTCATCCAGCGGGCCACCTTCGGCCACGTAGTGGCTCACGTCGGCGATGTGCACGCCCAGTAGCCAGCCACCACCTTCGGACTTGGACAGCACCTCCAGGCTGATGGCGTCGTCGAAGTCCTTGGCGGTGGGAGGGTCCACCGTGCAGGTGAGGGTCTCGCGGAGGTCCTCTCTGTCTTGGATCCATTCAGCCGGAATGCTGGTGGGGAAGGGTGCCAGCTCGCGCATGACCGCGTCCGGAAACTCCGTGCGTAGGTTGAACAGTGCCGCCGTGAGCTTGTTCTCAATCTTCAGGTCGGTCTTCTTCCCGAGCCTGGCGACCACCGTTCCGTGCAGCTGCTTGGCCTCGGGATCAGTGTCCAGCTTCACGCTTACGAGCTCACCATCTTCGGCTAGGTCCGTGGGCGGCACGGCGATGATCTGGGCCAGGCGCGGCTCCAGGGGCACCACCCGCCAGCCCCAGGGCTGCCTCTGCAGGATTCCGGGCAGGGGGATCTCCCCGCGGCCCTTGATCTCGAGGACCCGGGCCTTGAGGCGGCCATCCCAGCCTTCGCCATTCACTTCGGCCACCACGCGGTCGCCATGGATGGCGCCGTGGGCATCCCGCCAGTCCACGAGCAGGTCCATGCGGGGCCCCTTGGGCGCCCCGAGGATCCTCAGGAAGCCTCCGGCGCCCTCAGGGTGTCCCAGGAAGGTGGCTTCGAAGGTCTCGTACGGACGAAGCCCCGAGGCCATGGGCTTCGGGGCTTCCGTTGGGGGGCGTCGATCGGGAGTGCGGGCCGGACTGCGGACGGGGATACGGGGAGTGGAGCGTCGGGTCATGCCCTCAGGGTACAGGCCCCGGGGACGATCAGCTCTTCTTTCCCTTCTTGGCGGGGGTGGCCACCGCCCTGCCGTTCAGGACATCCAACTGGTGCTGGACCTTCCGGTTCTCGGGATCAAGGAAGGCCAGGCGGTTCAGCCACTGTGCCTTGCCGGCCTTTTCCGGAAAACGCTCAAGGTAGGCGGGGGTGGAGATGACCGCTTCCACCCACTTGGTCTTTTCGCCTTTGCCAGCCTTGTAGTCGGCGATCTGGTCGGCTTCGCTCTTGAGCTTCTCTTCCATCACCTTCACGAGGGGGTCATAGGCCCCGTCCTCCCGCTTGGTGACATCCAGGTAGGTCTGGAAGAACTTCATCCATTTGGCGCAGTCCACCACTTCCTTCTCGACCCCGAGGGCCAGGTCCAGCTCCTGGCGCTCGCCAGGATCCAGGGCGCTCTTGCCCTTCAGCTCCTTGATGCGGGCGTCGTTCTCGTCCAGCACCTGCTGGGCCCGGAGGCCCGCCTGCTTGTAGTAGGCCACGGTCTGGGTGAAGGGTTCCTTCACGCCGGCATAGCACTCATTGGCCAGCGACTTGGCGGCCTTGGCATACTCCAGGGCCTTCTCCCAGGCTCCGGAAGCATCGGCGGCCTCGGCCGCCAGGCGGAGGGCCTCGGCCATGTCGAGGTTGGCCGAGCAGCTCTGGACGAGGGTCGAGTTGTCCTTCTTGTCAAAGGCGGGGCGGGTGGCGGGCAGCAGGGCCTCAGCCCGCTTCAAGGCCTCCGAGTGCTTGAGGTCGGCCAGAAGCTGTTCCACCGCGGGCCTTTCGGCCTTGACGCGGTCGCCCAGAGAGGGCGCTGGCGCCTGGGCCAGGAGGGCCGCAGAAAGAAGGACCGAGCTGAGGAGGGCGGATGTGCGCATCGTTTGGACCAATGAGGAAAGGGGGGAGCCCCTTGGGAGAAGCTTGGATTGTCGCGGGATTCTCGGGACTTGCCTAGTCCTGACTGGCCAGAGGTCACAGGCGGGATGGGCTTGAGTAGCACCGCCACTCGCCTGACTGGCCTGGGCGGGGTCACCCCAAGGTTTCAGCCATGCCTCGGATCTCGGCCTTGATCCGGTCCATCTCCTCGCGCTCGATCCGGCGCGCGGGGACCCCGCCCCAGGTCTCCCCAGCCCCCACCCGGCTCCCAGGCAGCACCACGCTCTCAGGCAGGATCGTGGCATCGTCCCCGATGACGACATCCCCCATGACGCAACAGGCTAGGCCCAGGGTGGCGCGGTGGCCCACGGTGACCGGGGCGATGACAAGGTTCCCCCCACCGCCATAGTGGGCGAAGATGCGGACGCTACCGCCCAGGGCCGCGTCGTCGCCGACGCTGATGAGCTGAGGATCGCTGATGTATTCCGTGTTGATGAAGGCGTGCCGGCCGATCTTCATGCCCATGGCCTTCAGGAACCAGACACCGAAGGGGGTGAGCGTCACGAAGGGCAGGAAGGTGAAGCGCACCAGATAGAAGAGGCCGTTATGGAGAAACCAGGGCAGGGCATGCAGGGTGTAATAGCCACCCTTGAAGGGCTTCACCCGGGTGGGAAGGACCCAATTGTAGAGCGGGACGACCAGCAGGAGCATCAGGCCGAAGATGAAGAAGCAGAGGGCCAGCGCGAATCCCGACACGATCCAGGGCAGGGGGCCTGCCAGCGGGACCGCCCAGGCGTGGAGCCGGGACCAGATCCACAGCGCCGGGGCCAGAGCCAGGCCCAGAGCGGTGGAGGCGAGGGTGTACATCAGCAGGACCGCCAGACCGTAGGCAATGCGACCGAAGCGCCGCAACAGCCGATCCAGCCAGTTCTTCGGGGGCGGGTTCTTGGTCTGGTCCTTGGCGAAAGGCTGCATGCTCATGCCTCCAGCGTAACGAATTAGGATGGAAGGATGGATCTGGTTCTGCTCCGCCTCTCCGCCCTCGGCGACATCCTCCGGGTGCTGCCCGCTTGGGCCAACCTACATGCGGCGTTTCCCGAAGCCCGGTTCAGGGCGGTGGTGGAAGATCGCCACACCTTCCTCCTGGAGCCGCTTCCCTGGCTTGAGCCGGTCATCGTCCGCAGGAAGAGACTTTCAAATCCTCTCTCTGCATTTGGTGAATTGAAGCGTGTGGCCGCCCTGGTGAGGGGTGGGGAGGCCAGCCTGGATTTCCACGGCATCCTCAAGGCAGGGCTCATCCCCCGGTTCGCCGGGATCGAGGAGCGATGGGGAGACGGTGTCACCAAGGAGTTCGCCGGATCATTCCAAACCCACCCCATGCCATTCCGACACCAGACCCGGTACGACCAGGCGCTCGGCTTGGCGGAGGCTTTCGGCCTCAGCCGCGGCATTCAGGGCCTCGGGCGGTTCCACCCGGTCCTGAAGTCTGTGGATCTCCCGGATCCAGGCATGATCTGGCATCAGGATGCGAAGCCCCGGATTGTGCTGGTGCCTGGCGCCTCCCGCCGGGGCGCCATCAAGCGGTGGCCCCTCCGGCACTGGCTGACCCTGGCGGAAGGACTAAGAGGGCGCCTTGACCTCCGCTGGTCCCTTGGGCCTGAGGAGGAGGACCTCCGCTCCTGGCTGCCAGAGGCCACGGGCGTCGAGGCTCTGCCCAGGATGGGGTTCTGGCAGCTGGCCTCGGCCCTCCGGCAGGCAGACCGGGTGGTCGCGCCCGATACCGGCCTGCTGCATCTGGCCGTGGTCCTTGGTGTTCCCGCCCTGGGGCTCTACGGATCCAGCGACCCGGTGGTCGCCGGGCTGCCAGCCGGGGCCGGTGGGGTCCTCCGCACCGGCATCGCCTGTGCCCCCTGCCGGGAACGGGCCTGCCAGCGCCGCCAGTGCCTGGAGGACCTGCCCCCGGCGGAGGTCTCCGAAGCCCTGCTGAACGGGTGAGGCCTCAGCGCAGATTGAACTTGAACTTCCCCGCATGGCACTCGAGGCACTTCACCACTGGCGGTTGATGCTGGCGATGGCACTCGATGCAGGGGATCTCGCCCACATGGGAGTCGTGAGGATTGGGCTTGGCGTCCTTGGTGAGGGCCTTCATGGCCGGGTAGTCGCCATGGCAGGTCATACAGGACTCCGCAGCCACCGCCTTTTTGGTGGGCTTCTCCTCCTGGTGGCAGTCGAAGCAGTGCACCCCCGCCTTGGCGTGGGGAGCGGGCAGGCTTTTCTTCCCGTCTTGGGAGTGGAGAGCCAGACCGCAGATCAGGCTGAGGCTGACGAGGGCGAAGCAGCGCGTGGCACCGGGCATGGCGAATCCATTGAGTTTCCAGGGGTCTGGGGCTGGGGGTCTGCTTCCAGTCTACAGGAGGCAGGGCTGCACCCCAAGCTGCCGGGGATTCGGCGGTCTCCAGTCCGGGCAGCCTGGTGCCTCAGCATCGGCCGTGACCTTCATCACCATTCCTGGGCCATGGCCAGGGAGTCGAGTTGGTGGGTGTACGATCATGACCCGCAGGGCATCTAAATAGCTCCTGCTCAGGGTCAGAGCTTTCAGTCTGCATCGTGAAGGCCAGAACGTATGGTGGCATTCTGGGTGCGGACATCCTTCGAGAGGATTCCCATGAGAACGCACCATGCTCGACTGGTTCCAGTCCTGATCCTGGCGGCAGGGGTCTGCGGGTTTGGGGCATTGTCTGCCCAGACGGCCCAGCCCCGAGCCAAGGTTCCCGCCACCATCCCCACCTATCAGCCCCGGGTCCAGGTCAAGGGACCCATCGATCTGGTCGGCACGGATGCCCTCTCCGACCTCGGCGACGAGTGGGCGGCCGCTTTCCGGAAGGTCCACCCTGAGGCCAACCTGATCTATCGCTCCAAGCTCACGTCTGAGGCGATCAAGGGATTCCTGGACGGTTCAAGCCTCCTGGTCATCTCGGCCCGGGAGTTCACGCCGGAGGAGAACAAGGCCTTCCAGGCGAAGTTCGGCTACATGCCCATGCGCATTCCGGTCTGTCTCGATGCCAACATCGTCTTCGTCAACAAGAACAACCCCATCACCTCCATCACCATGGAGCAGCTTGACGCCGTCTACTCCAAGACGAGGCTGGGTGGTTCGAAAACGCCGGCAGTTACTTGGGGCGACCTGGGCCTCAAGGGCGAGTGGACGAAGCTTCCCATCCAGGCCTACACCCGCGCCGCAGGCTCCGCCACGCGATCTTCCATTGGCGAAAAGGTCCTGCTCAATGGGGAGTTCCGGCCGGGCATCCACGACCGGGATGATGGCTCCGCCCTGGCCGAGGCCGTGATGACTGACCAGTCCGGCATCGCCATCGGCACCATGTCTTCATGGTATTTCGCCAACAAGGTCCTGGCAGTGGTTCCCTACCACGGCGAGGACGCCCGGTTCCCGAACCAGGAGAACGTCACCACCAGCAAATACCCCATGCCCCGCCTCTACTACGCCTACCTGAACCGGACGCCGGGCGCCCCCCTGCCGGCCCCTGTCAACGAGCTCATCCAGTTCATCCTGACCAAGGAAGGGCAGAACGCTGTCGCGGACTCCGGGCTCCTGCCTGGACCGCCGGAATTCATTCAGATTGCCCTCAAGCGCCTGAGCCGTTAGCCGCGGCTACTCTCAGGCCCGGCGCCACCCGGTGGTGCCGTCCTTGCGGTCCTCCAGGACGATGCCCAGGGCCTTCAGCTGATCGCGCACCCGGTCCGCCTCAGCCCAGTCCCTGGCGGCCTTGGCGGCCCTCCGCGCATCGATGAGGGCCTCGACTTCGGCATCCAGGCTTTCGGTGGCGTGGGGCCAGGCTGAGAACATGGCGTCGGTCTCATCCAGGAAGGCCACGACGGTGTCCCGCTCCTCTCGGGTCAAGGCAACGTGGTCATCCTGGGCGTTCAGGTCGCTGATGAGGGTGAAGATGGCCGCCAGGGCCTCGGGGGTGTTCAGGTCATCCGCCATGGCCGACCAGAAGGCCTCGCGGGCCTGCTCCAGACGAGCCAACGGATCGAAGGCCTCCTTCCAGGGGCCGCCACCGGGCTGACCATCACCCTCCATCCGGGTGCGGAAGGCCCGGATACGCTTGAGCGAGTTCTCCGCGGCACGGAGGCCTTCGAAGCTGAAGTTCAGCACCTTGCGGTAATGGTTGCTCTGGATGGCGTAGCGGAGCGCAGTGGGATCCACCCCCTTCTCGATTAGATCGCGGAGGGTGAAGAAGTTGCCAAGGCTCTTGGCCATCTTCTGGCCCTCGACCATGAGGAATTCGCCGTGAACCCAGTGGTTGACCCAGGGGTGGCCCAGGCAGCCCTCGCTCTGGGCGATCTCGTTCTCGTGGTGGGGAAAGATGAGATCGACGCCGCCGCTGTGGATGTCCAAGCGCTCACCCAGCAGCTCCATGCCCATGGCTGAGCACTCTATGTGCCAGCCAGGGCGGCCAGGTCCCCAGGGGCTGTCCCACCAGGGTTCGCCTGGCTTGGTGGCCTTCCACAGCACGAAATCGGTGACCGAGTCGCGCTCGTACTCATCCGCGTCAACCGAGGCCCCGGCCTGCATGCCCTCGCGGTCCAGGTGGGCCAGGCAGCCGTACTGGGGCAGACCGGCAATCCGGTAGTAGACGCTGCCCTCGCGCACATAGGCCAGCCCCTTGGCCTCCAGTGCCTGGATCAACCGGATCATCTGGGGTATGTAGGCGGTGGCCTTGGGCAGGAAGTCCGCCCGCTGGATGCGCAGTGTGCCCAGGTCCTCCAGGAAGATGGCGGTGAACCGGTCCGTGAGCGCCGTCATGGCTGCATGCCGCTCGGCGTTGGAGGCGTCCGCCGGCAGCGCACCCTGGGAGTCGCGGATGATCTTGTCCTCCACGTCCGTGATGTTCATGCAGTGACTGACCTCGTGCCCGGCGGCCCGAAAGGTCCGTTTCAGCAGGTCCTGGAAGAGAAAGGTTCTCAGATTGCCGATGTGGGCGTAGTTGTAGACCGTGGGTCCGCAGGTGTACAAGGAGATCCGTCCTTCCTCCACCGGAACCACGGGATCGACCCGCCGCGTCAGGGTATTGAACAGAGCCAGGGTTCGCCGCATCTTCTTCATGGTTCTAGGAAACCACCTTTTCCCTTCCACCCAAAGCCTCCGGAGACCTGATGAGCCTGTTCGGCGGCAGCAAGCAGGACGAGGCGCTGGCCGAGCGTGAGGAACGTCTGCGGAAGCTGGAAGCTGAGAACAGGGCCATCCAGACCCGCCTGGAGGGCACCCAGGAACTGGTCCGGCACCTAGACGAGGACCGGGACCTGCTGCTCGGTGCCCTTGAGCGGATGCGTCCGGGCGGGTCCGACCAGGCTCTGGCCCAGATCCTGTTCGATGTCAGCTTCAAGCCCCTCGGCCTGGCCTGCTTCTATGTGGCCGTGGCGGACTGGGACCAAGACCAGCTCCAGTTCGTGCTGTACCACGAGGGGGGACGGTCCCGGAACCACCCCTCCCGCCGTTTGTCGGACCGGGCCGGACTGTCGGAACGGGTGCTGGCGGGGCGTCGGCCCGTCTACATCCGCACCATGGAGGAGGGGCATGCCGCGGGCAGCCTGTTGACGGCCGCAGAACAGGCCACAGGCCTCATTCCGCACTCCTGGTACGGGGTCCCCCTGGGCTGGGGCTCCCGCCCTTCTGGTTTGGTGAGCTTCCAGAGCTTCCAGACGGATGCCTTCAGCGAAGAGCGCCGTCGGGTCATGGACGCACTGGGCGCCCTGATGTCCACCTGCATGGGCAGGCCAGAGCCGTCTCAGCGTCCCTGAACCAGGGCCAGCAGGTCGTCCGGCAGCACCCGGGCACGGTTGTCTGAGCCAGCCACGAGGTGGACGCTCTCTCCTTCGGCGAGGAGGAGGCCAGCCCGTTCGATCCGGTAGCCGAAGATGATGCGCCGCCGTCCCGTCTCCAGGAGGGTGGTCCGCACCTGGACCAGCTCGTCGTAGCGGGCTGGCGCCCGGAATCGCACCCGGATCTCGTTCACCACCAGCCGCACGCCCCGGGCCTCCCAGTCGGCGTAGCTCTGCCCCAAGTTGCGCAGGAAGTCGCTGCGACCCAGTTCCATCCAGACTGGATAGGTCGCGTGGTGGACGATGCCCATGGCATCGGTTTCGGCGTAGCGCACTCGGAGTTCGGTCAAAGATTCCATGCTCCGAGCGTACACGAAGAAGCCCCGCCGGAGCGGGGCTTGACAATGCACGGAGGGGCTCCCGGTTACTCGACGGTGACGCGGACGTGATCGCCCTTGTCCGTGGTGATTTCCAGGAGCAGGTCGCCCGCCTTGGCGTCGGACAGCAGCTTCTGGAGCTGTTCGGGCTTCATGCCCTTCTTTGTCTCGCCGTTGACCTTGATCTCTCCCTCGCCAGCCATGTCGAGCACACCCTTGGCCAGGCTGATGGGCATGCGGATGTGGACTTCGGTGGGCCCGTCCACGCCCTTCTGCTTGTGGTGGTGTTGCATCATGCTCTTGGAGACGATGTCCACCTTGATGAACCGCGCGCTCTGGGCGGCCAGGGGAAGGCTGAGGCTGGCCGCCAGGGCCAGCGGGATCATGATGGCGCGCATGGGCGGCCTCCTTGGAAGGATTGGGATTCGGCACTCGCCGGGTTGCCTGGGATTACGGGCCGGTGAATGGGGGGATTAGCCCGGTTATTCTGAAACCTGGAACAAAAGCCGATCTGCCACCATCCAAACCCCGGCGGCCCGTCCGCCAATCCCCTGGAGTCCACGCATGAAAGCCCTCGCCGCCCTGCTGCTGATTGTTGCCCCGGCCTTCGCCTCGGGCACCGCCAAGTGGGAGCACGACTATCAGTCCGCCCTCAAGCGGGCCAAGGCCGAGAAGAAGGTCGTCTTCATGGACCTGTGGACCGAGTGGTGCGGCCCCTGCCTGCACCTTCAGAAGAATGTCTTTCCCACCCAGGAGGCCCAGGCCGCCTTGGCCAAGGTGGTGCCCTTTTCCGCGCTGGTTCAGAAGCGGGACGGCACGCCTGTTGCTGAAGGCACCAGGCTTTCCGAAACCTTCAAGCTGACCGCGTTCCCCACCATGGTGATCCTCGACGAGAACGGCAAGGAACTCCGCCGCCAGGTGGGAGCCTTCCGCAGCGGCGCCGAGTTTGCCACCTGGCTGAACGGCAAATAGGCGAAGCCCTCCCATCGTCCGTTCATCCGCGGCGGCCTCCGGGCCGCCGCGTTGTTTCACCACGCCAAGGTGAGTTCACGGCCGGTCAAAGGTCCTTCACGCCCGCGGGGGTTTTCGGGGGTTTGGGCAGGCGCTGCTTGAGGCCTTCCAGCTCATCCTGCTGGGCGCCCATGCTGGGGCGGGGCGGGGGTGGCGGGGGCGGCTTCTTCGGGTTGGGCGGCGGGGGTGGCTGCGCGTCCTTCACGAGAGTCTGCAGATCATGAATGGCCTCCCGCTGGCCGGGCTGTTCGAGCAGCAGACGCTCCAGCAGCGCGCGGGCCTCGGCGGGCCGGCTGGACTCCATGTGGGCTCGGGCTGCCAGCAGCAGGGCCGGGGCGCGCCAGGC
>NZ_JBATQW010000050.1:0-2577 GCF_049292215.1 Geothrix sp. | reverse complement strand
TGTGGTTCGGCTGACGCCAAAGCCAAGTTGCCGCCAATGGCGAGCCCGACAGCAAGCAGCAAAGTAGAAAATCGTTTCATGCAGGATCTCCTTTTGAATTGAGTGACACCGGAACCCCAGTCACTGGGGGTGCATTCGGCCTTGATTGCCGTGAGCAAGGGCTACGCCAACTTGGAGACGATGCTGAATCCCAGGCAGGACATGCGAATGGCCTGATCCAAGTGGGAGAGGGGACCCGTGAGTGCGCGGGAATCCGCACGGTGGGTTCACAGTGGTTCGCCAACGCACGGTTCTTCGGGGTCGATGCCCCTAGCTTGGGATTTTGGGTCAGGGCTTCGCCAACCCCAACGCCTTGATTCGATCGTAGAGGGTGCGACGGGCGACGCCCAGGATTGCGGCCGCCTCAGTGACGCTTCCCCCGCTGCGCTGGAGCACGCGCTCGATGTGGAGCCGCTCCATTTCCTTGAGCGTGACCATCTCCCCATCCCCCGCAGACTGGGCAGTGGATAGGAGAAATAAAGGGGCAAAACGCTGGATGGCGAGGGAATCAAAGGGGGGTCTCCAGGCACCGGGAGGGTGGGTTGGGGGCCTGAAACCTGGTCAGTTTGGCAAAGATCAGAGCGTTTCGACCAGGATCTCACCGTTTCGTGTCGGGTCAAGCAGTCCTGGGTCATGGCGATGCCCACCATCGGGTCTCGGTGGCGGTCGGGGACCCTGGGATCGGCCCCGAGGGGTACTCCATTCCTAGGGTGGCTCCCGTCTGGAAATGGCGTCCAGGAACCGGCGGATCACCCGTGGCTGGGTGAGGAAGGCGATCCGCTGCATCCTACTGGAGCACTTGGGGCACTGAAGGACATCAATCCCGAACACCATTTGGAGCAATTGCGCCCACGGGGTTCGGCGGCCGTAGCGGCTTTTCTCGGTATCGTCGCTCAGGATGCAGCATGCGGGTGAGGGCTTGGGTTTCAATGGTTTCGGCACCACCAGGGGCCGCAGCTTGGCATTCGGTGCAAAGATGCCGAAGTAGCGTACGGCGTGCAGCTTGGGCGGCGGAACGAGCGCCGCGAGACGACCGATGAGTTCGACCCCATTGAAAACCAGGACCGACGTGCCATCCGGCCAGGGGGTCTTCATCTGGAAGGCGTAGCGCCCGTCGTTGCGCTCCACCAGCCGCCCCTGCGCCAGCGGGGGGCGCAGCAGGTACCTGCACAATCGCTCCCGGTGGAAGCGGTCGTCTGCGGCCACGCGCACCGCCGCGTCCAGGTTGAATCCCGACGCATGCCCTGCCCGACCTTTGGAGGGCCGTGCGGCTGCTGGGCTCCCCAGCGTCACCACCCGGGATCCGGCGGGACCAAAGGCCAGCGTCCCGGTCATGGAAGCACGGGCCAACTGGCCCAGCAACGGATCCACCGGATCCTCGTTCTCATCGCTATCCGACCAGATGCCGCGCCGACGCAGGAGGTCCAGGACCTCCTCGCAGATCCGGGCCGCAAGCGTGTCGAGTTCCTCGCGGGTCGGCTCCGGCAGCGCCCAGAACACCGGGCGGCCTTCCTCGTCCAGCACGTAGACCCCGTCGGTTCCCAGGGCGTGCAGATGCACATTGAGGTTCAGCCCCGAGCCGAACCGCTGGATCACCACCAGCAGGCCGGGGTTGGCCAACGCCACGGACTTCAGCTTGAGGAACACCTTGGCCTGGCGCCGCAGGAAGCGAAAGACCACACGGGAAAGGATCCTGGTGATGTCGCGGCAGATGGCCGGATTGTAGGCCATGAGGTAGCGCAGGGGCCGTGGGAAGCTCAGCACCCACTGGCGGTAGGGGATCAGGGGCGGCAGGACCTCGTTGCAGAGATGGGCGGCCCCGTCCTCCATCCGGCGGGCACCACAGCTCGGGCAGAATCCCCGTCCCTTGCAGGAGAAGGCCACCAGCCGGTCGTAGCTGCACTCCGGGCAGTGGACGCGGGCGAAGCCGTAGTCCAGGATGCCGCAGCGCAGGAACCCCTCGAATTCGCGTTGGACGAACCGGGGCACGTAGCGGTCGAGGTCCTCGCAGTGCAACAGGAACCGTGGCAAGTGCTCGGTCACACACATATGGAGGACCAAGTGCTCGGGTTTCCGGCGTTGGTAGGTGGCAAGGCAGGACATTTAACCATATTCGCCTTTTTTTCGCTCATGACAAGTTCTCCGGGGATCCTTCTCGTGGCCAGCCTTTCAGGAGCCAGGGCGCTGCCCACCCTCGGCTTCCAGGTGATCTCCCCCATGTGGCCTACCCCGCCAGGCCGATCCCAGCCAGGGTGTCCGCGTAGTTCCAGGGCATCCACTCCTCAGGGTTCTCCTCAACCAGGGCGTGGTAACGCTGGAGGGCGACGAGGTACTCGAAGGGGTTGACCGTGTTGAGCTCGGCGCTGTGGATGAGGCTCATGAACACATCCCCGACGTGGGCGCCCGTCAATGTCTTGTAGAACAGGCTGTTCTTCCTGTGCAGGATGGCCCGCTTCAGGGATGCCTCGACCTTGTTGGTATCGAGTGGGGCCGCGGGCTCCCGGAGGAAAAGGGTCAGCCGCTCCCAGTGCTTGAGCA
>NZ_JBATQW010000049.1:0-5238 GCF_049292215.1 Geothrix sp. | reverse complement strand
GGCCAGGGCCGCCGGGGCCGCCGCCGCCGTGCGCACCACGTAGCCCCGCGCCTGGATGGCCCGGGCCAAGCGGGTGCGGAAGACATCGTCGTCATCCACCAGCAGCAGGAGGGGTCGGTTTGCGGCCATGGCCTAGCCTGTGCTCCGCTGCAGCTGCACCAGCTTCCCCGCCCGCCGTTTCTTCCACCAGAGATAGACGCCGGTGATGCACAGCATCGAAATCACCAGGCCCGTGAAGCCGAGGAAGATGCGGTAGGGCAAACCCCAGACGCCCGCCGTGTGCAGGGCGAAGATCCAGTTATGGAATGTGAGCGTGGGGTGTTGGCCAGTGGGCAGGAACAGGTCCCGGAAGGTCCCGATCTGGCCATCGAGCACCATGAAGGTGCCCCCACCCTCTTGGGCAATGTCGCGGTCGCTGCGCACGGCGTAGAAGAACATGCCCTTCTCAGGTGAATACTGCAGGGCCTCCTCCGATACCACCTTGAATCCGCGAACCTGGGCCTGCTGGGCCATGTGCTGACGGCCCAGGGCGCGGGCCTCTGTCCAAGGCAGGCCGGGCTCGGGTCTCGGGGTCTTCAGGTCGGGCATGTTGGCGAACAAATCCGGCATGCGGAACACGGTCTTCATCACAGGCATGTAGACCATCTCGTTCAGGTTGAAGCCCACGCCCGTCCAGGCCAGGACCAGAAGCAGCATCCACACCCACAGGCCGCCCGCGCGGTGCAGGTCAAAGTTCACCCGGTAGGCCGTGCCCTTCCAGGTGAGGAGCCAGGAGCGCTTCCATCGGCCCAGCCAGGACTTGCCGGGGGGCCGGCTCGGCGCGGCCTCTTCCGCATCCTCGTCCTTCCGTTGCACGGTCACCGGAAAAGTGAGGTACAGGCTCACGAAGCAGTCGAATGTCCAAATCAGCGCCGCGAGGCCAAAGAGCCACAGGCCCACAGAACCGGGGATCGCCAGGCGGTAGTGCAGGTTGATCATCACCGCCAGGAAGTTCTGCCGGGTGATGGGCCAGAGTCCGTCGGTCATCTTGACCTTTTCCAGCAGCGCACCGGTATAGGGATCGAGGCGCACCACGTTGAATGGCAGATCCTGGGCCTTCTCGCCAGGGCCTTCGTGTGCGCCGAAAGCTACCGTGTAGGGCTCATCAGGCTTCACGTGCAGGGTCGTGCCGTTGAGCATCCCCTGCGGCGGAGCCAGGGCCAGGGCGCGGGCCCGCAGATCCAAGGGGTCCATCAGGGGTCCCTGGTGGGACACGGGCAGCGGCGGGTTCAGCCACCGGTCCAGTTGCGGGGCGAAGGCGAGGATGGCCCCCGTGAGCCCCGCCACCAGAATGAAGAAGGCCATGAACAGCCCGGCATACCGATGGACTTTCACCCAGAACTGGCGGTTCATGCGGGCCTCCGCTCACGGGACTGGACTGGGCGCGGCATCAGAACTCCACCCGCAGGGACAGCCGCAGGGCGCGGGGGTCTTCCCAGTTCTGGCCTGAGTAGGTGCCTCCGACATAAAGGTCCCGGTAGGCCTTGCGGTTGGCCAGGTTCTCCACGTTGAGCTGGGCCGTGGTCTTGGCCTTGCCCACCTTGAAGTCGTAGGCCGCCATGGCGTTCCACAGGGTGTAGCCCGAAGTGGGGATCGTGTTGCCATAGTCGGTGGCCGAGGCCCGCTGGGTGAAGCCACCGCCGACCTTCCAGCCCCTCGCCGAGGCCCCCTTGAAGTCGTAGGTGGTGGCGAGGCTGCTCTGGCTCCAGGGCACGTTGCCCAGGCGGTTGCCCACGATCCAGAAGCCCTCATCCGGGCTGCTCTTGCTGATCCGGATGTCCGTGTAGGCGTGGGTGAAGATCACATTCCAGCCGGGCCTGATCTCGCCCTGGATGTCCAGCTCAGTGCCCTTGCTGCGGATGGCGCCGATGGTGATGTAGAACTGCTGGTAGGGGGGCACGTCGGCCACCGCCACCCGAGTCTTCGTGAGATCGAACAGGGCCAGGCTGGCGGTCAGCTTGCCGCCGAAGAACTGCGTCTTAGCGCCTACTTCGGACTGCTTGGCGCTCTCGGGCTTGAGTGGTCGGCCGAAGCGGGTCTTCCCATAGGCAGCGGCCCCGAAGTTCTCGGTGTAGCTACCGTAGAGGCTCAGCCAGGGCTTGGCCTGCCACAGCAGGCCGAGGCGGGGCGTCAGTGCCGAGTCGTGGGTGCGGTCAAGCTCCTCCCGCACCCCCGTGCCACCCTGATTCGGTCCGGTGCCCGCGATCTGCCAGTTGTCCACCAGGCGGGCATCCTGCTGCCGCAGTCCCAGGAGCACATGAATGTTATGGGGAAATTCGATCTGGTCCTGCAGGTAGAGGCCCCAACTGTTGGTGCGGGAACCCGAAATGAAGTTGTCATTGGGGTCGATGGGCAAGGCCGGCACCGGCAGGGCAGGATGGAAGACATCCACTGCCACGGACATGCCCGTGGCGTACTGGTTTTCATAGGGGATGTCGTAACGGTAGTAGTCGGCACCGAAGAGCAGGGTGTGCTTAAGTGCGCCCGTAGTGAAGTGGCCGGTCAGATCGAGGATGGAGGCCGTGGTCTTGTTGCCCCCATGCACCTCCGCAGCCATGAAATAGGCCGACCAGATCCCGGCGTTCTTCTCGAATGAGGTCAAAAAGTAGTAGCCCCCGGGCGGCGAGGCGGTGGTGCCGTCGTTGCGGACGACCTGGTAGCGAAGGGACCAGTCGGCGTTGAACCGGTGGGCGAAGGTGAGGCCCACCAGGGTGTTCTTCATCGTGATGGGCGTGTCGGGCTGGTAGAGGGAGGTGCCCCAGGGCAGCCAGACGATCTGGTTGGTGTCCGTGTCAAAGGGCTGGGCATCCGAGAAGGGCGCGGAATGGGAGGTGTCGTGCTGGACTTTCAGACTGAGATCAGTCTGCGGGCTGAGAATCCACTTCAACGCCCCGGACACGAAGGTCCGGTCGTCCTTCACCAGGTGCCGCCAGGAGCCATCCTTCTCGTAGCTGACATCCACCCGGTAGAGCAGACTCTTGTCGGCGTTGATGGGGCCCGTGGCGTTCAGGTGGGTGGCATAGCGGTCCCAGGATCCGCCGATCTGCTCGAAGGCATATGCAGGAAGGGCCTGGGGCTGCTTGGTGACCGTGTTCACCATGCCGCCCGGCTCCACGCGTCCGTAGAGGATGGCCGCGGGGCCCTTCAGCACCTCCACGCTCTCCACATTGGTCATGTTGGTGGTGCCACCGACGATGTAGGAATCCATCCGGAACCCGTCGATGAAGGTGGTGGCGGTCGCGAAGCCGCGCATGGTGATCAGTTCTTGGAGCTTGCCCCAGGCGAAGCTGGAGACGCCGCTGACGTTGCGGATGGCCTGGTCGAGGGTGACGGCCTTCTGGTCGATGAGCACCTGCTGGGGGATCACCTGGATGGACGCCGGCGTCAGCAGGATCGGCGTGTCGGTCTTGGTGCCGGTGGTGGCCACGGTGGTGGCATAGCCCTGATCGGCCTCCCCCCAGATCTCCACGACCTTGCCCACCTCCACGGTCCTCCCCACCTGGATGTGCACGGCATTCCCGGCGGTGAACTCATGGGTCAGTCCCGTACCGTTCAAGGCGATGGCCAGGGCGTCCCGCAGTGAGTAGTGGCCCTTCACCCCGGGGCTCTGCAGGCCCTTTACGCCCTCCTTCGGGTAGGACATGTTGGCCCCAGTCTGCCTGGCCAGCGCCGCCAGGATCTGGGGCACCGGCTGGGGCCCCAGATCAAACTCGTAGGTGGGCTCATGGGCCTGGGCAGAGCCCGTAGCAAGGACGACGCAGAGTGCGGCGAAGCGGGTGGTCGGATGGGGCATGGGGGCCTCCTGCGGGTTGGTGGCAGACGGGGGCTGCGGAGCCACCCGAAGGGCCCCGGAGTGGTTTCAGATCACCGCTTCGCCGATCAAACTGCGATCAGCTGCGTCGGTTCATTGATTCCATTTTTGATACCAATTGACGGTATTTCCCCCATCCTGCCAGTCCACGCGGGGTTTCGCCTGCGTCATGTTGTCGCGGATCGGACTGCCTCGACCTACTTCGCCGGCCGCCTACGCGCGGCCTTCCGCTGCAGGCTGCGGCGGTGCATGCCCAGGCGTCGGGCTGCTTCGGAGAGGTTGCCGTCGCAGTCGCTCAGCACGCGCTGAATGTGCTCCCACTCCACCCGGGCCAGGGAGGGCGTGGCCAGGTCGGTGTTCAGGTCGGGGCTGGTCCCTTCCGGATTGAAGGCCGCCAGGATGTCATCCACGTCCGCGGGCTTGGTGAGGTAGTTCACGGCGCCCAGGCGCACGGCCTCCATGGCCGTGGCGATGCTGCCGTAGCCCGTGAGCATGAGCACCCTGGTGGTGGGGTCGATGGCCATCAAGCGACGCAGCAGGTCCAGCCCCGACTCGCCGGGCATCCGCAGGTCTAGCACCGCGAACTCGGGGCTGTCAGCCTCGGCGAAGGCGATGGCGGCCTCGGCGTCAGCGGCGGTGCGCACCTCGTAGCCCCGGGCTGTGATGGCCTTGGCCAGCCGCGCCCGGTAGGTGGCGTCGTCATCCACCACCAGGAGGGAGGGCTTGGACTCAGCCATGGGAAACCTGGGGCCAGCTCAGGTAGACCCGGGTGCCCTGCCCCGGCTGCGAGGTCACCCGCAGCTCGCCGCCCAGCTGCTCGGCGAAGGTGCGGGCCAGGAAGAGGCCCAGCCCCATGCCTGAGCCCGTGGGCTTGGTGCTGAAGAAGGGCTCGCCCACCCGGGCCAGCACTTCGGGGGCCATGCCGCTGCCGTGGTCTTCCACCTCCAGGCGCCAGGTGCCCGCGTCCTCTCGCGCGAGGATGATCACCGATCCGGGCCGGGGCGTGGCCTCCAGGGCGTTGGACAGCATGGCGCGCAGAGCCCGCACCAGCCCGCGGCGCGGCATGGGACCGCACCCTGCGGATGGCCACTGGAAGACCAGCCGGGACCGGTCCTCGGGCGCGAGTCCATCGGTCAATTCCGCCTCCAGGTCCGACCAGACCAGGGCCTGGAAGGCCTCACCCAGGGTGGTGCCACTGGGATCGGCCATCTGGTCCAGGATGCTGCGGCAGCGGCCCACCTCCTCGCGGATGAGGGCGGCATCCTGGGCGATGTCGGAGCCCGGCCCTCCCAGGGCTTCAGCGGTGCGCTGCAGTTCCTTGGCGGCCACGGCGATGGTGCCCAGGGGCGTGCCCAGCTCGTGGGCCACGCCGGCGGCTAGGGTGGTGA
>NZ_JBATQW010000048.1:0-23960 GCF_049292215.1 Geothrix sp. | reverse complement strand
GGAAGAGGCCCAGGATCGTCTGCGCGGACTGGTTGGCATTGCTCAAAGCGCTGGTGCCAGCCTGCATCATGATCTGGTACTTGGTGAGGTTCGCCATCTCGGCGCCCATGTCGGCACCCAGGTAGGAGTCCGCGATGCCGAGCTGCGTCTCAGCATTGATTCCCGAGAGCTGGGCGTCGCTGAGCGCCTTGGACATGGCGGCGGCGTTGGTCTTCTGGCTAGCGGCGATCGAGGCCAGCGAGGCGGTCGAGTCACTGCCCATGCCAGCGGTGCCCTTGAGGTCACTATATTCCTGGAGGCCGCTGTTGCCGCCGCCTTCCAGTTCGGCCATCTTGTAGGCCAGCTCGGTCAGCTGCTGGTTGGCGCCATCGTCTTTGAGGGCGACGAAGTAGGCTGCCTGGCTCTTGTAGACGGAGGCCGCGGCGGACCGGGAGGAGGCCATCGCGGTGTTGCCGGCGTCCAAGCTGGCGGCGTCGTCCGAGGCGGTGTTGACGCGTCGGCCGGTGGTGAGGCGGGTGATCGTCTTGTTCAGATCGATCTTGGTGACGCCGAGCTGGCGGCTCGCGGCCAGGGCGTTCACGTTACTCAGGATTGTAACCATAACATCCTCCATGATGTTAGGAGGCAGCATCCGTGCTGCCGGGTTGCGCCGGGGGAATCCCCCAACTGAAGCCTCTTCGGACGGTCCGGCGCAAAACTGGAATACATTTTTTATCGATAGAATTGATTCTAAATATTTTTAGCCGTTTTTTAACCAGTATGCTATATGTTATAGAAGGATTTATTTTCCAAGTTTACATTCTATAAATTGCGTCTCAGCCAGGCCCCCGGCCAGTGGGTGATGTTCTGGTCCAGGTCGCTCTCGTTGAAGGGCCAGGCCGGTTGTTCGATCACGAACTCAGGGCGCTTCGAGGCAAAGTCCCTGGCGGCGCAGGTCGGGTTGTCCGTGGTCCATCCAGGCAGGCCGCGTGGCACATCAGCCAAGTCGCCCATGATCCCATCGGTGGCGACGAGGTAGGAGCCCACGGTCACGAGCTCCGCGTAGGTTTCCAGCTCGGCATGGACATGCGCGTAGGTGTGGTTTGAATCGAGGATGACCAGGACGCTCTCATCGGGCTTCACGAGCGCCTTTACCTGCGCCACGATCCCCGGATCCGTCGAGCTGCCTTCGAGCAGGGTGATGCGGTCATTCAGCGGGTGCGCCTCAATGGCCTTGCGGTTGTGGGGCCGGATCTCGATGTCGATGCCGATGACACGTCCTTTCCCCATGGCCCGGCAGAGGCTGCTGTAGAAGACCAGGGAGCCGCCGTGCGCCACGCCGGTCTCGATGATCACGTCCGGCTGCACCTGGAAGATCGCCTCCTGCATGCGGATCATGTCCTCGGGCAGCTGGATGATCGGGCGGCCCATCCAGCTGAAGGTGTAGGGATACTTCTGGTCCCAGCCCACGCGGACCCACTGCCTGGACAATGCCTCGAAGGCCTCCTTGGAGTAGAGAGCCAGCTTCTTCGACGTGCCTCCCTCCTCCAGGACCAGGGTCTTGCGATCGGTATCCAGGGTCAGTCTCATGAATCGCTCCCTTCACTCAGGTAGTGGTCACACCGGCGTTGCGCCGTTTGGAGGTCTGGGCTCCCAGTCACACTCATGGGACTGCCTCCCCAACTATTCTTTCCAAGCCCTGGGGGAGAGAAAGTCGCGGCTGCCAACCCAGGGCCCGGAGTTTCCGGTTGTCCCCCACCAGCAGAGGCGGATCTCCGGGGCGCCCGGCTGACAGATCGAGCATGGCCTGCGGATCGGCATCCATGATCCGGGCCAGTTCCCGGACGAGATCTCCGATCTCGGTGGCCTGCCCTGAGCAGACATTGAACTCACCACTGGCCTGATCCGCCAGCATCGCTACGAAACCCTCCGCCACATCGCAAGCGTGGAGGAAGTCGCGACGGGCAGCTGCGTCCACTGCGAAGGGCGCTCGGCGCCCCCTGCAGACCTCGATGAGGGAGGGGATGAGGCGCTGGCCGTTCTCACCTGTGCCGTAGGGAAGAAACACCCGTCCCCAGGCACAGGGAATCTGGTGCTGGGCAGATAGGGCCATTACCTGCCTTCGGGCAGCGTCTTTGCTCACGCCATACAGGGTGGCTGGACGGAGTGGCGTAATGTCCTCCCTGCTGATACCGTCCGACCAGTCGTACTCGGCGCAGGTCCCCGCCAAAACCAGGCCCTGGCAGCTCGACCGGCAGCAGGATTCCACCAGTCGCACCGTGGCCTCGGCCCAACGGGGATTGAGATCAGAGGTCCAGTATTTGCCATGCTCGACATACCAGGCCAGGTGCATTAAGTGTGTTGCTCCAGACGACCGGTACACGGTCCCGAAATCAGGCTCGACCAGCAGGTCGGTCTCGATGAACCCAGCCGGGGGACAGCCGTCGGGGCGATGGCGACCAGCCAATACGCTCTCGATGCCACGGGAACGCAGAGCTTCCAGGACATATCGCCCCAGGAATCCGGTTCCGCCCGTGATAAGGACCTTCATGCGCGCGCCTCGCTGATCCGGAGGACGGGCACAACCGTGACGAAGCGGCCTCCCCATTCGCGGATGTAGGCCAGCTGCTCCACCACCTCCTCCCGCAGGTTCCACGGGAGGATGAGGACGAAGTCGGGCCGGAGCTGCTTGAGCAGGGCCTCCTCGCGGATGGGAATGCGGCTGCCCGGGAGGTACTTGCCCTGCTTGGCCGGGTTGCGGTCGATGACGTGGGAGAGGAGATCGGGTCCGACGCCGGCATGGTTCAGGAGGGTGTTGCCCTTGGCCGCGGCACCATAGCCCACCACCGTCTTGCCGTCGCGCTTGGCCTGCAGCAGGAACTCCAGGAAGCGGTTCTTGATGTCGTCCGCCCGGGACTGGAAGCTCCCGTAGAAGGCGTCGGACCGGATGCCCGCCACGGCTTCCGCCTCGAGGCAACCGACCAGGGACGGACTCGGAATCTTCGGAGGAGCGTCCGCCCTCTGCACGAACACGCGGAGACTGCCGCCATGGGTGCTCAGGGTCTCGAGGTCGAAGGCCCTCAGCTGGTTCCTTCCCAGGATACCGTCGAGTGCGGTCATGGACAGGTAGGAGAAGTGCTCGTGGTAGATGGTGTCGAACTGGGTCTCGGTCACCAGGTTGAGGAGGTGGGGAAACTCGAAGGTGGCCGTGCCCTCGGGTTTGAGGAGTCTGGCGATGCCGGACAGGAAGTCGTTGATGTCAGGGACGTGGGCCAGCACGTTGTTCGCCGTGACCAGGTCCGCCTGCCGCCCCGAGGCGGCCAGCTCGGTTCCGAGACCTGTTCCAAAAAAGGCCTCGATGATCTCCAGGCCCTTCTGCCGGGCCACCCGGGCGGTGCCCGCCGTAGGCTCGATGCCCAGGCAGGGGATCCCCCTGACCTGAACGTACTGGAGCAGGTAGCCGTCATTGGCCGCGAGCTCCACCACCAGCGAGTTACTGTCGAGGCCCAGGCGACCCACCATGCTCGCCACGTAGGCTTCCGCATGCCGGAGCCAGGTCTCGCTGTAGGAGCTGAAGTAGGCGTAATCCTCGTTGAAAAGGGCATCCGCCGCGACCACGTCCTCGGTCTGCACCAGCCAGCAGGCGCGGCAGACCAGCACCCTCAGTGGAAACCACAATTCGGGTGCATGCAGGCCCTGCTCGGTCAGGTAGGCATTGGAGTGCGGGGCCGAACCCAGGTCCATGAGGGAGAGTGCGAGCTCGGCATGGCAATGACGGCATTTCATCGCGAGCGTTCCTTGGGGGGAAGGGACAGCATCGGGTGGGAACGGTCCCGGTCCGAGAGGTCCGTGATCTCCAGGGGCCAGGCAATGGCCAGGGCAGGATCCCGAGGGTGGAGGCCACCCTCCGCTTCAGGGTGGTGGGGCTCGGAGTGCAGGTACAGCAGCTCGCAGTCCGCTTCCAGGGCCTGCAAGCCATGGGCGAACCCAGCGGGAATCAGGAGGCCGGTCTGGTTGGCTTCGGACAGCACGACCCCCTGCCACTGGAGAAAGGTGGGCGAACCCTCCCGGAGGTCCACGGCCACGTCGAAGATGCTCCCCCTGAGACAGCTCACCAGCTTGATCTCAGCGTGTGGCGGTCGCTGGAAGTGGAGTCCCCGCACCGTGCCCCTCCGCCGGGTGAGTGTCTGGTTGATCTGGGCGATGGCCGGGGCGAAGCCGAAGGCGCGGAAGGCATCGGCACAGAACAGGCGGACAAGGGATCCACGGGCGTCTTCGAGGGGCTTGCGCCGGACGAGCTTGAGGCCCGGCAGGTCTCCGTCCTGGAACTCAAAGCGGGCCTCGCTCATGGCGCAGATGTCCTCAAGGAGGGGGTCCTGGAATATTCCCGGATCTGCTCCAGGGTGCACTCGGCCATGTCGCGTCCCTGCCGCCAGGCCTGGTGCCAGGCGAGCGACCGGGCCAAGGCGGTCTCGACGTCCCAGCGGGGCTGCCAGCCAAGCTTGAGCCCGGCGTGGGTGCTGTCGAGCTTCAATACCGCGGTCTCATGGAGCTGAGGCGAGGCGTCGTGCTCCCACCGGAAGGACGGCTCCAGCTCCGCGAGGCGTCCCAGCAGGTCCGCCACCGACCATGCTCCCTGGTCAGTAGGGCCGAAGTTCCAGGGACCCGCGAAGGCCGGTCCCTCCTCGTACAGCCGCTCAGCCAGTGCCAGGTAGCCGGAGAGGGGCTCCAGCACATGCTGCCAGGGGCGGATCGCCCGGGGTGCGCGGATGAGCAATGGTTTCCCGGCATCCATGGCCCGGAAGGCATCGGGGACCAGGCGATCCGCCGCCCAGTCGCCGCCCCCGATGACATTGCCAGCCCTCGCGGTGGCCACGCCCATCCCGGATGTCTCCAGGAAGGAGCGGCGGTAGGCCGTGGTGACGAGCTCCGAGCAGGCTTTGCTGCTGGCATAGGGATCCGAGCCTCCGAGGGGATCGCTCTCCCGGTACCCCCGTGGCCACTCCTGGTTTTCGTAGCACTTGTCCGTGGTGATGTTGACCAGGGCCCTGATGCCTGGGCACCGGCGGGCGGCCTCCAGCAGGTGGACCGTGCCCAGCACGTTGGTGGCGAAGGTCTCCACAGGGAAGGCGTAGGACTGTCGCACCAGGGCCTGCGCCGCCAGGTGGAAGACAATCTCGGGATCGGCGGCCTGCAGCGAGGCGGTCAGTGAGGCCTGATCAGCCAGATCTTCGAGGGTGCTGTGACTGAGCTGATCACCAACCCGGGCGGCCTCAAACAGGTTGGGCTGAGTGGGAGGCGGCAAGGCAAACCCGAAGACCTTGGCCCCCAGCGACTCCAACCACAGGGCCAGCCAGCCTCCCTTGAAGCCCGTATGGCCCGTCAGGAAGACTCGGCGCTGCCGCCAGAAGGAGGGGTTCATGCCCAGGTCTTCCACGGAGCCATGCCCTGCTGCCAGAGCGCCTCCAGCTGGTTCTTGTCCCGGAGCGTGTCCATGGGCTGCCAGAACCCGTGGTGCTTGAAGGCCATCAGCTCCCCAGTGGAAGCCAGCTGCACCAAGGAGTCGCTCTCCCAGGTGGTGGCATCGTCCTTAAGGTAAGCGAGGCACTTCGGCGAGAGCGCGAAGAACCCGCCGTTGATCCAGCCCCCGTCCCCCAGCGGCTTCTCGATGAAACCTTCGACGGATGCCCCCTGCAGGGCCAACGATCCATAGCGGCCGGGGGGTTGCACGGCCGTGACCGTGGCGGTCTTCCCGTGACGTCGATGAAACTCGATGAGCCCACCGATGTCCACATCCGCCACGCCATCTCCGTAGGTGAGGCAGAAGATCTCCTCTTTCTCCACGTAGGAGGCCACACGCTTCAGGCGGCCGCCGGTGAGGGTGTCGGCCCCGGTATCCACGAGGGTGACGCGCCAGGGTTCAGCGTGCTTCTCGTGCACCTCCATCCGGTTGTTCTCGACGTCAAAGGTGACATCACTCATGTGGAGGAAGTAGTTCGAGAAGTACTCCTTGATCATGTAGCCCTTGAAGCCCAGGCAGATGATGAAGTCGTTGAGCCCGTAGCGGGAATACATCTTCATGATGTGCCAGAGGATGGGCCGGCCGCCGATCTCGACCATGGGCTTGGGCTTCACCTGGGTCTCTTCGCTCAACCGGGTGCCCAGCCCTCCCGCGAGAATGACGACCTTCATGAGACACCTCCACAGGGGTGGCCATCTGGATTTCCAGAGGAGGGTAGCCCCCTCGCCCAACGATCAAACATCAGCCGGTAGGCTGATTCAATAGCCCGTGCAAAGCCAGGCCCATCCATCAGGGGAGAGTTTCTCATGCGCTCCCGCATGCCCAGACGCAGCTCATTGAGCCTTTCGGGGTCGCCAGCGAACGCACAGGCCTTCTCGATGTACTCCTCTTCCGTGTAGGCCACCCACTCGGGCAAGCCGAGGTTCATCAGCATGCCCAGCCCCAGGCGACCCACCGGCGGACGGCTGGCGAGGGTCACGAAGGGCACGCCCATCCAGAGCGCATCCATGAGCATGGTGCCGCCGCCGTGAGGGAAGCTGTCCAGGAGGATGTCGATGTCATTGAGTCCATGAAAGATATTGGAGCTTCTTCGCATGATGACACGATCCGTATCCACGCCATGGCTAGCCATGAAGGACCTAAAAAAAAGTTGAGTGCCGGGATCTCCAAAGGATGGGTAATCAAGTACCAACCTCGCCTCGGGAAGGCGCTCCAAGATCTCTCCCCATACCCGGAAGGTTCGGTGGTTGAGCCGTTCAGTCCGTCCGGAGTAGCCGAAGGTGGGGTGACGAACCTTCAGACAGGGGGGTGGCTGAATTCCGGCAGTATCTGCTGGAGGCTCGAAGACCATGAAGGAATGGGGAAGTCGAATGATTGACTCACTGGACAGGGTACCTTCAGGTGCGACAAAGTGGTCGAACAACGCATAGTCAATCGTCTTTAGACCGGTGGTCCAGGCCGACCCAAGCCATGTGGCCTGAATGGGAGCCGGCTTCAAGGCGAACACCCCAAGTCTCTCGCCTTCCATGTGGCCGCAAAGATCTACGAGAATATCGATCCGGTCAGCCTGAATCAGTTCCGAAACTTCTTCATCATTCATATTTCGAATATCTCGCCAATTTTTGAATTGGCTTCGGAACTGTTGAGTCCAGGGAACCTCACGCTGGACATTTGAGTAGGCGAACCATTCGAAATCTTGCCGGTTGTGACTCGAAAACAGAGGCCAGAAGTAGAACCGGGAACTATGTGCCCGGAAATCGGGAGACACGTAACCAACACGGAGTCGGCGATCCTGATTTCGATCATGTCCGTTGAAGTCGACACTCGGGTTTGGAAATCGCTTGCCCCAACGCACAAATTCCTTGTAGATGTCCTCTGCGCTCAAGTCTGGGTGGTAGGAGAAGCAGTAGAGGCGCTGCTCCCACATCACCGGATGGTCCGGATGTCGCGCCATCGCTCGGTCGCTTTCCTCGACGACTGTATCGAATTGAGACAGGTAGGCTAGTGTCACTGCCAAACAGTGTCGAACTTCATCAAAGTCGGGTCGGATTTGTAGTGTATTGCGGCAAAGCTGTTCCGCCTCAACGAGTTTTCCAACATTCGAATACAGCGTCCGCAAACAATGGTTGGCTTTGACATGAATTGGATCAATGGCCAAGGCTGCGGAATAGCTGTCTATGGCCTCTTGGATACGATCCAAGTTTTGCAAGGCGTTACCGAGCGAACAATGGGCATGTGCTGATCGTGGATCGAGAACCAGAGCCTTACGGTAACTAGCTTCGGCCTCATGCAACTTTCCAAGTCGTTCAAGAGCAACCCCCAGGTTGCAATGGGCCTCAGCAAGGCCGGGCAGGAGGCTCACGGCCCGCTTGAGTGCTGGAAGCGCCTGCCTGTCCTGTGATAGCTGTGCGACCCCAAGAATCAGCCACGCCTCGCCGGAAAGTGGGTTGGAGTGCAGCAGGGCGCGAGCCTTGAGTTCTACCTCTTCAAACCTACCCTCATTAAAAAGAGTTCTAAGGCCAGTCGACTGCTCATTGGGCCCAAGCTGGTGATTCATGAGGAACTCTCTTTCAGCCAGGCGCCAAACATGAACCGGTAGGCTGATTCAAAGGCACGAGCGAAGCCAGGTCCGTCCATCAATGGAGAGTTCCTCATGCGCTCCCGCATGCCCAGGCGCAAGGCACTAAGGAGCTCGTGATCACCGGCAAACATGCAAGCCTTCTCGACATACTCTGCTTCAGTGGTGGCCACCCACTCGGGCAATCCAAGGTTCATCAGCATGCCCAGTCCCAATCTTCCCACGGGGGGGCGGCTGGCCAGACTCACGAAGGGCACGCCCATCCAGAGCGCATCCATGAGCATCGTGCCGCCTCCGTGGGGGAAACTATCCAGGAGGATGTCGATGTCGTTTAGGCCCTGGAAGATCTTGGGGCTCTTGCGCATGATCATCCGATCAGTGTCCAAGCCAAGGCCAGAAAGGAGACCCCGATAGTGGGCCTGGGTCCTGGGGTCGGAGAAGGGCCCGAAATCCAGGATCAGTCTCGCCTCTGGAAGGCGTCTTAAGATCTCGCCCCACACCAGGAAGGTTCGGTGGTTGAGACGCTCGGTGCGGCCTGTGTACCCGAAGGTGACGAACCCGTTGTTCAAGCAGGGCGGGGGAACGATGTCTGCGGTCTCCACCGGCGGTTGGAAGACCATGAAGGACTGTGGGAGTCGGTAAATGGTTTCGCTGGTGAGGGTACCTTCCGGAGCCACATGGGGATCAAAAAGGGCGTAGTCGATGGCCTTCAATCCCGTTGTCCAGGCTGACCCCAGCCAGGTGGCCTGGATGGGCGCTGGCTTCAGGGCGAACACGCCGAGTCGCTCACCTTCCATGTGGCCGCAGAGATCCACCAGGATGTCGATCCGGTCCTCCTTGATCATCCTTGCGGCAGCTTCGTCATCCAGGCCCCTGATGTCGCGCCAGTGCTCGAACTGCTCCCTGAAGAGCTTGGTCCAGGCCACTTCGTGTTGGACATTGGAGTAGGCGAAAAGCTCCACCGTGCTCCGGTCGTGGTTCAGGAACAGCGGCCAGAAGTAGAACCGCGAGGTGTGCTTCCTGAAATCAGGGGAGACATAGCCGATACGCAGACGGCGATCCGGATTTCGGTCATGGGCGCTGAAGTCGACCTGGGGCACGGGATGCTGGTTCCCCCAACTGACGAACTCCCGGAAGATCTCTTCGGCACTGAGGTCCGGGTGGTAGGAGAAGCAGTACAGCCGCTGTTCCCAGATCACCGGATGACCAGGGTGCCTCTCGAGTGCCTGGTTACTCTCCCTCACCACATCGTCGTACTTCGACAAGTAGCAGAGGGTGTTGCAGAGTATCTGCCTCATCTCATCAAAATCCGGATTGGCATGCAGGGCGCTGCGGCACAAGTCCTCAGCCTCCACCAGACGTCCGACTCGAGTCAGGGCTGATTTCAACCCATGATTGGCCTGGTAGTGTGTGGGGTCGATCTCCAGGGCCGCACGGTAGCTCTGGATGGCTTCATCGGCGCGGGCCTGCTTCCTCAGGGTATGGCCGAGAAAGCAGTGGGCGTCGATAAGGCGCTCATTGATTGAGAGGGCCTTCCGGTAGGACGCCTCGGCCTCTGGCAAGCGTGCGGCATGCTCGAGGGCCACGCCCAGGTTGCAGTGGGCGCCAGCATCCTCTGGCAAGAGGCTAACCGCCCGTTTCAGTGCGGCGAGCGCCGGCTTCGCCTGGGCCTGCAGTGAAGTGCCCAGGATCAGCCAAGCCTCTCCGGAAAGCGGAAAAGCGCCCAAGAGAGCCCGGGCCTCGTCCTCTACTTCCGGAGCCCTGCCCTCGTTGAACAGGGCGATGAGGTGATTCAACTGGTCGACAAGCGCCGTGTGACTAGTCAACGGACCCTCCCCTCGACCAGCAGCCGAACATGGAGCGGTAGGCATCCTCGACGGCCCGGGCGAAACCGGGCCCGTCCATCAACGGAGAGTTCCCCATCCGTTCTCTCATCCCGAGGCGAAGGTCCTTCAGCAGCAGGCCATCACCTGCGAAGGCACAGGCCTTCTCGATGTATTCCTCTTCCGTGTGCGCCACCCACTCGGGCAATCCCAGGTTCATCAGCATGCCCAGTCCCAGGCGACCCACCGGCGGACGACTGGCGAGGGTCACGAAGGGCACGCCCATCCAAAGCGCGTCCATGAGCATGGTGCCTCCCCCGTGCGGGAAGCTGTCCAGGAGGATGTCGATGTCGTTGAGGGCCGGAAACACCTTGGGACTCCGGCGCATGGTCACCCGGTCGGTGTCCACGCCGTGCCTCGCCAGGAAGTCTCGGAAGCGGTTCTGGGTCTTCGGCTCGGCGAAGGAGGCGTAGTCGAGGATCAGCCTGGCCTCGGGGAGCCGCTTGAGGATCTCCCCCCAGACCCTGAAGGTCCGGTGGTTCAGGCGCTCTGAGCGCCCGGTGTAGCCGAAGGTGATGTGGCCGTTCTCCAGGCAGGGCGGTGGAACGATATCCGCAGTTTCCAGGGGCGGCTGGAACACCATGAAGGAGTGGGGCAGCCGATGGACGGTCTCGCGGGTCAGGGTGCCCTCAGGGGCTACGAAGGGATCGAACAGGGCGTAGTCGATGGCCTTCAGTCCTGTGGTCCAGGCGGACCCCAGCCAGGTCGCCTGGATGGGCGCAGGCTTGAGAGCGAATACGCCCAGGCGTTCGTCCTGCATGTGCCCGCAGAGGTCCACGAGGATGTCGATGCCGTCTTGCCTTACCAGCTCCGCCACAGCCTCGTCGCCAACCCCGCGGATGTCGCGCCAGTGCTCGAACTGGCCCCGGAAGAGCCGGGTCCAGGCCACCTCCTTCTCGACGTTGGAGTAGGCGAACAGCTCGAAGGCCCCCTTGTCGTGGTTGCAGAATAGGGGCCAGAAGTAGAAGCGGGAGCTGTGGGACCGGAAATCCGGAGACACGTATCCAATGCGCAGGCGGCGGTGCGGGTTGCGGTCATGGGCGCTGAAGTCGGTCAGGGGATCCGGAAACCGGCTTCCCCAGCGCACGAACTCCTGGAAGATCTCCTCAGCGCTCAGGTCGGGGTGATAGGACAGGCAGTACAGGCGCTGTTCCCAGATCACGGCCTGGTCCGGCTTGTCTCGGAGGGCCCGGTCGCTTTCCCGCACGACATCGTCGAAATCGGACATATAGGCCAGGGCCCGGGCTAGGTTCTGCCGCATTTCTGCAAAATCGGGTTTTGCCTGCAAAGCCTTTCTACACAATTGTTCAGATTCGACAAGTCGCTTTAGGTCCATGTAGATCAAATTGAGCTGTAAATTCGCATGATAATGAACTGAATCGATCTCGAGGGCCCGCCGGCAGCACTCGATCGCCGGTTCGGTCTGGCCCACTTCCCGGAGGGCAAGGGCCATATTGTTGAGGGCATCTGGAAAGTTCGGCTCCAGGTCAAGGGCCTTCCGGTATTGCTCCACCGCCTCTTCAGGGCGCCCCAGGGATTGCAGTCCCAGCCCCAGGTTGTAATAGATCATGTGATTGGTGCTATTTAAATGAAGAGCAAGCTTATAGGTGCCAATCGCCGCCTGGATATGGCCAAGGTCCTGTTGCATCAATCCCAATTGAAAATATGCATCAAAATAATCTGACTGAACCTGGGTAGCCCTGCGAAAGGCATCGCATGCCTCCTGTCCGAACCCAAGAGCTCGGAGCCCCAGGCCAAGGTTGTAGTGGGCTTCGGCGAGATTTGGGTCAATTTCAATTGCCTTCTGGTACCTCTCGACGGCCCTGCCGGTTTGCCCCTGTCGCTGCTCGGCGACACCCAGGTTGCAGAGCGCCGTCGCGTCCTCAGGGTCCAGGCGGACAGCCCGGTTCAGGGCCGCAAGCGAAGGTTTGCCCTGAGATTCCATAGAAACCCCAAGCGCCAGCCATGCGCCACTGAGGAGGGGGTGCTCGCTCACCAGAGCGAGGGCCTGGACCTCCGCCTCCTCGTGCCGTCCCGCCTGCAGGAGGGTCGCGAGCTGGTTCAGTCGCTCATGCGGAGCTTCCCTTTCACTCAGAAAATATCTCCTTTGCTGATTGCCCATTCAGGGTGCCACAGGCATTCTCTTCCGGGTCAGCAAAGCCCGGGCCATATCTCACAAGGAGATTTCTACCTTCGGCCACTCATGCCGCCCGACCTCGCGCCATGGACTCATCAAATAACGGGAGAATTTATGGGCTTGCAGATGGTCAAATACCATTCAGGCCCAACAGCCTGGCAGCCTCAGCCCTTCTCCCGCCCGAACATCCCCCTCAGCTTGCCCATGAGGCCGGCCTGGGCCTCCTTGGAGGGGAAGGCGGGATCCTCCAGGGACCAGCCGGCGGGAACGGCCACGGAAGGGTCCAGTTCCAGGGCCCGGCGGAAACACCCCTGGGCGTTCGCCCGGAAGCCCTTACGGTGGTAGAGCTCGCCCATGAGGGCCCAGGGCTCGGCGGCGCGGGGATTGAGCCGGGAGGCCACCTGCAGGGCCTCGATGGCGCGGGTGGACCAGGCCGGGTTGCTCAGCCGAAGCCGTCCGAGCAACATCCAGGACTCGAAGGCACCCGGGGAATCCCCATCTAGCTTGATGGCCTGCTCCAAGGAGCGGATGGCCTCGCTGGTCCGGTCCTGCATCATGTAGGACTTGGCCTTGACGAGCAGGCGCCGGGCCCGCTCTGTGGCGGAAGGCTCCGCCTCTTCCATTGGAATGGGCGGCAGCCTCGCCGGAGTCGGTTCCGGCAGGTCCAGCTCCAGCGAGTCCGACAGGAAGTGGGCGGGTGGCGGCACCAGATCATCCTGGATCAGGAGAATCGGCTCCGGCTCCGGCTCCGGCTCCGCCTCAAGCTCGATCACGGGTTCAGGCGCCGGAGGAGGGGGCTCCTCCTTTGGCAGGAGGGGCAGGTCGCCGCGCACCAGATCCAGTCCCCCCAGGGCCCAGAGGGTGGCGACCAGCTTGGCGGCCTGCTCTTGGGGGAGCCCCGTCAGAGAACCAATGGTCTCGCAGCCCAGGGGCTCGGTGCCCAGGAGAGAGAGCGCGTAGGCGAGCGTCGGCGTCAGGGGCAGGCTGCTGAGGGCCTCCAGCAGGTTCGGCAGGGCCCGCCAGCGCCAGTCAGGTTCGCTGCGGAACATCTCGACCAGCTCCCGGTCGATCTTGGCGCTCTGGAACGTGTCCCAGACCAGCCAGCGGTGATCCAGGCGGAACTGCAGATCCCCGCTGAGGTTCTCGTCGAGGCCCCCGGGGATCCAGGTCATCTTCAGGATCTGGTGCTCCATGGCATGCAGCAGCACCGAGCCCAGTAGCTCGTGCAGGCGCTCGTCGCGCTCCTCCACGGTCATCAGGCCCCACTGCACGACGCGGTCGCCCACGCGCGATCCCTCGCCGTCGGAGAGCAGCTCCTTGAGCGAGGCCATGTCCAGCACGCCACGGCGGATGAGGAAGTTGCCGAACTGCTCGCCGACGGCGTCGCTGCGGAGATACTTCAGGTCGCCGTCAGCCCAGTAGAGCCGCCGGGTTCCATCATTCTGTTCCAGGACGAGCTCGCCCTCGGCCCTCTGCTGGTGGAGGGATCCCATGAGGGCCGGCAGGAAATGGCGGATGCGGACTTCGGGCACTAAGGCTCCGGGGTGGGTTCTAGTTTGCATGGTCCAGGCCAGGATGCCAGCCCCGAAAGCACGACTTTGATGCCGAAATATCCCAAGTCCCTTGGCCCTGGCCCCGTCTGGACCTATCCTATTCTTCCGTCCACCCACACGCCCGGAAGGGTTCCCCCATGTTCGAGAAGCTTGGAAAATTCGAGATCAAGCGCATCCTCGGAAATGGCGCCATGGGTGAGGTCTACCTCGGGGTGGACCCCTCCATCGGCCGGGAAGTGGCCATCAAGACCATCCTTCCCGCCGCGGCCCAAGGTGGCGAGGCCAAGGAGCGCTTCGCCCGCGAAGCCCGCGCTGCCGGTGTCCTGAACCACCCGAACCTGGTGACCATCTATGAATTCGGCGAGGATCAGGGCGTCCTCTACATCGCCATGGAGTATGTGAAGGGGCACGACCTGGAGGAGCTCCTCCTGGACCATTCCCTCTCCCGCTCCGAGTCGCTCGAGATCCTGGGGCAGGTCTGTGACGGGCTCGGGTTCGCCCACCGGCAGCAGATCGTCCACCGGGACATCAAGCCCACCAACGTCCGCGTCCAGCGAGACGGGCGGCGCCTCCACGCCAAGGTCATGGACTTCGGCGTGGCCAAGATCAGCAACTCGGACATGACCGCCACGGGCATGGTCATGGGCACGGTCAGCTACATGGCCCCCGAATACATCCGCTTCGGCAAGCCCGACCCCCGCAGCGACCTCTTCGCCGTGGGCGTGATGCTGTACGAGAGCCTCAGCGGTCGGAAGCCCTTCGCAGGCGACACCACACCCACGGTGCTCTACAAGATCGTGAACGAGCCGCCGGATCCCATTGACACCGAAAAGCTCCAGGGCATCAGCCCCGCCATCCGCACCGTGCTGGACCGTGCGCTCTGCAAGAACCCCGAAGAGCGCTACCAGACTGCCGAAGACCTGGCCAAGGCCCTCCGGGCGGCCAAGGATCCCTCCTGGCTGGGCCAGATCGACGAGGCCACCACCCTGATGCAGGCCTCGGCCCCCACGGCTCCGGCCCGGGCTGTCCCCGCCGAGACCACCCTGCAGGTCCCCAGCCCGCCGCCCGTGATCAGCGCAGCTCCGCGTCAGGCTCCCCGGCCCACCAGCGGGGGCAAGGGGTTGTGGGTTGGCATCGCCGCCCTGGCATTGATCGCCGCGGCAGGAGCCGCCTGGTGGGCTCTGAGGGACCGCGGCGCCCTGCCAGCGGTGGCCTCGGCCGAGTCCAAGCCAGAGCCTGGACCCAGCCTTCCTGCGGACGCGAAAACCACCGCCGCGGCGCCTTCTCCAACTCAGGGGGCCTCCCTGACTCAGCGCCCGCCCGAGCCACACGACACTCAGAAACCCGCCGTGCCAGCGCCCTCCCCTCGACTGGACACCCCCGCCCAGGCCAGACCTGAACCGGCGCGACCCGTGGCGCCAAAAGCCGCGGAGCCCAAGGCGATCGACCAGCCAGACCTCTACAAGACCGAGAACCTCCAGCAACAGGAGGTACACGAGCGGAAGAGCCTGAGCTACGACGTGATGGGAGATGCCATCCGCCTCATCGACAGCCAGCCCGACAAGGCAATTCTAGGCTTCCGCCAGGCCCTCAAGGCCGACCCCGGAAACGTCAAGGCCCGCGCCTGGCTTGCGCTGGTGCTCTATCGGCAGGGACGGCAGGCTGAGTTCGTCCAGGAGTTGCGGGATGGCCGAAGGGCCGGGCTGCTTGGCCAGATGATCAACCAAAATCTCCAGCTCAAATTGGCCGTCCAGCGAGCTCAGTTGAACCAGCAGTTGCCCCCCGAGCTGGCGAACTGACCGTGGTGCGGCGCAAGCATGACCTGGGCGAGCTGCAGGCCCGGCTGGGCTATCGATTCCAGAACGAGGGCCTGCTGGGCGAGGCGCTCACCCATGCGTCGGCCGGATTCCGCCGCGACAACCAGCGCCTGGAATTCCTGGGTGATGCCCTCCTGAACTTCACCATCGCCTTCCTGCTCCACCGCGAGCGCCCGGACTGGCAGGAGGGCGCTATGAGCAAGCTGCGGGGCGTCCTGGTGCGCACGGACTCCCTGCACGCCTGGGCCCTCGACCTCGGCCTGGACGCCGCCCTCCAGGCCGCCCACCCCCGCAAGGCCCCGCCCATGGGCCCCAAGCCCCTGGCCGATGCCCTCGAAGCCCTGCTCGCGGCGGTCTACCTGGATGCCCTGGCCCGTGGCGAGGATGGCACCCTGCCCGTGCGGACCCTGGTGGAGGCCCGCTTCCTGGATGGCATCCGCCAGGCCGAGCCCGGAAGCTGGACCCACACCGATCCCAAGACCCACCTCCAGGAGACCGCCGCCCGGCTCGGACTGCCCGCCCCGGTGTATGAGCAGGTGGGCCTAGCCGGCCCGGGCCACGCCCCCCGGTTCACCATGCGGGTCTCGGTGGGCGCGCTGTCCGCAGAGGCCGAAGGTCCCACCCGGAAGGGTGCCGAGGGCGATGCCGCCCGCCAGTTGCTGACCCGGCTTGGAACTCACACGCATTCGTGACCCTTGCGTTACACTCCCTTCTGCCTCTCGTCCGGAGTGCGTGCTTGAAGATCTACCCCACCTTGAACCTCCAGCACGGCGCTGTGGTCTCGACCGCGGGGCTGGAAGGCGTCTGCCCCCAGTCGCCCCTGGAGGTCGCGGAACGGCTCATCGAGGAGGGTGCGACCCGGCTGGCCCTGGTGGACGTGGACGCAGCCATGGGCCGGGGGAACAACCGCGAGCTCATCGGCCAGATCCTCCAGCGCTGCCACGCCCTGGAGCGGAAGGTCTGTGTGCAGGTCGCCGGCGGCGTCCGCAGCTCCGACCAGGCCCAGTTCTTCATCGACCTGGGGGCGAACTGGCTGGTGGTCGGCACCATCCTCCACAAGTCCCCAATGGTCTCAGAGCAGCTGATGGCCCGGTTCCAGTCCTACCTCACCGCCGCTATCGATGCCCGGGGCGGCCAGGTACACCGGTCCGGCTGGGTCGACACCACCACCCTGACCGCCCTGGAACTCGCCCAGCGCGCCAAGGCCTATGGCTTCCGGCGCCTGCTCTTCGTGGACATCCCCGAGGCCGCCGGGACAGACCCGGACTTCCAGACTGCCAACGACCTCGCCACCGCGACCGGGCTGCCCCTGGTCATGGGCGGAAGCCTGACCACCTCGCGTCACCTGGAAGCCGTGTACGCCCACCACGGGCTCAAGGGCGCCCTCGTGGACGCCCTGCTGTTCCAGCAGGACCCCGGCCTCCTCGCCTTCCTCCAGGCCACCTGCGCCTGATCCGGGAGGGACCGTGATATCAGGGGAGTCCGCGTTCCTGGAAACCCTCTCGGAACCCGAGCGTCTCCATTTCCGCCACCTGGCGATGGTGCGGCCCCAGCTGCCCTCCGAGGGCCAGGTCCACATGCTCGAGGGACTGGCCCGCTCCCTCGCCTCGCCCCGCCTCCTCGCCCTCATGGCCAGGACGCCCCACTGGCTCGCGCACTGGCCCATCCTGCTGGGGCTGGCGGAGAACGAGGCCACTCCCGAGTCCATCCGCCGTGATCTGGAGATGGTGGTCTCCCTGTTCGACCAGATGCGGGAGATGGACAAGGCCCCCGCCTCGGAGAAGCAGGACCGCTCCGAGTCCGTGAAGGCCCTCTACTCGCAGCTGAACCCCGGGCTGAAGCCCGTGGCCAAGCTCCTGGCCAAGCAGCTGGCCAAGACCGTCACTGCCACCGGCACCACCCAGGAGCTGCCGCCTCTCCCGACGGAACATCCCGACTGGGAGGCCCTCACCACCCTCCCGGAGGCCGCCCCGACGCAGCCACCAACCCAGAACCTCGACCGGGTCGGAAGGCTGGCCCGGGCCCTCCAGACCGCCCAACCCGAGGAGCTCCTCTCCTTCCTGGTGGACCCCGACCAGGAGTTGCGCCAGACGGCCCTGCAGAACCCCCTCGTGACCGAAGAGCTGGTCTGCCAGGCCCTCGCCCTGTGCGGGGTGCCCTCCTTCTTCGAGGAGGTCTACGCAGAGGCCCGGTGGTACTTCCGGGAGCCCGTACGGGACAGCCTCCAGGGTTCCCCGGGATGTCCCTCTGACCTCTCCAAGCGGGTCGGATTGTCGCGGCACCTCGTGGCGGCCCTGGCGCACGGCGCCCCCGATCGCACCTCGCTGCGGCGCATCGTCAGCCTCTTCACCCAGCTGGACGAGAGCGAATACCAGTTCATCACCTTCTGGACCAAGCGGCAGTCGCCCCACCTGCTCCGGGTCGTTAAGTACTTCTACGACCGCCTGGTCCGGGAGCGCTCGGGGCTGGCTTCGGCACTCCCCGAGCGGGGCGAAGAGGGTCGCTGGGCGACCCTGGAGGAACGGGTGTTCCTCGCCACCCAGGCCACGCAGGAGGAGCAGCTTCGTCAGATCCTGAAGGACCCGGACCCCCAGGTCTTCCGCCTAGCCCTGGAAAACCCCGCGCTCACCCCCCGGCTGCTGGCCTCCTCAATCGCCGCCTTGGACCATGGACGGGTGGAGGTCATCGCCGCGCACTCAAGCTGGTCCGAGGACCCGATGGTGGCGGAAGCCCTGGTGCATCACCCCCACCTGTCCGAGGCCTCCGCCCTGCACCTGTTCACCCGGCTCCAGGGGATGAAGCCGGCCATCGAGATCCTGCGCGATCCGAGGGTCCTGCACTTGGAGCTCAAGCGGCGCGCCCTCGAGCACCTCCGGGGGCTCTACCAGGCCATGGACATCCCCGACCGCATCACGGCCCTCCGCACCTCTGGTGGGGAGCTCATGCGCCATCTCCCCCAGGAGGTGCTCCAGGACGAGGAGACCCTCCGCCGGATGGTGGCCGACCGGCAGCTGGATCCAGGCATCCTCCTGCGGCTGGCCCGCAACAAGCTGACACCCCGGGCCGTGCTCGAGCAGATCGCCGCCCACCCGGTCCTCATGGCCCACGCGGCCATCATGTCCGAGCTGCTGCTCAACCCGAAGACCCCCCGGGAGGCCTCCATGCGCATCTGGGGGCTGCTGTCCGAGGCCGAGCAGCACCAGCTTCTCCGCAGCCCGCACCTGCCGGCGGTCCTCCGGAGCCTGGGCTGAGGCGGTCGTCCCACCCAGCGTAAACGCGGACCAGACAGCTGCGTAGTCCATCCAGGAGCCACCATGCGACGCCCCGCCGCCATCCTGATTCCCGCCGCGGTGGCCTTGGCATGCCTCCCCTTCGCCACCTCCTGCCGCTCCAAGGCCCGAGTGCCTGCCTGGGTCCAGGTCGCGCCGGGGGACAGCCTCGCCGCCTTCTCCGGGGAAGCCGCCTGGGTGCTCACCCACAAGGAGATCCAGTCCCTCATCGCCCGGGATCCCATGGTGGAGCGGGCCCTCGACCTCTTCCTCCAGAAGGCCCACATCAACCCTCGCACCGAGACCGGCCGGCTGACCTTCCACGTCGTCGGCATGCCGGGCAAGGGTGAGGACACCCTGCAGAAGGGGCTCGAGCACGTCCTCATCCAGCTCAACCAGTTCAAGGACCCCTCCGCCCTAATCGGCGCCCTGGCCGAATCCTTCCCCCAGGAGGGCACGCTCCGCATCCAGGGGCGCGACTGGCCCCTCCATGTGATCCTCGACATCGAGGCGGGAGGGACGAAGGCCCACGTCCGCGCTGCCAGCGATGAAAAGGGCCAGATCTGGATCGGCTCCCTGGAGGCCCTCAACAGGCTAGCCTCGGTGGCGAGCCTGGGCTCCCAGCCCGATGCGGCGCTCGCCGCGGAATGGATCAGCCCCCGGGCCCCCTTCCAAGGCTATCTTCAGCCGGAAGCCCTCCTGGGCGGCCTGCGAAAGGCCCTGGACGCCAGCATCATCAAGGACTTGCCGAAAGGCGTGACCGCCCTGTTCTGGAGCATCACCCCCTTGGAAGAGAAGGACCAGCCCGTCCGGTTCGAGCTGGCGCTGGCGGGCACACCTGAGGGCATCAACCAGGTCACGCCCTGGCTCCAGCGTCTGGTCGCGGCCGCCAATGCCATCCAGGCCGCTCCTGGCTCAGCCCCGGAGCTGATGCAGGAGAAGCGGCGGGTGGGGCTGCGCTGCACCCTGACCCAGGACCAGCTCAAGCTGGTGATGGAGAAACTCGGCCAGCCCGGCTTCTCCTTCAAGCTGCCCGGCGGGGACCGCAAGGCATGAGTCCGGCCGTCGCCCTCACTGCAGATGGCGGGTTCCAATCGCCGGACGAGCCGTCCCCCGAATACTGGATGGCCCAGCTGAAGGCCGGCAAGGAGGAGGCCCTCGCCCACCTCATGGCCCGGTTCGAGCGCCCCCTTTTCGCCTTCCTGCACCGTCGCCTCCAGGGGGAGGCTGGGGTCGTCCAGGAGCTGGCCCAGGAGGTTTTCCTCAAGTGCCTGCAGCATTGCCAGCGGTTTGAGGAGGGTCGGCCGGTGGCCGCCTGGCTTTTTACGCTGGCGGCTAATGCGGCGACCGACCATCTGCGTAGAAGAGGGCGGGAGGTACCCCCTCCCGAGACCTTTGACGCGCCGGACCCCCACCAACCTTCCCCCTGGGAGTCCGTAGACCAAAGCCGGCGAATCCAAGCCCTGAAAGGGGCCCTGGAGGGCCTGACCCCCCGCCAGCGGGCCATGGTTCTGGCCTACTACGTCCACGAACATCCGGTGAAACGGATCGCCCAGGACCTGGGCTGCGCCGAAGGAACCGTGAAAGCCACCCTCTTCCAAAGCCTCCAGAAGCTCCGCAAAACCCTTGGACCCCAGCCATGACCTCCTTCGACCCCCAGCGCCTTGATTCCCCGAGCACCCAGCCCGGGCTCGACGAGGCACGGCTCTTCGAGCTGCTCGAGCAGCCTGAACTCTGGCCCGAGGACCCCGCCGCGCAGGCCGAGCTGGCCACCTTGCTGGAGCTGCACCTGGCCCTCGGGAGCCACGGCCCCTCCCTGGCCGAGGGCTTGGCCCCCGCACCTCGGACCCGCTGGACCACATCCTGGTCCCTGGCCGCCGCCGCCATCCTGCTGGTGGCCCTGGTCCCCACCTTCACCATCCTTCAGCGGACCCAGAGCCTCAAGGCCCAGGCCCAGGACACGGCCCGCCTGGAGCAGCTGGCCCAGAAGCGGACCCAGGATCGCGCCTGGATCGCCTTCTTCCGGCAGAGCACCACCCTGCTCCAGGATTTCGAACAGAACCCCGCCCTCTGCAAGAAGGGTGAAGAGGACCGTCGGCAGGAACGCGAGATGGCCATGGCCCTGCTCGAGGCCAGTCACCAGCTCGCCGCCCAGGGCGCACCCCTCAAGGAAGCCGAAGTCATCCGGGCGAGCCTGCACTCCTGGCTCTCCGAGGTCGCCTTCGAGGAGAACTGCCTCACCGTGGAACGGGCCAGGGAGCTTCGGCAGTGGGCTGCGGCCCACAACCTTGAGACCGAGTCGGAGCGGATGGAACGGCGCCTGCGCGGAGAAGGCGCATGAGGCTCGGCCTTCTGATGGCAGTGCCCGCGCTGGTGGTGCCAGTGGCTCCCGGGCCCGCGGCCCTCCTCGGCGAACAGCCCGTGGACAGCTTCTTCCGCCAGGGCCGCGACCTCCGCTACGCCCAGCGGTGGTACGAGGCCTCCCAGGCCTACCGGAACCTGCTCCGGGAGTTCCCCAACTCCTCCCGCGCTGCGGACGCCCGCTACTGGCTGGCCTCCAGCCTCGAGCAGGACCAGCGCTGGGATGAGGCCGCCGAGGCCTACACCGAGTTCCTGGCCAAGCACCCCGACCAGCGGCTCCTGGGCAAGGAAGCTAGGCTCAACCGCGTTCGCTGCTGGGGCATCCGCCAGTGGGACAGCCCTGCGGCCGCGGCGGGATTGGCCCAAGCCCTGTCGGATGAGCGGGAGGAAGTCCGCCTCGCCGCGGCCCTCCAGCTCGCCAAACGCCGGGATGCCCGGGCCGTGCCTGTGCTCCAGGCGGGCCTCCGGGTGGACGTGTCCTCGGAAGCCTGCCGCCTGGCCCTCCAGTCCATGGGCATCCAGCCCCAGTCCGCGGGTCCGACCCAGGGCCGCTTCCTCGTGATCCGGGTGAAGGAGCGCGGCAAGGCCGAAGTCCTCACTGTGCGGCTGGCGCTGGGCTTGGCCCGGGCCGTAGGCGGCTACCTGTCGGACGAACAGCTGCGCCAGGCCAAGACGAAGGGCGTGGACATGGAACGGCTCATGGACCAGGCGCTCAACGCCCCCAAGGGCACCGAGCTCTTCAGTCTGGACGATACCAAGAGCAACGTGACGGTGACCGTCGAGTAACCGCCGTGTCTGTGGATCCGAGCGGAGCGGCTAAGCTGGTGCCTGACCATGTCGCAACTGCTGCGCTTCTTCAAGGACCACCTGCGTCCCCACGCGCCCCTCATCGCCGGGGGCTCGCTCTTCCTGCTCCTGGCGGGGCTCTGCCAGGGGGCGCTCATCGCCTCCATCAAGTTCGTCTTCGATGATGGCAAGGTCCACGCGCTCCAGGCTGCCCAGCCCGGGCTCTTCGGCCAGCTCGAGCACCTGCGGGCCTGGGTGCTGGCGCACCTGCCCGAGGCCTCCCTCCTGCGCAGCGGCGGGCTTCTGGTGCCCCTCGTGCTGGTCTCGCTCTTCGCCCTGAAGGGCCTGTTCACCTACACCGGCACCCTCCTGATGGTGCGCAGCGGCATCCGTGCCACCCAGGCCCTTCGGGAGCGGCTCTTCGCCCACTTCCTGCTGCAGGAACCGGCCTTCTTCCAGAAGCACCCCGTGGGCGAGCTGCTCACCCGCAGCATCAACGACGTGGGCGCGGTCCAGGGCATCGCCAGCAACCAGCTGGCCGAGATGGTCCGCGAGGTCTGCGTGGCCCTCACCATGTTGGCCACGGTCCTCTACATGGACTGGAAGCTGAGCCTCACACTCTTCCTGGCCGGGCCCCTCGTCGTCTTCCCGGTGAAGAAGCTGAGCCAGCGCATCCGCAAGGTGAACCACCGGAACCAGGAGGCCTCCAGCCACCTGCTCCAGCGCCTCAAGGAAGTGTTCAGCAACATCCGCGTGGTCCAGGCCTTCTCTCGCGAGGCCTACGAGGTCCAGCGCTTCCAGCTCCAGAACCAGGAGCTCTACCGCCTGGGCATGAAGAGCGCCCGGGCTTCGGCGCTCTCCACGCCGATCATGGAGCTGGTGGGCGGGCTCCTGCTGGCGAGTCTCGCGGCCTACGCCTCGGGCCGCTTCAAGAACGGGACGCTGACCTCGGAGAACTTCCTCACCTACATCCTGGCCATCTACGCCCTCTACGACCCCCTGCGCCGCCTGACCAAGCTCAACAACGAGATCCAGGTGGCCTCCGCCAGCCTCGATCGTGTCTACAGCATGCTCGACCGCCAGCCGGAACTGCCGCTCCATCCGAACCCCGAGCCCGTGCCCGCACGGCCCAACCTGCTGCGCTTCGAGGGCGTGGGCTTCACCTACGACGGCAAGCACCAGGTGCTCCGCGGAGTCGACCTGGAAGTGAGGGCGGGCGAGACCGTGGCCCTGGTGGGCGGCAGCGGCGGCGGCAAGACGACCCTGGTGAACCTGGTGCCCCGCTTCTTCGACCCCACCGCCGGGCGGATCACGCTGGATGGCATCGACCTCCGCCACTTCGACCCGCGGGAGCTCCGCAAGACCATCGGCATCGTCACCCAGGAGACGCTGCTCTTCATGGACACGGTGCACGACAACATCGCCTATGGCATGCAGGCCAGCCGGGAAGCCGTCATCGAGGCCGCGCGGAAGGCCCATGCCCACGACTTCATCCTGGGCCTGCCCAGGGGTTACGACACCCCGCTGGCCGAGACCGGCTCCAGTCTCAGCGGCGGCCAGCGCCAGCGCCTGGCCATCGCCCGGGCCCTGTTGCAGGATCCGCCCATCCTCATCCTGGACGAGGCCACCAGCGCCCTGGACACCGAGAGCGAGCGCGCCGTGCAGGCGGCCCTCGAGACCCTCATGCAGAACCGTACGACCCTCGTGATCGCCCACCGCCTCAGCACCATCCAGCGCGCCACCCGCATCTGCGCCATGAAGCAGGGCCGCATCGTGGAAGTGGGCAGCCACGACGAGTTGCTGGCCCTGGGCGGGGAATACGCCCGTCTCCACAAGCTGCAGTTCGCCGAGGCCTGACGCCGACCCGATGAAGCGCTCCGACTTCCACTTCGACCTGCCGCTGGAACTCATCGCCCAGCACCCGGCGCCCGAGCGCGACGGCGCCCGCCTGCTGGTGGTGGATGCGCGAACGGGGACCTGGTCCCACCGCGCCATCCGCGACCTGCCGGAGCTGCTGCCCGCCGGAAGCCTCTGCGTGCCGAACGATGTGCGGGTCCGCCACGCGCGCCTCTTCCT
>NZ_JBATQW010000047.1:0-30220 GCF_049292215.1 Geothrix sp. | reverse complement strand
CGCCGCGGACTTAAAATCCGCTGCCCGCAAGGGCGTGCCGGTTCGAATCCGGCCGGGCGCACCAAGACCAATCTCTGTATGACGGTTAGGTTTTGAAGCGCCCCATCAACTCTGCCAGGCCTTCGGCGGTACGCGACAGCTGCTCGGTGGTCGCGGCGTTGCTGTCCACGGTCCCCGAGAGCTGGACGCTGGCGCTCGCATTCTGGACGGCCTGCTGGGCACCGAGTTCCACCTGCTTGGCAACCTCTTCGCTAGCCTTGGCCTGCTCGCCCGAGGCGGCCTCAATCTGGGTGGACATGGCGGCCACCTCGGAGATGTGATCGCGGATGGTTTCCAGAGCCTGCACGGCATCCTGGACCGTGGCCTTGCCCTGGGTCACCGCCTTGTTGCTGCCCTCGATGAGGGCGGCGATCTCGCGGGCGGAGGCATCGCTCCGTTCGGCCAGCTTCCGAACTTCCTCGGCGACCACGGCGAAGCCCTTACCCAGCGAACCCGCCGTGGCGGCTTCGATGGCGGCGTTCAGGGAGAGCAGGTTGGTCTGCCGGGCGATGTCCTGGATGACCTGCACCGCCTCGACCATCTGCCCCGTGGCCTCTTCCACCCGATCCATGGCCTTGAGGGCGGCCTGGCCCGAGGCATTGGCAGTCTGGGCCGTCCTGGAGGCCTCCAGGGAGCGCTGGTGGCTCGTCTGGACGTGGTCGGCGACTTCGCGGACCGAGGCGGACAGCTCCGTGATGGCCGAGGCCATGCGGTCCGTGGAGGTGCGTTGGGAATCGGCATTGCGGGCGAGCTCGCGGCTGGTGCTGGCAATCTCGTGAGTGGCGGTGGCGATCTCGCTGCTGTTCTGCCGGACCCGCATGGCGTCGAATCGGATGCGGTTGATGGTGGTCTTGAGGTTGGCCTGCATGGCCCGGAGGGTGACCATGAGGCTGGTCCGGTCGCCAGGGCGTGTGGGAATGTCCGTGCGCAGGTTGCCTTCAGCGAGCGCCCTGGCCAGCTCAAGGGCGACCTTGGGGTCACCACCCAGCTGATGGTCCAGGATCTGCACCAGCTTGCCGAACACGAGCAGGCCGGCCAGGACCCCAGTGATTGAACCGACTCCAAGGACCCAAAGGCTGAGGCCCGCCCGGGTGGAGATGGTGCTCAGCCGCCCTTCCACGTCTTTGACCTCGGCATCCCGCAGCTTCGCCATGTGCGCCGTGAGGGTCTCAGAGCCCTTGTCGAAGGCCTCCATTAGCCGGTTGCCCTCGGCCAGCCCCTGGTTCTGGTAGGCGGTCACCATGGCCCGCCCGGTGTCGTAGAGGCCGTCGAAGTCGCGGTTGAGCTCGTCGAGTTGCTTCAGGTTCGCCGTGTCCCGCACGGCCAGCGTCCGGAAGGCCTGCTCGGCCTTGTGGAAGGCCGAAGCGGCCTTGGCAGCCTCGTTCATGGAATCGGCCCGCTTGGTGAGGGCCGCATCGGTGATGGCCTGCTGGATCTGCACGGTCTGGAGGGCCATCTCCTCGGCCAGGAGCGTGGTCGGAAGGTATTCCTCCTTCACCGACACCGCCTCGGCCTGGGTGGTGGTGAAGGCGATGAAACTGATGGCCGCCATCACGAAGAAGACCGTCAGGACAGCTGCCGCCGCGGCCCAGACCCGATTGCGGAAGCCCATGTCGGGGAAGGGGATCCAGAGCTTCCGCTCAGGGTCTTCCATGGGCTGCCCGGCATTCGCCCTGGCATACATGCGCTCGGCATCGGCGATCTGGCTCGAGGTGGGCTTGCTGCGGATGGAGACATAGCCCACGATCTGGCCCTGCTCCACGATGACCGTCACATTGGCATCCACCCAGTAGAAGTCGCCGTTCTTGCAGCGGTTCTTGACCAGCCCCTGCCAGGGCTTGCCGGCCTTGATCGTCCGCCAGAGATCCTCGAAGGCCGCCGGGGGCATGTCCGGATGGCGGACGATGTTTTGTGGCTGCCCGATAAGCTCGTCCTGGGTGAAGCCGCTGATCCGGATGAACTCCTCGTTGCCGTAGGTGATCACACCGCGCAGGTCCGTGGTGGAGACGATGTAGGCCCCCTCCTCCAGACGGCGTTCCACCTTGGTGACCGGCTGATTGACACGCATGGGGATCTCCCGGGCAAAGGCTAAGCCTCGACGTGGGCCGAGGCCTAGGGCTATGCCCATGCTTCGGGCGGAACCGGGGGGGGCTTGATTTTAGGGCAGCTGCTTCAGCAGGGGGATCAGGATCCCGTTGAACCGCTTCCAGCCGGACAGGTCACCGTGGATGAGCCGCCGGACCTTGACCCAGTCGTCCTCGGAGGCCGCCTTGGGCACACCCTTCAGCATGAAGTCGTAGGCCTGGATCCGGGCGGCCACGGCGGGATCCAGGGCCAGCTCCGGCTGGTCCACCAGGTCCGCGCCCACCAGCTTGCCGAAGCGGGCGTATTCCGAGCGGCCAAGGAGGGGGACGAACCCCCGCCCGCAGTATCGGGGGCCATCCCCGGGCTCGTGGTTGCCGAGGCTACGGTCGAACTCATACATTCGGCGGAAGTAGGCCTCGGTCCCGGCCTCCTTCTCGGGGGCGAACAGGTAGCTCTCGGTGCCGATGGTGGCGATGGCCGCGACTTCGACGGCAGGCTCCAGGATCTTCAGGGTTCCAAGTGCTTCGACGATCAGGGGCCAGTGAGCCTCCACATTCGCGCGGGGCGCGTGGAGGAGGGTCGCGATGGCATCCGCCGTGAAGTGCATGGCTGGCTCCCGGGGGGCTGGCTGGGTGCGTGAAGATCGGGGGAGGGCCAATCTACCACGGGCCGGTCATCATGGCGGCATGGACCTCCACCGGTTGCACCTCCACGGCGCGGAAGCTGTGATCGCCCGCCACGGTGCGGAACTGCAGGCCCTGAGGCTCGGCGATACAGATCTGCTTTGGGATGCCGGCCCCCTCTGGCCCCGCCATGCCCCCCTGCTCTTCCCCGTGGTTGGCGGCCTGAAGGGCGACCTCCTGCGCCACCGAGGGCAGGCCCTTCCGATGCCCAGGCACGGCTTCGCCCGGGACCGTGCCTTCACCTGGGCGGAGCGCACGCCCGCAGGCTGCGCCCTGGAACTTCGGGATGACGAGGACACTCGTGAGGCCTATCCCTTCGCCTTCCACCTGGTCGTCCGCTACGCGCTGGCAGCCTCCGGCCTCCGCATGGAGCTGGAGCTGCACAACCCCGCCCCCACGCCCCTTCCAGCCAGCCTGGGCCTCCATCCGGCCTTTCGCTGGCCACTCACCCCAGAGCTTTCCAAAGCCGCCCATCGGCTCGTCTTCCGGGCAGAAGAGCCAGGCCCCCTGCACAGGCTGGATGGCCGGGGGCTCCTCACCCCGGAAGGACATGCCACCCCCATCCTCGGGCGCGACCTGGCGCTGCATGAAGACCTGTTCCGCGAGGATGCCCTGATCTTCCTTCAGCCCCGCTGTCGAAGCCTTCGCTATGAAGTCCCGGGCGGACCGTCGCTGGTCCTGGCCTGGGAAGGCTTCCCCCACCTGGGCCTGTGGGCCAAGCCGGATCCGGGGCCCTCCTTCCTCTGCATCGAGCCCTGGGCCGGCCATGCCGACCCCACGGACTGGGAGGGCGACTTCAGCGAAAAGCCCGGAGTCTTCCTCGTGGCCCCGGGTGCGACGCGCAGCTGGTCGTTCTCCGTTGCACTGGGCGGAGAAGCCTAGACGACCTCTGCACCCAGGAAGTGGGGGCCCGCCTGTGTGACCCTGACCTGCACCAGCTCCCCAAAGGGCAGCACGCGACCCGGCCCCACCTGCAGGTGGATCGTCTTCCACTCCCCACTGCGCGCCAGCCACCAGCCGTGCTCGTTGGGCCCATGGGTCTCCACCCGCACCGGGATCTCACGGCCCAGGAAGCGCTCGTTGCTGGCCCGCGTGAGCTGGGTCTGCCGCTGCTGCAGCCGTGTCAGCCGGGCGGACTTCACCCCCGGCGGCAGATCGTCCTTGAGGCGCAGGGACGGCGTGCCGGGCCTTGGCGAGTAGATGAAGCTGAAGGAGCCATCGAAGGCGACCTCGTCGAGCACGCGCAGGGTGGCCTCGAAGTCCTCCTCGGTCTCGCCAGGGAAGCCCACGATGAAGTCGGTGCTGAGGGCGATGCGGGAGCGCCCCTCGCCCAGGTAGCCCAGGCGCTCCAGATACTCGGCCACGGTGTATTCCCGCAGCATCCGCTTCAGCACCCGGTCGCTTCCGCTCTGGAGCGGCAGATGGAGGAAGGGCGCCACCTTGGGGTTCGTCACCAGCACCTGCGCCAGGTCCTTCGTGAAGTTCATGGGATGACTGGTGGTGAAGCGGATCCACTCAAGGCCCTCCACCTCGGAGACGCGCTCCAGGAGGTCGGAGAAGGTGCAGCCGCCGGCGTAACTGTTCACGTTCTGGCCCAGCAGCTCCACCTCGCGGTAGCCCCGCTCCACCAGCGCCCTCACTTCGGCCAGCACATCAGCGAAGGGCCGATGTCGCTCAGCGCCCCGCGTGGTGGGCACGATGCAGTAGGTGCAGGCGTGGTTGCAGCCTTCCGTGATGGTCACCAGGGCCTTGGCCGTGTCCCGGCGACGGGTCACGGAAGGGGGGAACAGGTGGTTGTCCGGATACTCGCCGACATCCAGCACCCGGGCCTTGCCTGCCTTGGCCTCGGCCACCAGCCGCGGCAGTTGCTTGAGGGCCATGGTGCCCAGCACGAAGTCGATGTGGGGGGCCCGCTTGAAGAGGGCCGCCTGCTCCTGCTGGGCCAGGCACCCGGTGACGCCGACCAGGAGCGGACGCCGCTGCTTCTCCTCCCGCAGGCGGCCCAGCTCCGAATAGACCTTGTGCACCGCCTTTTCACGGATGGAGCAGGTGTTCAGCAGTACCAGCTCTGCTTCCTCCGCCGAGGCGACCTCCTCAAAGCCGTCGGCCGACAGCAGCCCCGACAGCTTCTCACCGTCGTGGTCGTTCATCTGGCAGCCCCAGGTCTGGATGTGGAATTTCATCGCTCCGCCCGAATCGATCATTGTAACGGTCGCTCGGAGCAATGCCAGCTACTACGCTGGTCAGCGCAAAGCGTAGATGGTCCCATCCGTGCTGCCCACGTAGACGATGCCCTCGGCGACGACCGGGGAGGACAGGATCGAACCCAGGCTGAACATCCGGTCGAGGCCGATGATCATGCCGTCCAGGGTGCCGTCGGGATAGAGGGCCGACCCGATCATGCGACCCTCGGCGTCCAGATACTTCTTCCCGTTCTGCTTGCAGCCCTCGGTCTGGAAGTCGGCCACCCTGGCGCCCGTGTCGCGGTCTACCAGGTGCAGCCAACCGTCCGAGGTCCCGAAGAGGATCCGGTTCCCGACAATGGCCGGAGAGGAGAAGGACACCGCCTTCATCGGCCGGTCATAGCTCAGCTTGCCCGTGGCGGCATCCAGGGCCTTGAAGCGCTGCCCGTCTGAGGTGGGGAAGTACACCCGTCCGCCCTGCACTGCGGGCGAGGCGATGACCCAGCCCTTGTGGTTGTCGTGCTTCCACAGCAGGGTCCCCTTGGCGGCATCCAGGGCGTAGAAATGACCATCCCGGCAGCCGAAGAAGACCCGCCCATCGGCCACCGCGGCGGAGCTGGCGATGCCGACCTGGTTGTGGAACTCGGGATCTTCGCCGGTCAGGAACGTCCATTGGACGGCGCCGGTGGCGGCATCGAGGGCGTACATGGTCCGATCGAAGCTCCCGATGAACACCCTGCCACCCGACACGGCGGGGGTGGCATGCACGACCCCGCCGGTCTTCCTCTTCCAGCGCAGTGCCCCCGTGCCAGCGTCCAGCGCGTAGACATGCTGGTCCCCGCTGCCCACGAAGACGAGCCCGTCCGCCACCACAGGGGAGGAGTGAAACACATCATATGGATCGGGCATCAGCTCGGTCCGGGGCTGCGCGCCGTGGATGCCCGGGGCCGTGAACCTGCGCTCTCCTTCCGTTCGGAAGGTCCAGACGGACTTGCCGGTGGTGGCGTCCACCGCCTGGATGAGGCCGTCCAGGCTGCTGAAGATGACGCGCCCCGCCACGATGGCCGGTGACGAGGCGATGGCTCCCGCGGCCCGGAAACGCCACTTCAGCTCTCCGGTTTTTGCATCCAGGGCGTACATGCGGTGATCCGCGCTTCCCACGAAGAGCACGCCTCCCGAGACGGCAGGGGAGGAGAGCACCTTGCCACCCGTGCGGAAGGTCCAGGCTGTGGCGGTCAGGGACGGTGGCTCCGATGCATAGATCCCGGTGTGGGCGGCGTCGCCCCGGAACATGGCCGGCACCGACGCCTCCAGCCCCAGGAAGGGGAGCACCAAAGCCACGACGGCCGTGCGCAGGGATTGGTAGGGCCGATTGGGTGTCATGGATCACCTCCGGCACCAACCTACCCCGGCCCCCATCGTCGGAGGGTCAGTGCCGGGGTGAGCCGAGCGGCTGGAGGGGTGGGCGCCTAGGAGGCGGTTGGCCGCGGCATGCAGACGATGATCCCGCCCGGCGTCTCCTGGATCGACAGGCCCAGGCGTGACTGGGTGGCCCTCAGCCAGAGCGAAGGCAGGTTCTTGGGGGCGTCAGGCGGTGGCTCTGGCCGCAGGGCCACCGGCAGCGGGGCATCGCCGACCCAGGTCAGGATCCAGGCCTCGGGAGAGACCGAGGCTTCCAGGCGGAGGGGACCCGGGACCGCCCATGGAAGGATCTGCCGCGTGAAGGCCGCGGCCCAGTCCTGCAGCAGGGGGGCTGGCCAGTAGGTAGCCTCCGCCCCCGCATCCACCAGCTCGACCGGACAGCGGAAGAGACTGGCCATGGGCTCCAACCGCTCCTCGAGCCCGGCTCTCCACTCACTCCAGGCCGCCAGGCCTGCATCCGGGTGCCGCCCGAGGGCCAGCGCACGGGCCATGGCGATGAGCGTCTTCCCATCCCCGAGGGTGGACTCCAGGCGCATCCGGTTCCGGGCATCCAGGGGCAGTCGCGGGTCGCTGAGGTCCAGCACACCCTGGAGCCCCGCCAGCAGGTTGTTGAAGTCATGCAGTGCCGCCCGCCAAAGTTCTTCCGAAGTCATGCCGCCCCCATCCGCACAAAACCCTTGAATAAAGTTACCTTGGAGACGAACCTCTGTGCAGCCATGATGAAGCTCCTGGGACTCGAACATGCAGCAACCGATCAAGCGTCTGGGTGAACTGCTCGTAGAGGGCGGCCTTATTACGCCCGCCCAACTCCAGAGCGCCATCACGCACCAGAAGATCGCCCGGGGCCGTCTCGGCAGCAACCTGGTGGCGCTGGGCTACATCTCGGAAGAGGTCCTCATGGACTTCCTCAGCCACCAGACCGGCGTGCCGCAGATGGATGTGCGCAACATCGAGGTGTCCCCGCAGGTTCTCAAGCTGGTCCCCCACCGCCTGGCGGACCAGTTCACGGTGCTCCCGATCAATACGCAGGAACCGAAGTCCCTGGTGCTGGCCATGTCCGATCCGTCGGACCTCAACGCCATCGACAGCGCGCGGTTCGCCTCCGGCCTTCACATCCAGCCCGTGGTGGCCTCGCATAGCGCACTGAGGAAGGCCATCTCCGACCTCTACCGCCGCCTCGAGGCACCGGTCGAGGCCCTGACCGTGGAGCTCGGAAAGGACCAGAGCCAGGATGATGCGCTGCCCGTGACCTTCACCCTGTCACCCCTGGCGATTCCCACCCCAGCTCCGCCACCGGCGCCTGCGCCCTTCCCCCGGGATCCCTTCTTCGACAGCCCCGCGGCGCCCACGCAGCCGGTCAACATCGACCCGTTCGGGCTCTTCGACCCCACGGTCCCGGCCCGTCAGGCCACGCCCGCTCCCGCCGTCAATCCGGACCTCGTCCACAGTCGCACCATGGGACCGACCCTCCGGAAACTCGAGACCTACCAGACCCGCAGCCTCGTGCTGGGCCTCATCCGCCTCTTCCAGCGCCGGGGGGTGATCGGCGATGAGGAGCTTCAGAGGCTGCTGACCAACCTCATCGAGGCCGGCGAAATCAAGGACGATGATCGACTTGGCTAGTTCTCGACCTTGAGGATCGCCAGGAAAGCCTCTTGGGGTATTTCGACATTCCCGATTGATTTCATCCGCTTCTTGCCCTCTTTCTGCTTGTTGAGGAGCTTCTTCTTGCGGCTGACGTCGCCACCGTAGCACTTGGCGAGCACATCCTTGCGGCGGGCCTTCACGTTGGTCCGGGCGATAATCTTGCTGCCGATGGCGGCCTGGATGGCCACGTCGAACATCTGCTGGTGGATGACTTCCTTCATTTTCTGGCAGAGGGCGAGGCCCAGGGACTGGCTCTTGGCCCGGTGCACCAGGATGGAGAGCGCGTCCACGGGCTCGGCGTTCACCAGGATGTCCATCTTCACCAGGTCGGACTCGGTGTAGTGCTTCATGTGGTAGTCGAAGCTGGCGTAGCCCTTCGAGGTGGACTTGAGCTTGTCGTAGAAGTCCAGCACCACTTCGTTGAGGGGAAGTTCATAGACCAGCATCACGCGGTCTTGGCTGAGGTACTCGAGCTTCTGCTGGAGGCCGCGGCGTTCCTCGCAGAGCTTGATCAGGCCGCCCACGAAGTCCGTGCGGGTGAGGATGGTGGCCTCGATGATGGGCTCCTCGATCTTGGCGATCTTCTGGAGGGGCGGCAGCTTCGTGGGATTGTCGACAGAGACTTCGGAACCGTCGGTCAGATGCACGTGGTAGCGCACGCTGGGGGCGGTGGTGATGAGGTCCAAGTCGAACTCGCGCTCCAGCCGCTCCTGGACGATCTCCATGTGGAGCAGCCCCAGGAACCCACAACGGAAGCCGAAGCCCAGGGCCGTGGAGGTTTCCGGCTCGTAGGTGAAGCTACTGTCATTGAGGCGCAGCTTGTCCATGGCGTTCCGGAGGTTCTCGAAGTCGTCGCTGGAGGTGGGGAAGATGCCTGCGAAGACCACCGGCTGGATCTCCTTGAAGCCCTTCAGCATCTCGGTGGCAGGTTTGGTGGTCAGCGTCACGCCATGGGTCACGGTGTCGCCCACCTTCACGTCCACCAGCTGCCGGATGTTTGCCACCAGGTAGCCGACTTCACCCACGGACAGCGATTCCTGCTTGTCCATCTTGGGATCGAAGATGCCGATCTCATCCACCCGGTGCTCACTGCCCGTGGACATGAAGCGGATCGTGTCGCCGGCCTTGATGGTGCCGTTCATCACCCGGATGAGGTTCACCACGCCGCGATAGGCGTCGTAGTAGCAGTCGAAGACCAGGGCCTGCAGTGGGGCATTCGGATCCCCCTGGGGGGCTGGGATGCATTTCACGATCTGCTCCAGCACCTGGTCGCAGTTCTCGCCGGTCTTGGCGCTCACGTTCACGGCGTGGGCCGTGTCCACCAGCCCGATGACCGTGTCGATCTGCTCGAGCACCCGGATGGGATCCGAGCTGGGCAGGTCGGTCTTGTTGAGGACAGGGAAGACTTCCAGGCCGTTCTCCAGGGCCAGGTAGGTGTTGGCCAGGGTCTGGGCCTCGACGCCCTGGGTGGAGTCCACCACCAGGATGGCGCCCTCGCAGGCGGCCAGGCTGCGGCTCACCTCGTAGGTGAAGTCCACGTGGCCGGGGGTGTCGATGAGGTTCAGGGTGTAGGTCTTCCCGTCCTTGGCAGGGTATTTGAGCGTCACGGCATGGGCCTTGATGGTGATCCCGCGCTCCCGTTCCAGGTCCATGTCGTCCAGGATCTGGGCCTGCATATCCCGGCCGGCCACGGTCTTGGTCAGCTCCAGCAGACGGTCCGCCAGCGTGGACTTGCCGTGGTCGATGTGGGCGACGATGGAGAAATTGCGGATCAGGGCGGGATCTGACACTGAGGAACCTCGAACCCACCATTGTACCGGTGCCAAGGCGCGCTGTCTGCGGAGTTTTCCCAAGGCCGGATCTTCATCATTGGTTGATCCGAACCGATAGGCCCTTTACCCTCAAGTCACGAGTCAAGGAGCCAGCTTGTCCCAGTTCGCGTCCCCCATGACCATCCTGATGGTCGAGGACAATGCCCTTCAGCGACGCCAGATCGAGGCACAGCTGCAGGCTCTGGGCCATCGGGTCATCTCAGCCTCCAATGGCCAGGAGGCTCTCGACCGGATGAAGGAGACCCTGCCTGACCTCGTCATCATGGATGCGGTCATGCCCTCCATGGATGGCTTCAAGGCCTGCGAGGTCATGAAGGGCAACCCGGCGACGGCCGGCGTCCCCATCCTGGTGCTCACCGCACTCAGCCGGGACGCCAAGGATCGCAGCTACGCGGCGGGCGCCGATGACTTCCTCCGCAAGCCCGCCAACACCATGCTCCTCCAGGTCCGGGTGCAGACCCACCTGCGGATCAGGGCCCTCACCCTGCGGGCGGGCACCCCGGCCCCGGCCCGTCCCAAGGTCCTGGTAGTCTCCGCCAGCTCGCTGGTGCGCTCCCAGGTCCAGAACCACTACGGCAAGGACCAGGCGACCTTCCTGGAGGCCCAGGGCGAGAGCCAGGCCCGCGCCCAGATCATGGCCCACCGACCCGACCTCATGGTCCTCGACACCGAGCTGCTGGAAGGCAGTGCCCAGACGCTGGCCGTGGCGATCCACGAGTCCGATGAGCTCAGGGACATGCCCATACTCCTGCTCTACACGCCTGGTGAGCTGGAGACCTGGTCCCGCCTCCAGGAGCCCGTGGCCGATGCCCTCGAGAAGCCGCTGGTCGCCCCGGAAACCCGCCGCCGGGTTTCCCTGCTCGCCCGCCTGGCCCACCTGCAGAAACTCGTCCAGGCATGATCCGGGCGGCGGCCCTCCTCCTGCTGGCGGTTGCCGGTCTGGCGGGGCCCACGGCAGGACGCATCACCGACGGCCGCCAGGGCATTCCCGGGGTGCGCGTCTATCCCGACCGGCAGCCCCGCGTCGCGCCCACGCTTCCCCCGCCGGTGGCGGTCACGGATGCTGAGGGCCGGTTCCGCCTCGACCTGGCGCCAGAGGATGCCGTCCTAGCTGTCGAGAAGGACGGCTGGCGGCGCGAGCTCGTGCCGGCCGCGGAGTGGTCCCGCGAGATCGTGTTGCATCCCGAGCCGGGCTTCAGTAAGGGCTCGGTTCTCCTCGTGCGCCTCGACTTCCCGGACGAGCCCTCCCGCGTGCCGGATGAAGCTCTGCGGGACCTGCTCTTCTCGCGGAGCCCCGGCGTGGCCAGCGCCGCCAACTACCTCTACGAGGCGAGCAAGGGCGCCCTCTCCCTGGTCGAGGGCCGGTTCCTCAAGCTGCGCAGCACCGAGCATCCCGCGCCACGTCGCGATGAACACGTCTCACCCATGGCCCGCTGGGTGCTCAAGCAGCTGCGCGGCGAGCCCCTGGGCGACTGCGACCGGCTGGACAACCGCTCCGGCGCGCCAAAGCCGGACGGTAAGCCCGACTTCCTCTGGATCATCGCGCCCGGCCACCCGCAGTCCGTGACCGGCAACCCATCGCATATCAAGGCCGTGAGCCTCCTGATGCCCCTGCCCTGGAACCAGCACCGGCGCTGGCCCCTGCTCTTCATGACCGAGGAGGTGCCCCTGGGCAACATCGTCCACGAGGCCTTCCACAGCATGGGCGAGCACCGGGTGGACGACCTCTACCTGGAGGATGGCATGGTCTCCACCGCCGGCATCTGGGACCTCATGGACGGCGGCCAGTATCGGGGCTGGGACCGCCAGCACCCCGACGAGGGGCCATGGGTGGCGGACATGGGTTACAGCCCCTCCCACCCCATGGCCTGGGTGCGCTCCGAGCTGTGGTTCCGGGGGCGTTTCCAGACTTCGGTCCGCCACTTCGCGGTGAAGGGCCGGAGCTGGGAGGGCTGGCTCGGACCGGTCGCCCGGGCCCCGGGTGGTGATCCCCAGTGGCTCACCCTGGCCGATCCCCGCAAGAAGGGCCGCTTCTTCAGCCTGGAGGTGCGTCGCCCCTGGGGCTTCGAGCAGGGTCGCATCGGCGGCCGCTCCGGTCCTGGCCACCAGGGCCTGGTGGTGGCCCTCATCGACCCGGGCCTGCTCTCCTACGGCGATCCCAGGGGTCCGGTGCGCGTGGTGGACGCCCACCCGGGCAGCCCGAAGCCTCCCCCGCCGAGGCTGCCGCTCGGGCTTTGGGAGCTCGACGACGCCGCCTTCAACCTCGGCCCAAGCGAGCAGCCGAAGGGCCGCAGCGGGCCCCTGTCCTGGGAGGTGCTGGAGACGGATGCCAGCGGCCGGATGCGGGTTTGGGTGAAGCTCGATCGACCCTGACTTTCCCCTGATTGGAGTCCCCATGCGCCCCGCCCTGCTGCTCTGCGCTACCCTCACCCTCTGTGCCCAGGCGCCGGCCGAGAAGGCGGTCGCCACGGTGCTCGACGACTGGCACCTGGCGGCCTCGCAGGCGGATGAGGTCCGCTATTTCGGGCATCTCGCTGAAGGCGCCGTGTTCCTTGGCACCGATGCCACCGAACGCTGGACCAAGGCTGCCTTCCAGACCTGGGCCCATCCCATCTTCCAGCGCGGCAAGGCCTGGAGCTTCAAGGCCACCCGGCGGGCGGTCACGCTGTCCAAGGACGGCCGCACCGCCTGGTTCGATGAGGATCTGGACACCCCGAACCTGGGGCCGGCCCGTGGCACCGGGGTGGCCACGCAGGAGCAGGATCGCTGGCAGATCCAGCAGTACAACCTCAGCGTCCCGATCCCCAACGCGCTGATGAAGGCGGTACGGGCCCAGATCGAGGGGTTGGCAAAAAAGCCGTGACCCGGGGGCTATGCCCATTAAGATGAGGCATGAACCTCATCCGCTGCCTCCTCCTCTGCCTGGTTGCTGCCCACCTTGGGGCCCAGGCTCCGACCCAGGATCTGCCGCCCGCCTCCGAGCGCCTGCGGGCCGAGGCCTTCCGAACCCACGGGGCCTACGAGGACCTGGCCTGGCTCTGTGACCGCATCGGTCCCCGGCTCTCCGGATCGCCCCAGCTGGACCAGGCCATCGCCTGGGCCCAGGCGCGCCTCAGGGCCGCGGGACTCGTGAACGTTCACGCCGAACCCGTGATGGTGCCCCACTGGGTGCGCGGCCAGGAGTCCGCCGAGTTGCTCCTGCCCACACCCACACGGCTGAACATCCTGGGCCTCGGCGGCAGCGTGGGCACGCCCGAGGGTGGCCTGACTGCGGACGTGGCTGTCGTGGGCTCCTTCGACGAGCTCGACAAACTCGGCGAGTCGGTGAGGGGGAAGATCGTCCTCTTCGACGTGCCCTTCAAGGGCTACGGCCACACGGTGGTCTACCGGCACGACGGCGCCGCCAGGGCCGCGAAATACGGCGCCGCCGCGGCCCTGGTGCGCTCCGTGGGACCGGTGAGCTTGGACACGCCCCACACCGGCGCCATGGACTACGATCCCGCCTTCCCGAAGATTCCCACGGCGGCGGTCACCATCGAGGCCTCCACCCAGATGCGGCGCATGCAGCAGCGCGGGGAGCGCATCCAGATGCGGCTTGTGATGGGCGCCAAGACCCTGCCCGACGCGCCCTCCGCCAACGTGGTGGCCGAGATCCGCGGTTCGGAGAAGCCCCATGAAGTCATCATCCTCAGCGGCCACCTGGACAGCTGGGACGTGGGCCAGGGTGCCCAGGACGATGGCGCCGGCAGCGTCATCGCCATGGAGGCTGCGCGCCTCATCCAGAGCCTGGGCCTGAAACCGCGGCGCACGATCCGGGTGGTGCTCTGGACCAACGAGGAGAACGGCCTTCGGGGCGGCCTGGCCTATCGCGATGCCCACCGGGCGGAGTTCAAGGACATCGTCGCCGCAGTGGAGACCGATTCCGGCAGCGAGCGCATCAAGGCCTTCAGCCTCGAGCTCAGGAAGGCTTCTCCCGAGGCCAAGGCCGCCGCCCTGGCCACCCTGAAGACCTTCGGTCTGGTCCTGGCGCCCCTGGGGCCCGTGGACCTGCGGCTCGGGGGCTCAGGAGCGGACGTGAGTGCCATCGTGGCCGAGGGCGTGCCGGGCATCGGTGTGAGCCATGCGGCCACGCACTACTTCGACATCCACCACACCCACGCCGACACCTTCGACAAGGTCGAGAAAGATGACCTTGCGTACAATGCCGCCGTCCTGGCCTCCTTCGCCTTCGCCCTGGCTCAGTCGGACTGCCGCTTCCGGTAGAAATCTTCTGGTGAGATGAGGCTCCAGGGTTGACTGGCTATAGTCAGTCGATGCCCCCACCCCGCCTCTCCGCCTCGCTACTTGCGCTGTTGCTGGGGTTGCCCTGCTTCACACAAGAGCCCCTGCCACGGTTCGAAACACGCTGGACCGCCGAGGCCTGGCAGCTGCCGGCCCAGGGTGAGCGCAAGATGGGCGTGCTCGGGCTGCAGGTGGATCGCCGCTGGCAATCTGGTGCCTACGCGGGATTCGGCGGCTGGGGCAGCCTGACAGGCGAGCGGGGCGGCTTCATCACCATGGGCATCGGGGGTGGCTGGCGCCTGCCTCTGACCGAGCACCTGGGCGTGGACGCTGGAATCTGGGTGGGCGGGGGCGGCGTGGGCCGGGCCTCCGTGGGCGGAGGCCTCATGGTGCGGGGCCAGGCGGGACTGAGCTGGGAAACCCCGAACGCGACCTGGAACCTGGCCTGGTCCCGGGTGCGCTTTCCCAACGGTGCCATTGACTCCAGCCAACTCGGACTCACTGCGGCGTTCCCTTTTCGCCTGGCGGTGTGGTCGGCCCAGCCCCCGCCTAGCCTGGCCCTGCCGGACCTGGGCCACTTCCGTGATGTGGCCATCCTGTTGACGTCCCAGCGCTACCAGCCCACGGGTTCGGTTCAGGCCCTGGGCGGCGGCCCGGACCGGAATCCCTTGGACTTGGGTGGGATGGAAGTCCGCCTGGGCCTGGGGACCCGGGCCTTCGTGTCCCTAGATGCCTCTGCCGCGGCGCGGGGCAAGGCGGACGGCTACATGGATATGTTCCTCGGCTTGGGCTGCGGGCTGGACCTAGTGGACTCTGGATGGCTTCGCGGCGTGGCAAAGGTCATGGCCGGTGCCGCTGGCGGAGGCAACCTCGACGTAGGCGGTGGCGCCGCCATCAAGGCAAGCTTGGGCCTGGATGCAGTGCTCGGGCGGAATGGCCTGGTGTCGGTGTCGGCCGGCTACATCACGGCGCCTTCCGCCAGTTTCAAGGCCCGAGTGCTGCAGGTCCAAGCGGGCCGGCGCTTCAGCTTCGCAACCCCCTCGGGTTCGACGGCGCCGGCCGGATGGACCTGGTCCTGGACAGGCTGGTCCTTCCGCCCCTCCTTCCTCCGAATGGCGGCGCCCCAGCGGCGCGGCGGGGCCGAGGCCCTGCCCATCGAGCTGGTGGGCTTGCATTTCTCCTACGAGTTGGGCTCCGGTTTCGAGTCGGTGGGGCAGGGCAACTTCGCCACGGCTGGCAAGGCCGGGGGCTTTGCCCAGGGCCTGCTGGGCCTGGCCTGGCGCAGTCCGGCCCTGCTGGGCACAGGTCCGTGCCTGCGGCTCCAGACCATGGTGGGCGAAGCCGGCGGTGGTGGCGTAGAAACCAGCGGCGGTTTTCTGCTGCAATCCACAGCGGGCCTGGAACAGGAGCTGGGCGGAGGCTGGAGCCTGCAGGCCCTGGGTGGTCGCACTCGTGCGCCCAACGGGAAGCTGAACACCTCGCTGCTGGAGGTCGGCCTTGCCTGGCGCTTCAAGGCGCTGACCCTGCATTGATAGGGACCAGCCCGAGGCCTGGAACAGGAGCGTATCCTGATTCATCACCTCGGAGTCAGCATGCTCACCATAGCGATCTTCGCGGTGTTTGTCGGGCTTCCATTCCAAGCGCAGGAACCGGCTCCCAAGCCCACTGAAGCCGCCACACCGACCCAGGTTGCACCTGCGCCAACACCGCCTGCCCCGCCCCAGCCCGCCCCGCCAGCCTCAGCTACAGCCGCTACGGCCCTGGGGCCCCTGCTCGACGAAGGACTCTTGGATCCCAGCTACTTCAAGCTAGACGGGGCCCTGTTCAAGGAGTCCAAGCTCGCCGACTTCTTCTGGGCCAAGCCTGACCTGAATCTGAAGGGCCGAACCCTGAAGGTGAAATGGGAAGAACCCCACTGGCTGAATCAGGACAACGACAAGCTGGATCTGGAAGTGGGTGCCTGGTTCACGAAGCTGATCCCAGAGGAACTCGCCAAGGCCCTGAGTGCCACTCTCGGGGAGAGCACGAGGCTATCCACGGGTGAGAGCGACCTGCTCCTCACGGGGCGCATCGTCCACATCAATGCACGGGGCAGCGGCTGGTCCCTGTCCAAAGAAATGATGTCCTTCGACCTGAAGATCCTGGACGTGAGGAGCGGCGACGTATTGCTGGCACTCCATCACCGCTTCTTTTGCTATGCGGCCGGAATCCGGGGCAAAGGACATGACTTAGAGCCGCGGATCCCAAAATTCGCCAAGGAGTTCGCTGAATTCTGCCAGGCCTCACTGGTGCACTGACCTATCGCTCCGCCACCCGCTGGAATCGGAAGGTCACCCGGCGCTCGAGGGCGCGGCCTTCGGCGGTTTGGCCCAGGCCTTCCGGGCGACTGTCGCCGTGGGCCTCGGAGGTCAGCTGCGCGGGCGGCAGGCCGATACCCGTCAGGTAGCGTTGGGCGGCCATGGCCCGCTGGGAGCTCAGGTCCAGGGCATCGCTGCCCTTGCCCCGCTCGCCCGGGGCCGCATGGCCCTCGCAGACGAGGGTGAAGCCCGGATACCTCAGCGCCAGCTCAGAGAGGCGCGTCAGGATGACATCGCTTCCCGAGGTCAGCGTGCTGCTGCCCTCATCGAAGATCAGGGAACCCCGGAAGCTCACGAAGCGTAGGCGAGTCCCCTTGTCCCTGCCTTCGCTGACCTGCGCGGCGTTGAGAAGCTTCTCCAGGTCCTCGGCCTTGGTGGGGTCCATCCCCTGGGAGCCTGGCAGGATGCCGTCGCCGGACCACTTCACCGGGGCTTTCGGGTCGACCCCGAGGGCTTTCTGTATGGAGGTCACGGCCTGCTGGAGTTTGGTCTGGTCCGCGACAGAGAAGGAGTAGAGCAGTGCGAAGAAGGCCATGAGCTGGACCATCAGGTCCGCGAAGGTAACCAGCCACAGCGACTCCAGGTCCGCCTTGCGGCGGGCGAAGCGCATCGGGGCGAGGTTACCCACGGGCCCGCCGATCCGGGTTCCGCTCCTTGGGCGCCAGGAAGGCATTCAGCTGGGCTTCCAGGGCCGCGGGATGCATCTCCGCCTCGATGCCCAGCACGCCCTCCATCATGATGTGCTTGAGCTGGAGTTCCTCCTTGCTGCGCAGCTCCAATTTCCCGGCGATAGGGATGGCCAGGAGGTAGGCGATGACCGCGCCGTAGAGGGTGGACAGCAGCGTCAGGGCCATGGCCTCGCCAACGCTGGAGGGGTCCTTGATGCTGGCAAACAGCTGCACCATGCCGATGAGGGTGCCCACCATGCCGAAGGAGGGGGCGCTGAGGGCAATGAAACGGAAAATCTCCTGACCTTGAAGGTGCCGGTCCTGGGTGGACCGCAACTCGGCAGCCAGCACCGCGTGAATGTGGTCCCGACCAGCCTGATCCACCACCATGCGGAGGCCCTTGGCCAGGAAGCCCTCCACGTCCATGGCCTTTTCCATGTTCAATAGCCCTTCGCGCCGCGCCCGCTGGGACAGGCCCACGATCTGAGCCACGAGGGCCTGGGTGCCTGGCGGCCGGGTGAAGAAGGCACGGCTGGCAATGGAGAAGGCGTAGCTCACGTGCTCCAGAGGGAAGCGGATCATCGTCGCCGCGATCACGCCGCCTACCACCACCACAGTGCTGGCCGGATGGAAGAAAATCCGCGGATTGGGCCCGAGCCCGATGGCCACCGCCAGCAGGAGCACGCCCAGCAACACACCCAGGAAACTGCCACGATCCATGGAACTACCCTCGGGGGACTCATCGGCAGAGAGTGCCCCATGGCCCAGAAATGGCAAAGTCCATGCCCTGGGTTAGATTCCCGGCGGGAACCCCAGGGCCAGCCGGACCCGGGCGATGTCCGGCGCCACGGAGCCATCGGCCCGGCGGATGAGGATCGGGGCCTCGACCTCGGGACATCCGGCCCGTGCCTCGAAGTCCTCCGGCAGGTCTTGGCGCCGGGCGGCAGCGAACACGTCCAGGCCGTAGGGCTCGCCCGCCTTGAAGACGATTTCGCGACGATGAAGGCAGAGCAGCCCGGCCTCCCGCAGCGCCGCCAGGGCCCGCTCCCGCTGGTCATTGGGGAACACGCAGGCGAAGACCCCGCCCGGGGCCAGTAGGCGCGCCGCAGCCTGGGCGTAGTCGGCGATGCCGCCCCGCACCTCGAGGCGGGCCGGCACGGACTGGGCATGGGCGGCCGGCAGCCGGTGGCCCTCCGGCCAGTAGGGCGGCGTGCCCGTGATCAGGTCGAAGGGGGCCTGGTCGCTGAACAGGTCCGGATCGCGCAGGTCACCCAGCCGGGGGAAGATGCGGTGTTCCTGGCCGTTGGTGCGGAGGCTCTTCTTTGCCAGGCGCAGGCTCTCCTCCTGGGCCTCCACCGTGTGCACCACGGCACCGGGACAACGCCACGCCGCCAGCAGTGCCACGCTGCCGATGCCCGAGCCCAGGTCCGCGATGCGCTCGGCGCGGGGGCACCAGGTGGTGCCGTACCAGGCGGTCACGAGGTCATCCGTACTGAAGCGGTTGCCCTTCTCCAGCTGGAAGATGCGCCAGTGGCCGCAGAGGCCGTCCAGCGTCTCGCCCGACTCCAGATCCACCCCACCCGGTGGGACGGGACCGGGGCGCGTCCAGCCCTTGAAGCTGGGTCCATCGCTGGGGGCAGTTCGGCGGGTCATCCTTCGAGTGTGGGATAAACCGCCTGGATCCTAAAGGGAACCTGCGCGACACTCACACATGGCTGTGTCTGGGAAGGCCCCGGAACCCGTCCTCCGCGAGGGGGCAGGGTCGGCTTGCGGCGACGAGGTCTGCCTGACCCTGGAAGGGGCCTTCGACCGGGTCAAGGCGGCCTTTCTCCAGCACCATCCCAACGGCGACGTCGCCCTGCTCCACCGGGCCTTCACCGTGGGCCGGGACATGCACGCCACCCAGATCCGCAAGAGTGGGGAGCCTTACTTCTTCCACCCCCTGGCCGTGGCCCAGAGTCTGGCCGACTGGCGCCTGGACGCCGTGAGCGTGGCCTGCGGCATGCTGCACGATGTGGTCGAAGACACCCTCATGACCCAGGTGCAGGTGAAGGCCCAGTTTGGAGAGGAGATCTCCGAGATCGTGGACGGCCTCACCAAGATGAGCAAGCTGGCCTTCACGGACCGGCACCTGCTCAACGCCGAGAATGTCCGCAAGCTCCTGGTGGCCATGGGCAAGGACGTGCGGGTGCTCCTCGTGAAGCTGGCGGACCGCCTGCATAACATGAAGACCCTGGGCGTCATGGAGGAGGAGAAGCGGCGGCGCATCTCCCGCGAGACCCTGGAGCTCTACGCCCCCCTCGCCAACCGCCTGGGCATGGGCCTGGTCCGGCTGGAGCTGGAGGACCTGGCCTTCCGCCAGCTCGAACCCGAGCAGTACGGCGACCTGTTGCGGGCGGTGGAAGGGCGGCGGGCCAAGCAGTCGGCCACCATCCAGGAGATCCACGGGTCGCTGCAGGCCATCCTGCGGCAGCAGGGCATCGCGGCCCAGGTCAATGGTCGCATCAAGCACCTCTATGGCATCTGGAAGAAGATGGGCGCCCAGGCCAAGGGCTTCGACGACATCCACGACTGGCTGGCCTACCGCATCATCTGCCCCGACCGCGCCAGCTGCTACACGGCCCTGGGCTTGGTGCACGGCCTCTACAAGCCCGTCCCCGGCAAGTTCAAGGACTACATCAGCCTCCCCAAGGAGAACGGCTACCAGAGCATCCACACCAGCGTGCTCATGAACTCCGGCGACATCTTCGAGGTGCAGATCCGCACCGAGGAGATGCACCTGCACGCCGAGGCGGGCATCGCCAGCCACTGGACCTACAAGGACGGCCGCATCGCCAACCGCTCCGAGATCAACCAGGTGTCCTTCCTCCGCAAGATGGTGGAGCTGCACCAGGACGCCCAGGACAGCCGCGACCTGGTGGCCAACCTGCGTGGCGAGCTGACCTTCAACCGCATCCAGGTGTTCACGCCCAAGGGCGACCTCCGCAGCCTGGTCGAGAACAGCACGCCAGTGGACTTTGCCTACGCCATCCACACACAGGTGGGCCACCGCTGCGTGGGCGCCAAGGTGAACGGTCGCATCGTGCCGCTCAAGCACACGCTCCAGAACGGCGACCGGGTGGAGATCCTCACCCGGCCTGACCACAAGCCCAGCCGCGACTGGCTCGGGTTCGTGAAGTCGGCGGGTGCCAAGAGTCGCATCCAGGCCTTCATCCGCGAAGAGGAACGGGCCCATGCCATCACCCTAGGCAAGGAGCGCCTCGAGCGGGAGGCCCGCGCCATGGGCGTGCGCCTGGACGAGCCCGAGGCCCAGGCCAAGCTCGAGGCCCGCATCGCCGAGCTGAAGTTGGCCAACTGGGATGCGGTCTACGCCGCCCTGGGCTTCGGCCGCATCACGGTGCACAAGCTCATCGAGCCCCTGGTGCCGGAGCCCGAGCGGGCCAAGCCCAAGGAGAACACCTCCAACCTCATGGACTCGGTGGTGGTGGGCGACACCACGGGCATCCTCTACACCCTGGCCGCCTGCTGCAAGCCCATCTGGGGGGACGAGGTGGTGGGCTACATCACCCGCTCCCGGGGCACGGCCATCCACAAGGCGGACTGCGCCCAACTGAACACCGGCACCCTGCATCCCGAGCGCCGGGTCAACGTGGCCTGGGGCAAGCACGGCACCGAGCTCTATGACACCGAGATCACCCTCACCACCGAGGACCGGCCCGGCATGGTGGCGGCCATCTCCGAAGGCATCCAGCGCATGGGCATCAACGTCCAGCGCTTCCACGGCTCGGCGACGGAGGAGGGTGCCGGCCTCTTCCACATCGCCCTGCGCGTACGGGACCGGGCCCACCTCGTGGAGCTGATGTCCGGCCTGCGCCGCATCCGCGGCGTCTACACCGTGGAGCGCGTGAAGGGGTCGGTGTTCGGGAAGGTGAAATGACTGCCCAGGAGGGGAAAGCCCCGACCTGGCGCCCCCCGGATACCGCGCCGCCCGTGCCCTGGTCCCGCATCGCCGAGAGCCTGCGGGTCCCGCAGCTCGGCACGGATCCCCACAAGCTGAGCCCCCGCATCCCCGAAGATCCACGGCGGGCGGCGGTGGGGGTGATCCTGTGGGGCGACGCCGAGGGCGCCCGCAAGCTGGTATTGGTTCAGCGCGGCTTCGGCGCCCCCCACCATCCAGGCGAGGTCGCGTTCCCCGGGGGCATGGTGGAGCCCAGGGACCGGGATCTGCCGGGCACAGCACGCCGGGAGGTGGCCGAAGAACTCGATGTGAGGGAGGGCCTCTGGGAGCTGGGCTGCTTCCCGGATGGCGTCGCCAAGGCCCGGGTGCGGTTCACGCCGGTGTTCTTCCGCTGGGAGGCGCCCGAGCCCCGCTTCCGCCTGGACCGGGAACTCGAGCAGGTGCTCCTGCTCCCCCTGGCGCCGCTCCTGGCGGCCCCCTGGACCCACGAGCGCTTCGAGCGCCACGGCCTGTCCCTGGAAGTTCCCCGCCTGGAACTGCCCCAGGCGCCGCTCTGGGGTGCCACGGCTTTCGTCCTCAAGGCCTGGCTGGACGTGCTGGCCGGTGTCCCGGACCGGACGGCTGGCCCCAAATAGGCTGGCGTCCCTCCCCAACTGGGTTCACCCTGGGTCCTGTTTCCATGCCCTCTGCCCGAAAGGAGTCCCCGATGCGTTTGCTGCGTTCCCTCGCCCTCGGTGCCATGCTCGCCGCGATCCCCCTTGCCCTCACCCTGGGCTGTGACCGGAAATCCGGAGCGGAGGCCGAGACCAAGGATCTGGTCAAGAAGGTGACCGAGGCGGAAAAGGCCGAGAGCCAGGCCCAGGGCGTCGCCAAGGCCCAGTCCGAGGCCATGGCCAAGGCCGGGGTCCAGCCTGGCGCCAGCGTCCAGCTCAGCGAGGCCCAGCGGTCGCTGCTCGAGACCCGGGTCAAGGCGGAGAAGGACAACGGCGTCGCCGCCCTGCTCCAGGAGATCTTGGACCGGGACAAACAGATCGGCGAGCTGAACGCCAAGGTCGCCAAGCTGCGGGCCGACCTGCCCAAGCCCCAGGTGGCTGGCGAGAAGGACAACCACTTCGCCATGGCCGTGCGCTACCTGAAGGGCCGCGGGCTTGGCGAGGACAAGGCCAAGGAGGTGGCCGCTCGCGCCAACCTGATGGAGGAGCTGCAGCCGGGCTGGCAGGTCTACCACCAGTACGTGGATGGCACCTACCTCACCACCGTCACCCAGGGCAAGGCCACGGTCAGCCCTTCCGAATACGTCCGCACCCAGCGGGCGGCCCTGGTGCGCGACAAGGAGGACACCATGCTCATCGCCCACGGCCTCGCCGACGAGGTGGAGAGCCTGGTGGCCCAGCGGGTGAAGGTGCAGGAGGAGGTCGATGCGCTTCGCTCGGAGAAGACCACGCTGATGTCCCAGGTGAATGAGCTCAGCACCCTGAGCCAGACCCAGAAGTCGAAGCTCAACTCGATGCACTACCTGGTGGGCCGACGGAAGCAGCTGGAGGAGGACGGCGTCATCGTGGTGCCCGTCTTCGCCAAGGATCGCATGGGCCCCAAGGCCGTGGCCGCGAAGTTCGACAAGGACCTCGCCCTGGATGGCCCCAATCCCGAGGTCACCATCAAGGCCGCTGACCTGGGCCTGAAGACCCTCAGCAAGGTGAGCGTCATCCCCGGGTCCCTGGAGAAGGACCGCCACTACGCCGTGGTGATCTCCGAGGACCGCACCAGCGCCAGGGTCCGCATCCTGGATGCCGAGCGCCTCCGCAATGACCGCGTGGTCTTCGCGGTCACGGACTGAACCCTCTCGGAAAACCAGAGCGCCCGGTCCGCCGGGCGCTCTGGATGTAAGGGCCGGTCGCTACTTCTTCTTGGTTTTGACGGTTCCGTCCTTCTCGAGGTACTTGTCCGGGTCCTTCTGCATGGCCGCGCCGCAGTGCTTGCTGCACACGCGGTATTCCTGGCCGCGCACCACTGCTGTGGTGGCCTTGGCGTCCACGGTCATGTTGCAGACGGGATCGATGGTGTTGGTGGCGGGCTTCGCCTTCTCAGCCGCCGGTGCGGCCAGCAGGGCGAGGGAGAGGAACGCGGTGTGCAGCATGGGGCCTCCTGGAGGTCTCCAGTGTAGCCGACCGGCCTGCGACCGTTTGTCGCAGGCCAGTCGGGTGGCCCTTCTGGCGGCCACCTCCCGTCCAGGGGTGCTTTCCACCTCAGGCTTAGGCCGAAGCCTGAGTAGCTCCCGGAAGGGAGCGCCGCTTCCATAGGAAATAGATCGCGGGATACACCAGCAGCTCCAGCAGGAAGCTGGTGGCCAGGCCGCCCACCATGGGCGCCGCGATGCGCTTCATGACGTCAGCACCGGTGCCGGTGCTCCACATGATGGGCAGCAGGCCCATGAAGGCGGCAAAGACGGTCATGGCCTTGGGCCGCACGCGCTTCACGGCCCCGTGGATGATGGCCTCCACCAGGTCGCCTTCAGTGTTCAGGCGGCCCTCCTTCTGGGCCTCGTCATGGCTGAGGTCCAGGAAGAGCAGCATGAAGACACCAGTCTCGGCATCGAGGCCCATGAGGGCGATGAGACCCACCCACACGGCGATGCTCATGTTGTAGCCCAGGGCCCAGAGCAGCCAGAAGGCGCCGATGGCGCTGAAGGGCACCGCCAGCATCACCACGGAGGCCTTGAAGGCGCTCTTGGTGTTTGCGTAGAGCAGGCCGAAGATGAGCACCAGCGTGATGGGCAGGATGACCTTCAGCCGCTCCTTCACGCGGATCATGTTCTCGTACTGGCCCGACCAGGTGAGGCTGTAGCCAGCGGGCAGCTTCAGGTCCTTCTCCACGGCGGCCTTGGCGTGCTGCACGTAGGTGCCCACGTCGATCTTCGACGTGTCGAAGTCCACCAGCACGTAGCCGTTCATCTGGCCGTTCTCGTCCCGGATCATGGCCGGCCCGTTCACCCACTTCAGGTCCGCGATGGCCTCCATGGGGATCAGGGCGCCGCCCGGCGCGGGGATAAGCACCCGCCTCAGGGCGTCGGGGCTCTCCCGGTAGTCGCGGGCGTAGCGGACGTTCACGGGGTACCGGGCCCGCCCGTCGAAGACCGTGCTCTGGTTGTCGCCCCCGATGGCCGTCATCACCAGCATGTTGGCCTGCTCCACGCTGAGGCCGTAGCGGGCCAGTGCCTCCCGCTTCAGCACGAAATCCAGAAAGTAGCCCTGGGCCGTGCGCTCGGCGAAGGCGCTGCGGGTGCCCACCACGCCCTGGAGGATGCGCTCGGCGTCCACGGCCACCTTCTGGATGGTCTCCAGGTCGGCTCCGTTGATCTTGAGGCCCACGGGCGTGCGGATGCCGGTGCTGAGCATGTCCAGCCGGGCCTTGATGGGCATGGTCCAGGCGTTGGGGATGGCCGGGAGGCGCACCACCCGGTCCAGGTCCGCGACGATGTCCTCCTGGGTGATGCGGTCCCGCCACAGGGGGCGCAGGATACCTTTTAGGAAGTCCGGAGCCCAGGAACTGTACCAGCGGGGCTGCTCGCGCCACTGGTCCTCGGGCTTGAGGACGATCACGGTCTCCATCATGGAGAAGGGCGCCGGGTCCGTGGCCGTGTCGGCCCGGCCCGCCTTGCCGAAGACGCGGGCCACCTCGGGCACGGTTCGGATCAGGCGGTCCTGCACCTGGAGGATGCGCTGGGCCTCGGTCTGGCTGAGGCCTGGCAGGGTCGAGGGCATGTAGAGCAGGGTCCCCTCGTTCAGGGGCGGCATGAACTCGCTGCCGAGCGCGACGAAAGCCGGGATGGTGCCCAACACCAAGAGGAAGGCAAAGGCGATGGTGGCCTTGGCGTGCCGCACCACGAAGCGGCAGGGCCTTTCGTAGATCCGGTGCAGGAAGACGCTGATGGGATGCTTTTCCTCGGCGTAGTACTTGCCGACGACCACCTGGGTGGCGGTCCAGGCCAGCCACCTCGGCTTGAAGCTGAAGGGCTCCACCCGGGCGAAGCACATGCGCATGGCAGGATCCAGGGTCAGCGCCAGCAGCGCGGCGATGCCCATGGCCAGGTTCTTGGAATAGGCCAGCGGCTTGAAGAGCCGGCCCTCCTGGTCCAGCAGGGTGAAGATGGGCATGAAGCTCACCGCCACCACCAGCAGGGAGAAGAACACCGAGGGGCCGACCTCCATCAAGGCTTCCAACCGAACCTGGTAGAAGCTTCCTGGCTTCCCGGCCTCGATCCATTTCTCGATCTTCTTGTATGCGTTCTCCACCTCGACGATGGCGCCGTCCACGAGCACGCCGATGGAGATGGCGATGCCCGCCAGGCTCATGAGGTTCGCGTTCTGGCCGATGCCGTAGAGCGGGATGAAGGCTAGGCCCACGCTCACGGGGATCGTCACGATGGGCACGATGGCCGAGGGCACGTGCCAGAGGAAAATCAGGATGATGATCGAGACCACGACCATCTCCTCGATGAGCTTGTGCTTCACGGTCTCGATGGCCTTGTGGATCAGCTCGGAGCGGTCGTAGACGGTGACCACCTCCACGCCCGCCGGCAGGCCCAGCTTTAACTCGTTGAGCTTCGCCTTGACCCGCTCGATCACGTTCAGGGCGTTCTCGCCCTGGCGCATGACCACGATGCCGCTCACGGCGTCGCCCTGGCCGTCCAGGTCCGTGAGGCCCCGCCGCATCTCGGGGCCCAGGCTCACGGTGGCCACGTCGCCCAGCCGCACGGGGGTGCCGTTCTCCGCCTTGAGCACCGCCTGCTCCAGGTCCTGGGCGGTCTTCACGTAGCCCCGTCCCCGCACCATGTACTCGCGTCCGCTGTATTCCACCAAGCGGCCGCCCGCTTCCGAGTTGGCCGCCTTGACTGCCCCGATGACGGATTCGATGGGCACCCGGTAGGCGGCCATCTTGTTGGGGTTGAGCGCCACCTGGAACTGCTTGGCCTGGCCGCCCACGGTGGCCACCTCGGCCACGCCGGGCGTGCTCTGGATGGCGTAGCGCAGGAACCAGTCCTGCAGGGACCGCAGCTCATCCGTGCTGTGCTTGCCCGTGCGATCCACCAGGGCGTACTGATACACCCAGCCCACGGAGCTGGCGTCGGGCCCCAGCGAAGTCTGCACGCCGGCTGGCAGGGTGGAGGTGATCTTGCTGAGGTATTCCAGCGTCCGGCTGCGGGCCCAGTAGATGTCCGTGCCGTCCTCGAAGATCACATAGACGTAGGAGAAGCCGAAGTCCGAGAGGCCGCGCACGGCCTTCACCTTGGGGGCGCCGAGCAGACTCGTGACGATGGGGTAGGTGACCTGGTCCTCCACCAAGTCCGGGCTGCGGTCCCACTTGGAGTAGATGATCACCTGCGTGTCGCTGAGGTCCGGCAGGGCGTCCATGGGGATGTTCCGCATGGTCCAGAAGGACATGGCGATCAGCACCGCCGAGGCGGCCATGACCAGCCAGCGGTTCTCCGCCGAGAAGCGGATGATCCGCTGGAGGAAGGTCGGGTGCTCGGGGTCGTAGTGCGCGTGTCCGCTCATGCCGGCCCCCTAGTGCCTGTGCTCAGAAGGCACGGGATTCGAATCCCCCTTCTGACTCATCTGGGCCAGGACGGCCTTGAGGCGGGACTCAGAGTCCACCAGGAAGTTGGCGCGGACCACCACGGCGTCGCCGGCCTGCAGGCCCGACCGGATCTCCACCTTTTCGCCAATGGTGGTGCCGGTGGTCACTTCCCGAGGCTCGAACTTGCCCTCGCCCAGGGCCACGAAGACCACCTTGGCGGTGCCGGCATCCAGCACCGCGTCCAGGGGCACGACCAGACCCTTGCGGCCCGGCCCCTTGAGCAGTACATCACCGAACATCTCGGGCTTGAGCTCACCGGCCGGATTGGCAAACTCCACGCGGGCCTTGGCCGTGCGGGTCTTGGGATCCATGACCGGGTCCACGAACACGATCCGCCCCTTGAAGGTCTTGCCGGGCGAGGCCTCGACCATCAGGTCGGCGGGCAGGCCCACCTTGGCGCGGGCCAGCTCCGCCTCGTAGATGTCCACCAGCACCCAGACGCGGCTGAGGTCCGTGATCTCGAAGGGGATGTCTGCGGGAGTGATGCGGGCGCCCTCCGCCACGTTCTTCACCGTCACCACCCCGGAGATGGGGCTGCGCAGCGTGAGGGAGCGCAGCACCTCCCCGGTCTTCTCCAGGTTCTCAATGGCCTCCTTGGGCACATCCCACAGCGACAGCCGGCGCCGCGCGGCCTCCAGCAGATCGCCCCCACTGACCTGCAGCGTCCCGCCGGCCAGGGCCTTCTGGGTCTTAAGCGCCAGCAGGTACTCCCGCTGGGCGGCGACAAACTCGGGGCTGTAGAAGCTGAACAGGGGCTGGCCCTTGGCCACGGGCTTGCCGACGAAGTCCACGAACAGGTTCTCGACGAAGCCCTCCACCTTCACGGTCACCTTGCGGACCCGGGTCTCGTCCACCGCCACCCGGCCCAGGGCGCGGAGCTCCCCGCTCACGGCGGCCTCGGCCACAATCTCGGTGCGCAGGCCGATGAGCTGCTGACGGGCAGGGTCGATGGTGATGGCCGCGTGGCCCTCGACGGCCGAGCCGCTGGCGCCCACCTCCTCCATGGGCACCAGGTCCATGCCGCAGATGGGGCAGGAACCCGGGTGGTCCTGGATGATCTGCAGGTGCATGGGGCACTGGAACATCTGCTTCTTGGGCGCGGCAGCGGCAGCCTCATGGTCGGGCTTTGGCGCCGGCCGCAGCAGCAGGGTGCCGCCGATGCCGGCGATGAGACCCAAGGCAACGAGGCCGAGGGTGCGGAGGCGCGCAGGACGCGGAGGCGTTGGCTGCTCAAAAGGGGGCTGGTCGAGGGTCATGGGTAAGCTCCTACATCTTCATGGAGGCGGGGCCGCTGTCCTGGGCCTTGCCCTGAACCTTGGCAGTGGATTTCGAGGCGGCCGGCGCAGCGGCGCCGGAGGAGAGGCCCACTGAGGCCAGGGAGCCGCCATTGATGGGAACCGTGGGGCCGAGGGCGGCCTCCCGCAGGGCGATGTGCTGGGCCTGCAACTGAGCCAGGGTCTGCAGGTGGGCGCCCTGGTCGCCGATCCAGCCGTTGAGGGCCTCCAGGGCGCTGAGGAAGGCGCCACGGCCCGCTTCCACCTGGGCCATGGCCGCCCGGAAGCTGGCCTCGCTCTGCACCAGCAGGCCATCGCGGTAGAGGTCGCGGGTGCGACGCAGCAGCTGGATCTGCAGGGTCCGCTCCTCGGTGCGGAGGCGCAGCAGGGTGCGCACCGATTCCACCTCGGCGCCCTGCCCTTGCCGGTGGTGCTCGTGCTCGGCCACCGCGCGCTGTTGCTTGTGGCGCCCATAGATCGGTAGCGAGATGCTCACGCCCACCTGCCACATGGGATCCAGGCCGCCTCGGGGCATGAGCCCGGCGGTGACCGCGAAGTCCGGGCGCCGGTCCAGCCGCGCCAGGTCCAGCAGCTTCTCGGTCTGCTTGACGCCGGCCCGCCCGCCCGCCAGCTCGGGGCTCAGGCCCTCGATGGCCTCGGGCGTCGGGAGCTCGGGATCCGGCAGGTCCCCGAGCTGCGCCGTGGTGGGGATGGGATCGGTGGGATCGTGCTGCCGCAGGCGGTTGAGCCCCGCGAGAACGGTCTTCTCCTCGGTGTCCATGCTCCAGACCGACTGCTGGAGCCGCGTGCGCTCCAGCTGGGCGCGGAGCAGGTCCACCTGGCTGCCCTGCCCCACCTCGTAGCGCGTGCGGACCAGCTGTTCCGCCTGCTCGAGGAGCACGGCCTGCTGGTCGAGGAGCCGCTTCTGGCCGCGGATCAATAGCAGAGCCGCATAGCCGCGGCGCACATCGGACTCCAGCCCAAGCTGGACGCGGGAGCGGGTGGCTTCGGACAAGGCCACGCCGATGGCGGCGACCTCCTTGCGCAGGCCACGCTTCCTGGGCCAGGGCAGTGGCTGGGTGAAGGCCACGCTGTAGAAGCTGGTCTCCATGCGGCCCACCTCCAGGCGCTTGAAGCCGTCGTTCTGGAGACCCAGCGATAGGCTCGGATCGGGCAGGACGCCGGCCTGGGGAACGCGCTCCTGCTCCATCCGCAGGGAGGCGTCTGCCCGCTGCACATCGGGATGGACCGCGAGCGCCTCGCGCAGGAGGGCCGCCAGGACGGGATCGGGGGTCGGGGATTCAGCAGGGGGGACCTGGGCCAGGCCCGGTGCGGCGAGCACCAGGGCCGGAACCAGGCGCAGCAGCGTGCGCATGGGAGCTCCGGAAGCAGAGAGAACGGGCCTGTCCACGGACAGGCAGGGCTTCGCTCAGCTCCCGATCAGATCCGGAAGGTCTGCAGTCGGGCCAAGTGCCGGACCAGGTCGGGGTCGCGCCCACGGGCAGGCGCCGGGATACCCTCGGAGGTCAGTGTCTGGCTGGCACGCGTCCACGCCGCCGGTTCCGGCCGCGCTTCGGAGCGGGGCTCGGCCTGCGTGCGGCGCACGGCCACCGTGGCGACGACCGTTCCGCGTTCGCTGCAGAGGGAGCGCGAGGGACCCCGGTTGCCTTCCGGCTTCGGGCAGGGGCAGCTGTCCTCGACGCCGCTGGGCATGCCGCAGCAACAGGAGTGGTGCGCCTGTGCCGGCGCCCAGTCCCCCGCCCCGCCGCCCAGGAGCAGCACGACGGCAAGGATGGCGCGCAGGATCGACCGCACGGAGGAACCTCTGGATGCCTCCCATCATAGGCCCGCCACCCCTGTGGCAACACGGAACCCTTGACCGGGGTCACAGGGGAGGCCGGCTGTGGTCCTCCAAAAAGCAGGTGGGACGGCCGTCGGCGCTAGGATGGAGTAATGGGCACGGTTGAAACGGCAGAGGTTGTGATCATCGGAGGCGGCATCGCGGGACTCGGCCTCGCCTGCCACCTGGCCGGGGCCGGCCAGCCGGGGATCGTGCTCCTGGACCGCGAGGATCAGCCCGGCACCTATGCCAGCGGCCACAACGCCGCCGTGGCCCGTGCCCTCACGGGGCGGGACGAGCACACGGCCCTGGCC
>NZ_JBATQW010000046.1:0-57869 GCF_049292215.1 Geothrix sp. | reverse complement strand
AAAGGCTTCCTATCTTCTATCCGGTTTTCAAAGACGCCCACCATGCTCCTCAGCATGTCGGATTCAGCCTCACAGCCTCATCCTGCACCCCACAGCCTCAACTGCGCAGGACATCCAGACTAACACCGGGGTCCCAAGACGCAAGGGGAAAATTTACGCAAGGGGCACCAAACCTTCATCAGGGGCCAACCTTAGGCCATCATGGGCCATCGGAGAGGCCATGAAGACGCTACGCAAAGCCGTCATTCCCGTCGCAGGCCTGGGCACCCGCTTCCTGCCCGCAACCAAGGCCCAACCCAAGGAAATGCTGCCCTTGGTCGACACACCCGTCATCCAATACGTCGTGGAGGAGGCCATCCGGGCCGGGGTCGAAAGCCTGGTCCTAGTGACAGGTCGCGGAAAGGCGGCCATCGAGAACCACTTCGATATCTCCTTCGAACTGGAGGACACCCTCAGGCGCCGTGGGAAGCAGGAGGACCTCGACCTGGTCCGGGGCATCAGCCACCTAGCCCAGTTCGCTTACGTGCGGCAGGGAGAGCCCCTTGGGCTTGGACATGCCGTTCTCTGCGCCCGCCACGCGGTGGGTGATGAACCCTTCGCCCTGCTCCTCGGAGATGACGTCTTCGATGAACGTGATTCCGCGCTGGATGCGCTCATCGCGGCCTACCACAGCACCGGGAAGTCCGTCGTGGGCGTCCAGGAGGTCCCCCTCGAGCACGTGTCCCGCTACGGCATCGTCAGCGCTCCCGAAGGCCACCACGGTACCTGGAAAGTGACATCCATTGTCGAAAAGCCCCAACCCTCGGAGGCCCCCAGCCGCTGGGCCGTCGTGGGTCGCTATGTGCTGGAACCCCGCGTGTTCGATCACCTTGCGGCCCTGGAACCCGGCGTGGGTGGCGAGTACCAGCTCACCGACGCGCTGGCCATCCTGGCCCGCGAAGGTCGCCTGGTCGCCGCACCGATCCCCGCCAAGCGCTACGATACGGGCAACAAGCTGGACTACCTGAAGGCCAACGTGGAGTTCGCGCTGAAGCGGGAGGATCTCCGTGAGGACTTCGCCGCCTACCTGAAAGAACTGTCCCGCGGCCTTTAGCGCCGCAGGCGCAGAGCGTTCAGGACCACCGTCAGCGAGCTCAGTCCCATGGCTGCACCAGCCAGCATGGGACCTCCAAACCGCTCCAGTTCACCGAAGGCCGCCAGGGGCACCAGCAGCAGGTTGTAGCCAAGGGCCCAGCCGAGGTTCTGCCTGATCACACGCTGGGTGCGCGCGGCAATCCGCCTGGCCACCAGGATCGGGTCCAAGCCTGCCCGCAGGAGTACCAGCGGCGCCGCGGCCATGGCCGCACCGGTCCCCTGTCCGCCGGCACCGGAGCCCATGGCGATTCCGCAGTCCGCCTGGGCCAGCGCCGGCGCATCATTGACGCCATCGCCCACGAACCCGACCACCGCACCCGCGGCCTGCATCGCCTTGAGGTGGGTCAGCTTCCCCTCGGGCCTGACCTCGGCGGCCACGCGGCTGATCCCCGCCGCCGCGGCCATGAGGCTCGCGGGCTCCATCCGGTCCCCCGTCAGGAGATGAACCCTCAGTCCCTGCCTCTCCAGCGTTGCCACCACATCAGCGGCCTCAGCCCGCAGCCGGTCTCCCAGGATGAACACGCCCTGCAGACCCTTGGCATCCGCCAACCCCACCGCGATCCCATCCGGATCCACCGCCGGGAAGGCGACCCCCAGGAAGGCCTCACTCCCGAGGTGCCAAGTCGTACCATCAAGGGTCCCCGATATTCCGCCTCCAGGGTGGGCCCTGAACCCTTGGACAGCTTGCAGGTCACCGGCGAACGCGGCACGAAGACCCCGGGCGATGGGATGTTCCGAGTCCCTTTCCAGGCTGGCGGCCACGCGGAGGAGCTCAGATACCGGGCGGCCACCAGAGGACAGCACACGTCTCAACGTGGGCTGGCCCTCCGTGAGGGTCCCCGTCTTGTCGAGCACCAGGTCCGTGGCCCGACCGAGCGCCTCCAGTGCAGAGGCATCACGCACCAGCACGCCCTGCTTCGCCGCCGCGCCGACCCCAACAATCACCGCTACCGGTGTGGCCAGGCCAAGGGCGCAGGGGCATGCGATCACTAACAGGGTCACGGCGGGACGCCAGGCGTGCGAAAACCCGCCACCCCAGACTGTCCAGCCCGCAAAGGTGGCCAGCGCGAGCACCAATATGGCCGGAACGAAGACGGCGCTGATGCGGTCGGCGAGTTCCTGAGCTGGTGCCCTGGAGCCCTGGGCCTCGGCGACCATGGCCGCCATGCGCGCCAACTGGGTCGCAGTGCCGACCGCGCTGACCTCCATTTCCAGGGCCGACCCATGTACCACGGTCCCCGCGACCAGGGCGTTACCAGGCTCCTTCGCCACGGGCAGAGGTTCTCCCGTGAGCATGGACTCGTCCACTTCCGCCTGCCCGGAGCTGACACGACCATCCGCGGGGACGGACTGTCCCGGGAGCACCCGCACCCGGTCACCGGGGGCCAGCACCGCCACAGAGACCTCGATGACGGATCCGTCCGCCTCCAGCCGGAGGGCGGTCGGCGGGGTCAGGGTGAGCAGGGCCTTGAGCGCGTCCGTGGCGTGGGTCTTCGCCCTGGCCTCGAGGTACTTCCCCGACAGCAGGAAGGCCACCAGGGCGGCGGCCGTTTCGAAGCTGAGCTCGTGGGCGCCCCGCTGCCATTCAATGACGGCAAAGGCCCAGGCGGTACCGGAGCCGAGGGCGATGAGGGCATCCATGGAGACCTGCCCATGGAGGGCCTGTCGCCCGGCCCGCTGGAAGAACCCAAGGCCGGCTCCAAAGACGACCGGTGTGGCGAGCAGGGCCTGGATCCAACCGGGCAGATGCCCTGGCCAGCCCGGCAGCATCGAGACCAACAGGGGCGCGGTGAGCGCCAGTGCGAACACCATGCGTCGGCGTGCCGGACCCAGGTCTTCGATCGGAGGCGCGTCCGGCTGGACCTTCGCCAGACCGTAGCCCGCATCCTCGACGCGAAGGGCCAGCGCTTCAAAAGTGACGGTTCCCTCCACCCGCACGGTGCCCGTGGCAAGGTTCACCACCGCCGCAGCCACACCCGGCGTGTCCGCTAGGGCCCTCTCCACGTGCCTGACGCAGGCAGCACAGGTCATCCCCGTGACGGCAAAGGTCTGTTGATCCACCGCCCATCCCTTCTGTTTGCCTGATTCGACGATTGGACCTCAGGCCGGCCCGATCAGTTCGTAGCCTGCTTTCGCGACCCTTTCCGCCATGACCTCGAAGGGGGCCTCTCCCATGACCTTCGCCGTTCCATGTGGGACGTCCATGTCCACCTGGACGATGCCCTCGACGGACCGCAGCGCCTTTTCCACATGCTTCGCGCAGCCGCCGCAGGTCATGCCGTTGACCTTGAAAACCTTGGTATCCATTTCGTGCCTCCAGTGGGGGGTTCAGGCCCTGTGGTCCGCGAACGAGGGCAGCCTGGCCGACTCGACCAGCAGGGTCTCCATCAGGTTGCACCCCAGCTCGCTGCTCTGGCCATCCGGGGTGCCCAGGGTGATGCGCAGGATGTCCACGAGCAGCTTGATCTCGGTCAGCTTGGTCTCCAGCGCCTGCAGCTTGCCCCCCAGCGCCTCACGGACGTGCTCGCAGGGGGCGCTGTCCTGGCGGAGGGCCCGCAGCAGTTCCTGGACCTCCTCGAGGCTGAACCCCGCAGCCTGGGCGGCCCTGAGGATCCTGACCCACTGGACGGCCTCCGCAGGAAAGAGGCGATAGCCCTTCGGCGAGCGTGGCAGGTCGCCGAACACGCCGGCGTCCGCATAGAACCTGAGATTGCGGGCCGTGATGCCGGAGCGTGCAGCCAACTGGCCGATCTTCAGCATCCGGCCGGAGGAACCGGCTTGAACAGCTTGTGTGTCTGACGAGATCGCCATGGGGACCTCCCGGGAAGCGGACTTCCCAAGGGTAAGGTTCCAGTTACATGGAAGCTCAAGGATAAAAATCACACTTCAACTATATGCTCCGAACACGATGAAGATGCAGGTGGAGCAGCGTGACGGCCGCCGGGGTGACCCCGGGGATGCGACTGGCCTGGCCGAGGGTCTCGGGTCGATGCAACATTAGTTTTTCCATTACTTCCTTCGAGATGCCATGCAGATGCTCGGTCCGGAAATCCGCGGGGATCCGGACCTGGTCCCAGGCCCGGTGGCCCTCCAGGAGCTTCGCTTCCCGGTCCCGGTAGGGGGCGTACCGGAGGTCGAACAGGAGCAGATCCCGCTCCATGGCTGGGTCCCAGCCGGGTTGCTCCCGCCTCCAACCGTCCAGCAGTGCCAGGCAGGCATCGGCCTCCACAGGGCCGATGTGCTGCCGCCGGAACAGGTCCGATAGGCTCAGGCCCGCATCCAACCGGAGGCCGACGGCGGTGGCGATACCTCCGAAGGGGCTGGTCTGGGTCACCCAGGCAGCCTCGCACTGCCCCCTCAGGGTCTCCCGGCGGAGCACCTTGGCTTCGACTTGCGCCAGTTCTTGTGGCTCCAAGGCCCCTACCTCCCGGGCCACGGCCAGCAGCCGGGCATCCGCCAGGTCGCAGGCCAGGCCCAGCCGGTGCTCCGCCCTGGCCGTGAGCATGCGGTAGGGCTCATCCGTTCCCTTCGTGACGAGGTCATCCACCATCACGCCCAGGTAGGCCTGCTCGCGGCCGAGGACGATGGGCTCCTGCTCCCGCAGCCAGCGTACGGCGTTGATGCCCGCCAGCAGACCCTGGCCCGCAGCCTCCTCGTAGCCCGTGGTGCCATTGATCTGGCCCGCGAACCAGACGCCCTCCAGGCCCTCGACGGAGAGGTCCCGGTGGAGCTGGAGCGGATCGAAGCTGTCGTACTCGATGGCGTAGCCGGGCCGCAGGATCTCAGCGGCCTCGAAGCCAGGGAGGCTCCTCACCATCCGCAGCTGCACGTCCGGGGGCATGGAGGTGGACAGGCCCGCCAGGTAGATCTCCTCCGTCTCGAGGCTCTCGGGCTCCACGAAGATCTGGTGCCGGCCCTTGTCCGGGAACTTCACGAACTTGTCCTCGATGGAAGGGCAATAGCGGGGCCCGACCCCCTCGATGTGGCCCCCGTAGAGGCTGGACTGCGGCAGGTTCTCCCGCACGATTGCTTCGGTCTGGGCCGTGGTGTGGACGATGTGGCAGGGCACCTGGGGCTGCGGAATGCCGGGACTGAAGAAGCTGAAGGCCCTGGGCGGATCGTCGCCGCGCTGGACCTCCAGCCGCCCGAAGTCGATGCTGGCCCGGGCGAGGCGGGGGCTGGTGCCGGTCTTCAGGCGCCGGTGCCGCAGGCCCAGGGCCCGCAGCTGCTCAGCCAGGTGGGTGCTGGCAGGCTCTCCGGCGCGCCCGGCTTCGAGGCGCCGCGCCCCGATGAGGATGCGGCCATTGAGGAAGGTGCCGCTGGTGACCACCACGGCATCGCAGGGCAGCACAGACCCGTCCAGCAGTTCAATCCCCCGAAGGTTTCGGGTGCCGGGTTCCCAGACCAGGGCCGCCGCCGTGCCCTGCCGCAGCTTCAGGTGCTCCAGATGCTCCAGGAGCCGCCGGGCCGCGCTGCGGTACTTCACCTTGTCCGCCTGGGCCCGGGGACCCCTCACGGCCACGCCGCGGCTCTCGTTGAGGATGCGGAAGTGGATGCCCGTGGCATCGATGAGGCGGCCCATGGCCCCGCCGAGGGCGTCCAACTCCCGCACCATGTGTCCCTTGCCGACCCCACCGATGCTGGGATTGCAGCTCATCTGGCCGATCTGGTCGAGGTTCATGGTGAGCAGGGTCGTGGCCATGCCCATCCTCGCGGCGATATGGGCCGCTTCGATTCCGGCATGTCCACCCCCGATCACCACCAGGTGCTTCAATCCACTATCCTCCGAAGGAAGCCAGCATACCCTCGCCCGCCGACTCCAGCCTCCCCCGGCCCAGATGTGAGAAACTGTCCCCATGCGACCCCGTCTGAGTCCCGAGGAACGCCGTGCCCGGCGCCAGCGCGCCATGCGCCGGTCCATGTTCGTGCTCCCTTCCAGCATCACCATGGCTTCTGTCTTCTGCGGCTTCTCCAGCGTGGTGATGTCCATCAACGCCGCCGGAGCGACGCCCGAACGCTTCTTCCTCTGGGCCGCAGGGCTCCTCGTGCTGGCCGGCATCTTCGATGGGCTGGATGGGCGCGTGGCCCGCGCCACCAACACTGCCACAGACTTTGGCGTCCAGTTGGACAGCCTCGCGGACGTGATCAGCTTCGGCATGGCCCCAGCCATCCTGGCCTACCGCTACGCCTTCTTCCAGCTGGGCATCCATGACTCCCATCTGCGGGCCGCCGGCTGGGCCGCCTGCTTCGTATTCACCGCCTGCGGCGCCCTGCGCCTGGCCCGCTTCAACGTGCAGGTGGGCGCGGTGGATTCCCGCTACTTCGTGGGCCTGCCCATCCCCGCTGGGGCTGCGTGCGTGGCCTCGGTCATCATCTGGCACCCCACCCCGCCCAGCACCACCGCCCTGGCATACTCCTTTGCCGCGGGACTCTTCCTCGTGGGCCTGCTGATGGTCTCCACCATCCGCTTTTCCAGCTTCAAGAAGAAGGCGACCTCGCTGCGCTCGGTCATGGTCACCTACCTCACCGTCGTGCTCCTGCTGGCCCTCCTGGTCCTCTTCCAGCAGCGCTTCTTCCTGGGCTTCTTCGCGGCCTACATCGCCCTGACGCTGGTCATGAACCTGGCCTGGAAGGCCGGCTGGCGAGGCGTGGAGCCCCCGCACGACGGACCCGATGATCCGGAGACCGTGCAGTAGGAAAGCCTTCGGGCGTTCGTTCCTACAGTTGCGTGGCCCCTGCGGGAATGGCCACGCCAGCCACCGCCGCCACCTTGGCATTGGACAGCAGTTTGCCGCCAGTCCCGGGCCCGATGCCCAGCACGGCGCCCTGCTTGACCCCGGCCTCCGTCGTGGCGGCTGTCGGAATCTTGACGCCCGCCATGCGCTGGATCAGGAAACTGGCCGCGGAGGAGCCATCCCCCGCCACCTTGTCTCCGGCAAGCAGGACGATGGCGTCCGGCTTGCGCCCGGAGAGGGTCCCGATGGCCTTGCCCATGTCCTGGGGGCCCTTCACATCCACGACAATGACCTTCAGACCGCTGGCAGCGCCGGTAAGGGCGGCCAGGAGGGGCTTGCTGCCGTTGGCATCACAGACCACCGCCACCGTCTCGCACTGCGGCCAAGCCTTCTTCATCGCACTGAACATCGCGTCATAGTCACCGGCCACGAGGGCCGGGGTGGCCAGGGCCAGGAAGACAAACGCAGCACACAACCTCGACATGGAACCACCTCCCGAGGATGCTTCATCGGCAACCCGTCGCTTTGTCTGAACTTCAGCTCAGGTGTGGGTTTTTTACAGCTAGGTCAGGATTCCGGCGATGCAGGCGCTGAGGAAGTTGGCCAAGGTGCCCGCTAGCATGGCCCGGACACCCAGCCGGGCCAGGTCGCCCCGCCGCTCGGGCACCAGGGCCCCGATGCCGCCCACCTGGATGGCAATGCTGCTGAAGTTGGCGAAGCCGCACAGGGCAAAGGTGGAGATGAGCCTGGCCTTGGCGGAGAGCCCCGTCATGTTCCCTAGGTCGAGGAAGGCCACGAATTCGTTCACCACCATGCGCTTGCCCAGCAGCCCACCCACCTGGCCGGCCTCGCCCCAGGGCACACCCATCAGGAAGGCCGGGACCTTGAAGATCCAGCCCAACACCAGCTCGAGGCTGAAGCCGGGGTGGATCGCCTTCATCAAGCCGTTGAGCAGGTAGATGAGGGCAATGAAGGCGATGAGCATGACGGCCACGTTGAAGGCCAGCTGCCCACCTTCAAAAGCGCCCCGGGCTGCCGCGTCCAGCACATTGGCATCGTGGTTGGGGATGTCCACCTTGATCTCGCCGGAGGTTTCCGGGAGTTCCGTCTCCGGCTCAAGCAGCTTGGCCATCATCACCGCGCCGGGGGCCGTCATGATCACGGCGGTGAGCAGGTGCACGATGTCCACGTGCGCCACCTGAACATAGGCCACCATGATGCTGCCGGACACGTGGGCCATGCCTGCCGTCATGATCACCATGAGTTCGCTGCGGGTCATCTTCGCCAGGAACGGCCGGATGGTGAGCGGCGCCTCGGTCTGCCCCATGAGGATGCTGGCGGCCACGCTCACGCTCTCCGCGCCGGAGACCTTGAGGAAGCGGCCCATGGCGCGGGCGGCGGCGCCCACCACCCACTGCATGACGCCCAGGTAGTAGAGCACCGCGAAGATGGAGGCCACGAAAATGATGGTCGGCAGCACCGCGAAGGCGAAGACCATTCCCACCTTGCCGCCGGGCCCGTCGGAAAGGGCTCCGAACACGAAGCTCGCCCCCTCGTGGGCGTAGGCCATGAGGTGCTCGACCACGATCCGCATCCGATCAAAGGCGGAGCCAACCAGGTTTCCCCGCAGCAGACCGAGGACGATGACGCCGAAGAGCCCCCAGTTGAGACCCTTGTTCTCGTAGGAGGCAAAGCGCCGCAGCAGCATGGGCGTGAACATCAACGCCAGCACCACCCAGCCAGCGCCCTTCGGGAAGGGCAGGAAGGACAGCAGGCCGGCGATCAGCGTCCCCTTGAGCACGATCAGGGCGAATATCCACTGGAGCCCCAGGCCCCAGGCGATGGTCTTCCAGTGGATCGCGCTCCGCTTGTGCGAAAGCAGGTACGCAAGGGCCACGAAGGCCACGATTCCGGCCAGGCCGATCAGACGTTCCATCGGGCACTCCCTACAATTGACCGTTCAGGGCCTCGATGGCCTGCTCCATGTGGAAACGGGCACGCCCCAGAATGCCCTCCCGCTGCATGACCAGCACCAGGGTGCACTGCTCCCGGGCCCCGATCATGAGGATCCAGTGCTGGTCCGTCGCGAAGGCCACCTGCTTCACCTCGCCACGATCGAACTCCTCGACCGCCTGCTGGAGGTGGCGCTTCACCACGTGTTGGTAGGCGCCCAGCAACTGGAGCCCCTCGTTGGACACCTGGATCGTACGCGAGCAGATGGGATCACCATCCCGGTCATTGAAGGTCGCAGCCAGGGCCTCGGGCACTCGTTCGATGAGCTGATCCAGGATTTGCTGGAACATGGCGGGACTCCGGTGATGCGTGCCCAAAGCATGACCGGAGTCTGGCCGGATGCAAAACGGTACTAGATCCCCCGCCAGACCTGCAGGATCCAGGTGCCGAGCAGGAGCGCCCAGACGGACATGCGGACGGCCCACGAATCCGGGAGGTCCAGATAGGGATGGCCCCGCCAGGCCCGGCGGAGGTCCCAGGCAACCGCTACGGGAAGAAGCAGCCCGGCTGCGGCAGCCACCGGGTGCCAATGGAAGGCCTCGGCCCACTCCCACCGCCCCAGGGCCAGAATGCAGCGGGTCAAGCCGCAGGTGGCGCAGGCGAAACCGGTCAGGCGCTTGAAGGCGCACCCGGGGAGAAGGGCCGAGATGGGCTGCAGGTAGGACGAGGCCCAGGTGGCAAGGGCCGCCAGCATGATGCCCAGCGCCACCCAGGGGACCCGCTTCATGCGGCCATCCGGAGCAGGGCCAGCATCAGGGCGGAGAGCCCCAAGGCGAAGCAGCCCAACAGGACCAGATGCACCACCGTGGCCGCCAGGCCCCGCCAAGGCTCGCAGCCGTGCCGAGCCGCCAGCGCGAAGCCCCGGAACAGCCAGAGGTAGCCGTCCAGCAGCAGCAGAGGCAGCGCCAGCAGCGGCCCCAGGAGGGGGAGGAAGCCCGCCAGCCCCAGCAGGGTTCCCAGGGCCGTGATGCGGAGTGCCTCGGCTTCGGCCAGCAGGCTGGTCCGGAAGCCCCGCTTCTGCTTCAGGCCTCCCAACAGCCAGAGGCCCGTGTGATCCCAGACCGCGTGGTGGAGCCAGGTCCCCAACACCCCGACCGGCACCATCAGGAGCAGCCAGGGCCAGACTCGGCCGAATGCCGGCGGGGCGGGCAGGGCCCCCAGGAAGGCCTGGAGGTTCTCCGGATCCAGCCCGAACCAGTCCAACACCCCGGTCGGCACCGTCCCCTGACGGAGGGAGCCGTAGGCCTGGAGCGCGTGCGAAACCGTCAGGGCCGCGTTCACGAAGGCCAGCGGCACCCAGACCAGCGCCATGTCACGGGCGGCCCGGCCCAGAGAGGGCGGCGGCGACTGGAACGCAGCGCCGGGCTGCAGCAGGGCGCGGAAAGAGGCTGCGAAGGGGAGGGACATCACCGGCCCAGGAAGATCGATTCGAATTCACGCAGGGCGACCAGGTCCCCATCCCGCGTCAAGGGTCCGTGGAAGTCACCTGGCCTCAGGTCGGCGAATTCCCCGAAGGTCGCGATGTTTCCGTTGATGTAGGCGATGAACTCATCCTGGCGCCCCCTGATGTAGGGGCGGAAGGGACGGGACATAACCCCGAGCACCGCCGAGTCCAGGGCCGTCCAGGTGTGGAGGTGGCTCTCGAAGCCGATCTTGCCCTCCCAATAACGGTACGAGGTGAGCATCTTTGCGCCGACCGAGAAGGGGATCACGGGCAGTCGGCCCTTCTCGGCCCGCCCCTCCACCAGATAGACCCGATGCCCCGGGCGCTGATACACCAGCCGCAGGGTCCCCTTGAGGCCACGCGTATCATCAATGCTCCAAGCTCCATCCGGATGGACGAAGGCGTAAAATCCCGGCACGAACCGACAGTGCCGCCACATGGCCGCGCCCAACACGGGGTGATCGAACAGCTTCTCCATGGTGGCCATGCGCACGTGCCTGGGCTGGGTCCGGGTCTCAAACACGAAATCGGCCCGCTTGACGATGTCCATGGCCTCAGCCCGGGCCGCCGGCGGCAGCTGCTCCAGGAAGGCGGGTGTCTGGGCCTGAGCGACGGCGGCCAGGAGGATCCAACACAGGGCTCTCATGGAAAAACGCTAACACCCTCCAGCCATAATGGTGGTTCTTCACCCGGAAGCCTTCCAAGCCGATGGGAACGGGATGGCCACGCCCCTCCGCCACATGCCCACGACGCCGCTGGACGAACTCCGTGCCTGGCTGGGCAACCCCATGGAGACGGATGCCGGTGCGCAGGTGCGCCTCAACCAGCTGCTCCAGCAGCTCCGCCAGCTGGCCCTGCCCGAGCTCGGGAATCGCCTGGTCAAGCCTTCCACGCCGTCAACACTGAAGCGCTTCCTGTTGGGCCTCACGGCAAAGTTCGACTGGCCGGAGTGGGTGCCCTGGCTGCTCCAGGTCCTGCAGCAGGAGCCTGACCTGGGTGTCTTCGATGAGGGCTGCGCCGCCCTGGGCCGCCTGGAGCTCCGCTCCGCGCGGGAGGCCCTCCAGAAGCTGGAGAGCCAACGGACCGACCCGGACCGCCAGCTGATCTTGCGGCGGGAGCTCGGCGCCGTCGATCCTCAACAGCCTCTCGTGTTTTACCTGGGGCGGCTCATGGAAGGCGAGGCGAACCCACGCCTGGCCCACCAGGGTGCCCGGGGGGTGGCCGCCGTGGCTGAACCCGAGGACCTTCCCGCGCTCTGGGAGGCCCTGGCTGGGGCCGATTCCCTCGCCTTCCGCCTCCTGCTGCGGGCGGTCACGGAGCTCCCCGGAGCGGGCCAGGGGTCCCTCTTGCTGGGGTTGTTCCAGGAAACGCTGCAGACCTTGGAGGACCTTGAGGCCCTGGAGTCCCTGACCCACCAGGTTCAGATCGGGGCGCGCACCGCCGCCCGATCTATGCTGGTGGCGGCCCTGGCGGCGCGCATGGGCGGACAGCACGCTGAGATCATCCGCGCCCTGCAACAGGCCCTGGAGGCCGGGGAGGAAGGTCGTCCGATCCCGCAGGTCGACCTTCTCCGGGAGCAGGCCAAGGGTCCCTACGAACGGTTCATCACGGACTCGCTGGTCGTCCTGCTGGAAGGGAAAGTGGCCCGGTTCAGCGCCATGGTGACCGAAGCCCAGGACATGGCGGCCAAGCAGCAGATCGCCCTAGGCGTCACGCTGAACCTGCTCTGCGAGGCCCTGGTCCACCAGGCCGTCACCATGGCAAGCCTCCCCATGGTCCAGGTGGTTCCCACTCTCCAGGCGGCCTTCGACCGCTTTGCCCACAGTGAAGGCCTGGACCACGCATTCTGCCGCCTAGTACCGGCCACGGACGAGCCGGCCCTGGGGCGGGTCTTGTTGGTCACTGACCCGAAGCGTCGCCTGACCTGCCTGGACGTGCTCGGTGCCCGCGAAGAGGATGCCCTGATGCCCTTCTTCATGCGGGCCATGCAGGATTCCATCGTCGAGGTCGGCCACCGCGCCATGCATCACCTGGGGAAACTGCCCTCCAGCTTCCCCGCGGTCATGAACCTGTTCCAGTCCGGCCAGCCTGAACAGATCCGTACCGCCCTCCGCATCTTCACCGTCAACGGCACCAAGGCTGCGGCGGAACCCCTCATGGCCTTCCTGCGGACCGATGTCCGGGATGACTTGGTCCTGGAGGCGGTGGAGGCGCTGGGCGCCACCCGCTGTCCCAGCGCCAGCCCCGTCCTTCTGGACCTCCTCCACGACGGGAAGCCCGCCCGGCTTCAGGAGGCGCTGGTGGAGGCACTCGCGGAACTGGCCACCCCAGAGGCGGGACTCGGACTCCTGGCCAAGGCCGCCCACCTGAAGCTTCCCCAAGTCCTCATCCGAGCCCTGGAGGGTATGCTTGCCCCCTTCCCTGGATTCGAGTGCCCCCTCCCGACGGAGTGCCTGCCGTCCCTGGAGCAGCTCATCACCCGCTGCTGCGATGACCGCGAGGGCGAGGGCCAGCGACTGCGGGCGATCCTCGCCACCCAGCATCTCTACTGCTTCGACCAGGCACTCTACACCCGCCTGAAGGACACCTTCTCCGACTTCCTCTTCGACCTTCGGACCAAGGGCGACTGGGACCGCGACACCAACGACCGGGTCGCGGCGGTGGTGAAGGAACTCGGGCGACGCAGCAACAGCCTGGGGCACATCGCCGGCAGCGAAGAGAAACTCCGCGCCATCGTGAGCGGGCTCCCGCCCCAGGGCCCCGGCCGGGGCCCTGCCCTTCTCAACCTGCGTGAGGCCCTCCAGGATCCGGAGTTCATCCTCCGGCCCGAGCTGGCCAGGGAGCTGTCCGCCTTCGTCATCAGGGAGATCCATCGCTCCGACCAGGACTGGCGAGAGCTGGCCCGTCTCTGCGAAATCGCGGGGCTCACCCGCCAGCTCGATCTCGTCGAACCCCTCAAGGACATCTTCAGGGGGGCCTCCGGTCTCGGCTTGCGCAGTGCCGCAAAGGAAGCGCTTGTGGCCCTGGGATTGGACGAGGTGGCCATCACCCGCCGGGCACCCATCACCACCATCCTCCTGCTGGAACCCAGCGCCTTCTTCCGGAAGCGTCTGCTGGCGGTGCTCATGAAGGATTGGGACGTCCGGGAGGCCGGGAGCCGCAGCGAGGCGGAACCTCTGTTGTCGGAGCGGCCGGTGGATCTCCTCATTTCCGAGCAGGCCGATGCCATGGGGGATCTCCGTCCCTGGCTGAAGGTGCAGGTCGAGACACGGCGCTGCCGGCAGGTCCTGCTGTCCACGGCCGCCCGTGACACGATGCCTGCCGAGCCCTGGCTCCTGGGCACACTCTACAAGCCCTACGTGCCCGAGGCGCTGCTGAAGGCGCTGGAACCCTGACCGGGCGGATATGCTTTGATCAGATCCGAGGCCCTCATGCACGTCCCGCTTTCATGGCTAAGAATCCCGGCCGCGCTGCTGTTTGTGCTGTCGGTAGCCGCCCAGGCCCCGGTGCAGGATGGCGACTTGGCGGAGCGACTCTACCGCAGTGGTGAGAGGGCTTATGCCTCGAAGGCCTACAAGGAGGCCCTGGACACCTGGGGGCAGCTGCTGCAGGCCAGTCCGCGAAGCGAGTTCGCGCCGAAAGTCCTGCTCCGCTTCGCCCAGCATCAGGTGGAGGTCGAACGGAAGCCCGAGGCGGCCATGCAGCACCTGGACCGCCTCCGCAGCGAGTTCATCAAGTCTCCGGAAGCCGCCCACGGCCTGGTCCTGAGAGGCACCCTGCTGACGCGGCAGGCCCGCAGGCCGGCGGACTTGAAAGACGCCATGGGCGACTTCAACCGCGTGCTTGATCTCTTTCCCGATGCCGAGGCCTGCGCGGAGGCCCGCCTGCACCTCGGCCGCGCCTGGCGGGACCAGGGCCAGTGGGGCCGTGCCCTTCAGAACTTCATTGAGGCCTTCCGCCTGCATGCCGGATCCGCGGTGGCGCCCCAGGCCATGCTTGAGGCCGCCGGAGCGATGGATCTGCTGGGTGACCTGCCCGGTTGCCTACGGATGCTGCAGCGCCTGAGGACTGAGCACCCCCAGGCCCCCGAGGCCCAGGAGGCCGCCTGGCGGACCGCGGTCCTGGTCAGGCACCGTCTCCAGAAGCCCCCCCTGCGCAGCGAGGGACCCTGGCCCGCGGGTCGGACGAAGTGGCTGAAGACCCCAACCCTGCTGGCCCTCGCGCCGGACGGGGAGCTGCTCATATTCCAGCACGACCTCGACCGGGTCTTCCGCCTGCACGGCACTGAGCTCCTGCCTCAGGGGCCCCCGGCCCCGGGCACCCGGACCCTGTGCGCCGGCCCTGCGGGGACGACTTGGCTGCTGTCCAAGAGCACCCTGGTCCGCGAGGAGGGGGGCGCTCCCCAGCCCCTCGGCACCCTCTCGGCCATTTCAGGGGCGGCCCTGGACCGGTGGGGCAACCTCTGGGTGGCGGATGCCAAGACCCCCGCCCTGACACTGTTCACGCCGGAAGGCGGCTCGCGCACCATGGCCTCACCCACCGCAGGCGCCCTCGCGCCGCTCCCCACGGGCGGGATGGTCATCTCGGCCGATGCGGATCGCAAGCTGCTGCTCCTCGACACCGATGGCCAGCCCCGCATCGTGGTCCCCTACGGCAAGGACCTGCCCGCGCCCTACAAGGCGGTGACGGCCCTCGCCACCGACGGCGCCGGCCACATCGCTGCCCTGGTGGATGGCGGGGAGTTTGGTGAGGGGGTCGTGATCCTTGGACCCGATGGCACCTTGCTCCGGTACGCCACCTTCAAGGCCCTGGGCATCAGCGGCCGCATCACCTCGCTGGTCATGGACCGCTCGGGCGGCCTGATCCTATGCGACCGCCGCAATGACCTGCTCATCCGGTTGAACTGACATGCGCTTCCGACACGTCCTGTTCCTCTCCCTTCTTTGCGGCCTGCTCTCAGCCCAGGATGCCGCCCTCAAGGACACGTTCCTCCAGGCCAAGGCCCTCTGGGCCACCCAGGGGGAGCGGGAGGGCGCGACGGCGCGCTTCGACACGGTGGTGGCCGCGCTCGCCCCGAAGGCCGCCGGGCTCGAGCCCGAGTGGAACCAGGTGCTCTGTGAAACCTACAACTGGCTGGCCGTCCTGGACGATCGCAGCGCCCAGACCAAGGCCCGGGCCCAGGTGCGGCTCCAGGCCCTGATGGACCTCAACCCCGATTTCGAGCTGGACAAGGCCCTGACCTCCCAGCGACTCGTGGCCCTGTTCGAGCGGATGAAAAGCGAGAAATACGCGCTGCTCAAGCTGACCTTCCAGCCCGAGGGCGGCCGCCTGTCCATCGACGGCAGGCCCTCCGCGCTGCTCCCGCGGAAGTTCCTCCCCTTCGGGACCCACAAGCTCAGCTACGCAAGGCCGGGCCATGCGACATCCGAACTCGTCCTGGAACTCGGCCCCCATGACGCGAAGACCGCCGACTTCAGGCTGACCCGGACCGCCTCCACCATCACGCTCTATGTCCAGCCGAGCGATGTGGAGGTCCTGCTGGATGGCCAGAGCCTCGGCTACGCCATCGGCAAGGGCGGCCCCGAGGCTGCCGCCCTTGCACTCCCCCTGGGCCTGCGTCCGGAAGACCTCTCCTCCGCCTTCGTCATCTCCGAGCTACGCCCCGGCAAGCACCGCCTCGAGTTGCGGGCGCCCTGCCTCCGGACCAAGATTCTCGAACTCGGGGCGGACCTTGCGACCCCCGCCGCCGACCACACCCTCGAACCCATCCGGCTGGAGCCCTCGCGGGGCAACCTCTCCGTCTCCTCCCCGTGGCCTGGGGGAGAGTTGTTCCTCTCCGGTCAGAGCAAGGGGCCGCTGCCACTCGCGAATGTCCCGGTGTGCACAGGGACCTACGACCTGCAGGTGCGGTTCCCGGCGGGCGGCTACTCCCAGCGCCTGGTCGTGGAGGACGGCAAGGCCCTGAACCTGGAGGCCCGTCCCAAACCCCGCCTGGCCTTTGTCGGCCTTGAAGCCGGGGACTTCACCGGACGCGCCCGGTTCCAGGCCCAGCTCGAGGCCCTCGGAGAACGGCTGCAGCAGGTGGCCTTCCTGCCCGCCCGCCCCAACGAGCCGCCCAGCGAAGCCCTGGCCCGGCTGAAGGCTTCCAGGGAGGCCGAGCTGATCCTCCTGGCCAGGCCGGTCCCCGACAGGGTGATCCACCGGGTCGAGCTGGTGGTCACCACCCTGGACGGAGAGGAGGAGCGCCTCCTCGTGAAGCCACTGGAGCAGGATCCTCTGGCCACCCTGGCCGCGCGCCTGAATGCGGCCCCAAGCCTCCAGCAGGCCAGCCTGGGCGCCACACTCCTGGATGTCCAGGGCGAAGCCGGCCCCTGGGTGTTGGCTGCCACGGAACCGGCCCTGAAGGCCGGACTCCAGATCGGCCGGCCCATCCTGCAGGCCCAAGGGAAGCCGGCCACCTCCGTCCGAAATCTGCGGCAGGTGGTGGAGACCGCCAAGGGTCCGCTGCCGCTGACCCAGGACGCCGTCCTGCTGACCCTGCCCCTGCAGGTGGAGGCGTTGGAGGTGCCCCTGGGGATGCCGGAGCTCTGCTACCCGGCCGTGCTGGCGCAGCTGCGCTTGCTCTATGCGGGGGCCAAGGGGGACGAGGCCAACCTCATCAAGCTCAACCTGGCCCTCGTCCTGATGCAGTTCCGGAGATACGACAAGGCCATCGAGCTCCTGCGGGATGCCCGCCTCAGCACCGTCCGGGGCGTCAGCCAAGGGACCCTCGACTACCACACCGGCCGTTGTTTCCTCCACCTGGGCCCCAGCTACCAGTCCGAAGCCGTGCAGGCATTCCGCCAAGCACTGAAGTATCCTCAGGCAACCCTTCTCGGTTCCGACGGCCCCCTGGTTGCCCCCCTGGCCAGACAGGCCCTTGAAGACCTGAAGTGAGTCGGAGGAGTTCATGCAAAAGCAACGCGGTGAAGGCAAGATCGGATGCATCGTTTCCATACTCGTACTCGGCCTGATCATCGCCGTGGCCATCAAGGCGGTCCCGATCTATTACGGGAACAGCGAACTGTCGGATGCCTGCGACTTCATTGCCAGTGGTGCGAGCAAGAAGCCCATCGAGACCCTGGAGCGGGAGGTGAAGGAGAAGGCCCGCGAGCTGAATGTGGTTGAAGCATTGACTGACAAGAGCGCCATTCGGATCACCAAGACCGGGGCCGGCGATGCCGGGACCTGCACCATCATCCTGCGCTACAAGCGCACCATTGATTTCTACGGCGCCTACAAGTACACCATCGTGACTGACAAGCGCATCACCAAGCCGATCTTCGAGAACATCAGCTGATCAGGCCTTGAAGTCGGGGGCGCCTCGCGGCACCCTGCCCACATGCTTCTGTCACTTCCCCAAGACAGCCTTCTGGCGCCCGGTGAGGCCATGAGCTCCGTGTCCATCCCGGGCTCGAAGTCCGTCACCAACCGGGCCCTCCTGCTGGCCGCCCTCGCCCCCGGGATCAGCCACCTCCAAGGTGGCCTTGAGGCCGAGGACACCCGCTGGATGCGCGAGGCCCTGCGGGGTCTGGGCATCCCGGTCGTTGAGGAAGCCGGAACCTGGCGCATCCAGGGCGGCGGTCAACCCCGGGCCCAAGGTCCCCTCTGGCTTGGGGCTTCGGGTACCACGCTGAGGTTCCTCCTGCCCTGGCTGGCCCTCCGCGCGGAGGGACCGGTCCGGCTCGAGGGGGATCCCCGGCTATTCGAACGGCCCCTCGGCCCCCTGCTCGATCCCCTGGAGGCCCTGGGCGCCCGGTGGTCTGCGGATGGTTCCGGGGCGTGGCTTCAGCCGAGCCCACTGCCGCCCCGACGGCTGGACCTCCGGGTGGATGCCCGCCTCAGCAGCCAGTTCCTCTCCGGACTGGCCCTGGCGGCCGCAGGTCTGCCCGAGCCGAGCCTGCTCACCTGGGAGGAAGTGGCCAGTTCCAGCTACCTGACCCTCACCACCCAGTGGCTGCGGCGCTTCGGCTCTGGAGCCATCCTGGCCTCCGGGCAGTGGCGGATCCCTGGCGGCTCCCTCCAACCCCGGGACCTGGTCCTGCCCGGAGACTGGAGCGGCGCGGCGGCATTCCTCGCAGCTGCGGCAGCCACGGGCCGGCGGCTCCGGGTGGGGCCCCTGGACCCTGACGATGCCCAGGGCGACCGGGCCATGGTGGCCATCCTGGAAGCGGCCGGCTGCGCGGTCCGCTGGAACGACGCCCAGACCCTCGACGTCCAGGGGCCCCTCCAGCGTGGCCTGGACGCGGACCTGACGGACTGTCCCGATCTGGGCCCCGTGCTGGCGGCCCTCGCGGCCTTGGCTCCGGCCCCCTCGGAGTTGAGGGGACTCCATACCCTCCCCCTCAAGGAATGCGACCGCCTGGATGCCTCCGCGGAACTGGTGCGCTGGCTGGGCGGCCAGGCGGAGGTCATAGGGGACCACACCCTGCGCATCGCCCCGGGGAAGGCACTGACCGACCGGATCGCTTTCAACCCGCGCAATGACCACCGCATGGCCTTCGCCGCGGCTGTGGGGGGGCTTCGCTGGGGCGGCGAACTGCTGGATCCCCACTGCGTGGCGAAGACCTTCCCGAATTTCTGGGAGGTTTGGCGAGGGATGCTCGGTTGTTGAGGGCCGCCTGTTTCGGCGACTGGCAGGCCACCTGAGGCCAGGACTGGGGCCGGCGCTAGGGGGGTTCCCTGTGGGCCCTGGCGAAGCGCCCCTGGCCCGGCAATATGCGGGAACTGCTGCATGCCCTGGGTCTCGCCCGCCCCGCGCTCCACGCCACCGCCAAGCGGCTGGGCATGGATCTGGTGGCCGAGCAGCTTTCCCGCCGTCCTGAAGCCCAGCTACAGCCGCCGACCGAAGCTCCGCTCCAGGTCCTCCAGGGTCAGCTTCTTGATGATGGGTCGGCCATGTGGACACGTGTTGGGCACCTCGCAGGCGAGGAGGTCCTGGATGAGCCGGAGCGCCAGCTCGGGGGGCAGGGCGTGGTGCTTCTTGATGGCGGCGCGGCAGGCCAGCTCGGCGTTGAGGTCCCGGCGGAAGGCATCGAGGTCTACCCGCCCCTCCCGCTCCAACCGGGCCAGCAGGTCCTCCAGCAGGGCCTGGGGATCGCGGTCCACCAGAAAGTCCGGCAGCCCGCGCACCACCAGGGCATCGGCGCCGAAGGGCTCGGCCTCCACGCCCGCGGCCTCCAGTTCCGCCAGGAAGGGGGTGAGGCGCGCCAGGGCCTCGGGGCCCAGCTGCACCACCCGGGGGGGCAGTAGGGGCTGGATGGCTGGCGCGTGGCGGCGAAGGAAGAGCCGCTCGAAGAGCACCCGCTCGTGGGCCACGTGCTGGTCCACGAGCCAGAGCTCGGGGCCGCGTTCCCCATCGACCTCCGCCAGCAGGTAGGTGCGCTGGAAGGCGCCAAGGTAGCGGATACCGGGGCCAAGGTCAGGGCCTTCCGACACGCCGGAAGGGGCGGGCTCGTACGTGTATGGCGCATCCAGAGGCCGAGTCTGGAAGGCGTCGGCCAGGACCTGGTAGGCCCCCAGGGCCCCACCGGAGTGATTCGACCAGAGCTGTGGATGCTGGGGCGCCATGCGGCGCGAAGGATCCAGGTCGAACTCAGCCTCCAGGGGCTTCGGCGGCAGCTCCAGCACCGAGGCCAGGCCACCCCGCAGCTTCGCCCAGGCCTCCTCGGCGCCACCGCGCACCCAGGCGAAGACCCGCTGCGGCTCGCGGAAGCGCACCTCTGCCTTGGTGGGGTGCACGTTCACGTCCACCGCCTCGGGCGGCAACTCCAGGAAGAGGACCGCCGCGGGGTACGAGCCCTTGGCGAAGGTGCCGGACCAGGCCTCAGAGAGCGCCGCCAGCAGCAGGCGATCCCTCACGGCCCGGCCGTTCACGAAGAGGTAGAGGTGGTTGCGGTCCCGGAAGCTGAGGTCCGGCGGCGAGACGAAGCCCCGCAACCGCCAGGGGGATTCACCATTCACGAAGGGTACGAGGCGCCCCAGCTTCTCGCCCAGGAGCGGCGCCAGGCGCTGCCCCGGGTCGTCCACGGGCGGCAGCACCAGCGGGGTGCCGCGATCGGAACGGATGGTCCAGTGGACGCCCGGCGAGCTGAGGGCCAGGCGGGCCACGGCGCCCCAGAGCTGGGCATGCTCGGTATCGGTGGACTTTAGGAATCGGCGTCGCGCCGGCAGCTGCGCGAACAGATCACGCACCGTCACCGTGGTGCCCCGGCTGCGCCCTGCAGGCGCCACCTCCTTGATGATGCCGAACTCGCAGCGCAGGCGATGGCCCGGACCCTCGGCTTCGGCGCTGGTGAGCTCGAAGCGGCTCACGCTGGCGATGCTGGGCAGGGCCTCGCCGCGGAACCCGAAGGTGCCCAGGTGGCCCAGATCCTCGGCCGTGCGCACCTTGCTGGTGGCGTGGCGCTCCAGGGCCAGGTACAGCTCGTCCCGGGCCATGCCCGAACCATCGTCGGCCACCTCCAACAGCCGCTTTCCGCCCTCCTCCCAGGTCACCTCGATGCGGTGGGCCCCAGCATCCAGGGCATTCTCCGCCAACTCCTTCAGAACCGAGGAGGGCCGCTCAACGACCTCGCCCGCCGCGATCTGATTCGCAACCTGGTCGGGGAGGATTCGGATTTTGGCCATCGAATCAGTCTAGATCGCCTGTCGGCCGGGGGGCCTTTATCTGTCCGCCAAGGGTCCGCCGGAGACGTGCTCCACCGCAGGAAGGACCGACGGCCGCCATCCCCGCAGGGCCAGATGTCCCGCATAGGCCAGCAGGAACAGGCCCGCGCTGATGGCATGAATCCAGGCCAGGCCATTGCGCCCGACAGGGCTGGTGGCCACTTGGAGTCCGTAGCCACTGAACACCATCGGCGCGATCAGGACGGCAGCGCCCAGCCCCGTGCGCCGGCCCTCAAGCGTCTGCCCCAGGCGAGGCCAGAGGTGACCCCGCGCCATCACGCCCAAGGTAAAGACCAGGACCGGCGCCGCCAGCACGTGCAGGTGCTGGACGAGCCCCAGCCAGGGGTGCGGCTCGGGGCCGAATTCCCCGGCACGCTGCCCGAACCAGCGCAGCAGGCCGTCGAGAAGCCCGGTGCCCGCCGTCGTGAGGGCCGCCAGGTGCAGGCTCCAGCGCTCGAGGGGCGTCATCGGGCCTCCTGGTAGAGCACCCGGTGCAGGGCCAGGCAGCGCCGGGCGGCATCCGTCATGGCATGGGCCGTGAGCGTGGCCCCGGCGAGCGGGTGGATCGCCGCCTTGAGGCTGAGCTGTGCATCGAGGCCGCGGCCCTCGAACTGCCGCACCCAGGCCTCCTTGGCCATGTACTCGGCCGGCTCGCGGAACGCCACGGCTTCCACGCGGAGGATGCGTCCTTCCGCCGAGATCGCCACCAGCAACGTCTCGTTCAAGGTGCGAACACGATGCGTATCGAAGAACCCGACTCCGACCAGGGCCCCATTCCTGCGCGCTTCGTAGGCCACCAGCCAGCTTCCGGGCAGCTCGACCTGGGCGAGGGTCCTGACGCGCGCCACCTGGGCATCACTCAGCACCAGTTCCTTCCGGGTGAGCTGGGCCCCCGGGAACGCCAGGGCCAGCGCCTCCTGCGCGGAGGGCAGGGCGGCGACCAGAGGCATGGTCAGGGCGAGGGGGGCCAGGATGCGGAGCATGGTCGACCTCAGAAGGTGTAGCCCAGTGCGAGGCTGAACTGATCTCTTCCTGTGCGGGCGCGGTTCTCATCCCGCGCCCAGTCGGCCTTCACTGCCACCTGGGGAATGGGTTTGAAGGCTAGGCCCGCGGTGATCAGGGTTCGGTCCTTACCAGGGTCCTTGGCCACTCCGGCCACCACGGCCTGCTGAGTGTCCAGGCGTTCATAGCGCAGGTAGGGGATCAGGGACTGCCGGGCACCCTTCAGCACGTCGTAGCCCACCTCGAGGTAGCCCCCCCACTGTCTCGTCCCCGCTTCCCGCGCCGGATCGGCAGCGTCCAGTACCTGGAGCCCCGCAGCACCGTTGCTGCCTCGAACGTAGAGACCTCGGATCTGGAAGCCGTGGGCACGGTATTCAGCGTGGGCATCCCAGAGGGTGGTGGTGATGGCTTCGCCGCCGCCACTCTGGTTGCTATTGCCTGTGTAGAAGCTGGCGCCGAGCAGGAGGCCGGGGGTCGGCGTCCAGTCCAGGCGTCCGGTCCAGGCCAGGCTCTGCGCGTTGGCCTCCTTGCCCGCCTGGCGGCCATCCCGGATGCCGGAGGCGCTGAACTTCGACGCATCGAGCCCGTTCATAAGGTAGAGGCGGTAGCTCAGGTGGCCCGGCAGGTCACCGTGGATGCCCACCCCGTTCTCGTGCCAGGTGGCGGGAAGGATGGCCCGTTCCACCGCAGGGCGCCGGGCCCCGAGGAAAGCCGTGGGCTCGTGCAGCTCATTGATGAAGCCCATGGGCACCAGCATCTGCCCGGCCCGGAGGTTGAAGGCCTTGTTGAGCAGGAAGTCGAGGTAGGCGAACTCCACCACGGCTTCGCCTTCCGGATGATCATCGCTGTAGCCCCCATGCTCAAACTCGATCTCCGCGTTGAACACGATGCGGTCACTGAACTTGTAGCCTGTGTAGAGCACCAGCCTCAGGGCATCGGCCTTCTTCTCCGTGCCGACATGGGTGCCGTCCTGCAGGGACCCCGCCTTGCCCTCGTATAGGAACTCGCCATAGCCTCCCATACTTAGCCCTGAAGGTGCCGCATAGACCTTGCTCGCGCTGGGACCTAGGCCGAAGCGCCCCTCTTCCGGCGCAGTAGGCATGGCACTGCCGGTCTTCTGGGTCTCCAGCTCGCGGGACATGGCTTCCAGGCGCCGCTCCAGCTCAGCGATTCGGCGTTCCGTGTTCGGCTTCTCCTGCGAGAAGGCAGGGCCTGCCAGGAGGGCGAACACAAGAGGGGAAAGAAGGGACTTCATCGGGTCTCCCGGGGAATCAAGGTGGGATGGAGGCGGCGAAAAGCCCATGTCATCCGGACGCTGCCGTCGTTCAGGAGGAAGGCTGCGGCCACGTCGTGGCGCTCGGCCCAGGCCAGACCCTCGTCAGGTCCCAGCACATAGAGGGCGGTGGAGAGGACGTCCGCCGTGAGCGCCTCGGCGGTGACCACCGCGGTGGCACCCCAGGGCTCGCAGGGCTGGCCACTGCGGGGGTCCAGGATGTGTCTTCCCCGCTCCGAGGACCCACTGCTGGAGAGGGAGGCATTCAAGAGGGTCAGGGACATTCGGGCCTGGCCCCTTTGCTGGGGATCGGCGAGGTTCACCTTGAAGGGTGTTCCCCAGGCGAGGACCTGCCCCCCGAAGTCCATCCAGCCGGAACCCACCTTGGCGGTTTTCCGCATGCGGTCCAGGGCGTATCCCTTGAGAAACCCCCCCTCCTCCAGACCCGCCTCAGGGTGGTACAACCTTGCCGTGCCCGCCTCCTCGTCCAATTCAAGCAGTCCGGCCCCGGTCGCCGCGAGCAGGTCCGCCGATGTTGGGATCCGGCCACCTTCGCGCACACCCCAAGCGCCCATCAAAGCCTTGAGAACGGGGTCGAAGGCCCCCTCCGTGCAGTGGTTCCAGGCCTTCATCTGGCTCAGAAGGGCTAGCCACTCCACGCTCAGCCCAACGGGCCGGCCACCCGCCGCGTTCAGGCGACTCCAGGAGGACCTCGGATCCCAGGTCGAGCACTCGGCCTCGATCCTGGCACATTCTGCCAGGGCCGCCTCCGATCCTGACCCGGTCGCCGCACCCTCGAAGTGCAGGCGCAACTCGGTGCCCATGGCCAGCACCTTGCGGTCCATGACTGCGCCCGCAATTTGTCCGGACAGGAGGGTTGGAAAGAGGAGGGCGAGGAAGGTTTTAAACATATCGAGATTGAGTCTCACAATTTTTAAATCTCTTTTCAAGGATTTTTGAGAGCGAATCTCATAAAGCGACCTGCGTCACAGGCTGGGCACACTTGAGCGATGTCATCCCGCCGCCTCCTTCCCTGTCTCGCGCTCCTGCCCGCCCTGCTCCAGGCTGCGCCCCGCACCCAGGCCCCCGACGCCGCCTGGATCACCTTCACCACGGCGCACTACCGGATCCACTGCCCCAAGGCTTTCGAGGCCTTTGGACGGGACGTGGCCGGACGCGTGGAGGGCATCCACGCCCAGTATCTGGGCCTGATCGGCTTCGCCTACGAGAAGCCCATCGATGTGGTGATCCTGGACCCAGTCATGGAGGCCAATGGCATGGCCTTCCCGATCCTGCAGCGGCCCCACGTGGTGCTCTGGAAGACCGAGCCCGAGCCGGATTCCGCCATCGGCCACCACCACGGCTGGGCGGAGCTGCTGGTCACCCATGAGCTCGGGCACATGCATCACCTGCTGCGGCCGGCGCGGAAGCCCAGCCTGTGGCGGCGCTGGACCGCGGCCCTGGGGCCGCTCACAGAAAAATCGCCCCGGTGGGTCATCGAAGGCTACGCCACGCTCATCGAAGGCAAGCTCACGGGGAGCGGCCGGCCCCACAGCGCCATCCGCGCCTCGGTCCTGCGCCAGTGGGCCCTGGAAGGCAAGCTGCCCACCTACGAGGCCCTCAGCGGCATGGACGGCTTCCTGGGTGGCAGCATGGCCTACCTGGGGGGCAGCGCCTACCTCGAGTGGCTTGAGACGAAGGCCGGCGATCCGAAGGTCTTCCAGGCCCTCTGGACGCGCATGGCGGGCAAGCGCGACTTCGAGGCCTCCTTCCTGGCGACTTTCGGCTTCGGCCCCCGGGACGGGTACCAGCGTTTCTGCGCCGAGCTCACCCACACCGCCCTGGAGCTGGAGCGCCGTTCGAAGGCCGAAGGGTTGCGTGAAGGCGATTTGGTCGCCCAACTGGGCGGCTGGGCCACGGACCTGGCCTTCAGCCCGGACGGGACCAAGCTCCTGGCCCGCGTGCTGGATCCCAAGAAGCCCGGGCTCTACGTCTGGGACCTCAAGGCTCCCAAGACGCCGAAGGCGGCGGTGAAGGATGCCGATGAGCCGGCGGATCACGCGCCGCTCGCGCCCGTGCTTCCCCCCAGCCGCCGGCTGGGACGCATCCACGGCGCGCTGCCCTGGAAGCCGGTCTGGACCTCGTCCCAGACGATCGCCTACCAGCTGCGGTTGCCGAACGGGGAAGGCGTCCTCCGGCCCCAACCGCGCCTGTGGCGTCTGGGACCGGCGGCAGCCACAGCCCCGGTGGCGGGCACTGGCCCTACCAACCTCACCTGGAAGGAGGTGGGCGGTATCTGGAACCTGGTGGATGGTGCGGGCCGTCCGCTCACTCGAACCCTGGCCGCGGCCTGGAATCCGACCGCCACGCCCGACGGCAAGTGGATCTACTACACCCAGCTCAGCGCCTCGGGCCTGCAGATCCGTCGGCTCGACGCCACGCAGCCGCCGCTGGAGGCCAAGCCCCTGCCCACGGATCCTTCGCCCCTGGTGAAGGACCTGGTGCTGCCGAAGGCCGACGAGCCCAGCCCCCTACCGGCGCCGGTCCCTGTGGAACCCAGGCCCTATCGCGTGGGCCCGAGCCACGACGCGTTCTCGCTGGTGGGCTACAGCAGCACACCCTCGGGCAACAGCTACCAGCTCGGGGCAGGCGGCAACGACATCCTGGGCCGCCTGAACTGGCAGGTGCTGGCGGGCTTCGGCAATGCCGCTGGGCCCCGCGGCGGCATGCTGGGCTTGGCCTGGCGCGGCTGGAGCTGGGCGCCTTCTCTGCAGGTGTTCTCCACGCTGGAGCGACCCTTCTACCAGGACCACCTCGCCACCAGGGGCTTTGATCGCGAGCGCCGCGGCGCCGAGCTGGCGCTGGAGCACATCGACCAGGGCCGGCCCTCGTTCACCCTGCGTCCCGTGGCGGCCTTCGAGCGCGTCCTGCCCGTCGATGCCGAGGGCTTCCCCCGGGCCCTGGGTGGGCTGGAAGCCACGCTCGGCAGCTTCTGGAGCCGCGATCGCCAGGGACTGCGTGCCTCAGCCTCGCTCCGCGAATTTGGCGGCCGCACGGGCGGCCAAGCCTGGACCCTCACGCGCCTCTCGCTCCGCGCCGGCTGGATCAACCCCTGGGTGCCCATCACGCTGGAGGCCGAGTCGGGCCGCATGGGAGGGGATCCCTCCGCCTACGATCGCTTCCACCTCGGCGGTGTCCCCACCTCCCTGCTCCCCTCCTCCCTCGATGCGAACCGGGTGGTGCAGGCGGCCTTGCCCGCCTACACCACCACCGGCAATCGCCTTCAGCGCCTGCGGGGTGAGCTCGGTCTGGCCCCATTCCACGCCTACGTCGAGCACGCCACCCTCTGGCAGGACACGGCGGCCCGGCCCTCCGCCCAGCGGGTGGTGGGTCTCGAGCTGGACAGCCGCGCCCTCGGCCTGCCCCTGGATGTGCTCCGGAGGCTGACCGGCAATCTCTCTTTCACCCTGGGCATCCACCGTCCTCTGGACGGCGTCATGAAGGATCGGACCGTGGGGACCTTGAGCGTGATCGTGCGACCCTAGTCCCCTCGCCAGGGCCCCATGTCCTTCCTCATCGCACTCGTCCTCATCCTTCTGGTCCAGTGGTTCCATCTGCGGCTGCTGCGGCTGGAGGTGCCGAAGCGAGCCCTGCCCTGGCTGCCCTGGATCCTGCTGGGGCTGCACATGCCCCTGATCCTCTTTGCAGTGATGCGGGCGGCCGGGGTCAGCGGACCCGGCACCTTGCCGCTTCTGCGGTCTCTGGCCCGGGCAGGGTTCTACTTCCAGGCGTTCACGATCCTGCATCTGCTCATTGCCATGCTGGCCGAAGGGGGGTGGCGCCTCAGCCGCCTCGGCCGGTCCGCAGATCGAGAAGCCGAGGAAGATACACCGGAGGACTCCGGGCGTCGGGCCTTTCTGCGGACGGCCGCACTAGCCAGCACCGGCGCCGCCCTCGCCGTGGGCGTGGTGGGCGCCCGGCAGGCCTACGGAGATCCAGAGGTCACTCGAAAGACCCTCCCATTTAGCGACCTACCCCCAGGTCTCGATGGACTGCGGATCGCCCACCTGAGCGACCTCCATGCGGGCCCCCTCGTAAACCCGGGCACGCTGCGCCGGTGGCGGGACCTCACCGAGCGTGAACAGCCGGAGCTCGTGCTGTTCACGGGGGATCTCGTGGACAGCCGGCCGGAGGAGCTCGCCTCCTTGCTCGAGGCCTTCGACGGCTTCCGGCCGCCCCTGGGCCGTTTCGCGGTGCTGGGCAACCACGACTTCTTCGATGACCCCCGCCCCATCTGGCGGGATCTGGAGGCCGCCGGGATCACCTGCCTGGAGAACAAGGCAGCCCTGGTCCAGCGGGGCGATTCGACCCTGGCCGTGCTGGGCCTGCAGGATCCCATGGCGCGGAACGGGCGCTTCCGCCGCCTGGTCTTTGGCCCCGGCCCCCGGCCCTCCGAAGCGGCGAAGGACCTGCCTGCCGAGGCCTTCCGCATCTGCATGAACCACCGCCCCAGCGAGTGGGAGCAGGCCCTGGCCGCCGGGGCACGCCTCACCCTCTCCGGCCACACCCACGGCGGCCAGATCAATCCCATCCCAGGCTGGAGCAGCGCCAACCTCATCGGTCCCCGCACGGCGGGGCTCTACCGCGAAGGCGATGACCTGCTCTACGTCAGCCGCGGCCTCGGCGTCGTGGGCCTGCCGGTCCGCATCGCGGCCGCACCGGAGATCGCGATCCTCACCCTGAAAAGGGGCTAGGACTTCCGGAGGGTCGCCTGGATGCGGGCCAGGACTTCAGCGGCCGCTTCCGGCGCTTCCGGCGGCGGCGCGAGCGAAGTCTTGGCGAGGCCGGGCAGAGCCTCCAGCCCCCGCTTGAAGGCAGCACAGACCCGGCACAACAGCAGGTGGAGCCGGATCCCGAGCCGCTGCGACCAGGGGAGGGAGCCCTCGGCATAGTCGGTCAGGTGGGTCTGGACATCATGGCAGGAGGGCAGGAGCTTCATGGGCGACCTCCCAGAACGTAGGCGCGAAGCCGAGCCTGGAGCAGCACGCGCGAGCGGTGGAGGCGCTGCCGGACGGTGCCTGGGGTGAGCTGGAGGTGCCGGGCGATGTCATCGGTCCCCCAGTCCTCCAGATCCTTCAGCACGAACACGATCCGATGGCTATCGGGCAGCTCGTCCAGGGCCCGAGTCAGGCACTCGCGCATCTCCTGGCGTTCCAAGAGGTCGTGGGCTTGGGCCTCCACCTGCCACTCGGGCAGGCGATCGATTTCCTGGTGGTGCCCACGATCATCGAAAGGGCCCAGGGCCAGGGGTTCCGAACGTTCCATGTCGTGGATCCGCACCCGGCTCCGGCGCATCATCAGGGCCGCATTGAGGCAGACCTTGTAGCCCCAGCTGCTGAAGCGGCTGCGCCCCTCGAACCTGGGCAGATCTCGGTGGATGCTCATGAGGGCGTCCTGGAGCGCATCCTGGGTATCAGCCGTGTTGCCGAGGATGCGGTGGATCCCATTGTGGAACAGGGACAGGTGAGGCTGGACGAGCGCACCGAAGGCATCCGAGTCGCCTTGGGCGGCCCGCTGGATCAGCTCAGGTTCGGTCGGGGGTGCTTCCGTCATGCCGCTGCCAGTGTCGGCGGCGATCTTTCCCCGGGCAAGCTACTTCTTGGCGGCGGATTTCTTGGCGGGTTTCGCGGCAGGCTTGGCGGGAACTGCGGGTTCCTCAAAGAACCCCACCAGCAGCAGGTTCAACTCCACCTGACGCTTCAGGCTAATCTTGGCAGCCACACTCTCGGCGCCCACCCCGAAATCCAGGCGATCCAGGGGCATCACGGTGCGGTAGGACCAGGTGTGGACATCAGCCCCGTTCATGCCCTCGGCAGGCTCGAAGGAGAGCGTGAGCTCCTTCTTGACCCCGTGCATCTCCAGGTTGCCCTGGACGCGCACCTTGTCGCCCTCCTTGCGCACATCCGTGGAGGTGAAGGTGATGTTGGGGTACTTCGCGACATCGAAGAAATCCTCCGAACGCAGGTGCTCGTCCCTGCCCTTGTTGGCGGTGTTTAGGGACTTGGCGTCGATCGTGATGCGGACCTTGGCTCCTTCCAGCGTGGCTGGATCACCCTGGATGTCGGCACTGACTTTCATGAACCGGCCCGGCACATCGAAGAGCAGGGTCGAGGCCTTGAAGCCGAAGACCGTGTGGTTGTCATCCAGACGGAACACCTTGCTCTGGGCGGAAAGGGGCAGAACCAGCAACAGGGCCGGCAGAAGGAAACGGAAACGCATGGGGGCCTCTTGGGCTAGGTGGAAGGTTGGAATCCGGCGATGGCACCATCGCGGTGGAGGTCGTTCAGGAGGTTCAGGACAGGGGCAAGGTCAGGAATGTGGAGCGCCGCGGCGGCTTCCCCCAGGGACCGCGACTGGGCCTGCACCAGGAGGGCGGCGGTGGCCGGGGTCAGCTCCATGAGCCGGGGCTCCCCTTCCCCGTTGCGGAAGGCCAAGAGGTGGGTGGGCCTGGCCTCGGGCACCGGGGCCGCCTCGGTGACTTGGTGGACCGCATGGCGGTAGGAAACGATCTGCGTGGCCGCCTCGAGCACCACCAGGTCGCCAGGGCCCGGCTCGGCATGGAGGCCCTCGATCGGGTCGCCATCCGGGAAGCGGGCGACCAGCACCTCGAGGAGTTCGGCATGGGCCAGCTCCAGCAGGAAGGGCCAGCGCTCCTGGCCCCATCTGGTGCTGGCCAGCCAACTGAGGAACGTGGGGGCGATGTCGCGGTAGTGGCCGCTGCGGATCAATCGGGCATCCAGAAAGGCCTGCACGCAGGGATCCCAGCGCTCTTCGGATTCCAGCAGCGCCTTCAGCACCGGAAACATGGTCTCCAGGGGCTCGATGAGGCTCATGCGGGCCAGCTCGCGGTAGGTGAGCATCGCCTCGCCCTGCTCGCGGAAGGCGCGCTGATCAGCCCCGGAGAGGCCGTGGCGCCGGGCCACGCGACCGGGATCCGCCTCGAGGGCGGCCTCGTCCCCGTCGAGCACCAGGGAGGCCATCGCTTGCTGCAGGTGGAGTGTCCGGGTTTCAGCCATGACGAACTTCCATGGTGGCCATCGCCGTGTCGTAGGCCTGCTGGAGGCGTAGCCGCTCCGCCAGCAAGATGTCGAAATCAGGAATGTGGTTGTCGCGTTCCAGCAGCAGGGGCACGGGCCGCCCCAGGCGGGCCAGGGTCCACTGCATGAGGTCAATGACCGGGTCGATAACCTCGGCGCCGTGAGTATCCACCGTGAGGCCGCCGAACTTCCTGTGCCCCGCGATGTGGAGCTGGGCCACACGGTCCAGCGGCATGCGCGAGAGCCATTCTTTGGGATCGAACCCGAAGTTGAGGGCGTTCACGTAGACGTTGTTCACGTCCAGCAGCCAACCCACGTCCGCACCCTCGAGCACGGCGGTAATGAAGTTCGCCTCATCCATTTCGGCGGCCCCCAGCTCGGCGTAGTAGGTGATGTTTTCCAGCAGCAGGGGCACTGGGAGCCGGGCCTGCAGGTCCTTGGCCCGGGTGATGGTATGCCGCACGGCCTCGCGCGTGAATGGCAGCGGCAGGAGCTCGTGGAGGCAGTTCGCATCCACACTGGTGAAGCAGAGGTGCTCGGAATGCCAGGGAGTCTCCGTGCGAATCAGAAAGGTCCCCAGGTCCCGCAGGTAGTCCTCGTCCCAGGCGTCAAAGCCACCCACGGAGATGGTCAGTCCGTGGGTGAGCACGGGATCCCTGTCCAGGATGGCGGAGGCCAGCCGATGCTGCCGGCCTCCGTCGCCGATCACGTTCTCAGGACAGGTCTCCCAGAAGGGCACGCCATGGTCACCCATGCGCGCCACCAGCTCGAGGTGCGGGCGGCGAAGCCCGAGCCCCACTCCGGTGAACCTGTCCTGAGTCATGCCAGCCTCCAGCCCGCTACTTCTTTTCCTTGCCGCAGGAACCTTCCTTGTGGTCCTTCCCGCAGGAGCCGTCCTTGGCCTTCTTGTCCTTACCGCAGGAACCGTCCTTGGTCTTCTTCTCCTTCTTGTCCTTGCTGCCGCAGGAGCCCTTGCCGCAGGAGCCGTCCTTGGCCTTGCCGTCCTTGGCCTTGTCCTGCTTCTTGCCTTCTTCCTTGCCTTCCTTGGCTCCGCACTCACCGGCCTGGGTCAGGGCGGCCTCGGCGCCGAAGGCCTGAACAGGGGTGGCACCCACGGTGGCGGTCCCGCCGGCCATGAGGGAACCGGCGGTGAACAGGGTGGCGGCACCAATCAACTTCGTGAACATGGATCCTCCGTGCGGACAGAGCCGCAGCTTGGGCCGCCTTGCGGCCCGGTTGTGGAACAGGACATGGCCATCGCGGACGTTTCCGATCAGGGCCGAAGTGCTGTTGTTAAACCTTTCGGTGCGACCCCGTGCGGCATTGTGACATTTTTTTATTTCTATGGTTCAAAGCGCGGATCGCCTGCGGCGGGCCGCCAGGCACAGGCCGCGACCTTGCGCCGTCGCGACGCCACCCGGTCATAAGTCCAGTCCCGCAGCCTCACCGGAATCAGGGTGAGAGCCACACCTGCCAGGCGCCATCCGGGTCCCATCTGGCCCAGGAGGTGGATGACTGCCGCAGAGCGGACCAGGTGCTCACCGACGGGTGTGCAGACCAGGAGACTGTCCGGGAGACCGGTGCGCACCGGTTCGGGAACCAGACGCTGGACGGCTTCGCCGCCCAGAGGCGCGAACCGGACCTGACCGGAGCGGTCCCGCCCTGCCACGAACTGCACGGCCCGACTGCAGAGGCCACAGCTGCCGTCGTAGAAGAGGTAGGTCAGCCCTTGATCAGGACCCACAGCCCCACCGCAATGAAGGCCGTCCCCGCCGCCCACTTGATGGCCGCCTCGGGGATGTACTTGAACAGGATGCCGCCCAGGGCGACGCCGATGGCGGTGGCGCACACCAGGGCGGCGCTGGCGGCCAGGAACACGGTCCAGACTTGGCCGCTACGCACCGTGGCTGTCATCGCGGCGAGTTGGGTCTTGTCCCCCACCTCGGCGAGGAAGACCGTGGCGAAAGTGGTCCAGAAGAGCGATCGGTTCATGGTTCCTCACAGATCGTGACAAGGGTTCATGGTACCGGACTGGCATACTGGCCGGATGGCGCTGGATCACTTCGACCTTCCCACAACCTACGTGGACACTCCGGAAAAGCTGCAGGAGGCCCTGCCGCTCTGGCACGCGGCCGGCGTGCTCTCCGTGGACATCGAGTGCAGCCTCACGGGCATGCACCACTGCGTGCTGGCCCTCATGCAGGTGGCCACCCACGACCAGGCCTGGCTGGTGGACCCGCTCCCCCTGGATCACCTCATGCGCCCCGCCCTGCAGGCCATGGCCCAGGTGCCCTGGATCGTCCACGACTTCTCCGGCGACGGGATCGTGTTCAAGCGCCTCTACGACGTGGTGCCCGAGAGCATCTTCGACACCATGCTGCTCTCCCGCGCCCTGGGTTATCCCCAGCCGGGGCTCAAGACCATGGCCAAGCTCAAGCTGGGCCTCGACATCCCCAAGGAGGAGCAGGACTCCAACTGGATGCTCCGCCCCCTGCGCGAGGCGCAGATCAGCTACGCCAGCCGCGATGCTGCCCTGCTGCTGCCGCTGCTGCGCATTCTGGCGGATGAGTGCGACGCCCACCGGGACCACCCCGAGATCGGGCCCCGCCTGGCCAGCCTGCCCAGGGAGATGCGCCACCTCCTCAAGCGCATCCGCGCCTACGCGCCCCCCAAGCATGATCCCGTCGTCGAGAAGGTGAAGCATCTGGGTGACCTGGCCGTGGACCGCGCCAAGAAGCTCACGGCCCTGCGCTGGGCTTGGGGCAATGAAGGCGATGTGGGGGCCGTCATGGAGCTGGGCAACCGCTGGCTCATGGCCCGGCTGTCGCACCCCCCCGCCACCAAAGAGGCCCTGGAGCGGACCATCCCGAATCCCCGCTTCCGCCGCAAGCGGCTGGAGGCCCTCTGGGAGGTCTTCGCCGAGGGCGCCCATGAAACTCAGGAAGAGGCAGAATCCGCCGATAGCCTAATCTGGACCACCCCTGGACAACCATGACCCCCGAACCCGCCAACCCTCCCGATTCCACCCCCGAACTGCCCGATGGCATCCAGGTGACCTTTCCCAAGGGTCTGCTGGGCTTCGAGCAGCTCACGGCCTTCCTGCTCTTCGAACCCAAGGACGGCTATCCCCTCAAGTTCCTCCAGTCCAACGAGAACCCGGACGTGTCCTTCATCTGCATCGACCCCGTCACGGTCAAGCGGGACTACCAGGTCCCCCTGACTCAGGAGGAGGCCGAGGCCCTCGGCCTTGAGGCCCCGGAGGATGCCCTGATCCTTACCCTGGTGGTCGTGCCAGAGGATCCGCGGCAGATGACCACGAACCTGGCGGGACCCCTCATCATCAACGTCCGCACGCGGATCGGCCGCCAGATCATCCTCAGCTCCGAAACCTACCCCCTCCGCTGCCCCATCCTCCTCCAGGACTGAACGGTCTGAAAGGCCCCGTGGATGCTCGTCATCACGAGAAAGCCCGAACAATCCATCGTCATCGGCGGTGAGGTCGAGGTCATCGTCCTCGGCATCACCAAGGATGGTGTGCGACTGGGCATCAAGGCACCGCGCACCGTGGAGGTCCATCGGCGGGAGGTCTTCGAGGCCATCGCCGCCGAGAACCGTGCCGCCACGGCTTCCAAGGTGCCCGTCCAGGACGTGGCTGCCCTGCTCCGGGCCGCTCAAGTCCGGAAGCCCCACATCCGATAAGACGCTTTCGAGGCCAATGTGGACATCAGCCCGGCAGGTGCAGCAGCCCAGGCGCAGCAGTTGCTGCAGCAGCAGGTCGCAGTCAGCGTGCTAAAGAAGAGCCTGGACGTGGACGCCCAGCAGGGTGCCGCCCTGGTGAAGATGCTGAACCAGTCCACGGGCCTGGGACAGGGCATCGACCAGTACGCTTAGGGGTCAGGCGAGTGCGATGGGACTCATGCGCCTGGATGGTCGCTTGCATCATGACTTGATGTAAGCTAGGGCTCCTTGCCCCCGCTCCCCGGAAGACCATGCGCCCCCGCCTCCTTCTCGCCCCGCTCCTGGCCCTTCCCCTCCTGGGGGGGATGGCCCCGCTCAAGCCCCGGCTGAAGCCCCTCAAGACAAGCAACCCGCCGGTCCTGGACGGCCGACTGGATGAGCCCGTGTGGGCCCAGGCCGCCTCTGTCACGGACTTCGAGACCTTCATCCCGGAGTACGGCAAACGGCAGGCTGAGAAGACCACCGCCTACATGGCCTACGACGACCAGAACCTCTACTTCGCCTTCCGCTGCCTGGATCGCCCCGACCTGATCAAGGGCGCCCTGTCGCGCCGCGATGACATCGGCTCCAGCGATTTCGTCTGCATCAACCTCGACACCTTCAACGACCAGCAGTCCCTCTACGCCTTCTATGTCACGCCGCTCGGTGTCCAGGGCGACAGCCGATTCGCCAGCAACAAGGAGGACTTCAGCGTCGACTTGGTCTGGGACAGCGCCGCCCGGATCGATGCCGAGGGCTGGACCGTCGAGATGCGGATCCCCCTCAAGAGCATCCGCTACCTGCACAAGCCCGTGGTGGACATGGCGGTGTTCTTCGAGCGCACCATCCACCGTCGGCAGGAGCACGGCTCCTTCCCGGCCCTGGACCCGAAGCGCGGCTACGCCTTCCTGCCCCAGATGGCGGTCCTGGAATACGAGGGGCTCGCCCGGCCCACGATCCTGGAGCTGCTCCCGGCCTTCACCCTCTCCCGCCAGGCCTCACGGGAGGAGGGCGTCATGGTCCGCCACTCCGATGACCGGCAGTGGAGCCTCACGGGGAAATACGGCCTGACCCCCAGCCTCATCCTGGACGCCACCGTGAACCCCGACTTCTCCCAGGTGGAGGCCGATGCCGGGCAGGTGGACGCCAATCTCCGCTCCAGCCTCTTCTTCGCCGAGAAGCGCCCCTTCTTCCTGGAGGGCAGCGAGGCCTTCAACCTTGCGGCCTCCCAGACCGGCTCCGTATTGGCGCTCTTCCACTCGCGCACCATCGTGGACCCCAAGTGGGGTGCCAAGCTCTCGGGCAAGCTGGGCCACGACGACACCATCGCCCTGCTGGCGGCCACGGACACGGCCGATCCCAGGTCCCCCGACCCGGCCAACCCCCACTTCGGGATCTTCCGCTACCGCCGGAGCACCGAGGAGGATGGCTACCTCGGCGCCTTCTACGCCGGGCGCGAGGCCGGTCCCCGCAGCAACCGCGTCTTCGGCCCCGATGGCCAGCTCCGCCTCACGCCCGCCTCACTCCTGGGCTTCCACGCCCTGGGCTCCATCACCGAGAACGGCAGCACCACCGGACCACAGCGCGGCCGCGCGCTGGGCCTGGAGTACCTCTACGACACCAGTCGCCTGGCGGTGACCGCTGCGGTCCACGACGTGACCAGCGGCTTCATCGCCGATGCCGGCTTCCTCACCCGCACGGGCCTCACCGCCACGAGCCTGAAGGTGACGCCCAAGGTCTATCCCCCTTCTGGCTGGGTACGCCGCCTCGATCCCTTCGTCGGGTACACCACCCTCCGCGACCACCCGAGCAACCTCTTCGAGACCGATGCGACCCTGGGCTTCACGGCCATCTTCCAGCGCAATGCCGCAGCCACGCTCCAGTGGGACGACGCCAGAGAGGTGTTCCTGGGCCAGCGCTTCCGGACCGACGGCCTGCGCCTTTCGGGTCGCAGCCAAGTCACCCGGACCCTCGCCTTCACCGGCTCCCACTGGCGGGGCAAGGGCATCCGCTACACCGCCGATCCTTTCCAGGGCCACGGTTCCCAGACCTCGCTGTCCGCCGTGGTCCAGCCAGGGGAATCCCTCAATCTGACCCTGAACTGGATCCACGCCGACTTCTACCGGGACGCCACGGACGAGAAGGTCTACTCGTACCCCATCAGCCGGGCCAAGCTCACCTACCAGTTCAGCCATGCCTTCTTCCTGCGGGCGATTGCCGAGTACAACGGCTACCGCCGCCAGCTGCTGACGGACTTCCTCGCCTCGTACACCTACATCCCCGGCACCGTCCTCTACCTGGGCTACGGCGCCCTGGCCAAGCGCCAGGAGTGGGAGAACGGCATGTACCGGCCCTCGGACCACTTCCTCGACATGCAGCGAGGCCTGTTCTTCAAGGCCTCGTACCTGTGGCGGTTGTAGCCCGCTACTTCAGGTACGGCGCAAGGTACTTTCCCGTCACGCTGGCCTTCTGTTTGGCCACCGCCTCGGGGGTTCCCACGGCGATGATGCGGCCCCCTTCTCCGCCACCCTCCGGGCCTAGGTCGAGGATCCAATCAGCCGTTTTGATCACGTCCAGGTTGTGCTCGATGACGATGAGCGTGTTGCCAGTCTCCACCAGGCGGTTCACCACTTCCAGCAGCTTCTGGATGTCCTTCAGGTGCAGGCCGGTGGTGGGCTCGTCCAGGATGTAGACGGTGCGGCCCGTGGCGCGCTTGCTCAGCTCCTTGGCCAGCTTCACGCGCTGGGCCTCGCCGCCGGACAGGGTGGTGGCGCTCTGGCCCAGGCGGATGTAGCCCAGGCCCACGTCCATGAGGGTCTGAAGCTTGTTGGCCAGCACGGGGATGGGCCCGAAGACGGCCAGCGCCTCCTCCACGGTCATGGCCAGCACATCGGAGATGCTCTTGCCTTTGTAGTGGATCTCCATGGTCTCGCGGTTGTAGCGCTTGCCTTTGCACTGCTCGCAGGTCACATAGACATCCGGGAGGAAGTGCATCTCGATCTTGAGGACGCCGTCGCCCTCGCACTTCTCGCAGCGCCCGCCCTTCACGTTGAAGCTGTAGCGGCCCGGCGCGTAGCCGCGGGCCTTGCTCTCGGGCAGCTGGGCGAAGAGCTCGCGCAGGGGCGTGAAGAGGCCTGTGTAGGTGGCGGGGTTGCTGCGGGGCGTGCGGCCGATGGGGGCCTGGTCGATGTCGATGACCTTGTCGATGGCCTCGAGGCCCTTGATGGCCTTGTGCTTGCCAACGATGTGGACGCCCTGGTGCAGTTGGTTGGCCAGGGCCTTGTAGAGGATCTCGTTCACCAGGGTGCTCTTGCCTGAGCCGCTCACACCGGTCACGCAGGTGAAGATGCCGATGGGGAACTCCGCATCCACCTTCTTCAGGTTGTTCTCCTCGGCGCCCAAAATGGACAGATACCCGCGCTCGGCCTTGCGGCGCTTGCGGGGGACTGGGATGGAATCCCGCCCTGATAGGAAGTCGCCGGTGATGGAACCCTGCGTGCGGCTGATCTCAGCGGGCGTGCCTTGGGCCACCACCATGCCGCCGTGCTCGCCCGCGCCCGGCCCCATGTCCACCACGTGGTCGGCGGCGAGGATGGTCTCCAGGTCGTGCTCCACCACCAGCACCGTGTTGCCCAGGTCGCGCATCTCCTGGAGGGTCTTGATGAGCTGCAGGTTGTCCCGCTGGTGCAGGCCGATGCTGGGCTCGTCCAGCACGTAGAGCACCCCCTGGAGCTTGCTGCCGATCTGGGTGGCCAGGCGGATGCGCTGGCCTTCGCCACCGGACAGCGTGGCCGCGCTGCGATCCAGGGTGAGGTAGCCCAGGCCCACGTCATCCAGAAAGCCCAGGCGCTCGCGGATCTCCTTCAGCACCTTCTCGGCGATGACGGCATCCTTGCCCTCGAGCGCAAGCTCCGCGAACCATGTCCGGGCCTCCCGCACACTCTGTGCGACCACGTCGGCAATGTGGAGTCCCCCCACGTACACCGCCAGGATCTCTGGCTTGAGGCGCCGCCCACCACAGTCCTCGCAGGGGATGATCCGCATGGACTGCTCCATCTCCGCCTGGATCTCCTCGCTGGCAGTCTCCCGATAGCGCCGGTCCAGGTTGCCGATGATGCCTTCGAAGTGGTGGACGAAGTCGTAGCGGTTGCGCTTGCTCTCGTAGGTGAAGCGCATCTCCTTCTCGGTGCCGTGCAGCAGCAGGCGGCGGATGTCCGCGGGCAGCTTCTTCCAGGGCACGTCCAGGCTGAACTTCATCTTCTTGGCCAGCTGGTCCAGCAGCTGCGAGCGCCAGCCATCCTCCGACACGCTCTTCCAGCCGCTGGCCTGAATGGCGCCCTCGTTGATGGAGAGCGCTGGATTGGGAATGATCAGCTCCTCCGCGAACTGGCGCTTGAAGCCCAGGCCGTCGCAGGTGGGGCAGGCGCCATAGGGGCTGTTGAAGGAGAACGACCGCGGCTCCAGCTCCGGCAGGCCCTGGCCGAACTTCGCGCACTTGGTGTTGCTGCAGGCCAGCTTGCTGGAGAAGAACTGCTCGACCCCGTCACGGCGCCCGTCCTGGGCACCGCCCTTCGGGCCATCCTTCGGACGGTGGCCCTCCGCGCCTACTGCAGCCTCAAAGATCAGGAGGGCGCTGCCCTCGGCCAGGTTGCAGGCGATCTCCAGGCTGTCCGCCAGCCGGGACTGGATGGAAGGGTCCACCTTCAGGCGGTCGATCACCACTTCCAGCGTGTGCTTCTTCTGCTTGTCCAGGTCGGGGATGCCCTCGGTGAGATCGAGCATCGTGCCGTTGACGCGGGCCCGGATGTAGCCGCGCTTCATGAGGTCCTGCAGCAGCTTCTTGTACTCGCCCTTGCGACCCCGGACCACGGGCGCCAGGATCTGCAGCTTGGTGCCAGCAGGCCTGGCCAGGATCTGGTCCGCCATCTCCTGGATGGTCTGGCTGGCGATGCCCTCACCGCAGCCCACGCAGGTGGGCTTGCCAGTGCGGGCGTAGAGCAGGCGCAGGTAGTCGTAGATCTCGGTGACGGTGGCCACGGTGGAGCGGGGGTTCTTGCTGGTGGTCTTCTGCTCGATGGAGATGGCCGGGGACAGGCCCTCGATGCTGTCCACATCGGGCTTCTCCATCTGGTCGAGGAACTGCCGGGCGTAGGCCGAGAGGCTCTCCACGTAGCGCCGCTGGCCCTCAGCGTAGAGGGTGTCGAAGGCCAGACTGGACTTGCCCGAGCCCGACAGCCCCGTGATCACCACCAGCTGGTTCCGCGGCAGCGAGAGGTCCAGGTTCTTGAGGTTGTGCTCCCTCGCGCCTTTGATGTGGATGTGTTCCATGATCTCCCTAGCTTACGCCAAATTTTCGCCTTCGGGAATTGCGCTTAGAATCGTCTGATGCATCCAGCTGAGTTGTCGATCCTGCTTCACCGCGCCCTGGAGGTCCGCTTGGCGCGCCTGCAGGAGTTGCTTGACGCCCCGGACTGGGCCGAGGACGAGGAGCAGCTGCACCAGGTCCGCGTCTCGGCCCGGCGGCTCGGAGCCGTGCTGGACCTGGTGGACGCCGAGATCTATCCCGGCCACAAGGGCCAGCGCCGGGCCCTCAAGGGGCTGGTGGACACCCTGGGCCTTCCCCGGGAGCTGGATGTCCACGCCGGCCACCTGCGGAACCACCTCCTCCAGGCCGCCACGCCCGCCCAGGCCGCCGTGCTCGAACACCTTCTGGAGCAGGTGGACCGTGGCCGCGCCAAGGCCCGCCGGGCCATGCAGAAGGAGCTCGATCGCCTGCGTCTGCCGGACCTCCGCCGCCTGCTGGAGGTGCCCGCCCTGCAGAACCCCTTCCAGTCCACCTCCCTGCAAGAGGCCGCCTGGAGCTGCCTGGAGACCCGGGCCGAAGCCGCCCTGGGCGAGTTGCCCGACCTCTGCGCCCACGAGGATCCGTCCGCCCTGCACAAGACCCGGGTGCGCATCAAGAAGCTGCGCTACGCGGTCGAGGCCCTGGAAGCGGCCTTCGCCGAGCCCCCCGAGGCCGTGCTGAAGAGCCTGCGCACCCTGCAGACCGTGCTGGGCGACCACCACGACCTGGCGGCCCTGGAGGCCCTGCTCTGGGAGGCGGAGGCCGGGCTGCGCCTCCGCGGGCGGCAGAACCTCGCCGCCGGCGTGCTCGACCTGCTGGGCGGCGTGGCCGAGACGCGGCGCACCATCTACGGCCGCTTCGTCGAGCTGGCCGACACCCTGCGCCCCGCCGCCTTTGGCCGGGCCGTGCGGCCCGCCCTGGGGCTCCCTCCCCTGGACGGGATCCTGGCATGAGCATCGGCCGGGTGCGGCTGCGCCCACTGGCCTGGCTGCGCAGCCTGCACGCCAAGCTCTTCGTGCTGCTGGGCCTCGTCACTAGCGTGCTGACCGTGGCCGTGGCCTACTCCATCGTGCGCAACAGCCGCCGGGAGCTGGAGGCCTACTCGCGCAACCTCGTGATCGAGGCAGCCGGCACCATCGAAACCGACATCATCGAGCGCGACCCCACCTTCAAGGACCCCGACAAGCTGGACCAGGTGCTGGCCAGCATCGCCGGCCCTGACCGCAGCATCTTCCAGGTCGACGTCTTCAAGCGCGTGGGCCGGGGCAACGAGGTGGAGCTGGTGCGCTCCTCCGGCGAGGAGAGCCAGGTGGACTGGGGCCCTGAGATTGGGTCGTACCTCACCCTGCCCAGGGCCCAGGCCGAGCTGGTGGACCTCAACACCGGGCGCCAGGCCTGGAAGGTTTACCTTCCCATCCGCCCCCACAAGCCCGGCCAGCCCCCCATCGGCCTCGTCCGCGCCTACTGCGACCTGGAGCGCTGGGAGGTGGTCTGGGACAACAACCTCAAACGCACGCTGCGCACCCTGCCCGGCGTGCTCCTCGGCGAATTCATCCTGCTCTGGCTCATCCTGCGCATGCTCATCAGCGATCCCATCGAGGGCCTGGTGCTCACCATGCAGCGGCTCGAGCAGGGCGAATCCAGCGCCCGGGCCCCGGTGCGCCGCAGCGACGAGCTGGGCCTCATCGCCGCCCGCTTCAACGACATGGCCACCCAGATCCAACGGGCCGGGGAGGATCGCGAAGCCCTCATCCGCGAGATCCGCGGCCTCAATGCCAACCTGCAGGACCGCATCGACGTCGCCCTCTCCGAGCTGCAGGCCAAGAACGATGAGCTGGCCGCCCTGGTGGAGCGCAACGCCCTCCTGCGGGAGGAGCTCGGCGCCCAGGAGCGGCTGGCCGTGGCCGGCCAGCTGACCGCCACCTTCGCCCACGAGGTGGGCACGCCCCTCAACCTCGTGACGGGCCACCTCCAGCTGCTGGAGGCCCAGAAGGACCTGCCGGAAAGGACCCGCGAGCGCCTGGGCGTCATCGGCGGCCAGATCCAGCGGGTGGGCGACATCGTGCGCCGCCTCCTGGACCTCACCCGCCGCCCCCAGTTGCACCGAAAGCCCCTGCTCTTCGAAAGCCTGCTAGAGGACCTGCAGCAGCTCTGGTCGCCCACCCTGGCGGCCCACGGCGTCACCGTGTCCGCCCAGGCCCCGCCGGACTGCTGCCTGGACGTGGACCGCAAGCAGATGGAGCAGCTCTTCATCAACCTCATGAACAACGCCGTGGACGCCATGCCCGAGGGCGGCCAGGTGGTGCTCACGGCGAAGCCCGCCGACGAGAGCACGCCGGGCGGCCTCTGGTGGGAGCTGCACTTCCACGACTCCGGCCAGGGCATCCCCGCCGAGCTGCTGGGCCAGGTCTTCCGCCCCATGTTCACCACTAAGCCCGAGGGCAAGGGCACGGGCCTGGGCCTCAGCATCTGTCGCGAGATCGTGCGCAACCACGGCGGCGAGATCCGCATCGAGAGCGCCGTAGGCAAGGGCACCTTCGTGGTATTCACCTTGCCGGGGGCACTGGTCTAAATCTCCACCACTTCCACATCCCCCAGCGCTTCCTCCAGGAACCGGCTGCCCACTTCCTTCAGCCGGCTGCTGGCGTCGGTGAGCTGAACGCGCAGAGTGCCGCGGGCGCTGGTAGTGCGGTAGCCCAGGCTGCCCTGCAGGAGGCGATCCACGGCCTTGGCGGTGACCCGGCCGCTGTCGATCCAGCGGGTGCCGGGGCGACAGCGCTCCAGGCTGGGCAGCAGGGTGGGGTAGTGGGTGCAGCCCAGCACCACGGTCTTCACCTCGAAGGGCAGCTGGTTCAGGTAGCGGCGGCAGATGCTGTCGGTGACGGGGTCGTCGAACCAGCCCTCCTCGGCCAGGGGCACCAGCAGGGGGCAGGCCACGCTGTGGATGACCTTGGCGGGATCGCGACGGCGGATGGCCGTGTCGTAGGCGGCGCTGCCGATGGTGGCCAGGGTGCCGATGATGCCCACGGGTCCCGCGTGCTCGGAGGCGGCCTCGGCGCCGGGCTCGATGACGCCGATGACCGGGCAGGGGCTCACGGCCTGCAGGGCCGGGAGGCCGTGGGCGCTGGCGGTGTTGCAGGCGATGACGATGAGCTTTGGCTCCACGCGCTGCAGCAGCTCACCCATCTGCAGGGTGTAGCGCTCGATGGTGCGGTGGCTCTTGCTGCCGTAGGGCAGCCGCGCCGTGTCGCCGAGATACACCAGGTCCTCCTGGGGCAGCAACTGGCGCAGGGCGTGCAGCACCGTGAGCCCGCCGATGCCCGAGTCGAAGATGCCGATGGGGCGGTCAGCTCGGCTCATGGGTTGACCCGCGTGGCCAAGATGGCGATCCACTCGCCCTCCTGCCGAACCTGCTCCGGCTTGAAGCCGTGGGTCACGAGGCTCACCAGGGCCTCGTCGGTGCGCTCGGCCAGGATGCCGCTGGCGATGATCCAGGCGCCGGGCGCGGCCACCTCGGCCATGCGGGGCAGCAGCTCCTGGATGGTGATCAGCAGGATGTTGGCCAGCAGGCCCGCGAAGGGGCCATTGGCTTTGGGGTGGTCCAGGGTGCCCACGAAGCTCTCGTAGGGTTTCGCGCGCTGAAGCAGGTGGGCGTTGAGCTCGATGAGCTCCGCCATGGCCGGCCCGCAGTCGGGGTCGATGTCGAAGGCCGTGAGGTGCCGCCCGCCCAGCAGGTGGGCCGCCAGGGAGAGGATGCCCGTGCCCGCACCGATGTCGAGGATGGGGCCTTTCAACCGGTCGGCCTGGGCCAGTTCCTCCAGTAGCTCCATGCAGAGGCGGGTGGTCTCGTGGCCGCCGGTGCCGAAGGCCAGGCCCGGGTTCACCACCAGGTCCAGGCGGCCTGCGGGGCCCGGGGCCTCGTCCCAGGTGGGTCGCACGTGGAAGCGGGTGCCCACCTCGAAGGCACCGAAACCCTCCCGGCTCTTGGCCAGCCAGTCCTCGTCCCCAAAGGCCTCAGCCTCCAGAAGGCTTACCCCGGCAAAGGCCTTCAGCCCCTCCTCGGCCGGTGGGGCCTGGTCCGGGGGGAAGTAGGCGTAGCAGGCCCGGGGCTCCTCCGCCTCCCGGTAGAAGGCGGAGGAGCCCTCCCCCTCCAGCCAGGCGCAGAGCGCCTCTTCCTGGGGATCCGGAACCTCCAGCTTCCACCGCAGATGCGTCGCATGAACCATGTACCAAGATTAACAGGGCACCCTGGGAACCATTGGTCTCCGGACTGCACTCAAAGGGTGTGGCCGGTCAGTGGGCCACGGTGAGTGAGTGAGGGGCTGTGGGGGGAAAACGGCAGGGGGGGACACGCGTCCCCCCCTGTTTCGTTGGGTTCAAAGGGAGCCCTACTCGGCGGCCTCCACCGTATCGGGGTCTTCCAGGTCCAGCCGCTTCATTTTTTCCAGGAAGGTGGTTCGCTTGAGGCCCAGCAGGTCGGCGGCCCGTTTCTTGTTGCCTCGGGTGATGGCCAGGCTCTGCAGCATGAGGTTCTTCTCCATGTCGGAGACCACCTGGTTGAGGTCCAGCCCCTCGGCGGGCAGGTCCATGCCGAAGGCCGGAGCGGCCTGGGGGGCGAAGGCGTCGGCGGGCAGGGGCGTGAAGCCGGCCCTGGGGGCTTCGCCGTGGGCCTCCGCAGGAGTCGCCTCGCCCATGCGCTCGGCCAGGAAGGCGAAATCCTCCCGGGTCAGGACGGGGCGGGTGCCCGACAGCACGATGGCCCGCTCGATGGCGTTCTCCAGCTGGCGCACGTTGCCGGGCCAGGGGAGGGACATGAGCAGGGGATCCACGCTGGGATGCAGGGCCTTGGGGTAGAGGCCGTGCTCGCGGGCCTTGCGGTTGAGGAAGTGCTGGGCCAGGAAGGGCACCTCCTCCCGCCGAGCGCGGAGGGGGGGCATGGTGATGGGCACCACCTCGAGCCGGTAGAAAAGGTCCTCTCGGAAACTGCCATCCTGCACCTTCTTCCACAGGTCCACATTGGAGGCGGTGATGACGCGGACATCCACCTTCACCGGCGCACCGCCGCCCAGGGGCTGCACCTCGCGCTCCTGCAGCACCCGCAGCAGGCGCACCTGGGCGCCCAGGGGCATGGTGCCCACCTCGTCCAGGAAGATGGTGCCGCCGTGGGCCTCGCGGAACTTGCCCGGCGTGTCCTTGCGGGCATCCGTAAAGGCGCCCTTGTTGTAGCCGAAGAGCTCGGACTCCAGCAGGTTCTCGGGGATGGCGCCGCAGTGCACGGCCACGAAGGCTTCCGTGTTGTCGGCGCTCATGCGGTGGATGGCCCGGGCGATGACCTCCTTGCCCGTGCCGCTCTCGCCCAGCAGCAGCACCGTCGCGCGAGTGGCAGCGGCGGCGCGGGCGCGGGCCAGCACATCCTGCATGGCCACGCTGGTGCCCACCAGCCCGAAGGCCAGGGCCTGCGATGCGCTCAGCTGGGTGGTGGTGCCCGAGCGGGGCCGCAGACCCGGCATGGGCGGCTCGGGCCCCAGCACGCCCCAGCGAACCGAGCCCAGGGACCCCCACTCCGAGAGCGCCTTGGGATCCATGGACGCCGAGTCCGGCTGCAGGCCCAACAGGATGGGCAGGGCCGCCACCTCGGCCATCATGCGGTTCAACTCCGGTGGGGGCCAGGCGCCCTTGGCGCTGATCACCCACAGATCCACATCGCGCGGCGCCAGGGCGGGCGCGGTACCGCGGTCCACCGTCACATCCCAGAGGGCGGCCCACCGATGCTCCAGCCCCCCGGTATCGTCCCCGAGGGTGGACCAGTGAAGGCGGGGCAGCTGGGTCATGGGCTCCTTGATTGCAACCAGCCTAGGGGCAGAGAACTAGGGGTCAAGTCAAAAAAATGACGGGGCAAAAAACAACCCTTGCCCCGCGGCGTACGATGAGAGGAGCACTCCGGAGGTTGCCATGTCACTCATGGAATCCACCATGGTCCCGCTGGGCACGGCCTGTCCCGACTTCACCCTGCCCGGCGTGGATGGCCGCCTCTGGTCGCTGCACGACTTCCACTGCCCCGCCCTGCTGGTGGTGGTCATGTGCAACCACTGCCCCTACGTGCAGGCCATCGACGACCGCCTCGACGCCCTGGCCCGGGCCTACGCCGGCCGCTGCGCCGTGGTGGGCATCAACGCCAACGACGCCGTGAGCCATCCCGAGGACAGCTTCGAGGCCATGCGCCAGCGGGCCGCGGCCAAGGGCTACGCCTTTCCCTACCTCTGGGACGAGGAGCAGACTGTGGCGCGCGACCTGGGCGCTGTCTGCACGCCGGACTTCTTCCTCTACGACTCCCACCGCCGCCTGATGTACCGGGGCCGTCTGGACGACAACTGGAAGGATGCGAGCCGCGTCACGCGCCAGGAGCTGCAGGAGGCCATCGAGGGCGTCCTTGCGGGGCGCGACCCCCTCGAAGTCCAGCAGCCGAGCATGGGCTGCAGCATCAAGTGGAGGTCCCGATGATCCGAGCCATGGCTCCATTCTTCCTCGCCGCAGCTCTGGTGGCCCAGGCGCCGGGCCTGAAGCTGGGCGACGTCTGCCCGCCCTTCAGCTTGCCGGGCACCGATGGGAAGGTCCACGGGCCCGCCTCCCCCCTGCCCCTGATGGTGGTGTTCCTCAGTACCGAGTGCCCCTACGTGCTGGCCACCCAGGCCCGCATCAACGCCTATGCGAAGCAGTACGCGGGCAATGTCACGGTGCTGGCCATCAACGCCAACGACGTGGACACCCACGCCAAGGAATCCCTCGCGGATATGCAGGCCCAGGCCAAGGGCCAGGGCTTCGTCTTCCCCTACCTCAAGGACACGCCCCAGGCGGTGACCCGGGTCTTCGGCGCCGTCTGCACGCCGGACTTCTTCCTCTTCGACCGGGGGCGAAAGCTCGTCTACCGCGGCCGCATGGACGACAGCTGGCGCGACGCCGCCCAGGTCAAGGTGCGTGACCTCGATGCGGCCACGGAGGCTCTGTTGGTGGGCCGGCCTGTCTCCTCAGAGCAGCCGCCCAGTCGAGGCTGCAGCATCAAGTGGAAATGAGCCCCCACCGACATAGTCGTGGCACGGGCTGAGGGTATGATCGGAGGTTCTGCCGGAGCCCCGATGCGCCTTGCCCTCCTGTCCCTCAGCTTCGCGGCGCTGCCCCTCAGCGCCCAGTGGGATCTGCGCCTGGAGCTGCCCCGCCCCAGCGGCCAGAGCCTGCCGCAGACCCTCCTCAGCGGCTCGGGCCAGCTGGTCTCCGGGGACCTGGACTCGGGCCGCGGCTTCATCGCCTCGGCGAACCGGCGCCTCTTCCAGCTGGGCCCCCTGCTCAAGCTGGAGGGCGGCGTGGAAGTCTCCCAGTTCACGGCCGACGGCAGCCTCAACCAGGGCGGCACCACCCAGGCCACGAAGCTCAAGCAGCAGGGCCTAGGTGTGGGCCTCCACGCCCAGCTCTGGGTGCCCTTCGTGGGGCTCGCCGGGGAGTTCGGCCTCATCCAGCGCCTACAGCACTACCGCTACGACACGGCCGGCGCCGCATCCACCAAGGACCTCAGCCGCACTTGGCTGCGGGTGGGCGCCCGCTGGCGCATTCCCTCCGTGGTGGTGCACCCCTACCTGGCGGCCAGCTACCAGCAGCCCGTCACCAAGGATCGTCCGGTGAAGCTCAGCAGCTCCTCGGACCTGGCGGCCTACTTCTCCGCCCAGGGCAGTGGACAGGAATTCGAACGCCTGTGGACCTTCGGCGTGGGCGTGGCCTTCTGATGATCCGATCCGCGCTGGCTGCCCTCACCTTCCTCCCGATCCTGGTTGCCACCTCTTCGGCAAAGGCTCGCCCAAAACTTGTGGTCGTGATCTCGATCGATCAGTTCTCCTCCGAACTGATGCAGACATACGGCCCTGAGCTTACTCAGGGCATCGCCCGGCTGCGCCGGGAAGGGGTCTTCTTCACCGAGGCCTACCACGACCACGGCTTCACGGAGACCGGCCCCGGCCACTCGGTGCTGCTCTCGGGCCGCTTCCCCGCGAACACCGGTATCGTCGAGAATCGGTGGCTCGACCGAGCCACGGGCAAGGTCGTCAACTGCGTGGAAGATGCCGGAACCAGGGCGCTCCACGCACCGGCGCAGGCGAGTTCCTCCAACGAGCGCTTCCTCGGGGATGGCCTGGGGGACTGGCTACAGGCCCAGGTACCGGGCAGCCGCGTATTCTCCGTCTCGGGCAAGGACCGCGCCGCCATTCTCATGGCCGGGCGCAGGCCCACGGGGGTCTACTGGTTCACCGGTGCCGCGGGCTTCAGCACCTCCACCACTTATGGTGATCACCTGCCCACCTGGCTGATGCGCTACGACCGAAGCCTGTCAGAGCGGATCGGCACGGACAGCTGGCTCTGGTCCAAGGACCCGGGCACCCTCGAGGGCCGTTCAGGGCAGTGGACCGTCGGTGCCTTGACCGTCCGCAACGGCACCCTGCCCAGGCTCATCCAGGGCGCGGGCATGCCCGTGGACAGCGGCTTTGAGGGGCGCTTCCGGCGCACCCCGTTCCTGGACACCGTGACCCTGGAGGCCGCCGAGGCGTTGCTGGAGGGTGAGAAGCTGGGTCGGGGTCCGGCCACCGACCTCCTGGCCATCAGTTTCTCCGCCACGGACTACATCGGCCACCGCTACGGCATCCTCAGCACGGAGATGCGGGACCAGATGCACCGCCTGGATCGCACCCTGGGCCGCCTCCTCGACCGCCTCCAGCGCCGTCATCCCGGCGCCTGGGTGGTGCTCAGCGCGGATCACGGGGGACTGGACCTGCCTGAGGCGCTCCTCGAGCAGGGTCTTCCCGCCCGCCGGGCGCTCGCAGAGCCCTTCATATCCGCACTGCAGGCCGACCTCAGGGCCACCTTCAAGGTAGATGCCGACCTGGTCCTAGCGAACCCAGAGGCCAACAACCTCTACCTGGTCGAGGCCACCGTGCAGGCGGCCCGCCTGCAGCGCCGGGCCGTGCTCCAGGCGGCCCAAGCCTGGCTGAGGGCCCGACCCGAGGTGGCCGATGCCTTCACCGCCGAGGAGCTCGCCGCCACGGATCCTGCCCCCACGGACAGCCCGCGGCATTCCAGCCTCCGAGGCCTCCTGCGTCGCAGCTTCCACCCCGCGCGCAGTGGCGACATCCTCGTGGCTTTCAAGCCCATGGTGGTGATGAACACGCCCACCCCCGACTACATCACTGGCCACGGCACACCCAACGCCTATGACCGCCGGGTGCCGCTCATCTTCTGGGGCCCATGGAAGGGAGGCCATCGCCGCGAGCCGGTGCGCACCGTGGACCTGGCCCCCACCCTGGCCCGGGAGCTGGGCCTGAAGCCCGGCGCAGTGGACGGCAAGGTGCTGGACCTGGGTCACCGGAAATAGGCCATGTCCCTCCCGCTGAATGCCCGCATCGTGGTCCTCACCGGGGCGGGCATCTCCGCCGAGAGTGGCCTGCGCACCTTCCGCGATGCCGACGGCCTCTGGGAGAACCACCGCGTGGAAGAGGTGGCCACGCCCGAAGCCTTCCGCCACAACCCCGCCCTGGTCTACCGCTTCTACAACGAGCGGCGCCGCAGCCTGGCCACCGTGCAGCCCAATGCCGCGCACCAGGCGCTGGCCCGGCTGGAGCGCGCCTGGGAGGGGAGCTTCCTGCTGGTGACCCAGAACGTGGATGACCTCCACGACCGGGCCGGGTCGCAGCACCTGCTGCACATGCACGGCGAGCTCCTGAAGGGCCGCTGCCTGGCCTGTGGAATCGTCCACGCCTGGCCCGGGGACCTGGACCACGCCAGCCACTGCCCGACCTGCGAGCTGGGACGGCTGCGCCCCCACATCGTCTGGTTCGGCGAGCGGCCCCTGGAGATGGACCACATCTTCGATGCCGTGGGGCGCTGCGACCTGTTCGTGGCCATCGGCACCAGCGGGCACGTCTACCCCGCCGCGGGCCTCGTGCAGGCCGTGGCCCCCGGCGCCCGCACCGTCGAGCTGAACCTGGAGCCCAGCCGGGTGGCCAGCGCCTTCCAGGAAGCCCGCACCGGTCGCGCCACGGACCTGGTGCCCGCCTTCGTGGAGGAGCTGCTGGGCGAGTAGGCGCACCCCTCGTACAGTCGAGCCATGAGACCACGGATCCTCCTCCCCCGACTCCTGATGCTCGGCCTGGCGCTTGGCAGCCTCCTGCTGCTGGCCCAGGACAGTTCCCTGGTCCTCCGCACCGCCAAGGCCCAGGCCCGCGTCACCCTGGCCGAGGGGGGCCTACTGCGGATCACGGCCACGGCGGAGGGCGCAAGCCCGGCCCTGCCGCCTGTCACCCTCGACTTTCCGTCCGGGGCGCCCTTCCACCCCGTGCCGGGTACGGCGCTCCTGGAGGGCGGCGGCTATCGCCTGGCCCCCACAGGCCCCGCCAAGGTGACCGTGACCCCCAAGGGCGGTCGCCCCTTCCACCTCACCCTAGAGGGCGATGCCGCCCGCCTCACCCTGCGCCTCGTGGCTGACGGCGCCACGGCATTCCACGGCTTCGGTCAGGCCGTGAAAGCCCTGGGCGTAACGGACGAGAGTCTGGAGCTGTACCACGAGCCCCACTTCGGCGACCAGACCTACCTGCACATGCCCTTCTTCTTCTCGGATTCGGGCCTGGCCGTGGCCTTCAATGCCGCAGGTCGGGACCAGGTGGATGTGGCCAAGGGCCGCGAAGTCACCCTCAGCACCACCACGGGACGCCTCGACCTCTACGCCTGGAGCGACGCCGATCCCGCCGCCCTGGTGGCCCGCTGGTACCGCCTGAGCGGCTCGCAGAGCCTGCTGCCCCGCTGGGCCTACGGCTACCTGCAGTCCCGCTACGGCTACCGCACCGAGGCCGAGGTACGCCAGACGGTGGAGCTCTTCCGGCGCTTCAAGCTGCCCCTGTCGGCCATCGTGCTCGACCTCTACTGGTTCAAGCGCATGGGCGACCTGGCCTGGAACCGCGAGGCCTTCCCCGATCCCGAGGGGCTGGCTGCCTGGCTGCATGCCAAGGGCGTGAAGCTGGTGACCATCTCAGAACCCTTCTTCACCCGGGACTCCCAGGCCTTCGCGGAGCTCGACGCTGCGGGCACCCTGGCGAAGGACGCCAAGGGCAAGACCGTGCTCTGGAAGGACTGGTGGGACTTCGGCAAGGACTTCGGCGGGGGCGTCATCAACCCGTTGGCGCCGCGGGCTGCGGAGCTGCTCGGCGGCCGCTACAAGAAGCTGGCCAGGGAAGGAGTGGACGGCTTCTGGATCGACCTGGGCGAGCCGGAGCGGGTGCCGGGCGAGGCGCGCTTCGGCGCGCAGGGCGAGTACGACGAGCGGGCCTTCCACAACGCCTTCAACCTCAAATGGGCCAAGCTCGTGCGCAGCGCCTTCCTGGCCGCCCACCCCGACCGTCGGCCCTTCATCCTCAGCCGCTCGGGCTACCTCGGCATCGCCGGGATGGGTGTGTCCACCTGGTCCGGCGACGTCCCCGCCAGCTGGAAGGGCCTGAAGGACCAGCTCCCCCTCGGCCTGTCGGCGTCCCTCTCGGGCCTGCCCTTCTGGGGCTCCGACGTGGGTGGCTTCATCACCCGGGGCGGCGAGGCCATGCCGCCGGATCCCGAGCTCTACCTGCGCTGGCAGCAGTTCGGCGCCTTCACGCCCGTCTACCGCGCCCACGGCACAGGCCCCCGGGAGCCCTGGATCTACGGCGACACCTGGATGGCCCGGGTGAAAGCCGTGCTGGATCGCCGCCAGCAGCTCCTGCCCTACATCTACAGCACCGCCTATCAGGTGTGGTCCGAGGGGCACCCCATGCTGCGGCCCCTGTTCTTCCTGGATCCCGCCGATCCGGCGCTGCGCACGGACACCTCGGCCTTCCTCTTCGGCGACGCGATCCTGGTCGCCCCCGTCACCCAGCCCCTTGAGCACGAATCGGTCAAGCGTGTGCGGCTGCCGAAGGGCGCCTGGTATGACGCTTTCACGCTGGAACGCCAGGTCGGCGGCAGCGAGGTGGCGATCCCCCTCAGCCTCGACCGCTTCCCCCTCTTCTACCGGGAGGGTGCCATCCTCCCCGTGGACGCCGGAGCCGGCACCGAGGGCCTGATCCTGCTGCCGGGGCCGACGCCCACCGCCTTCACCGTGTTCAGCGATGATGGCGAAAGCGAGGCCTACCGCCGCGGCGCGGGCGAGCGGCTGCGCGTGGAGCTGGATGCCAAGGGCGTGAGCTTTTCCGGCATCACCCGGGCCCGGGAGCTGGTGCTGCTGCTACCCCGGACCCTGAAGCTGGCCCAGCCCCTGGCCGAGGGCGGCGCGGATCCCCTGTTCCAGCGCCTGCGCGTGGCCCTGAAGCCCGGCCGCCAGCGGGTGACCTTCGCCGAACCTGCCACCCGTTAGCTCAGGCGCCCCCGCGCCGCTGCAGCTCCCGCAGCACCGACAACGCCCGTGGGCCTTCCTCCACGGGCACGAAGAGGTGGTCGTGGTGGGCCCCGGCGAGGATGTTGCAGCTGATGCGGGCCTCGGCGAGGGCCTGCGAGAAGGCGGCTGTGAGGCCCACGGCCTGCAGATCCGAGTGGACCCGAAGGGTGATCCAGGCGGCGCGGAACAGCACTGGCAGCTGGCGGGCCAGGGCCGCCCCCTCCTTCAGCACCACCGTGAGGCCCTCGTCCTCCTGGAAGGTGGCCAGCGGCTCCAGGCCCCGGAGGTCGGTCCCGGCCGGCAGGGACGCGAAGGCGTACACACCCTCGTGCAGCACGGGATCCAGGGTGCGGAGGAGGTGGTTCAGGTCGGAGCTGGGTATGTTCAAGGTGCTCTTTCGGAGTCGGCAAAGTCAGGCGGGCAAGGGCTTGGAGATGTGCTGGTGCACCACCTGCCAGGCGCCGCCCACGCGACGGAGACAGAAGGTGGCCCGCACCAGATCCTCGAAGGCTTTGCCATTGGGCAGGAGGCCCCCGCACCGGATAAAGCCGTGGGCGAAGGCAAGGTCCCCCTCGGCGACCACGGCCAGGTCCTCCCACCCAAAGCGCTCCCCGCCGGTGGTCTCGGGCTGCCAATCCCCCCAGCTGCGCCGATAGGCCTCGGCGCCCTCATGCTTCATGGGCTGCAGCACGTCGTAGATCAGCGCCTTGGGGTCATGGTCTTGCAGCACGTCATCCAGCCGGTTGGTCCGGGTGGCCTCCGCCCAGCGCTCCAGCAGCTGGCGAACCGTGGCGGCTTCGGGGGTTGGAGGGGGCTGTTCCATGACGGGTGCTCCGACTGTGCTACTTCACCACCGGCAAGTCCACGAAGCTGGCCTGGCCGGGGGCGTGGAAGATGCGCTGGGTGGCGGGGCGGTAGTCCGCGGGCTGGGCGAAGAAGATGTTGGGCACGAAGGTCTGGGGGTTGCGGTCGTAGAGGGGGAACCAGCTGGACTGCACCTGCACCATGACGCGGTGGCCCGGCAGGAAGACATGGTTCGCCGTGGGCAGGGCGAAGCGGTAGACCAGGGGCGCGTCGGGCTTCAGGGCCTTGGGCGCCGCCAGGCTCTCGCGGTAGCGGCCCCGGAAGATGTCCGCCGACACCATGAGCTGGTAGCCGCCCATCTGCGGCTGGCTGGCCACCTCGTCTGGGTACACGTCGATCACCTTCACCACCCAGTCGCTGTCCGTGCCGCTGGTGGCGGCCACCAGGTTCGCCACGGGCTCTCCACTGAGGCGCAGGGGCTGCTTGAGGGGTTCTGAGAGGTAGGCCAGCACGTCCGTGCGGCCCGAGGCTTCCCGCTGGTCGTCCGTGAGCCACTGGGGCCAGGTCAGGCCCTTGTCGTAGCCCACAGGCTGGATGGGCCGCGCCCTGAAGGGCACGGGCTTGGCGGGGTCGGACACGTAGGCGTCGAAGGGCGCCTCGTCCGCCCGGGGCGGCGCGGTGGACACCACCAGTCCCGCGCGGAGGTAGTAGGGCGTGGCCTTCACGGCGGAGCCCTCCCCTGCCAGAGGCCAGGCCGGGAGCTTCCTCCAGGTGTTGGTGCCCGTCTCAAAGGCGCTCACGGGTGGCAGGTCCGCCCTGGGCCCGCCCTTCAGGTGCTGGTCGAGGAAAGGGCGCAGCACGTTCTGGCGGAACTGCAGCCCGGTGTCCTGGCTGAACCTCAGGGGACCCAGGCTGCTGCCGTCGCCGATCTGCCCGCCATGGTTCCATGGGCCCATGGCCAGGTACAGCAGGTTCGCGCTGTCCTTCGGCTTCAGGGCCTTCCACACAGCAACGGCGCCGTAGATGTCCTCGGCATCGTAGAGGCTGTGGACCAGCATCGTCGGCACCGTCAGCGGCCGCTGCGCCAGCACCTGATCCATGGCCTGCTGCTGCCAGAAGCTGTCGTACGAGGGGTGCTCGGCGATCTTGCGCCAGAAGCCCAGCTGGTCCATGCCGCGGCGCTTGGCCTGGGCGCCGGTGGAGCCCGCCTGTAGGAACATGTCGTAGTCGTCGAAGTGGCTGGTCCACCACTTCACCTCGCCCGTGCGGGTGGCCTGCTGGTCGTAGATGTAGCTGAGGTTCTGGGCGCGGAAGGCACCATGGTGGAACCAGTCGTCGCCGCGCCAGCCGTCCACCATGGGGTTCATGGGCACGGTGGCCTTCAGGGCCGGGTGGGGATCTACCAGGGCCATGAGAGGCAGGAAGCCGTCGTACGAGATGCCCAGGATGCCCACGCGGCCGTTGCTCTCGGGCAGGTGCTTCACCAGCCACTCGATGGTGTCGTAGGTGTCCGTGCTGTGATCGACCTGGGTGCCGTTCAGGGGCCCGCGCAGGGGCCGGTTCATGACGTAGTCGCCCTCGGAGCCGTGCTTGCCGCGCACGTCCTGCACTACCCGGATGTAGCCGCCCTCCACGATGAGGTCGGTGACGTTGTCGTAGCCCTGGAGGACGGGCCCCAGGTGGGCGCTGTGGGCGTGGCTGGTGAGCTCCACGGCGTTGTAGGGCGTTCGTGTCAGCAGGATCGGCGCGGCCGATGCTCCTGGTCGGGCCCCCTTGGGCACCAGGATGATGGTGTTCAGCTTCACCCCATCGCGCATGGGAACCATCTCCACGCGGCGGGTGTGGTCCCAGTCCCCGGTGGCAACCTGGAACTCGGCGGGCAGCTCGCTGAGCAGGGCGGCGGGCTTGGGGGTCTGGGCCAGCAGGGCCGTGCCCAGCAGCAGGGCCAGCAGGGAGGATGAAAGGGGGCGGCGGACCTGGGGCATGGAACCTCCGGGGCGGGACTTGGCTGGGCGGAACGGGGGATGCGCCAGTCTAGCCTGGGCCGGGGCACAGCCAGGCGGGCTGGGAGCCTGGGAATAGAGCATTATTTTTGTATCAATGCCTATGCTTGGAGGAAACCGGCTGCCACCCTTGTCCCCGAACCTGCCCAAGGAGGCTGTCATGAAGCGCGTGCTGCTCGCCTGTCTGTCGCTCGGAGTCCTGTCTCTCGGCGCGGCCGAGGGCGCCCTCGTGAAGGCGGCGGACACCAAGTGGGGGGCCCACCCCTTCATCAAGGGCGGCCAGCTGGCGGTCCAGAGCGGCGACCCCACCAAGGGCCCCTCGGTCCTGCTCATGAAGTTCCCCAAGGGCATGACCATCCCCGCCCACACCCACACCGCCGACGAGACCGTCACCATCCTCTCGGGCAGCGCCATCTTCGGTGGCGGGGAGACCGTGGACAAGGCCAAGGGCACCCGCCTGGGGGCCGGCGGCTACCTGTTCATCCCGGGCCAGAGCCCCCACTGGGCCGTCGTCCAGCAGGAGCTGGTATTCACCGTGACCATGAGCCAGGCCGCCGACTTCCACCTCTGCGGCGCCGCCAAGTAGGTGCTGCTCGCCGACAGGTGAGCCCAAATGCGCGGCAATGCCTCCGGGTCCCTCGCTGAGTGGAAGGCCCGGCCGCCGACCAGTCAAAGCGAACCTGGATCCTGCTCTTTCAGCATTGCTTTGGCTTTTTGAGCGACTTGGATGGCCCGTTCTGCTGCTTCGGAGGCTTCTCTGGCGGCTGTAGCCGCCGCTCCAGACAACTCAAAGCAGGTCACTGCATCTCGCACCTCGGCTTCGGCGGAAAAGGCCGCTGCCTCCGTGGCTGCTGCAGCCGATGCCGTTGCGGCCACAACGGCACCTTTGACGGCAGCCGCGACATCCCCAGCCAGAGCCCCCGTCACAGCTTCATAGGCGGATTTCGCGGCCACCAAGGACCTGTCTGCCGCACCTGCGGCGCGTGTTGCGGCTTTGGACGAAGTCTCGGCCAACAGCTGCATCTGCCCGATTAATGCCGAATCACGAGCATGCAATTCTGAGTAACGTCTCCCCAGGTCGGCCAACTCCTTGGTCAGTACGGCTTCCTTGTCTCCGTTCAAGACGCACCTCGCAAGGGGCCTTTCAGGTGGATGGTTCTCTGCCCATGGTCCACCGCACGCGACCTGTTCAGGAAGGGATTCTCGCGAAAAGATCGCCGATCCCTCCTTGACCTTACTGCGTTCTCGGCAAAAGCGCCCGGCCCCCGAGCATCGCCCCTAACCCTTCAGCAGCCGCTCCTCGGCTAGGCGCAGCAGGTGCTCGCTGGCGAGGACACCGTCCTGGTGGTTCATGCGCTGGAAGTGGCCACGCAGGTGGCGCAGGGTGCGCGGCACGGCGGGGGCGAAGTGGGCCTTCTTGCGGTGCACGAGCTGGTGGCCGAAGGTGCCCAGGGCCTTGAGGCTACGCTGCAGGGCGCTTAGGTTCAGCTCTTCCAGCAGGGCCTCGTGGCTCCAGCCCAGCTCGGCCTGCAGGGGGGCGATGAGGGCGCGGCCCGCCTCCTTGGACCAGTCCCAGTAGGCGTCGTAGCGCAGGCTGGCCAGGTCGTAGGTGGCCGCGCCCCGGCGGGCGTCCTGGAAGTCGATGGCCACCAGCCGGTCGCCGTGCACCATGAGGTTGCGCACGTGGAAGTCGCGGTGGACAAAGAAGCGGGCTCGGGTCTCCAGGCTGGCGTGCACCTCGTCCATCATGCGGTCGAGCCAGCGGGGGGGTTCCTTCTGCAGGAAGTCCTGGAAGAAGTTCTGGCGGCAGTAGTCCCACTCGAACTGGAACTTGGGTTGGTCGAAGCTACGGCTCATGAAGAAGGTGTGGCCCGGGGCGCCCAGGGTGAGGGGTCCGGCCAGCGTGGTGAGCAGCCAACCCGCCTTCTCGGCCCAGGCCAGTTCCTCCTCGGGGTGCTCCACCAGGCGGCGCTCCAGGGTGGTGTCACCCAGATCCTCCACCAGCAGGCAGCGGTCGGCGTCGTCGCTGGCGACGATGGTGGGCACGCGCAGCAGGGGATCCAGGTAGGCCTGCAGGGCCCGGAACTCGAAGTAGCTGTCATCCGTCTTCTCGGGCGTGTCCAGCGGGTGCAGCACCACCAGGGCCGTGCCCAGCTGCGGGTGCAGCACCCGGAAGTACTGCCGCGCCCCCGCATCCCCGGCCAGGGCCTGGGGATCGGCCAGGGCCCAGCGGTCCAGCGCGCGTTGCAGACGGGGATCCATCCGACCAGGGTACTCCCGGACGGGCTTTCAGCCACGGAGGAACCGGGAAACCGCCTTCTGGCCGGAGATCCACGGGGACAAAGTAGGGTGAGGCCACACGCCGCATGGGCCCCATCTTGATCGGTGTTCATCAGCTTTTATCGGTGTTCATCGGTGTTCCAGCTTTTGATCCTGCAACGAGGGATCGTCAACCACAGCCGACGTGGGTTCAGGCCTCAGGAAAGGACCTTTTAACCACCGATGAACGCCGATAAAGCGACGGCACCTGCCCAGAGGCATGGCGGAGGGTGAACGGCGGGGAAGCATCGGCATTCGCGCCCATTCGCGTCATTCGCGGTTGGCTTTCCAGGCACGAATGTCAGAGCCCCAGCCGCACCTGGTGGCCGCCTTCTTCGAACCAGAGGGCGTCGGCATCGGTGATGGAGGGCATGGGCGAGGCGCCGGGGCCCAGGACGCAGCGGGTGAGCCTTCCGGCGGGCCGGGATGTGGGATGGACGTAGCAGCCGGGCAGACGGCCCTCCTGCTCCGGGGCCAGCTCCGCGGCGGCCTGGAGGAGGGCCTCGGCGGTGCCCACCTCCCGCCAGGCGAAGGGCTCGGCGACCACGCCCAGGTGGATAGGCAGACGGGGCCGCAGGTCGTTCACCTCGCTGGGCCCCTCCGGCAGCAGGGCTAGGGCCTCGGGGGACCAGGCGGCGGCACCGGTGAAGTGGAAGGGTCCCTGGGGGCCCACCTCATCCTTGGGCAGCACACGGTCCTGCTCATCCATCCACACGGGATTCCAGCGGCCGCCCGGATGCGGGACGAGCAGCCAGCTGAGGGTGGCGCGGGTGGCGCGGTGGGCGGCCCGCAGGCGGCCGAAGGGCACGGCCTCGGCCCACACATCGGCGTTCCAGGTGAGCAGCTC